>CANMLX010000002.1 GCA_947498845.1 uncultured Flavobacteriaceae bacterium | reverse complement strand
CAATCAACAAGATTAGAAATTAATTTAGTGTAAACCTTAATCTTTAACTTGTGTAAACCATGTCCCTTTACGAACATTACAAAATGGGGTTAGGAAAACCGATAAGGACAATATTCATAACAGAGGATTTTCATTACTCTGAAATTGATTTTGAATTAGATTCATTTATTGAGTTTTTAGATTTGACCAATCAACAAATAGATGAAAAAGTAAGAAAGTACTTAAAAGAGTATAACGACACACCTGATTTGGCTAAAGACTTGAATTATGACCCAATTGACATTTATATAAAACAAAAGAATTTACAGCTTTATTATAGCTCAATTATAGTATCTATTTATTCATTTTTAGAGCAATCCTTATTACGCTTATGTGAAATTGCAGAAAAAAACAAACGAATTAAAATTGACGACATATCTGGTAAAGGAATTTTCAAGTTCAAAAGATACCTCGAAAAAGTTATTGAAATTGACTTTGAAGAAATTAATAGTGAATGGAATGAAATTACTAAACTCAACCACTTAAGAAATGTCTTTGTACATTCATCAAATTATAGACTGAATAAATCGGAAACTAAGACAAGAATAAACTCTATAAAAGAGATAAAACAGTTAAAAGTTACTGAGATAAATAATTATTATCTCCTTGAATTTCAGAATGATAAATTGATAAGGCATTTTATTGAAACAATTAGGGTATTCTTAAATAAGATTTACACAAGTAAAGAAAAATAGTTATGGCCAAACTTAATTGCTTAATAGGTGATATTATAGGAGGGTTCGTAAGAACTGAATTTATGTTATCACAAATTTTATCAGAATTAGATCTCAGAAATCATAGAATTGATTTTTTTGCAAATAGCCAAACGGGAAAAAAAATTAAAGATATTCTTAAAGAACTTGAAAACTCAGATATCTCGAATAGATCTGATTTCATTTACTTAATAGATAAACTTGATAAATTAAGAGAAAAAAGAAATATTGTTGTCCACAGTCTGGTTCTAACTAATTCTAAGGATAATGATGAATATCTATTTCACAATTACAATAAAAAAGGAGATAAAATACTAGACAAAACAACTAAGTTTAGTACATCTGATCTAGAAGAAATTCATACTGACATTCGTGACATCCATAATAAACTCTATAAATTACACTATGAAAAAAGTAGCTAACAATGCCTATAATTAATACGGGTTTTGATGCTTAACCCAAAGTTTATTGTGTTTTTATAAAGTCCGCCAAATCTTTTGATTTGGCTTTATTAAGAAAAAGATAAAACAAAATAAAAAGTTTTGGCTAAGTACTTAATCAAAAGTTCGCTACTTTTAATCCCCGTACTAACCATAGCCGAGCCGTTAGCGAACATGCAAACAAAATCATTCAATAAAAAAAATCGATAATGAAAAGAACTTTATTAGTCTTCATTTTAACTCTTTCCTCAAACATAATATTTTCTCAAACCGACAAGTGTAAGCCAATTTTGCAAAAGGATTTTATAGACAAAATAAAAGACTACAAGGCAGCTGATTTAGTTCCATACAATGTTGTAAATGATAGTTGGCAAGAAAAATGGGGGTTGATGGACAAAACAACGAAAAAAAAATTGACTGAACCTTTAATGAATTATGCTTCAACATTCAATCCGAATATTTCTTTTTTCTATGAGGAATGCGATGTTAAAATTAATAATAACTATGAATTAAATGCAAAAGATTTGATGGTTACTGTAATAGAAGGTGATGACTCAGTTGACCTAAAAATACAAGTCTTAGATTCTATAAATGGATATAAAGGTTTTAAAGTCGATGATAATGGTAATTTAATTGCCTATTCAAAAGCGTACTTTAGGGACAATTGGCATAGTTGGAATATCTCAAAACCTTTCCTATATAAAAATAATTATTATGCAATAGTGCAAAACAAAGAGGGCAACAAAACAATTATCAATACTGAAGGTGAAATCAAAAAGGGTTTTGTTTATAAGTCACTCAGATATACTGATTATCAGCATAAGGGAGAAAATTTACTTTATGCAGAGGACTTTAAGGGGAAAAAAGGCTTTATCACTTTATCCGGTCATAAACTTCATTACGGTAAATTATTAAAAAGTCCATTTTACAGTAATGAACTTTTTGGTTACAGCATACAGCACGATGGAATTAGAGGAGCTGGAACATATCAAGATTCGATTTCAAAATCTGGAATTTTAGACTTATCTACAATGAAGTGGCTGATAAAACCTAAAAAAGGACTAAAACTAATCAATATGGTATATACTTCTGAAAGTGTTACTAAAACTGATTATACGAATCGCAAAAATGTCAATATCTATTTTGTAGTTTTAGAAGATAAGTTTAGGTATTTAATTGATGAAGAAGGCAACAAGTATATTGCGAAATAAAAAAGCACTACCTACAACAATACCTATAATTAATACGGACTTCGGGTTAAAACGCCAAGGTCTGTGTATATTTATGAAGTCGCAAAATCTTTGGGATTTTGCTTCGTGCAAGAAAAAAAACAAAACAAAACCCAAAGCTTTTGCTTAGCGCGAGACAGGAAATTCGCTGGATTTCCGCCCCGCACTAATCATAGCCGAGACGTTGGCAACATTCATCATTATTGCGTATGATAATTAAACTGAATATATTAATTTATATAACATGTTGTTTAACATTTTTAACATCATGTGAGTCAAAAAGTCAATCGACAGAATTAACATGGAATCAATATAGAGGAACTTATAGAAATGGTTGTAGCTTAGTAGACAAGGATTCCATAAAACAATTTAGAAAAATTGATCAGGTTTTTTGGGAGAAAAGTGGTTACTATGGGCACTCTACAAGTCCTGTATTAGATCAGGAAAAACTATACTTCGGCTATGGCAACAATATAATTGCATTACAAGGGGTTTCAGGTGAAGAAAAATGGAGGTTTAAATTTCAAAAAGATCAAAAATGGTCTGGACAAGCTTCTACTCCAATTGTTTACTTAAATTCAATATATTTTGGCTCAAGAGAAGGTGTATTTTATGCATTAGATAAAAATACTGGCAATGAAATTTGGCGATTTAATACTAATGGAATTATTGCTTCTAGCCCAACTATTGCAAATGGAAAGATATTCTTTCAATCTTTTGATAACTATATATATGCTTTAGATATCAATACTGGAAAAGAAATATGGCGTTTTAAGACATTACGGGGAGGGGAATCAAGCCCATATGTCAATTTAGGAAAACTCTTTATTGGTTCAGAAAGTGGTATTATGTATTGTTTAAATTCAGAAACAGGAGAATTAAATTGGAAATTTGACGCGAAAAACAGAATATATGCAAGTCCATTAGTTTCAAATAACATTGTGTACTTTGCTTCGGATAATGGGGTTCTTTATGCTATTGAAACTTCTTCAGGAAATAAAGTATGGGAATTTGAAGTTAATAGTTCTATATTTTCCACTCCGACGATTTATAATGACATTCTAATATTTAATGATTGGATGCAAGGTATATATGGACTTAATGCTAAAACTGGAAAGAAAATATGGTTTAATAGTTTTCTCACTACTGGAGAAAGTATTGTGAGCAATGATTTACTGATTTTTGGATCAAGTCATGATTATAAAAATTATATTAACGGCATGGATCCTAATAATGGACAAGTAATTTGGAGACATAAGATTAGAGGTAGTATTTCAGGAAACCCAGCGATAAATGAGAATTTATTATTTGTAATTACTAATTCAGGTATAATCACCACATATTTGTCAAATCAATTAGAATAAAAAAGTTTCTAACAAATTGTATATTGCATATGCCGCCTTCGGCAGGCAAACGCAATATACACTAACCGTTGTGTGTCATTAAGCATCATAAACTGATTAACTATAAAATAGACCTAGTTGGATTATAAAAAAATAAATGAATCGATTATTAATGCTATTTCTCCTTTATTAAAAGAGAATAATCTATTAACTAAACAAGATAAATTTGGCACAGAATTTTTTTTAAAAAATGACAAAATATATTTCAATTTTGGATATAGTTTAACTGAAAATTGTTCTGAAGGTTTTCTTTATAATGTTTATTCTAAAAACTGGTTAAATATAGCGTTCCCCGAAGTTGAAAAAATAATTCACCCCATTCTTTCTAAAAATGAATTATTTGGAAAAAGTATCACTTATGATGAAGTTTATAAAAGTTTTTCTATTGATATAAAAATTAAAAATCAAGTTGGAAGGGATAAATTTGTTATTAATTCTGATTCAGATTTATCTTCTGTAATTAGCTTGTTTAAGGATTTTATAATCCAAGATGCTTTGTCATTTTATCAAAACTGGTCTAACTTAAATGTTTTATACGAATATTTAAAAACACTACCAGAGGAAAGAGAAATATTAAGTAATACCCTAGGGATTTTCTATCAATTAAAAAAAGCTACAATTTATAGACTCTGTAATGACGATTCAGCTTTAGAATATATCGAATCATATTATGAAAGAAGAAAAATGATTTATGAAAAGTATCCTGAGGAAATTCCCGCTGAAAGATATTACCAAGCTTCTAAAGAATTGAAAGATTGCCTATTGATAACCAAACCTAAATATAACTTGTGAAAAAAATACTATTGCCAACACGGTGTCCTATAAAACATAGCTAATAAGTACTAAATCGAAAGGTTTGTGTTTATTTGCTTAGACCGCCAAATTTTTAATTTGGCTTTTAAAAAGAGAAAATTAAAAACAAAATATAAAAATTCGGCTCTGTGTTGACCCGAAAAGCTAGTGTCTTTTTGCACGCTACGTTTCATACACAAGTCCGTTATGGGTAATTCTAAATATTAGAATACGATTTGTCTCTAATTGAAGGAAATTACTGAAGGTCTTTAAAGTAAGATATTACATATAAAAGAGAACAAAAAATTATGTGACATGAAAATAACACTTTTATTAATGTTTTTTTTGACAAACAACACCTTGTACGAGGATAATAATAGGTCTACAGTAAGTTATTATTATAATGGGACACAATGTGCTGACCCTTGGGGGACTTGGTATACAATAGAAGAGAATAAAGCTCAATTAAAATCCTTTCTAACTAAACAAAAAATCGAATGGAAATCAATCCGTATAAAGGTAGATACTTCTTTAGAAGAAGTCTGTGAAGGTTGTGGTTGTACAAATGGTTTAACGTATTATGTAACAGTTAAAAAGAGATTCTCTGAAAAAATAGAAAATATTGGATTTAAGCGTACTGAATAAAAACCCCATAACAATGTATAAGAAAAAATAGATTTTTTTGCTTAGCTTAAATGTAATAATAATAAAATAGCTCCTGATAGTATCCCTTATTTTTATAATATCTCAAATTACTATCTACCTCAAGATTGCAATGTGCTAAATTTCATTGAAAAAAAGCTAAACAATGGAGGAAAACACCTGAAATGTATGTTGTTGACCAAAGTTTATTTATACCTGCTATTATAATAGGTTCCAAACATAATCAAGAAACAGACGTTTTAACCATTGATTTTAGATGCTTTGATTCAATTCATATACCTCTCAATGGTAGAAGTCCTAATAACTATAATTAAGAATAATATTAAAATTAAAGATATTCGATATTATTTAGCTCAAGATGGCAAAATTCAAATAAAAAGCTGTTATTTTAATGATATCCAATATAATAGAAAGTACTAATTTTAATGACAAGAATAATGCTTTGATAGGACTTTATTGATAAGCAAAAACTAAACGCAACACGATGTAATATCAGTAAAACAGTCTAGTTTCCTAAATATCGTATGCTAGTACTTTTATATAATGTGCTCATTATTTATTTTGATTCCTGCGTTTAGTTGAACTCACATAAAAAAGATTAAAAACGACAGCGATGTAAATAAGCGTTAATATCGTAAGGATAATAAAGTTATCCAGAATATCTAAAATGCCAAAAATAAATACGCCTGCAGTCATAAAACCACAAAGGATTAAAGATTGTTTGTCTGTTAGCATCATTTTTAGTTAGATTTTTATATCCCTGTGTAGGTTTCAGGCGTAATTTGTTTTAATTCTTGTTTAATCCCCTCAGATACGTCTAAGGTGTCAATAAACGAAGCGATAGATGCTTGATTAATTGTTTCGTTTGTTCTTGTTAAACCTTTTAACGCTTCATAGGGATTGGGGTAACCTTCACGTCTTAGTATGGTCTGGATAGCCTCAGCAACTACAGCCCAATTGTTTTCGAGATCTTCAGCAAATTTACTTTCGTTTAATAATAATTTATTTAATCCTTTTAACGTAGACTTAAAGCCAATTATTGTGTGGCTAAAAGGAACACCTACATTTCTTAACACAGTACTGTCTGTTAAATCACGCTGTAATCTTGAAATAGGTAATTTAGCAGAAAGGTGCTCAAAAATAGCATTAGCGATACCTAAATTCCCTTCAGAGTTTTCAAAATCTATAGGATTTACTTTGTGTGGCATTGCAGAACTGCCTACTTCTCCAGCTTTTATTTTTTGTTTAAAGTAATCCATGGCCACATAGGTCCATACATCACGGTCTAAATCTATAATTATAGTATTTATACGCTTTAACGTATCAAACAAAGCCGCCATATGGTCGTAATGCTCTATTTGAGTAGTAGGGAAGGAGTGTTGCAATCCTAATTTTTCTTGTACAAAAGAAGTACCAAAAGCTTTCCAGTCTATATCTGGATACGCTACATGATGCGCATTAAAATTACCTGTTGCACCTCCAAACTTGGCTGCGCTAGGTACATCGTTTAGTAAATTAAACTGTTCTTCCAATCGTACAACAAACACGTCTATTTCTTTACCTAAACGTGTAGGAGAAGCTGGTTGCCCGTGAGTTCTAGCCAACATAGAAACGCTTTCCCATGCTTTAACCAGTTCTTTCAGTTTGTTTAAAACCGTAAAATATTCAGGAACGTAAATAGCGTTCATCGCTTCCTTAATACTTAAAGGAATGGCTGTGTTGTTAATGTCTTGAGACGTTAATCCAAAGTGAATAAATTCTTTATACTTAGATAACCCTAAGGCATCAAATTTTTCTTTGATAAAATATTCAACTGCTTTAACATCATGGTTTGTAACGCCTTCAATCTTTTTTATAGCTAAAGCATCTTCCGAAGAAAAATCTTTATAAATAGCTCTTAAACTATCAAAAATAGAATTGTCAACATCTTTTAGTTGTGGTAATGGAATTTCGCAAAGCGCAATAAAATATTCAATTTCAACTAAAACACGATATTTTATTAAGGCTTCTTCAGAAAAGAAAGGCGCTAATGCGTTGACTTTAGTTCTGTAGCGACCATCAATTGGCGAAATAGCGTTAAGCGGTGATAAAGACATCTTCTGTTAGATTTTAAGAAGTTGCAAATATAGGAAAGAAAGTTAGAAGTAAGAAGTAAGAAGCGCTAAGTTTGCTTAGTTTTGTTCAAAGTTCAAAGTTCAAAGTTCAAAGTTCAAAGTTCAAAGTTTAAAGTTTTGAGATTAGAAGGTTAGGAGATGAAAGTTTGGAGGAGTTGATGTTTTTAGTTAAAAGTTTAAAAGTTTAAAAGTTGGAAAGTTTAAAAGGTTAGAGTGGGGCAGAAGGAGAAAGCTTTGGCGAGTTGATGCTTTAATTTTAGTTAAAAATTAAAGTTGGGTATTTTATGGCGTTTTGGCATTTTTCAACTAACAACTAACAACTAACAACTAACAACTAACAACTAACAACTAACAACTAACAACTAACAACTAACAACTAACTACTTGTCCTTTTTCAACTTTGTTAGTATCTGCTTTGCTCTGGCTTTAAACGCCGCACTTTGAGAATGAAAATCACGTTCTAAAATAAGTTTTAATTCAGGATGTACCCAATCGAATTCTTCTCCTAATAAAAACAGTGTTGTCATGCCATAGGCTTTAGCAGCGACCTTTTTGTTATTAATCATGTAATCAAAGCAGGTTTCTATAATACGCTCTTTATAGGTTCTATTTAGAGCTGTTTTTATTTTGTTATCTGTTTTAGATGTGTAAGCTTTAGCAAGTATCTCACATATTTTAGCTACAGGCCGCACTGCAGAATCGATATGAACTTTATGTAGATTTGCTGTAAATCGATCTAAATATTGGATCAAGTATTTTATATCTTGACTACACATAAATTCTAAAACCCAAGCAGCTCTGGGAGAGATTTTATCATCAACCATAAAAAGTATGTCCAGTAATTTAGGAATTAACTCAGGATTATTAATCACTAAATTAGCATAATACAAGCGTTTTTCTCTGGAGTGATTTACGTAGTTTAGCTCATTATAAAGTTGGTCTGTACTCAAAAAAGGTTTTCTTATTTTTAACATTTAAAAATAATTAAAATGAAGTTGTTAAAAAAAGTATTCTTAGGACTTATTTTGCTATTTGTATTGGCACAGTTTTTTCGACCTGAAAAAAACGAAGGCTCTATAGATACTATAGCTTATTTTGAATCTGAAACAAATCCTCCAGATCATATAAAAGGTATTTTAAAACAAAGTTGTTACGATTGTCACAGTGATGTGACCGTTTACCCTTGGTATAATAATATCACGCCTGTTAATTACTGGATGGCAGATCATATTAAACATGGGAAGAAACATTTTAATGTGTCTAAATGGGAGGGAAATGCGATAAAACGAAAAGATCATAAGTTTGAAGAACTTATTGAAATGGTTGAAGATAAAAGTATGCCTTTAAAATCATATACTTGGACACATAAAGACGCTAACTTAAGTGAAGAGGATATAAAAGCTCTTGTAGATTGGGCAAAACAAGTGCGTTTTAAGTATAGTTTATTGCCAGAGCCACAATAATTAACAGTTAAAAATTTAAATGATAAAAGAGCGCTTACTTATTATTGGCTATGTTTGGCCCGAACCAAAAAGCTCGGCAGCAGGTAGTAGAATGTTGCAACTAATAACCTTTTTTCTTTCGCAAGGCTACAAGATCACATTCGCCAGTCCGTGCGCCAAAAGCGATAATGCGTTTAATTTAGAGACTATTGGTGTTTCTCAAATAACTATAAAGTTAAACCATTCTAGTTTTGACGATTTTATAAAACAACTGCAGCCTAAGATTGTGCTTTTTGATCGTTTTATGATGGAAGAGCAATTTGGTTGGCGTATTGGAGAACATTGTCCAAATGCCTTACGTATTCTAGATACCGAAGATTTACATTGTTTGCGACGCGGTAGGCAGCAGGCATTTAAAGACAAAGCTAATTTTGATATCCATTATTTGTTTAACGAAACTGCTAAGCGAGAAATAGCCAGTATTTACAGGTGCGATTTAAGTTTAATAATTTCTGAAATAGAAATAGAGCTACTTAAAACAGAGTTTAATGTGCCAGAATCACTTTTAGCATATGTGCCGTTTTTGTTAGATGAAATTTCGAATGAAGCCATAGAAAAACTTCCAAATTATGAAAGGCGTGAGCATTTTATAAGCATTGGTAACTTTTTACATGAGCCAAACTACAATGCGGTACTGTATTTAAAAGAAACTATTTGGCCAAGAATAAGAAAGCAATTGCCTAAAACAGCATTACATATCTATGGCGCTTATGTATCGCAAAAAGTACAGCAGCTACATAATGAAAAGCAAGGGTTTTTAGTAAAAGGCTTTGCTGAAGATGTTTCTACAGTAATGCAAAAGGCTAGAGTTTGTTTAGCGCCAATTAGATTTGGAGCAGGGCTAAAGGGGAAATTAATAGATGCTATGCAGTATGGAACACCATGTGTAACAACCAAAATAGGAGCAGAGGGTATGTTTGGAGCATTACCAGTAAATGGTTTTGTAGAAGATAATGCGCAAATGTTTGCTAATAAGTCTGTAGAGTTATATAAGAATCAAGAGCATTGGAATAAGTTTCAAAATAGAGGCTTTAAAGTCATAAATGAGCGGTTTAATAAAGTAATGCATCAAGAAGAATTTTCTATAATACTAGAAAAAACGATAAAGGAATTAAAAGAAAAACGACTTAATAACTTTACAGGTTTAATGTTGCAACACCATACCATGCAAAGTACTAAGTTTATGAGTAAGTGGATTGAAGAGAAGCATAAAAATGAGTAGAAATGGATTTATTTAACCAAGATAGGTTGTCTAATCTCTTGCCTTACGACGGAGAAGTTAATTACTATGGAAAAGTATTGGGGATTGATAACGCTCAAAAGTATTTTAAGGTATTATTACATGATATTGCTTGGAGAAATGACGAATCCATTATTTTAGGAAAATTAATAGTAACTAAACGTAAGGTTGCCTGGTATGCAGATACATCGTTTAAATATACCTATTCTAAAGTTACAAAATCTGCATTGCCATGGACGAAAGAACTTTTAGAATTAAAAGCCATAGTTGAAGAGAGAACAGGAGAAACATTCAATTCATGCTTACTCAATCTGTATCATAATGGAGAAGAGGGGATGAGTTGGCATAGTGATGGCGAAAAAGATTTAAAAAAAAATGGAGCGATAGCATCCTTGAGTTTTGGAGCCGAACGCAAGTTTTTGTTTAAACATAAAAAAACAAAACAGTCTGTTTCTATAGTTTTGGAAAAAGGCAGTTTATTGGTTATGAGAGGCACAACACAATCTAATTGGTTACATAGATTACCACCAACAAAAAAAGTAAAGACACCAAGAATAAATTTAACCTTTAGAGTTATCGAAAACCAATAAGTATTTTTAGTAAATGAAATCACCTAAATTAGTTTTACCTATTATTGTTATATCACAATTCTGTTGTACTTCACTTTGGTTTGCAGGAAATGGTGTTATGGAAGAACTTTTATTGTTTTTTGATTTAAAAAATAGTGCTTTAGGGCATTTAATTTCAGCAGTGCAATTCGGATTTATTTGCGGTACTTTAACATTTGCAATTTTTACTATAGCCGATCGTTTTTCGCCTTCAAAAGTCTTTTTTGTGAGTGCTCTTTTAGGTGCTTTATGTAACCTTGGTACAATATGGGAGCATCATACATTAGCAAGTATCCTAATATTACGTTTTTTAACAGGGTACTTTCTGGCTGGGATCTATCCAATAGGTATGAAAATAGCAGCAGATCACTATGAAAAAGGATTGGGGAAATCTTTAGGGTTTTTAGTTGGTGCATTGGTTTTAGGAACAGCTTTTCCGCATTTACTAAAAGATATAACGCACACCATCTCTTGGAAAACAGTATTAATAGCCACGTCTAGTTTAGCTGCTATGGGAGGTTTATTAATGGTTTTGTTAGTTCCAGATGGTCCTTATAGAAATTCGAGTAAGCGTATGGATGTGTCTGCTTTTTTTAAAGTGTTTAAAAATAAATCTTTTCGTGCCGCTGCCTTTGGATATTTTGGACACATGTGGGAGTTATACGCCTTTTGGGTTTTTGTACCTGTGATATTGAAAGCTTATGGTCTATTGCATCCTGAAACGACATTCAATATTCCGTTACTTTCCTTTATGGTTATAGGTATTGGTTGTTTGGCATGTATTGCAAGTGGCTATCTGTCTTTACGTTTTGGTGAGAAAAAAGTGGCTTTTACTATGTTATTGTCATCTTGTATATGTTGCTTACTAATACCATTTGCGTTTAAATTTCTTGATAGTTATTTATTTATAACATTTTTATTGTTTTGGGGCATTGTTGTAATAGCAGATTCGCCTTTGTTTTCCACATTAGTGGCTCAAAATGCGATGCCTAATATAAAAGGTACAGCATTAACTATTGTAAACTGTATTGGGTTTTCAATAACGATTGTTAGTATTCAATTATTAAACGAAATTACACTTATTACCAATTCGGTTTTTGTTTACATAATTTTAGCTCTAGGTCCCGTATTGGGGTTGCTGGCACTAGGTAAAAAAAACTAGAACGTGCCCCTCTATTTTATTATAGCAATTTAAAGCACAAAGAATTAACTATTTTTTAGACTTATATGTTTCTCAAAACATATATTTTTCTTTACACGTAAATGCTGTTGCATCATATAAAATAAGCTGTTTTTAATTATGCGGAGGGCTAATCTTTTTTAGTTGTAGTTTAAGTTAATGCCTAATATGTTAAAAAAAATTTTTATATTTATGAAATCAATAACCAACCAAACCTTATAACAAAATGTTAAAACACACTTATTTTGAGAGTTCCTATTTCAGGTTTCTAAATTTTCTTAAACATTTAAAAACATCTCATATTTAAAGTACATTAGTTTTTTACTTTAAATTCTTTCTTCTCCCTAAAGATAACTGGTTATAAAATTATTCGGTTTACAAGTTTGTAGATTGAATGGTTCGTTATGTATGTATAAAATTATGCATCACTATCCTCAAAGTAAGGATTGGTGATGTTATTATTAACTAATTTAGATCACTATTAAGAATGGTATTTGTATAGTTTTCTTGTAAAAAATAGTTTCTAAAAATTAAATAACTAAATCTTGGTTTATGAATCGTAGAAATTTTATAACTAATTCAGTCCTTTTCACAGGAATGTTATCTGTACCAGCGTTCGTTTATGGTACTTTAAGTAATAGGCAAAATAAATTGTTAAGTGATTTAAACAAAAGTTTTCCCTTAATAAAAGTGTCAAACCTATCCTCGTCTTTTTTAGAAAAAATAGCTAAAAAAAATATAGAAATAAGTCAAGGCATATGTTTTACTTCATCTCTAAAATTATTCCCAATAATAAAAGAAAACGAAGCCTTTTTATTAGTTAATACAACTAAAAACTCCTACAGAAAAATAAGCTTTAAACAAGTGTATGCCTATGAAGATTTTATAAGGTCTATAGCGATAGAAATTGATGAAAAAGATGAACAAAAAGTAGTGTCCAAAATTAAACTATTTACACCTCATAAAATGCGATCATTAAAAAAAGGGCAGAGTAACGATTGGGTATTTATGAATGCATATGGAAATAAGATTACAGTAACATCTCAATTTGGAGAAGATTCAAGGGTGTTAATTGCATAATATATGAGCATGAATACAAAAAACAGGATGTTTAATACCATTTTAATAGGAAGTTTACCATCCTGCTCTGTATTGATTGAAGAATTGCGTATAACTACAAATTTATTAGCAATCTTTCTCAATGACACGTCGTATAAATACTTTGATGCAAATGCTTACGATGTGCCAATTTATACACATAAAAAGAAGGAGTTAACAGAAAGATTACCAAAACTATTAAAGGAAAAAGAGATTGATTTTGTTTTAGTATGTGGTTTAGGGCATAAAATACCGCAGACTACATTAACGCTGCCAAAGTATGGCTTTATAAATGTTCACTTTGGAAGATTACCAGAAAACAGAGGGGCTAATCCTGTGTTTTGGACATTAAAAAAGGGGACTAAGGAAACGGCTATTTCTGTTCATAAAATGGATGATAATTGGGATACAGGAATGTTATTACTTCAAAAAAAAGTTCCTGTAATATTAGGAGAGACTTACGGGATGTTGATGTCTAAATTAACATTACAATGTCAAGGAATAGTTAAGAACGTATTAGAGAGAATAAAAGATACATCAAAATATACAGAACAACCAAGTGAAACAGCAAAGTATAACCCTAAGCCTAAGGGGCACAGGTTATTTATAGATTGGGAAAACCAAACAGCAGATGAAATAGAGTTTTTAGTAAATGCATGCAATCCTAGCTATGCTGGTGCAGGAACTTATTATCAAGGAGGAGAGATTAGATTTATAGAAGTTGTTCGAGTTAGCAGTCAAGCTCCTCTATTGGGACGTGTTTCTGGAGAGATTATTCATGCGCATCCACAAGAAGGTCTATTTGTAGTTTGCAAGTTTGGACAGTTATTAAAATTAAATGTATTAAGTAGTGATGCAGGGGTACTATCTGGTATGAAATATGTGAATTTAGGGATGTGTGTAGGTCAACGATTTACAACACTAATAACTGCACAGGATACAGTATTAAATAAGAGCTATTAACCAATAATTTATAGATGTATACACTTATTTTTAAAAACAATTATGCGTGGCCAATTACAGCTTCAGATAGTACTGTAATAACTAAAAGTGGAGGTGCACACACTTTTGATAAGCAAGGCAGTATTTATTTTGATATTCCAGGTATGGGGTATTTAAATTTTATTGATTTAGGAGAGAAAAAAATCTCAGGGTATCCAAATATATCTGAGACATGGGGAGTATTAGTACGCTCTACAACTACAGAAGGCTATTACCGCTATGAAGGCGGGGGGCAACTAACCTTAATGGTAGACGAATACGGAACGTCTCATTTAAGCACCACTAATGGAACGTTAGTTCCTGTTAGTTTAGATGAATTTGAGGTTCTAGTTACAGGTATAAAAAAGAATTAGTCACTAATTTATTAATTAATAAAAATTACATATTATGGAACCACTTTTAGGTCAAATCATTTTATTTTCAGGAAACTTTGCCCCTCGAGGATGGGCTTTTTGTGATGGTCAATTATTACCAATTGCACAAAATTCCGCATTATTCTCTATATTAGGAACTGTCTATGGAGGCGATGGGCGTACAACATTTGGCTTACCAGATTTAAGAGGAAGAGCTCCTATAGGACCTCGAAATGGTCCAGGCTTATCAGATTACAGATTAGGACAAAAAGGAGGGGTTGAAACAGTAACACTTAATCAAACCCAGATACCATCACATAGCCATACAGCAGGTACCACTGTTCAAATAAACATTGGTGCTAGTTCTGGAAATGCATCGATAAGCGCTCCAACTAATGGAAGTACACTAGCACAACCGGGAAGTCTTACGGGAAGAGTTTTTAATGGGACATTAGGATATAACAATGAAACGCCAAATGTAGCATTAAATGGAGGTAATGCATCTACTGCGACAACCACTATTGGGAATACAGGGGGAAACTTAAGTCATGAAAATAGATCGCCATTTTTAGCCATTAACTATATTGTTGCTTTGGTAGGGGTTTTTCCTTCTAGAAGCTAATAGACTTTAAGTATGGAGGAAATGATACTATCTTTAAAAAAGATTACATTAAATATTTTGAATTCTACCAAAGAGACTTCGAAAAAGGCTATTCATGACTTATTCGAGTTTTATAAACAATTTCCAATAGCTTCAAATAATCTAAATGATGTGCAGTTGTCACATGGTTTAGCATTATGTGAGCGCTATGCTGCCGAATGTATTTTAGATTACAAGAGAACTAGTAGTTTTATTAAAGGTGTATATCAAGCTATCAATGACCTGTTAATCAATAGAAAAGGAGAAAATGTCCATATCTTGTACGCAGGGTGTGGACCTTATGCGCCATTATTAATACCTGTACTTGATTTAGTAAGAAATGATCAATTATGCGTGTCATTTATAGATATAAATAAGTCTTCAATATACGGGCTAAAAAGAATTATAAAAACCTTAGCGCTTCAAAAAATGGTGGAACATATTGTGGTTGCAGATGCTATTAAGTATCAACATCCAACAAAGTTAGATTTGATTGTTACAGAAACCATGTTTAAAGCCCTTACCAGGGAACCACAAGTAGCAATAACTCAAAATTTAATCCCTCAACTAAAACAAGATGGTATTTTAATTCCGCAAGAGGTGTCTATTAAATTAGGGTATTCCGTACAACGAAATGAACCTGTTTTAGAGTGTAAAGCTAATATATATGAAACGAAAGGAGACTTGTCTTTTAAGTCTAATTATTCAAGAGATATATTTAAGATAGAGAAAGAAATGAATTATGCTAAAAGAGACGATGACATTTTTTTTGATAGCGGCTGGATAAATGTGAAAAATCCAGAAAAAGAACCAACAGATTTATGTGTTTTTACAGAACTTAAAGTTTATAAAGAAGAAACTATAGTAAAGGCAGAGTCCTTAATTACAAATCCTTTTTGTGTTGGGTCATTAAGTAATTTAAAAGAGGAAAAGTCATTTAAATTAATGTATATAATAGATAAAGAGCCCAAATGGCTTGTAGAGTATAAGTGAAAATTATAACCAATCAACAAATTTATGAGAACAAATTATTTTTATGTGCTATTGCTAATACTATTATCTTCCTATGGAATGAGTGAAGCGCAAACAACAGAAGTTTTTGAATCTGAGTCAGATGATTCCTCGTCTTTTACAGACAACGGGCAACTATTTAATATTACTAGTGCTGAGACTTATCGTCTTTTTATATTCAATGGAGGAGGTTGGAATGGCACTATGCCTGATAATCGTTTTATGGATAATTCTGATGGTAATAATGGAGAAAACAATGGGAGTAGTTTTACAATTTCATCAGATTCAGGCACTGATTTCATAATTAATAGTTTGTATTTATTTTGTGCTACTAGTGGAATAGGAAATGGTTCTGGAACAGTTACTTTTGAGGGTAGAAAAGACAATGCAAATGTCTTTACCTTTACAAAAACATCGGGTTTTTCTAATGTATCAACCTTTACCCCAAATAACGGGTTTACATTTATTGATTTTGCTAATGAGGATACAACAGATCATACACTGTTACCAATAGATCAATTAATCATTACATCTACAGGAAACTTCGATTATTTAGCGTTAGATGCCTTTAGTTGGACAGCTTTAGCAGCAGATACTGTTCCTCCTTCTGTTGAAAGTATAGAAGTGGTGGGTAGCCCTGCAACTACAGCAGATACTATTGATATGGAGGTTACATTTAGTGAGGCTGCAACTAATGTTAGTGTAGATGATTTCACAATAGATCTTACAGGAACAGCAACTGGAACCATTGATAGTAGTATTTCTGGTTCGGGAACAACGTATACGCTTACAATTACAGGGATTGCAGGAGAAGGTTCTGTAAGTGTTGATCTTAATGCAAATACAGATATTATAGATAGTACAGGAAATGGAAATGGGACTAATGGTAATACGCCTGCATTTACATTAGGGGAGGCGCATACTGTTTCTTCGTGTTTTGAAGAGTCTTTTGAGGGCTTGATGGTAGGAGCAACTACTTTTTCAAGTAATGGTATCGATTTTACAGCATCAGGGCTTAGTATAAAAACAATTACCAACTCTGGAGCTGGTGGTTCAGACTATTATTTGGATAATTCTGGTTCAGGAGCTACTGTTTCTATTACAGCAAATGGTGGTACTGAGTTTAGACTAGATACAATTGATCTATATCTTTCGTCATTAACTAACGGAAGTGCTCCAACAAATGATGGATCAATTACTCTAAATGGTAAATTAGCGGGAGCATCTGTTTATACAATAGAAAAAACAGGAGGGTTTCCAACGTCTATTATGAATGGAGATAATGGCTTTTTTAATTTAAATACAGCTACAGATGGTACAGCCGATTTTAGTTTCACAAATATTGATGAAGTTGAAATTGTGTTAGGTGGATCATTTGTATATATATCCATAGATCATTTTGAATTTTGTGAAGAAGGTCTAGCAGATACTTTTGTACCAGAAGTGCAAAGTATTTCTTTTTCAGGAACTCCTTTAAGTACGGCAACATCCCTTGATGCAAATGTAACCTTTAATGAAAATGTAACTAATGTAACTGCCGATGATTTTGAATTAGTCACTACAGGTAATTTAACAGCAACTATTAATTCTATGATTACAGGAAGTGGCAATCAGTATACGTTAGGTATAGAAAACCTTGTTGGAGAAGGAACACTAAAGGTAAACTTAAAATCAAATACAGATATTCAGGATGTATTAGGAAATACACCGCCTTTAGCATTCAATAGTGGGCAAGTTTTTACCAGATCTGAGTGTTTTGTAGTCACTTTTGAATCGGAAAGTGCTGGAGGGACTACATTTTCTAGTAATGGTTTTACTTTTGAAGTTACAGGAGGTTTAGATGTTTTTGATGATACTGGGGCAGGAGCAGGAGGTTCAGATGTCTTTTTAGATAACGAAGGAACTGGAGTAGGAACGTTTAGTATCAAAACTTCAGATGGCGCCGATTTTAGTATGAATACAATGGCCGTTTACTTGTCTTCTATCGCTGCGGGATCAAACCCAACAGCAGACGGTACTGTAACCATTACAGGAAAAGAAAATAACCTTCAAGTATTTACAGCAACTTTAAATACAGCAAATACAACTTTTCCAACTTCTACATCACAAGGGAATAATGGATTCTTAGTAGTAGATTTTTCTTCATTGGATGGTAATGATGTTTCAGCGAGCTTAGTAGATGAAATTGAGATTCAAATCACAGCAGATTTTGTATATGTCGCAGTAGATAATTTTGATTTTTGTCAAGATGTTACTGCGCCAGTTGATCCAGTAGTAACAATACCCGCTAGTGCTATCACCATAAATGCAGCAACACAAACCATCTCTGGAACGCATACAGAAAATGGCGTAGTAGTGCATGCTTATATAGATAGTGATAATGATGGTACTGCAGATAATACAACGTCTTTAGGCTCAGCTACTGTAACTGGCAATGCTTGGAGTTTCTCTGTAAACTTAACAGCAGATAGTGCTAATAATTTTGTGGTGCAAGCAGAAGATGCTTCAGGGAATGTTTCAGGTGATGTAGATGTTCCTATCATTATCGAAGATTCAACAAATCCTGCAAATCCAGTAGTAACAATACCCGCTAGTGCTATCACCATAAATGCAGCAACACAAACCATCTCTGGAACACATACAGAGAATGGTGTATTGGTGCACGCTTATATAGATAGTGATAATGATGGTACTGCAGATAATACAACGTCTTTAGGCTCAGCTACTGTAACTGGCAATGCCTGGAGTTTCTCTGTAAACTTAACAGCAGATAGTGCTAATAATTTTGTGGTGCAAGCTATAGATGCCGTTGGAAATACTTCTGGAGATGTGGATGTACCTACCATTATCGAAGATTCAACAAATCCTGCAAATCCAGTAGTAACAATACCCGCTAGTGCTATCACCGTAGATGCAGCAACACAAACCATCTCTGGAACACATACAGAGAATGGCGTATTGGTGCACGCTTATATAGATAGTGATAATGATGGTACTGCAGATAATACAACGTCTTTAGGCTCAGCTACTGTAACTGGCAATGCCTGGAGTTTCTCTGTAAACTTAACAGCAAATAGTGCTAATAATTTTGTGGTGCAAGCTATAGATGCCGTTGGAAATACTTCTGGAGATGTGGATGTACCTACCATTACAGAAGATTCTACACTAAGTGTGTCTACAGAGGAAGTGTTTAATGATGATATAATTATTGTTAACCCAGTACAAGAAGAATTAATTATCCATACAAGTATAGATGTGGAAGATGTTAAAATTTATAATCTATCAGGTGTAATGGTGGCTTCTTTTAAAGAGGTATCTCAATTATCTTCTGGAATTTATATCGCTTTAATAAGTACTTCAAAAGGGAAGGTTGTCAAAAAGATTTTGAAGCAATAGCTATAATTAAAAGTACAAGCTAATAATTTTAAAGGCGAACCTGTTAGCAAGTTCGCCTTTTGTTTTATACTATTTTAACAGTTGCATAAGTTTTTTAACGCCAACCGTAGCAGGTTCGGCAATAACAGTGAGATGTTTTGAGCTTTCAATATTGGGTTTAGGATCAATAAAATAAGTTAGTGTGTTTTCAGGAACATAGTTTTTTAAACTTGCAGCTGGGTAAACTTGCATAGAAGTACCTATAATCACTAAAATATCGGCAGTTTCACAAATAGCAACAGCTTTTTCAATCATAGGGACATCTTCTCCAAACCAAACTATATGTGGTCTTAGTTGATAGCCTTTACTACAAGTATCTCCTAGAACAATATCGGTTTTCCATTCTTTTACATCTGTTTCATCGTGAGTACTACGTACTTTTAATAACTCACCATGTAAATGGATAATGTTACTACTTCCTCCGCGTTCATGTAAATCATCTACATTTTGAGTGATTATTGTGACGTTATAATCGTTTTCAAGTTTTGCCAAATCTATATGTGCCGAGTTAGGCTTTACATCAAATAGTTGGCGTCTGCGTTGGTTATAAAAATCTAAAACCAAAGCAGGGTTTTTAGTAAAACCTTGAGGAGTCGCAACTTCCATAACATCATGCCCCTCCCATAAACCATCTGCATCTCTAAACGTTTTAATGCCACTTTCGGCGCTAATACCAGCGCCAGTAAGTACTACAATGTGTTTTTTCATTGTATAAATATAGACTAATTAGTTTGTTATAACAATGCCAAAAACTTTGCTAATTTTGACCCATGGTAGACGAACAATTATTAAACCACCTGGAATCTTATTTAACCGATTCGCGTAGAGAAAAATTTGCAAAAGTATTAGCTCAAAGAACAAAACATTTTACAGTAGCTACAGAGGATGTGTATCAATTACATAACACCAGTGCTGTAATGCGAAGTTGTGATGTATTTGGTATACAAGAATTAAGTATCGTAGAGGAGCAAAACAGCAAACATATTGATAGAGAAATAGCCATGGGAGCTCAAAAGTGGGTGGATTTAAATCGTTACCATTCGGTTAGGTCTTGTCTTGAAAATTTAAAAGAGAAAGGCTATCAAATTGTGGCCACAACACCTCACAAAAATGATTGCGATTTAAAAGATTTTGATATCACAAAAAAGTCGTGTTTTTTCTTTGGAAGAGAAACCGAAGGACTATCTGAAGAAGTGCTAAGTAATGCAGATGCGTTTTTAAAAATTCCTATGGTAGGATTTACCGAGAGTTTAAATATATCTGTATCTGCAGCGATTATTTTGCAAGATGTAACAACCAGATTAAAAGCGAGTACTATTAAGTGGGAATTGACCGAGCAAGAAAAATTAGAAAAACGACTGGATTGGTGTAAAAAAACAATTAAAAGCTACGATAAGATTGTAGAACGTTTTTATAATTCATAAAACAAAAAGCCCTAAGAATTAATTGTTCTTAGAGCTTTTGTATGGTTTAATCGAAAAGAATTCCTCGACGCTCTGCGTTGGGGTTTCCGAAGAAGTTGTCATTCCCGTGAAAACGGGAATCTAAATAGTGAAATTTCGGTTTTTGACCATAAGGTCAAAATGAAACGAGCGAAACCTGTGCTGAGCGCAGTCGAAGCATACCCCTATGGCTCTGCCTCGGGGATAGTTCGTTTCAAGAAATTTTTTATTTTACTCGATAATCGAGATTTAAATACTCCAAGGCTTGCCTCGAAATAAAAATGTTTTTTCAATCAATGCCTTGTGGGCTTACCCCGAGGTAGATTACCCTAAATTTGGAATAATTAACTCTTGATCAGGATGGATAACATCTGGATTCTTTAAAATATCTGAATTAGCTTTGAAAATTTCCTGATACTTAGAAGCATTATCATAGTATTGTTTTGCTATTTTACCTAATGTTTCTCCACTTTTAACAACGTGTCTGTGGTAAACGCTGCTATCAGCAACTTGTATATCAGCCATAATATCAGCAGGATTTTCACCGCCTATTTCTTTTATTTTATCCCAAATTAAGTCTTTTTCGTATGGTGTGTTAGCAGTTCCAGTTACTTTTAATTGTCCGTTCTCTTCTTTTACATCTCCATTTTGAATGTTTAAAGATTCTCCTAAATTTAAAACGTCTTGGTATTTTAATTTTACAGCCATTATTTTATAATTTGTTTATTAACGTTTCTAAAGGTAAAAAAAGAAAGATGAAACTCACAATAAAAAATCATTTTTTTAGTGCAGAATAGAATTATTTAAAATAATTACATGTAGCGCTTTTTACAGAAAAAAGAAAAATAATGCTAATTACTTAGATTAGCACATTTAAAAATTACCAAATAAAAGCCTTATTTCATATTTAAGTCGCTTTAAGATTAGGCTAATTGTCTGAAAATATGTATTTTTGCGCACCTTTTTAGTGCTATAACGAAAAGATGAAAAGGATTTAGAAAATTTAATTTATAACACTTCTGTGTTTTAGGCACTTAACTTTTTGGAAAATGCAGAATACAAATCGCAATGCAATTGCGTTTTCACGAAGGTGGAAATCTAAGTATTGTTAAATTTAAATGGCTGAAAAAGCAAAACAAGCTGATCCTGAAGTATCGGGAGAAGCACAAGTAACAGTTGAGGCTCCAGTAGTATCTGAAGCACAAGCAAATCCTGAAAAATTCTTAAAAGAGTTTAACTGGCACAATTACCAAGAAGGTATTGACGAAGTAGATGACAAACAACTTCAAGAATTTGAAAAATTAGTAGCAGAAAATTTTGTAGACACTTTAGATGACGAAGTTGTTGAAGGTAAAGTAATTCACATCACAGACAGAGATGCAATTATAGACATTAATGCAAAGTCTGAAGGTGTAATTTCATTAAACGAATTTCGTTACAATCCTGGCTTAGCAGTTGGGGATAAAGTTGAGGTATTAATTGATGTACGTGAAGACGCTACAGGGCAATTAGTATTATCTCACAGAAAAGCACGTGTTATCAAAGCATGGGATCGTGTAAACAAAGCTCATGAAACAGGTGAAATCGTTAATGGTTTTGTTAAGTGTAGAACAAAAGGAGGTATGATTGTAGATGTTTTTGGCATTGAAGCATTCTTACCAGGATCTCAAATTGATGTTAAACCAATTAGAGATTACGATCAGTACGTAAATAAAACAATGGAATTTAAGGTTGTAAAAATCAACCACGAATTTAAAAACGTAGTTGTTTCTCATAAAGCACTTATTGAGGCTGATATTGAAGAACAAAAGAAAGAAATTATTGGTCAATTAGAAAAAGGTCAAGTATTAGAAGGTGTGGTTAAAAACATTACATCTTACGGGGTATTTATTGATCTTGGAGGTGTTGACGGATTAGTACATATTACAGATTTATCTTGGTCTAGAATTAATCATCCAAATGAGATTGTAGAATTAGATCAAAAACTTAATGTTGTAATCCTTGATTTCGATGAGGACAAATCAAGAATCCAATTAGGTCTTAAGCAATTAAGCAAGCATCCATGGGAAGCTCTTGGAGAAGAGGTTAAAGTAGGAGATAAAGTAAAAGGTAAAGTAGTAGTCATTGCAGATTACGGTGCATTTATAGAAGTAGCAGATGGTGTTGAAGGATTAATTCACGTATCTGAAATGTCTTGGTCTACGCACTTACGTTCAGCTCAAGATTTCGTGTCTGTAGGAGATGAGGTAGAGGCTGTTATCTTAACACTTGATAGAGAAGATCGTAAAATGTCACTTGGTATCAAGCAATTAACGCCAGATCCATGGACAGATATTACAGGTAAATATCCATTAGGTTCTAAGCACACAGGTGTTGTACGTAACTTTACAAACTTTGGTGTATTTGTTGAATTAGAAGAAGGTATTGATGGATTAATTTACATCTCTGATTTATCTTGGACTAAGAAAATCAAGCACCCGTCTGAGTTCTGTGCAGTAGGTGATAAGTTAGATGTTATTGTTTTAGAATTAGATGTTGAAGGACGTAAATTAAGTTTAGGGCATAAACAAACAACAGATAACCCTTGGGATAAGTATGAAACAGATTTTGCTTTAAATACAACTCACGAAGCTGAAATTTCTGAAATAGTTGATAAAGGTGCTACTATAGTGTTTAACGAAGATATCGTAGCTTTTGTACCGACACGTCACTTAGAGAAAGAAGATGGAAGTAAGCTTAAGAAAGGTGAAAAAGCAGAATTCAAGATTATTGAATTTAATAAAGAATTTAAACGTGTAGTGGCATCGCATGCCGCAATACACAAAGCTGAAGAAGCTGCAAATGTAAGAGCTGCTGCTAAAAAGGCTGCTAGTGCTGCTGCAGAAGCAAAACCAACGTTAGGTGATGCTAATGATGCTTTACAAGCGCTTAAAGATAAAATGGATGGAAAGACTAAGTAATTAGTTTTCCTTAATTATCATTATAATAAAAAGCCATCTGAGTTTTATATTCAGGTGGCTTTTTTTTTTATTGAACTCAGGTAATATGGGGTATTTTAGCCACTTTAAGAAATAGAACAATTCATTTATAATTTAACCTGAATTCGATTTAAGAATCATAGATAAAATTCAATAAACATGCTAGATTCAACTTATAATTACTATAGACTAGCGCGCTAGTCTATAGTAATTTAAGGAAGAAGATGGTGTGTTTAGTGGTTTTTAGCTAGAATTTAATAGATTTTCATAGCCTCAAGAGCGACATAATGCACTTATTTAAATTAAGTAATTGATAGATAGGTATTTGTATTTTGAAAAACAGTGTTCTTAGGTCGAGCTCAGGTTAATTTAATATCTTCTTTCTAAAAGATCGAATAAATAAACTAATATTGCATAACATATTATCTATAATAAAATGAAGCGCATATTTTTAGTCACTGGTTTATTTGCATCAATATTGGTTATGGCACAGAAAAATATAGAACTACCGTATTATGAAATTCCTAAACCAGCTGAAGTCTATACAGCGGGAACGTCTGTTTCCAGAATGATAGATGGTTTGGGATTTAGGTTTTATTGGGCAACAGAAGGTTTAGTCGCAAAAGATTTGGCATATAGACCAAGCGAAATGGGAAGAACCTCAGGGGAAACATTACAGCATATTTATGAATTGTCAAACTTTATATTGAGTTCAATTTCTAAAGAATTTAAGGCAGATGAAAGCTCTATGACCTTTAAAGAAAAACGAAGGCAAACACTTCTTAATTTTAAAAAAGCTTCAGATATTTTAAGAGACACTAAAGATTTAAGTGAGTTTAATAACGAAAGATTTCCGTTTTGGAATATTATTAATGGTCCTATAGCAGATGCATTGTGGCATTGTGGACAAATAGTTATGTTACGCCGAGCTTCTGGTAATCCTTTTAATGCTAAGGTTAGTGTGTTTACAGGAAAGTTAAGAGATTAGTTATACCAATTTATATGCGGCTATTAAAAGGTTAATTGGTATTATAAATAACTCAACCACCATTTGTCTTTATTAACAGCCTTATAAATCATGTACTTTTTACAAGGGAAATAAAGTATTATAATAACAAATAACCATACAGTATAAACAATTGGTAAATTATACCCATGAGACGCGATACCAGCAATGGGGTTTTTAGAGATCTTAGATAGTATCTCTTTCCAATTAGAATTTAATAGAACAATCCCCAAAATTGCAGAACATCTAATAACCAATATGTGCAAGAAATAATAAAATAAAGGCACTCTCCCAAAGACTAAAAAGAAGTCTGTAATTTTATTTTTTATAGTTTCTAAGTAGTATAAAAGTAATAATGAAGGTCCAATAGTTATTAAAACATATACTAATGAAGGCGGGTATTTGGTGATATTAAAGAAAGATAGTATTGTTTTTCGACCAGTATTTTGAACGGACCATGGCTTTAAATCTCCATAAATATTAATACCTCTAATAATTAAAAACAAGATTATGGCACTAATACCTATTCTTAGCAAGTATTGTTTCCTTTGTTTTATATCAAAACCTTTTTGATATAGCGTTCCTAAACAATAACCTAAAGCCATTAAACCAATCCATGGAATAACAGGATAAGCAAAGTATATAAACCTGTTATTACTTAAAGGCATACCATTAGATTGATGGAGCATATACCATAAGCCTGAGGTAAGACTATTTCCTTTTAAGACAATTGTATCTAAAGTATTGTGACCAACAATGATTAGAATGCCTATGGCAAGAATGAGTTTTTTGGGTAAATAAATTAATATAGACAGGCATATCATACTTAAACCAATAGCCCAAATAACTTGTAACACAATAAAGCTATAGGTATAGTCATGCGTCCAGTTTAAACTGTTTACAAAAATTTCTAAAAATACCAGCCATATCCCCCTGGTAAATAAAAATTTAGATAACTGCGGCTTTGTTTTATTATTACCATATAAAAAAGCCGATGTTCCTGCTAGAAAAACAAAAACGGGAGCACAATAGTGTGTAATAAACCTTGTGAAAAATAAAAATGGGGTAGTGGTTTCAATATCTGTTGGAGATGTAATAGCAGCCTGTGAATGGAAAAAATCTCTTGTATGGTCTAATGCCATTAATACCATTACTATACCTCTTAGAATATCTATAGATTCAATTCTGGAAGACTTAACGTTCATTAATTTTAAAGATGCTTTTAAATACCAAGAAAGATAGTATTTTTAAAAACAAAAATGCCCAACGATTGTTGAGCATTTTGCAATTAATTTAATCTTGGTTTATTTAACCAATTCTTTTTCTTTTTTTGGACTAAAATCAACTTCAATTTGATTGTTTATAATATCCTCGAAGGTTTCTCTTTTTCTAATTAAATGTGCTTTGTTATTGTGCCATAATACTTCAGCAGGTCTAAATCTGGAATTATAGTTACTAGCCATAGAAAAACAGTAAGCACCAGCATTTTTAAAGCGTAAAATATCACCTTCATTAATTTCATTAATACGTCTATTGTTTCCAAACGTGTCTGTCTCACAAATATAACCCACTACAGAGTAGAAACGTTCACGGCCATTAGGGTTAGAAACATTATCTATTTCATGATGAGAACCATAAAACATTGGTCTTATTAGGTGATTAAAACCAGAATCTACTTGCGCAAATACAGTAGATGTTGTTTGCTTAACCGCATTCACTTTTACTAAAAAATTACCAGCTTCACTAACCAAGAATTTCCCAGGTTCGAATGCAAGCGTTAAATCTTTACCGTATTCCTTGCAGAAATTATTAAACTTTGCAGATAACTTTTTACCTAACTCTTCAATATTAGTTTCAATATCTCCCGTTTTATATGGTACTTTAAAACCAGAACCAAAATCTATAAACTCTAAGCTTTTAAATTTTGCAGCAGTATCAAATAAAATTTCACTTGCGTATAAAAACACATCAATATCCAGAATATCACTACCCGTATGCATATGGATCCCATTAATATGCATTTTTGTATTCTCTACAATACGTAACAAATGCGGTATTTGATGAATTGAAATCCCAAATTTTGAATCGATATGCCCCACAGATATATTAGTATTACCTCCAGCCATAATATGCGGATTTATACGAATACAAACAGGAACGTTGGGATGCTTAGTTCCAAATTGTTCTAAAACAGATAGATTATCTATATTAATTTGGATACCAAGCTTTACAGCTTCCTCAATTTCATTTAAAGACACGCCATTTGGTGTGAAAATAATTTGATCTGGAGAAAATCCAGCTGCTAAACCTAATTTAATTTCTTGAATAGACACTGTATCAATTCCAGAACCCAAGGTTCTTAAATATTTTAATACAGATATATTAGATAATGCTTTTACAGCATATTTTATTTTTAATTTTTTTACAGATTTAAAAGCACTTGTTAAACGGTGGTATTGAGACGCAATTTTTTCAGCATCATAAACATAAACGGGGCTTCCGTATTCATTTGCAATCTTTACTAATTGTGTATTTTCCATTTGCTTTTTATAATTTCAGGCAAAGATATTTTTTTAGATCCAAAAACAAACAAATAACTAAAAATTATACAAATTAAACATTTTGTTATATAATTAACATTATGAGAAAATGACTAAATAAAATAATGCTAATACTACATTAAATATTAGTGTAATTAATAGTGATTATTTACATTTGTTTCTCTTAAAATAGATATATCAAATTATGAACTTACACGAATATCAAGGAAAGGAAATATTAAGCAATTTTGGTGTACGTATACAGAGAGGTATCGTAGCTCAAAATGCACAAGAAGCAGTAGCAGCAGCAAAACAATTAACATCGGAGACAGGAACAAGTTGGCATGTAATAAAAGCGCAGGTTCATGCAGGTGGACGAGGAAAAGGAGGCGGCGTAAAGCTTGCTAAAAACCTTCAAGAAGTAGAAGATATAGCTGGGCAAATTATAGGAATGGATTTGGTGACGCCACAAACTTCTGCAGAAGGTAAACGTGTACACCAAGTATTAGTAGCTGAAGATGTTTACTATCCAGGTGAAAGTGAAACGAATGAGTTTTATATGTCTGTCTTATTAAATAGAGGAACAGGTAGAAATATGATTATGTATTCTACTGAAGGGGGAATGGATATTGAAACTGTAGCAGAAGAAACGCCACATTTAATTTTTACTGAAGAAATTGATCCTGCAGTTGGATTATTACCATTTCAAGCAAGAAGGGTGGCTTTTAACTTAGGCTTATCTGGAACTGCCTTTAAAGAGATGTCTAAGTTTGTATCTGCATTATATACTGCTTACGTTAAGTCGGACGCATCATTATTCGAAATCAATCCAGTTTTAAAAACTAGTGATGATAAAATAATGGCTGTAGATGCAAAGGTAACTATAGATGAGAACGCTTTATACAGACATAAAGATTATATAGATTTAAGAGATTTACGTGAAGAAAATCCAATAGAAGTTGAGGCTAAAGAAGTAGGTCTAAATTATGTAGATTTAGATGGTAATGTAGGATGTATGGTAAACGGAGCAGGATTAGCAATGGCAACTATGGATTTAATTAAACAAGCAGGAGGAGAACCAGCTAACTTTTTAGATGTTGGTGGTACGGCAGATGCGGCCAGAGTAGAAGCTGCTTTTAAAATTATTTTAAAAGATCCTGAAGTAAAAGCAATTTTAATAAACATATTTGGAGGAATAGTACGTTGTGATCGTGTAGCACAAGGTGTTATTGATGCCTATAAGAATATGGGTAATATTAGTGTACCTATTATTGTACGCCTTCAAGGAACTAATGCAGATATCGCGAAAGAATTAATTGATAATTCTGGTTTAGATGTATTAAGTGCAACTGAATTCCAAGAAGCTGCTGATAAAGTACAAGACGTTTTAGCGTAGAACTTTATCGATATCATATATAAAAAAAGGAGTAATTAGTTTTAATTACTCCTTTTTTTATTCCATTTTTTTAATTTTTAACGGCTTGTTTTATAAGCATATTACCATCAACAACAATTCGTATAATGTATTTTCCTTGTTTTATATTATTGGGTATAATTTTTATTATCTCATTATCTTTATAGGTATTAAAATAGAGTGATTGCCCTAGAATATTTAAAACTTCAATAGTTGCTTTTTTATAATTTTCGTTAATTTTAATATTGATCTCATTATTAAAAGGATTAGGGTATAATACACTTTCTAACTTTTGATTTATAACGTCTTCTTCACTAGTTTCTACGCTAAGTAAGTGTTTGTTAGGCGTAATTTTTGCACCACTAGAATTACTACAACCACTAATAACAACATCATCTATATATACCCAATCTTGATTTCCAGAAGCATCTGCTCTAAATCTTAATTGTGTGTTTCCAGTAAATGGTCCAGATATAATAATTTGATCTGTATAAAATTGGTTGTTTACAAATTCATCATTTAAATTCCACTCTTCTAGAGTGGTAAAACTGGAACCACCATTGGTAGATATTTGTAACCAAAAATCTTCATTACTATTATCCATACTTCTACATAGATAAGCAAAATCTACAGTTATTTCCTGATAAGCAGTTAAATCTAAATTATCGGTTGTACCAACAGAAGTTGATGTGTTGTCACGAAGTCGCATACTATAATTCCCTGTAGTTGCATAGCTTGAATTTGAATGTCTCGCAGCATCTGAACCACCATCATTCCAAATCCCCCAACTCGTTTCAAATCCTTCAGTGTTTATAACCGAATAGGTACACCCTCCAGAAGGCGTTACTGTAACAATAACATTATCTGTAGAACTGCAACCGTTTTGGGTAACTGTAACAGTGTATGTTGTAGTTGAACTTGGATTTACAGTAATATTTGCAGTAGTAGCTCCTGTACTCCACAGGTAAGTACCTCCTCCAGTCGCTGTTAGTGTTGTAGAATCACCTTCGTTTATTGTTATATCGGAGCCTGCATCTGCTATTGGTGATGTATTTACAGTAACAATTACAGCGTCACTATCTGTAGTAGTGCCATCTGAAACAGTGACACTGTATGTAGTTGTTGCTGTTGGATTTACAGTTATACTCGCAGTAGTAGCTCCTGTACTCCATAAATAAGTACTACCTCCTGTAGCAGTTAATACTGTTGTGTCTCCTTCACAAATAGTTACATCTGGTCCTGCATTGGCTACTACATTAGCCGAAACACAAGCAGCACTACTAATTTCTGTATCAGATAAGGCGCTATTATATACAGCAAAAGCATCCATTTTACCGTTAAAAAAGACATCTGATGCGTTTTGAAAACTATCATTTCCACTTAGTTTACCTCCTATACCTCCATAACTAAAATGATCTGCTATAGCTGTTGGAGCACTAGTACTGCTAGATACTTCCAGACCATCAATATATAGTTTTTGACTTGTGTTACTACCATCATAAACCAGTGCTATATGATGCCAATTACCGTCATTAGGAAACGCTGTACTCATTTGATCAGCACTAGTTGTATCGTCTCTTACTATAGATTCTATGGTTGTACCGTTTAATCGTATAGCGATACCCTTGTGTTGACCACCTTCATCATAAATATTTTGTATTCCAGATAAAGCGACAGGTTTTATCCACGTCATTACAGTTCTTGAACTTGTAGCACTATTTAAAAAACTATTTGGTGTTGTGTTATTTGTTGCATATTGAATGGCTTCTGTACCATCAAATACCACAGATTGATCTCCTTCTTTAAAGTCTAATACATCGTATGTGATACCTGTAGAAGGCGTTACAGTTGCATTATGTCCGTTACCAGATGCATCGTTTGTATTACTTATGGTATCAAAATCCCAATAGGCTTCATAACCCGTTGTGGCTTGACAACCTGCTGTGGAATTTGTTGGTGCTAGGCAAGCAGCATCTTCAATTTGAGTATTTGATAATACACTATCATACACAGAAAAGGCATCCATTTTTCCACTAAAATAACTATCTCCAGCATTAACAAAACTATCCCAACTGCCAATAACCCCGCCAATACCACCTCCGGTAGCATTATGAGAACCTATAGAACTTGGTGCAGTGTTATCTGTGGCGACTTGAACACCATCAATATATAAAGCGTGGGTTGTATTTGCACCATCATAAACTAAGGTAATATGATGCCAATCACCATCGGTAGGATAAGCAATACTTAATGTATTGGATACTGTAGTGGATTCTCTAACTATAGATTCTAAATTAGTGCCATTTAATCGTATAGCAATACCTATGGTATTACCACCTTCATCATAGATTTCCTGAATCCCTGTTAAGCTTGTTGGTTTAATCCAAGCAGTTACAGTTCTTGAAGCTGTCGCAGGAGACATAAATGTTGTAGAACTGTAATTAATATCTACTGTACCATCAAACACTACAGATTGATCTCCTTCTTTAAAATCTACCGTATCGTAAGTTAATGTACCATTTATAGATACAGGATTATTATTTCCTGAAACGTCATTAGCATTACTAGCAGTGTCAAAATCCCAATACGCTTGATAACCACTTATAGCTTGACATCCAGCAGTTGAATTTGAACTTCCAGATGTACTTATTATATAAGGTAGAGGTACAGTTGTACCGTCACTTCTATAGGTAGGTAGTGGTGCCGAAATGGTAACGAGATGGTTTTGTAAATCTGTACTCATATCATTAGCTATGGTTAGAATAGCATTACTGGGTGTTCCAGACAATAAGTTTGTAGTTTCACTTATATCATTTATCAAATGATATAACTCGTAAGAAGCTGTTTCGTAATTATGAATTAATTTATAATCCCCTTTTCTTATTATAGATACAGGTCTTTGATCTCGGTTAGAATCGATTAGATATCCTGGAAAATGCCAGTATATCGCATCTCTTCCTAAATTAGTAGCAGTCCCATTAAGCATATCCCAGTGGCTTACCCCATCAATGCTATAACCAGAAGGTAAAGTGCCTCCAGCAGCTTCAACAAAGGTTGGGTATAAATCAAAGCCAATAATAGGGGTGTTGTTTATAGTCCCTTTATTCGCTAACCAAGAGGCTTGAGACCATACTATAGAAACGGCTCTAATGCCGCCTTCGTAATATTCACCTTTCATACCTTGCAGTGGTCCTGCATCATCACTGTGTACGGCACCTCCGTTATCTGAAATAAAGTAAACCAAGGTGTTTTCAGATAGCATTTTGCCTGGATTTCTGGGATCTGCTGTTGTTTTTAAATAATCAATTAATCGACCAATACTTTGATCCATACCTTCGGCCAATGCAGCCTGTCCTGGTTTTCTATCGTGTCCCATTGTGCTGGGATTATTTATGGCTTTATCATTGTATTTGGCTCTTAAATCTGGACGAGCGTCACTTGGATTAAATGGCCCATGAATAGCATAATTACTATAATGTATAAAGAACGGGTTGTTTTTTTCGGTTTCCATAAAATCTATAGCAGCATCGGCCATAGCATCTGTAACATGTTTTGCCGTATTTTCTAATGAATTATCTCCTGCTAACGCCATGGACTCTGCTAAAGTATAAGGTGTAGCGTAAGCATCTAATTCTGGACCTATATTTCCACTAAAGGTATAAGGTGTTGAAGTAGAAGCAAAATAACTACCGGGAGCTCCAGAGGTCCCTCCGCCATAATTATAATCGAAACCTTGATCGGTAGGGGCATTATTTGATGCGTTTGAACTCTCATTTTCACCCACATGATATTTGCCTAAGTGAGCCGTTACATATCCAGCTGTTTTCATGGTTTCGGCTATAGTAATAGCACTTGAAGGTATTTCATCAATATTACCATTAGTTGCTAATCCCATGTCAGGACCTATTAAAGTAGAATTAGAGCTTGTATTCCCTCTATTTAAATCATAAACATTAAAAATATTGTTATCTGGTCTTGAAGCATATTGACCACTTAATATGGCTGCACGTGTTGGGGCACAATTAGCGCCATTAACATAACCATAAGGAAAAGCTATGCCTTCTTGGGCTAATGTTGCTAGTGTAGGTGTTTCATAAAAGTCGCTTGGATTATTTAGATTGGTGAGTCCCGTGCTTACTTGAGACCATCCCATATCATCTGCAATCACAACAATTACATTTGGGCTTTGTGAATAAGCTAAACAGCTTATAGCCATAAGGATTAACATACTTAATTTTTTGATTGTTTTCATATTTCGGTTTGGTTTGGTTATTTAACTAAAACGTTCGCTTTTGTTTAATAGATATTAATAAAATTATCACGTAATAAAATACACATACAAAAAAATAATTAAAAACTTACAGTTGTTTGTCTGTTAAATACTTTTTATCGTTTAAATGTCAATATCACACGTTAAAAGTATAACTTTTTTTACAATTATTTAGTATTATTCCTTCTTTTTGTAATATTTTTTCCTACATTTAGCATGAATTTTCCCTAGAACATTAAACAAACCAATTATGAATAAGCTTTACCCTACAAAAAAAAACGCGCTATTTATCATGCTATTTTTGAGCCTTAGTTACAGCCTCATAGCACAAGATTTTAACATTCAACACATTCAAGATGATATTGGAAATTCAGGAGGAACAAATACTAGTTTTACTCCTGTTTCTTCTTTAAATAGTGCTTTTGCATTACCTACTAACAACAGAAAAACTCATGCTGGACGATCAGATTCTAATGATGGCGATTTAGAAGGTGATGATATGGCTGGAGCGAGAGTGTTAACAGCAACAAATACGTTAACATATTATCGAGAATCTGGATCAATTTCAGCAGACATGCGATTTAATACATCTATATGGGAGTACACAGGAGCTCCTAGCGGCGCAAATGAGTTTATAGTAAGAGGACGCTTTGCTGTAGATTTAAGTTCAGCAAATTTTGCGGATATAGATTTGTCTAGTTCTGGAATTGTAGACCCCAATAAATGTATTCCCTTTATAACAGGTATAATGAATGATGATACAGATAATGGTGGGGACTCGGCAACTGGAATAGCGCACTTAGATAGTGCTACTAATTTAAAAGTAAGAAGAGGGACTAATTTTGGATCAAGTAATGTGACAATATATATCACTCTTGTAGAATTTACGGGGTCTAACTGGACGGTTTTACATGGTAATATGCCTGGTACTGGGGCATTAACCGGTGCAATACCTCTATTTGATGGGTATGATGCAACAGGAACACTATCTAGTGTTAGCGATTGGTCTAATGCTATTATTTTTGGTCATTCTAAAGCGCAAACAGCAGCTACGGGTGGTGAAAAAGAAAAGATTCGTAGCCAATGGCCTATAATGGGGCCTGGGGCAGATAATCAAAATGTACAATGGACATTTGATGCAACTAGAGTAGCTACAGGTAACTCAAATAGACATTTTGTTCATGTTTTAAATAATCCAGAAATTACAGTTACACGTTTCACAGATACTAGTTTTGCAGACGATGAAACGACTATAGATATTACTTCAGCAGGACTATTAGCAACAAATCAATCGATGGCTCTAGGGACTTCTATCACAGCTGGTGATAATACAGATTATGGACAAGGTTACAGGAATTACTATTTAAATTCTATTATGGAAGCAGCACACTGGTGTCATAGAAGCGGTAGTAGCTTAGGGATAACGCACAACTTACAAATTATTGATTTTTCTTCGGCTAACAGTAATCCAGGACCTGGAGGTATAGCTACAGGTTTGCAACTTTGGCTTAAAGCAGATTTTGGTATAGAAGAAGCGGCAAGTGATAATGCAGAAAATTTAGACCCTGTACTTAATTGGTTGGATAGTTCAACAAATAATAACGATGCTACGCAAGCAACGCTTTTAAACCGACCTATATTTAACGAAAATGCCATGAACTTTAATCCAATGGTGAACTTTGATGGTACTAACCATGAACTGTTAGCAACCATAACTCCTAATACAGCAATGACACTTTTTGCTGTTGCTCAAGGAACATTTAACACAACCAAACATTTATTAAATATTAATGCAGGAGGAAGTGGCTCTGTTGTTTTAGAAAAAACAAGTGCCACAGCATTTCAATCACGCTATTATGATGGAACAGCAGCATCAGGTCAAGTTTCTGCTACAATTGCAGATGGCGATCCTTTTTTAATGAATTATGATTTTGTTTCAGATCTTGTAGGCGGTACTACTTCCGAGTTTTTCAATAAAGGAGATTCCCAAGGGACAGCATCTACTAATGCGTATACATTACCAGCGACAGTTACAGCCGGAATAGGAACACACCCCACAAATACAGCAAGGAGATGGAATGGAAATATCGCAGAACTTATTGTGCTTAATAGATCTGTAGGACCAGATGAAAGAAACCAAATAGAATCTTATTTAGCCATTAAATATGGGATCACTTTAGGCATTAATGGCGTATCTCAAGATTATGTAGACTCAGATAATACGACTATATGGGATCAATCTGAAGATAGTGGCGCTTTTAATTATAATGTTACGGGTATTGGGCGAGATGATGCATCAGGCTTAAACCAAAAACAATCAAGAACAGTGCATACCACAGACGATATTGTAATAGGTGTTAAAGAGGTTGCCAGTACTAATAGTGCCAATACAAATACTTTTTTTGCAGACAAAACTTTTTTAGTATGGGGTAATGATAATGGTGCAACTACAGCAGATACACCTATTGCTAAAGATTATGGATCTGGAACTGGAGTCGTTACAAATGTTAGTTTTACTCCAATAGAAAGAATATGGAAAGTTGTGGTTAAAGATTCTGTCCCTACAGTAAAATTAACCATTCCAGAATCTATGGTAACATCTACAATAGGAACTGGAGGAGCTTATATCATGGCAGTATCTGATGATCCAACATTTACTACTAATGTAACTTCTGTTACTATGGATGATACAGGAATAAATTTAGAAGTAGATTTTTATTTTGAAGGTACAAAATATGTCACCTTTGGATATGCAGAAGAAGTAACTTTATCCAGAGCTGCTACGTTTAACGGTACAGATCAATATCTTGATGCAGGTGATGTTAATGATTTAAATGGTACAGATTTTACAATTAGTGCTTGGGTAAAGAGAGACTCAGGCGAGGATAAGTTTGATATTGTATCTAAAAGAAATTATTTTAACGAAAACCTTCCAAGTGATCCAGGACCAGATAATGATGGGACGTATACACACGGTTATGCCTTTAGGATAAATTCTACAGGGCAATTTAGAGTTGTTTGGAGAGATCCTTCAGATTCGTCTAATAATGTCATGCAAACTTCTCAAACTATTCCAGAAAATGAATGGCATCATATATGTGCTACTTTTACTGTATCTACAGGGACTGCTAATCTTTATATAGATGGTTTTTTAGAAGATACAGATACGGGATTAGACCCAATAGATGTACCATCAGATTCACATTTCTTAATAGGCGCAGCGCATCATATAAAACGCCAACAGAGAACAAGAGGTAGTATAGACGAAGTTAGGGTATGGGATGTTGCATTATCTGCAGATCAAATACGTTATATTATGAATCAGGAAATACAGAACAACTCTAATTTTGTAGATGGTAAGGTTATACCAACGAGTATCACCAAAAATGAGATAATTCCTATTCCGTGGGCCAATTTAATAGCCTATTATCCAATGAGTACTTTTGTCTTTGGAAGTGTTAAAGATGAATCCAACAGTGGAAATGATGCTTCAATGATTAATTATGATAATATTGATAACCAAACAGCACCATTACCATACATAACAACGCAAGATGGCGATTGGGATACAAGTAGTACTTGGCAAAATGGAAATGTGCAATATTTACCTGGAGTGGCTTCATATTTAGATGCTAATGAAACAATAGATTTTAATATTGTACAAATAGACCATAATGTAACTCTTAGTAATACTAATGCAACATTAATTCCTTCGGGAAAAAATGGAAATAGAACAATGCAGGCCATAGTGGTTAGTGCTAGTGGCGATTTACAATTAGATGGAGATACAGCTGCTCATACTGGAAATGCATTAACAGTAACGCATTATTTAAAACTCGATGGTACAATAGATCTAGAGGGAGAGTCACAGTTAATTCAAACAACCGATAGTGATTTTGATCCAACGAGTTCTGGTGCTTTAGAACGAGACCAGCAAGGAACGGCAGATACTTACACTTATAATTATTGGTCTTCTCCAGTAGGAGAAGTAAATACTACAACTAATAATAACAGCTATTCATTACCAGATGTTTTTAGTAATGTTACTTTTTTAACGTCGGGTTTTAACGGTACTTCTACCCCTTTAGGAATTGCAGATTACTGGATATTTAAATTTAATAATCTACCTGCCGAAAGTTATGCCGATTGGCAACATGTAAGAAGCACTGGTACTATTTTAGCAGGAGAAGGATTTACTATGAAAGGCCCTGGTACAGGAAGCATCCTTACAGATCAAAACTACATTATACAAGGAAAACCTAATAATGGAGATATAAGTTTAGCGATTAACTCAGGAAACGAATATCTAGTTGGTAATCCTTATCCTTCTGCGATAGATGCAAATCAATTTATTTTAGATAATGGATCTACAATAGCTAACGCAGGAGCAACCACAGGAACACTTTATTTCTGGGAGCATTGGGGAGGAGCATCACATAATTCATCAGATTATCAAGGAGGTTATGCTACATATTCCCTCGCAGGAGGTACGCCTTCTGCTTCTATGGGAGCCAGTCATCCAGGTGTGGGTACAGGAGGAGCTCCAACAAAAATACCTGGGCGTTATATACCTGTAGCACAGGGTTTTTTTGTAACTGCTGAGACAACTGGTAATATCGTATTTAATAATGCACAACGCGTATTTGAAAAAGAAGGAAGTTCAAGTTCTATTTTTGTAAAAGCTTCAAGCACTAAAAAGGCATTAGTTACAAATACTGTTACTACAGATGAAAGAACAAAAATAAGATTAGGATTAAACTCAACAAACAATTTGCACAGACAGTTGTTAGCTACTGTAGATGAAAATACAACAATAGGGTTTGATTGGGGGTATGATGCGCCTTATAACGATGATCAAATAGATGATATGTATTGGATGATAGATAATAACAAGTATGTTATTCAAGGAATTAATACAATAGATGAGGATATAGTTTTACCAATAGGTTTACATACTAAGACTAATGGATTAAATAGTATAACCATAGACAAGCTGGAAAATTTCCCTAATAGTTCTAATATCTATCTTCACGATAAAGATTTAGGAGTTTACCATGATTTAAAGCAAAGTGATTATTCAATTTATTTAAGTGCAGGAGAATATTTAAACCGCTTTGAAATCACTTTTAAAGCAGAAGGCACGCTAACAACGGAAACTCATTTACAAAACACCATTGCGGTTTATTTTTCTAAAGAAAAAGAACGTTTGGTAATTCAAAATTCACAGTTATTAACTATTAACACTATTACTATTTTCAACCTTTTGGGACAACCAATTAAAAAGTTTAAACATAATTTTAAGGAGATGTATACAGAACATGGCATACCAAATATTAATGAAGGTGCTTATATTGTGAAAATGAAAACAGAAAAAGGTTTAGTATCTAAAAAAATATTAATAGAGTAGATCGTTATATATTGTATAGAGTATTGTTAAAACTACCTTATACCAATTCTACCATAAAATGCGACATATAATTCGTTTCTTTTACATGATTTCTGCATTAAAAAAATAAACCGTAGCTAAGGCTATGCTTGATTTTTATGCTTTGAACTCCTGTAAAATAACTCAAATTATTTATACTTCATTTTATAGCAAAATTGGTATTAGTTTAAAAAAGAGGGTTCTTAATATTAAGAATTCTCTTTTTTTGTGGTAGTAACATCATGGTATATAATGCTAAATGTTAAAAAACTTTGATTAAACTTTATGCATTAGAACTTCGTTATGAAGGTTTCAAGTGCAATAAAAACTAGTGTTTTCTTAATTTTAATATAATATCGCTATGATGAAATTAAAAAATATTGCAAAGTGTAAGTTTTTGAAGCAATTGGAAGTTGTAATAGATGTTCTATTGCATAATACGGGTTAAATTTTACGTTGTAAACATATACAGAAGTACTCATTCACAGTATAAATTTAAGGTGTAAGTATTTTACCTATAAATATTTAAGGGGAAACCCCTTTCCAAAATGCAAGTAAAACCTATTACTTAGAGCTATAATAATTCTGAATTTTGTTGTTCAATCTTAAAACGAACAATTATGAAAGTAAAAGAATTAAAATTAGACGATCGTTCTGGCTTTAAATTTAACTTGTTATCCAATTTAAATTATTATGGAAATTTAGATGTTAAAACGTTTGGAGAACCAGTAAAGCAATTGGTATCTTCTGTAAATTACGAAGAACTAAAATGTGTTAGTTACCATCCAAAAACTAAGCTATTAAGGGCAACAGTCCATATTAAAAATCAATCAGGATACCTTGGTGATCATTGCCAGTCTGGGAGTTATGAATACGTTAGGTTTTATATTGATTATGAAAATAATGGCAATTGGGTTGATTTGGGAGTTACAGGTTTTAAAATTCATGACATTGAAGATCATAAAGGGCTTTGTTATGGTGTTAAATTAAAAATTACACCAGAGGTTATAAGGAGATGTAATGAAGATCCAGTATTGCCAAATGTAAGAGCTATTTTATCTTGGAATATAGCGCCACCAGCAAACACACCAAACTATACACCTGTTTGGGGTAATGTTAAAGAAGCTAGAATACAAATAGCTCCAAAACTTATATTTCAAATTCCGCCCATTTTTGAAACACCTATAGCTATAGATGATATTATCACCCCAACAGTAAACATATCATCATTACTAGCAGCCAAAACAACCCCTATAGTAAAACTCGATAAGCTAAAAGCAGTTTATAAAAAGGATGTCGACGATGCTCGCTTGGTAACCATGGCATTAAAAAGTGTTGATACTGGTTTTAGTTTGGATGATATTATAAAAAGTAAAAACAAATTTCAATTAGCAAAAATCGATGTCTCTAAAATATTAGGTGTTTTAAAAAACCCCAAGTTTAATACTACATACGAAGAATTAAAATGCATTGGTTTAAATAGGAGGTATGACGAGTTACATGCAGATATTCAAATAAAAAAAGCATCAGGTTATTCAGGAAACTTATGTAGCAATGGGAGTAAAGAATATGTAGCTTTTTATATGGATTTTGGTTCTGGATGGGAATTTAAGGGAACATCTTCGGTTACTGTTTTTGATATTAATCAAATACCAAAAGAAGGACTTTGGTATAATGCATTTTTACCAGTAGAATTAACACCTTACCAAAAGAAGTATTGTAAAGAAGGGAAAGCTAAGATAAAAGGAATACTATCATGGAATACACCACCACAACCTAACAATCCTAACTATGTAGCTACTTGGGGAGATTGGGAAGTTTGTGATGTTGAAATTAAACCATTTCCAAAAGGGTTACCTGGAACATTAAATCAACCTTGGATAGAAAGTATAGGAGGTGTAGATGAGGATATTATAGATCAAGTAACAGGGCTTGCAAGCGGACCAAGTGGCATGGCCAATTCCATAGAAGGAAATTATAGCCCTTTTGATGGTAATGTTTTTATTACAGGAAAAATTATAAACCAGAGTCCAATCTCAAAGTACAAAGTAATGCTTAAAGAACCGGGTGGTAGTTTTGTACCTTTTAATAAAAATTTCACTGTTAAAGTAACCACATTTAATACAGTGTTAGGTACCGAGTCTGAAGCAAATGTTGTGCAATCTGCAGTAGCAGGTTTTTATGATTATTTACCTAAGCCCACAGGAAACATTCAAAAAGAAGTTAATGATGATATTCTAGCATTAATTAAGCCTACAGATCCAGGAATGCATGAATTATATATTGAAAGTGAAACAGGCCAAAAAAGTGAAACAATTAGGTTTATGGTAGATAAAGATAGACCAGAAGTATCACTAGATATAACAACAGGCATGGGCAATTGTGGTAAATTCTCTATTGGTACAGTTATTAAAGGTGAGTTTAAGGTTAAAAACGACAGACACTTAGATCATGTTAAATTAAGTTTAGCGCCTTTTAATCCAGCTGGAATAATACAAACGGCATCATTATCATCAAGTGATACTACAACATCATCTGGAAGTCTAAAAATTACGATTAATGATCAAGATAGTAATTATGATTTTATTGAAGGTGATTGGGAAATAGATACAGCTATTTTACCAGCATGTGGTTATACCATACATATTCATGCTTATGATAGGACTATAATGAATAGCTCCTATGTAGGTAAACGTTCTCAAAATATATCAAGAGGGTTCTGTTTAGAGTAATGTTGACACACACACACAAACAGAAATGTAAGAGGCTGTCTAAAAAGCGATTAGTAATGTTATTCAGGGCCATAGCGATGAATCTTATTTTGTTTTAAATCAGGTTTTTATGATTTAATGAGATGCTTCATTTTATTCAGAATGACACTTTTTAGACAGCTTCCTTTTAATTAAATTTGAATGTATTCTGTAACTATAAAAATTATATAACTTGTTTCTCAAAAGCAATAAAGTGGGTGGTTTGTTTATTATATAATGGTATAATTTTTACTTCACAATGATATGGCGTTTTGTCTTTTTTATAATTAACAATTATCTCTTTAAAAGGTTCTTGTTTTAAAAGCTTATTTCTTAATCTATTTTTAGTTTCTAAGGAGGTGTTATTGCCTTGTAAAAATTTTGGTGTTTTGTTTATTGCAAATTTTTTTGAATATCCTGTCATCTTTGAAAAGCCTTCGTTAACCCATATAATTTTTTGATTTATATCGGTGATAATTAAGGCCTCATAGTCATTTTTAGAAAAATCAGAGCTTAGGTCGTTTGCCCAATTAAACTTTTTAGCTAGTTGAAATACTTCCTTTTTTTCAATAGTCTTTTTTCCTTCAATTAATTTTTTATAATAGTCTTCTGCATAAATATCCCAACTCAAAAGAGGTACAGATTTAGGATTCGAGGGTAGAATCTTGTGCTCTATTTTTTTATACTCATCGTTGGTTAGGCTAGATAAATAAATATCTAAACACAACATATTAGAAAGATGATACTTCATTATGTATGTTTTAAATTTTAAACAAAGCTAGTTGTTTATTGTCAGAATTTTATAGTTTCTGGTACAATTTTAGAATTTAAAGGCATTAAATAAAAAGCATAGTTATAAGTTCCGGGCTTATTTCTGTATTCTTCATGTGCTTGAGCGCGTTTAGACCAGGTGTTGTCTCCTCCTACACCTTGCTGTGATAAGTCAATATTTACAGTATAAACATCACGTTCTACTAACTCGTTTAAGAAATTAGCTTCTTGTAAGTTGTCAATACTATACGATAACACACTAAAGCTTAATGGTTGTTCTCCTTTTATTAAAATACCTTTGTTGGATGTATTGGCTAAATTAAACCAGTACGTTTCTGTGCGATTTCCATATTCCTCTGGAAACGCGTATTTATAGTTAATAGTTTCGGGCTTTCCATAATACAAACCAACATGAGATCCGTAATTTCTATCGGAATAATTGGCATGCGGCCCTTTTCCTAAATAATTGAGTGTTCCATAGGTTTTGGCAATATTGAAAGACATGCCTATTCTAGGAGCATTAGGAGCACTGTTGTCAATTTTCGCATTATAATCTACTTTAACTTCGCCACTTCCCATTATGCTATATACTAACTCTATCTCAGCTTTAGGATTTTCGATAGTACCGTTAACAGTTATTACTTTTTTATTTTTTTCAGTATTATTAACATCAATAGTATCAACTTTAAAAGCATTACCTGCATGCATCCAATCTAATTCAGATTCTAAATTCATTGATCTCCTATAAGCCTTATCATTTTCTGTTTCTGCTCTCCAGAAATTAAGCTTTAAAGGCGATTTCAAGATATTAATACCTCCAGATTTATAAGTTGAAATGTATCCTGTTTTTTTATCAACTTCTAATAAAACCAATTCGTTGTTAATTGTAATGAGTTTATCATCTTCAGAAAAAGTTAAAACTTTATTGCTTTTAAGAGTTTTAGGTTGCGGTACGTTATAATTAAGTTGAAATTGTTCTGCGAATACTAAATGCCCCGCATTTGCCCATAAGGTATTTTTGTTTAGTTTACCTTCAATATTTAAATAGTATACACTTCCTGCTTTAAGTTTTGGTTTTTTAAATTTAATATTTAAACTGCTTGTCTCATATGGTTTTGTGGTTAATGTACCGATTTCGCTGTTTTGAATTACTTTTCCGTTTTCGGTAATATTCCAAGATATTTTATATTGAGATAAATCGATAGCGTGATGACGATTTAGAATACTAAAATTACCACTTAATGCATTTTTTGTGATAATCATTACAGGTTGATTCACCTTTTTACATTCGTAAGTCGCTGGTTTTGGTGTTCTATCTGATGCAATAATACCATTAAGACAAAAGCTTCCATCATTAGGTTTATCACCATAAGAACCGCCATAGGCATAAAATTCTTTTCCGTTTTCATCTTTCTTTAGAAGCCCTTGGTCTATCCAATCCCAAATATACCCTCCTAAAGCACGATCGTTCTTATAGATAACATCCCAGTATTTTTTCATGTTTCCAGTAGAATTACCCATAGAATGTGCATATTCACACATAAGTACAGGTCTGTTATCAACGTTACCAGTATGGTCAATTAAACTTTGGTATTCTTCTGGTGTAGGATACATTTTACTTATCATGTCTACCCATTTTTTATCCGATGGGTTTCCTTTTCCGTGAGCAAAGAATCCTTTTTTATAGTTAGGATGAGTTGGCATACCTTGTGCGCCTTCGTAGTGTATGTAACGTGTTGGATCAAAATCTTTAATCCAACCTGCCATAGCCGCATGGTTTGGACCGGTACCAGACTCATTTCCTAAACTCCAAAATACAATACTAGGGTGATTTTTATCGCGTTCAACCATTCTAACTGCACGCTCTAAATAGGCATTACTCCATTCTGGTACGTTTGATAATAAACCACGAATACCATGGGTTTCTAAATTGGCCTCGTCCATAACGTAAAGACCATATTTATCACATAAATCGTAGAAGTATGGATCGTTAGGATAATGAGATGTTCTTACAGCATTAAAATTAAACTGTTTTAAAAGCTTAACATCTTCTTCCATATCTTGACGCGTCACCATTTTACCATTAATATGGTCGTGGTCATGGCGATTTACACCAATCATTTTTACAGGATTTCCGTTTACAAGAAAACGCCCTCTTTCATCGATTGTAACTTCTCTAAAACCTACCTTGGTACTTGTATGCTGAATTGTATTGCCTTTATCGTCTTTTACAGAAAATAATAGGGTGTATAAATAAGGGGCATCAGAAGACCATTTTTTAGGTGCTTTAATTTCAGTTTCAATTAATCCGAAATATACATTATCTCGCTGCGGGTAGTTTTCGCCTAAAATTTCTCTAAAACTTGTAGAAATAGGGGCTTTCACAGGAGTTCCATTAGCATCAATTAGTTCTGTAATTAGTTGCCAATCATTAACGGTTGTTTTTAAGTTGGTATTGCCAAATTCGCCAATTTTAGCTGTATACTTATTCTTTATATTCGCAATAATTTCGGGTCTTATTTGTAGTAATGCATTTTCATAATTTTTATCTAATTCTGTTCTAATTGCAAAATCAGACAATCTTACTTTAGGAAAAGCTTGTAAGTACACCTCTCGCTCAATACCACTCATACGCCAATGGTCTTGAGCTTCTAAATAGCTACCATCACACCATCTATAAACTTTTACTGCAATTTTATTTTCTCCTTGTTTTACATGTTTAGTAATATCAAATTCAGAAGGTAATCTGGTATCTTCACTATAACCAACAAATTGGCCATTAACCCATACATAAAACGCCGATGATACCCCTCCAAAATGAAGAATAATATCTTTATCTGCCCAATTGTTTTCAATGTTAAACATTTTAATGTAGTGCCCTATGGGATTGTCATGATGATTTATATTAGGATAATCGTTAAAGAACGGGTATGTTGAATTTGTATAAATAGGTGTGCCATAACCATGCATTTCCCAGTTTGATGGCACATCAATGTTGTCCCATTTAGAAGCATCAAAACTATTTTTTTGAAAGTTAGTTAAAGCTTCGCTAGGTTTTGCTACCCATTTAAAGTTCCAGTCGCCATTTAAAGATTTAAAAGAACTAGATTGTTCTCTGTCTCCATTAATAGCCTCTTCTTTACTATCAAAATTATAAAATGTTGCCTTCGCAGGTAATCTATTTATTTGATTAACATTTGGATTTTCCCAATCGTTTTGTTGTGCATTTAATAATGTAACGAACAAAAAGACTATAAAAATAAAAGGTGCTTTAGAATTAATCATGTAAAAAGTTTAATTGTTTAATTTAGCTAAAAATGGAAAACAAATATATTTATTTATCTCTAGCATTTACTGTAGGTACAAGCGTTTAAATATAACAGATAGCTTTTTTTTAATAACATATTGATATTATGAATAATCTTAGAATAGATATCAACGCAGATTTAGGGGAGGGTATAGGCAACGAAGCTCAATTAATGCCTTTTTTGTCATCATGTAATATTGCCTGTGGAGGACACCATGGAGATGCGATATCCATGAAACATAGTGTAAAACTTGCTAATATACATAATGTAAAAATAGGTGCGCATCCTGCTTTTCCAGATAAAAAAAAATTTGGTAGAGTACTAATGGATATTTCTTCTGAAGATTTATTTAAAAGTTTACAAGACCAGGTAAATGCATTAATTAATGTAACCAATAAAGAAGGCATAGCTCTTAATCATGTAAAACCTCATGGCGCTCTTTATAATTTAGCAGCTAAAGATGCAGAAACAGCAAAAATAATAGTGAAAGTTGTTAAAAGTATTGGTTTACCAATACAGCTTTATGTGCCTTATAACTCTGTAATTGCAGCTATAGCTACTCAAAATAAAATACCAATAGTTTATGAGGCTTTTGCAGATAGAAATTATAATGATGATTTAAGTCTGGTGTCAAGACAACACAAACAAGCCATTATAGAAGATCACGAGGCTATGTTTAAACACGTTTATAGCATTATTAGAAATAATACATTGAAAACATTGTTAGGTCGTGAAATAGAAATTAAAGCAGAGACCTTTTGTATTCACGGCGATCATCCTAAAGCCATAATTTTGATTAGAGAGCTAAAAAAAAGATTAGAAAAAAAAGGAATTAGTATAGCATAAATAGTAATGAGTTTTATGATATTGTATAAACAGTTTGGAGAAAAATCTATTCTTATAGAATGGAAACATAACATAGATGAAACTATTTTAAATGCTATTTTAGATTTTAAATTTAAAATAGAAACGTTTTATGATTCAAAACACATAACTCTAAATCATGCTTATAATTCCATATTAATAACATATGCTAAAAATGATTTTAATTTTAAAAAAGAAAAGGGCGTTTTAGAGCAACTTTATAATTCTTTGTTAGAAATAAATAAACCAATGCGTACATTATGGAAAATCCCTGTGTGCTATAATTCTAATTTTGGTATAGATTTAGAAGAATTATCTATTTCTAAAAATATGCCTACTGAAGAGATCATAAAGAAGCATTCCGAAAAACGATATATTGTATATTTCATAGGGTTTTTACCTGGGTTTTTATATTTGGGAGGCTTAGATAAATTATTAGTAACACCAAGAAGAGCGTTACCTCGTTCTAAAATTGAAAAAGGTTCTGTAGCTATAGGCGGTAGTCAAACAGGAATTTATCCTTCTATAAGTCCAGCAGGTTGGCATGTTATAGGTAATACTCCAGTTAATTTTTTTGAGAGCTCGAAAAACCCTCCTTGTTTTGCTAAAGCAGGAGACCGTTTAGAGTTTTATCCAATATCACTTATGGATTATAAAAATATAAAAACTCTTGTGGACGCTGGTGTATATCAAATAATAAATGAAACATTATATGATTAAAATTATACATCCAGGTTTTTATACAACAGTGCAGGATTTTGGTCGTAATGGGTTTAAGCAATATGGCGTGCCAATATCTGGAGTTATGGATGCTATAGCTGCAAAAACTGCAAATTATTTATTAGGAAATACCCCTGAATGTGCTGTGCTCGAGATTACTATGAGCGGCCCAAAATTAGAGTTTCAAGTTAATACTTCAATATGTATTTCGGGTGCCTATATAAATCCTTGTGTTAATGGTAATGCTATTAAAAATTATAGATTAGTATTTATTAATAAAGGCGATATTTTAAGTTTTGGAAGGTTACAAGCAGGGTTTAGATGCTATTTAGCAGTTTATAAAGGTTTTAAATCTGAATATGTTATGGGGAGTTATAGCATGTATAATGGTATAACAAAGCAGAATGTTTTAGTAAAAGGGGAGGTGTTAAAAATTGAAGAATATGATAAGCCTCCAAAAAAAATGTATTCTAGATTAAAGGTTAGAAACCACTATTTAAAATCGCATGAAATAGTAGTTTTTAAAGGGCCAGAATATGATAAACTATCAGGAGAGGAACAAAACGAATTATTTTCGAGGTCATTTAAAATTTCGAAAGACAACAATAGAATGGCTTATCAACTTAGTGAAACTTTAGAAAATAACATAAGCTCCATATTAACCACTGGAGTTATGCCTGGTACTGTACAATTAACGCCCTCGGGTAAGCTTATCATTTTAATGAAAGATTGTCAAACTACAGGTGGATATCCCAGGATTTTACAATTAACAAATGAAGCAATAGCTACATTAGCACAAAAATATACAGGAAACTCAATTAGATTTAAATTGAAAATGTACTAATAAAAAAAGTGTACTATAATTTTAACTAAAAATAGCTTTACCACTTTCACGTTCAGTTTCATTAAGGCTAGTGTCTATATTCGAAGATGTGGCTACTCTATCTGCTCCAGCTTCAATGTATCTTGCAGCAGTTTTAAAATCATTTATATCACCACAAGCATCAATTTTAATTTGTTTTCTTACGGTCTTTTTTATAATTTTTACAGCAGCTAAGGTAGCACCTCCTTTAGAATATCCAGTTGAAGTTCTAATATAATCTGCATTAGCATCCAGACAAATTTCACACGCTTTTACTATTTCATTTTTATTTAGTTCTGGTATTTCTAAAATTACTTTTAAAGGTTTATTGCCTATTGCAGATTTTACTTCATTAATATCGCTTAAAACAGAATTGTAATTTTTGTTTTTTAGTGATGCAATATCTATCACCATATCAATTTCACTAGCGCCTTCTTCTATGGCTTTTTGAGCCATACTAACTTTAGACTTTGTATCTATACTACCTAAAGGATAGCCAATTATAGTTGATATTTCTACATTAGAATCGGCAAGTAATTGTTTTGCTAATGGAACATAATTGTTACCAATACAAACAGAATTTATTTTATTTTTTTTAGCAAATTGACAGAGGTCAATAACCTCATTTTTTGTTGTTGTAGGGTTTGAAGATGTATAATCTACATGCTTAGAAATGTTCATTAGGGTACGTAGGTTTAATAATAAAAATTCACGGTGCTTTGGGGGGCAAAACAACTACAAAGTTAATAAAATAAATTAAATTCTATAAATTTTTCCTTTTTATTTTGAGTGATGTAAGTTCAATTTACTGATAGTTAATGATTTATGTTTTGGGTGCTTAAAATCTTATTTTTAAACAGTCTAATTCTATCTTCAAAGTTTTGTGCTTCTACAGCACTATTTACAGATTCAAATAATCTTATAAAATGATCGTTATGGGTTTCTCTTTTTTGTTTTAAAAGATTAAAATGTACAAAGCCACACCAAATAACAGCTTTTAGATGACTTTTATCTTCATTATACATACGCATTTCAACTTTTAATTCACTATCATTATAATCAATTAATTGAGACTCAATAACTACGGTTTCCATTAATAAAGCAGGCTTTAAATAAGCAATTTGGTTACTGCTGGATACCCAACTTTTACCTTCTTTTAAAGCGATTTTATAAATATCTAATTTATAGTATTTTATTAAAACATCTTCGCGATGATTCATAAAATAATTAATATAGCTACCATTGTTAAGATGGTTAAATGGATCACAATCTTGAAACCTTATTTTTGTTTCACTCTTTAAAATTTTAGGAAGCTGATGCATACGATATGTTATTTTTTATACCAATTAGTATATTTTTAATTAAAAAAATTAAATTTTTAGTTCTTTAGTTATAATATTGTCTATTAAATCCATTGTATCCGAAATATAAATATCTTCATCCATAGTATAGGACATAAAAATAGCGCCCTGTATCATGGTATCTATGCGTTTGGCATACTGCATAGCATTAATATCCGATGATATTTCGTTAGCTTCTATCCCATCTTCAATAATGGTACACAATTGGTCTTGTATACGTTGAATTACATGTCTTACTTTATGTAATAATTCTGAATTACGATTATTAGCATCAACACCAATATTAAGTAGGGGACAGCCACCTATTTGCTTGCTCAGGTAATAGTAATTTCTATAGAAGTCTGTAATAAGATATAATTTTTTTATAGGGTAATTGCTCGAGCTTAAATGTTCTGATAAAGGTTTCATAATACATTTTACCATGTATTTAAACGAAGCAAAAGCTAGATCTTCCTTATTTTTAAAGTTGCCATAAATAGCCCCTTTGGTTAAACCAGTAGCTTTAGTTATATCATTAAGTGTGGTTGCTGCATATCCATTTTTATTGAAAATTGGAGCAGAAATTTTAATAATATATTTAGCTGTTTGTAAGGCTTTTGTTGTCATGATAGTACAAACATATAAAAAATATACCAATTGGTATATTTTTTATATGTTATTTATTTTATAAAACAGCTTTTACAGTATATCCTTTATTCTTTAATAGTTGTATAGTAACAAATAATCCATATAATTACGCCAAAATAGGTGTTCATTTTTCCTCTTTCTTTATTTTGGTAATGCTTACATAGCTATGCTATGCAAACATCCCACAGCTTCAAAAGAGAAAAAAGCAACTGTGTATTTTTAGCATAACTTTGTAGTTTATTTGGTATAACACCAAGTTTGCTTGGTAGATGAGCAGCTCCTAGGCCAAAAATGTAGGTTGTTCTTTAGATAACTTTTCGATTTTAGAAATCCAATTCTTAGTTCTACTATTAAGCAGTTTATCTTGGTATTTGCTCATAACATAAGAATTGTCTTTAACAATCATTTCTAATAGTTCTTCTATATTTTGCATAGCATTTACAGACATCTTCATATTTTTTATAAATAAAGAATCAATGGTATTTAATTCCAAATCACTTAATTTTTTGAGCATTTATAAATAGTAAAGAAAAAAAATGTGAATAATGTGAAAAACTATTTCAAGATTAAAATTTTATTTTGATGATTTAGTAATGCCATACGAAGATTTTATTGCAAAAAAAAAATAGCACTTCCTATATTTTAAGAAAGTGCCAATCTTATTAAATTAATAATAAAACAAACTTTAAATACTATCTACTAAGTCGTTTTGGTTTCTAAAAACTAACTTTTCGTCAAAGGCATCCAGTAAAATAATACTGTCTGTTGCTATATTTCCAGCTAATATTTCTTTGCTCATAGCATTTAAAACTTCTTTTTGTATCACGCGTTTAACAGGTCTTGCGCCATATTCTGGGTTATACCCTTTATGGGCTAAATAGGTAATTGCTTCTTGTGTGGCGTCAAAAGTAATGCCTTGTTCTGCAATCATTTTTGCTACACGTTTTAATTGTAAGCCTACAATATCTGTTATATTCTGTTTGCTCAATGGCGTAAACATAACAGTATCATCAATTCTATTTAAAAACTCTGGACGCACACTTTGCTTTAGGATACCTAGAACATCTACTTTAGCACCCTCTATAGCTGTATCAATATCTTTGGTCGTTTCAAAGTGCTCTTGTATTACGTGGCTTCCAATATTTGATGTCATAATAATAATCGTGTTTTTAAAGTTTGCAATTCTTCCTTTATTATCTGTGAGATGCCCTTCATCTAATACTTGTAGTAAAATATTAAAAGTATCTGGGTGGGCTTTTTCAATTTCATCTAAAAGCACAACTGAATAGGGTTTACGTCTTACAGCTTCGGTTAATTGACCGCCTTCATCGTAGCCAACATATCCTGGAGGAGCACCTACTAACCTGCTTACTGCATGACGTTCCTGGTATTCACTCATATCAATACGTGTCATTGCATTTTCATCATCAAAAAGATATTCAGCAAGAGCTTTAGCTAATTCTGTTTTCCCCACTCCAGTAGTCCCTAAAAACAAGAAAGTGCCTATTGGTTTTTTAGGGTTTTGTAGTCCAGCACGACTTCTTCTTACTGCATCACTCACAGCTTCTATCGCTTCTTCTTGTCCAACAACACGTTTGTGTAATTCGTCTTCTAGTTTTAAAAGTTTTTCACGCTCACTTTGGAGCATTTTTGTCACAGGAATACCTGTCCATTTTGCAACTACTTCAGCGATATCATCATAGGTTACTTCTTCTTTAATTAAAGAGTTTTCAGGTTGTTCTTGGAGCTTTTTTTGAAACATTTCAAGCTGTTGTTGTGCATCTTTAATTTTGCCATAACGTAATTCTGCTACTTTACCATAATCGCCATCACGTTCGGCTTTTTCTGCTTCTATCTTAAAGTTTTCAATAGCTTGCTTTGTATTCTGAATGTTGTCTACAACATCTTTTTCGCTTTTCCATTTTGCATTAATCTCATTTCTAGCATCTTTAATATTCGCTAAATCTGCTCGTAGTGATTTTAACTTTGTTTCATCTTTTTCGCGTTTTATGGCTTCAATTTCAATTTCTAGCTGCATTATTTTTCTATCTAATACATCCAATTCTTCTGGTTTAGAATTGATTTCCATACGTAACTTTGATGCAGCTTCATCCATTAAATCAATGGCTTTATCTGGTAAAAAACGATTCGTGATATAACGTTGTGATAATTCTACTGCGCCAATAATAGCTTCGTCTTTAATGCGAACTTTATGGTGTGTTTCGTACTTTTCTTTAATACCGCGAAGTATAGAAATTGCACTTTCTGTATCTGGTTCATCTACGATTACTTTTTGAAAACGACGTTCTAAAGCTTTGTCTTTTTCAAAATACTTTTGGTATTCATCTAAAGTTGTCGCGCCTATGGCTCTTAACTCGCCTCTTGCTAAGGCTGGCTTTAAAATATTTGCTGCGTCCATTGCTCCTTGTCCGCCTCCGGCACCAACTAAAGTATGAATTTCATCTATAAACAGCACAATATCACCTTCGCTTGTTGTTACTTCTTTAATAACCGATTTTAAGCGTTCTTCGAATTCGCCTTTATATTTTGCTCCAGCAATAAGTGCGCCCATATCTAAAGCAAAAATTTGTTTGTCTTTAAGATTTTCTGGAATATCACCATCTATAATTCTATGAGCTAAGCCTTCTGCTATAGCTGTTTTTCCTGTTCCAGGTTCGCCAATCAAAATAGGATTGTTTTTTGTACGCCTAGATAAAATTTGAAGTATTCTACGAATTTCTTCATCTCGACCAATAACAGGGTCTAGTTTTCCATCTTTTGCTAACCGATTTAGGTTTTTAGCATATTTACCCAATGCGTTGTATGTGTCTTCCTGATTTTGAGAGGTCACATTTTCTCCTTTACGAAGTTCTTCTATAGCTGCTTTTAAATTTTTTTCAGAGACACCTTGGTCTTTTAGCATTTGTGCTATTTTGCTATTAGATTTAAAAATGGCAAGGGCTAAATGTTCTATAGAAACATAGTCATCCTTCATTTTTTTAGCAATTAACGATGCTTCGTTTAAGCTTTTACTAGCTTCTCTGGAAATCGTTAAATCGGTTCCAGACACTTTGGTGAAACGTTCTAATTGTTTATCTAAAGCTTGTTTGAGTATTAAAATATTTACATTTAATTTTTTTAGTAGGAATGGCAAAACATTTTCGTCTACTTCAAAAATACCTTTAAAAAGGTGTTCGTTTTCAATCTGTTGATGCCCTAAACCTTGAGCTATTTGTTGTCCCTGTTGAATGGCTTCTTGAGATTTTATGGTATAATTATTAAAATTCATTCTAGATTAATTTTTTTTCCTTTTCTTTACGTTATCAACAGGTCAATTATTTTACCATTGTATTTTTTAAGACAAAATGACACTTTTTAGTTGTTAATAAGTGACTATTAGTCATGTGTAAGTTTTTATTAACTTAGCGACTTAGTATTAGAATACATAATTAAAACATTTTTGTATCCAAGATAAATTTAAAACAAACAACAATAGTAAATGGGGTTATTAAAAAAAATTTTTAAAGGGGAGAAGGTTGTTAAGGAAGAAAAGATATTACCATGGATTCCTTTAACAGAATTACAACAAATAGATTATATACATAAAAAATCTGCTTTAAAAACACAAATCATTTTTAAACACTCTACGCGTTGTGGTATTAGTAATATGGTGCAACGTCAATTTATTGAAAACTATAACTTTAGTGAAAAAGAACTTGATTTGTATTATTTGGATTTATTGAATTACCGTGATGTGTCTAATGAGGTTGGATATAAATTTCAAGTGCTACATCAATCGCCACAACTTATAGTAGTTAGAAATGGCGAAGTTGTTGCTCATGCTTCTCATGGCCAAATTAATGCTATTGATTTATCTAGATTTATTTAGAAGATAATTAAGCCTTCTTTTGCTTATTTATTTCGTCTTGTAATTGACGTCTTACTTTCTGTTCGCGCTCTAGAGCTATCTTACGATGTTCTTCAAACTCTTCTTCAATTTCTGTTAGACTTTGTTTTGCGTGTTTGGTTAAGGTATTACTGTTTTTAAATTTATAAATGAAGAATATTAATAGTAGTAGTAATGCAGCTATAATTATCCACATTAATGTACTATAACTAGTCTTGCTCATTTGCAATCCAAATAACGACATGTTATTTTTTTCGGAGTTCGTTTTTTCAAGACTATCTTTTGTTTTGGATAGGTTAGATTTTAACTCTGAAATTTCACTAGCCTGCCCCTTTATGGTCTCTTGAGTGGTTAATAAATTTTTATGAACAGCGTTTAACGAATCTTGAGTATGTTTCTTAAGTTCGTATAACCATTGGCGCTTAACAACTTTATAAGGTTGTCCTTTTCTTGGATCTCTCCAATTGGATGATTTTTTTATAACATACTCAAATTGATTACTAATTGAACCACTATTTAAAGATAGCCCCTCAACATCATTATTTGCTTTTTGTTGCGCTATAGTAGAATTTGTAATAAAAAATAAGGTGATAGCAATTAGTAGTTTTAAGCCGTTGTTCATGTAATGGATTATTTAGTAAAATACTCTAGTTTAAGCGAAAATATAAATATAGTTTTAATTTGCCTACATTCCCTTAAAAAGAAATAAGCTAATTAAAACTATTTTATAATTTATACGATGTGTACGGTGATTTAGATTTTAATTTCGCTTAAATGTTGAATGTTTTTTATATCATTTATTTCTAACTTATATTGATTGAGTTGATTAAATCCAACAAGTATAAGATGGTTATTCTGTATAATTACATCAAAAGCATTTATGTCTATAGCGTTGACTAATACTGATTTTTCGGGGTTAGAAATATCAAATATTTTCACTTCATCATCGCATACAAATAAATAATTACTATAAAGCCCTAACCCTTTAGGCGCAATAAGGTTTCTGCTAGAAATAAGAATAGGATTAGTAAGGTCTTCAAGATCATAAATTTGTAGTGCGCTAATTTCTGTGCCACACCCTAAACTAGAATCTAAAGTAACAAACGCATGAGTATCATTAGCTATAACAGGATCGCAAGCCGTAAAATGTTCTACAGAGCTCAACTTTTTAGGTGTTTCTGGATATGTTGCATCATATATAAACATGCCATTTCTAGACCCAATATATAAATAGTCTTTATAATTAAATAAGGTTTCAATATCAAAGCCTATAAAGTTGCTATTGACCTGAACAGGAGATGTTTTTTTACTTATGTTGAAAACATTTAAAGTTTGGTTATCTACAGTATATAAATAGTCGTTTAGAATTGCAAATCTAGCTAAAGCACCTCCTTGTCCTATATCTGGAGAAGAACCGTTTGAAGTAGAGTCGCTATCATTATCACATGCCATAGTAATAAGGGCGAGAAGTATATATATTAATTTTTTCATATTTTCTAATTATTTAAGGATCCAGTTTACTACAATTTCATCTTCAGGGATGTTGGCATAATCGCCATCGGGAGATAACATTTCAGGAAAAACATTTTTTACTCTTTTAGTAACAATTACATCACTAAAATCATCATTAAAGGTTAGCGCTATTAAATCTACAGCACTATTTATATATAAAACATCACTTTTAATGGCAACATCGGAAGATCCTGGTACTTTTAAGAATTTAATTTTAACAGGGTTTGATGGATCAGAATTATTGTAAATATGAAACCCTAAGTTAGGTTCATTTATTAATAAAAAATGGTCTTTCACATAAATTTTACCCATAATTTCCTGAGGTTTCATAGCTACTAATCCTACAGCGTTATTAAAGTCTGTTCTTTTAATAGAAATGGGTTTGTAGCGGCTGGAATAAATGTCGTCTTCACACTGGAAAGCACATAATAATAGGCTTAAAAGGAAGATTGATGTCATTAATTTCCCTTTTTTTAAGTTTTTCATTTTCATTGATTTTATCAATAAGATGTTAAAACTTTAAAAGGTTGCGTAACTACAATAAAAAAAGCCTCAAATTTGAGGCTTTTAGAAATCTTAATTTTAATTTAATAGAGTGTAATTGGGTTATCTAATATTATAAAGCTCTTTTTCTCCATTTTGATTAATCAACTCAATTCTTAATGGTTCATTGTAAGATTTATTTTTAATAATTCTTTCAACATCGTCTACATTAGATACCTTAGTATCGTTTATAGCTGTTATAATAGTGCCAGGTCTCACACCGTTTCTAGACCAAAAATTTGCATAGTTTTTATTTAAACTAGCAATTTTTACCCCATGTTTAATCTTGTGCTTTTTGAGATCGGATGATCCAGCATTCCTAAGCTGTCCAACTTCAGGTAATGTGAATGTTTCATTTCTAATTAATCGTACAGGAACTGTTTTAATATTCCCATTACGAGAATACGTGATTTTAACGATGTCGTCTGGTCTTTTGGTGTCTAAGTGACCACTTAAATCTGAGAATCTTGAAATTTTCACATTATCAATCTTTTTTATAATGTCGCCTTTTTGCAACCCTGCTTTTTCAGCACCTGAGTCCTCTACTATACTTTCTATATAAAAACCTTGTGTGTCTTCTACGCCAATTTTCTCTGCAGCGTTACTATTTAATGTGCCTCCTGTAACTCCTAGAATGCCATTTTGCACATTACCATACTCCATAATATCTTCAATTACTTTTCTGGCAATATTACTAGGTACAGCAAAAGAATACCCAATGTAAGAACCTGTTTGAGAAGATATAGCTGTATTAATACCAATAAGTTCTCCATTTGTATTTACTAAAGCTCCTCCAGAATTCCCTGGATTTACAGCAGCATCTGTTTGTATAAACGACTGCGTATTTCCTCCAGATAAATCTCTGGATTTAGCGCTAATGATTCCTGCGGTCACTGTAGATGTTAGGTTAAATGGATTCCCAACTGCTAATACCCATTCTCCGATTTTTGCTTGATCGGAATCACCAAAAGTAACTACAGGTAAGTCTTCATCTGTATCAACTTTTAAAAGTGCAATATCTGTTTCAGAATCCTTTCCAACAATAGTTGCGCTATAGGTTTTGTTGTTATTTAAGGTAACAGTAACGCCTTGAGATTTATCAATAACGTGATTGTTAGTAATAATATAGCCATCTGGAGTAATAATAACTCCAGAGCCACTACCGCCGCCTTGACGTTGTGGGCGTCTTCCAAAAAATAAATCTTCAAAAGTCATTTGGCCAGAATTATTTGCTACATTTTTTACATGAACTACAGCATTAACTGTATTTTCTGCAGCTTTGGTGAAATCTGATATCTCTCCAGAATTGTACGTTCTAATGGTGTTGTTTGTAGGTGAAAAATTAGGCGTTTCATTTGGGGTATTTACAACTACTGTTTTGTTTTCTTCCAAAAAAAGTTTGTACGCTCCAAGCGTAATTATACCACCTAGAGCTGAAACCAATACTAATGTTAAAATCTTCTTCATAATTTTCAGTTTTAAGTTTAACTAACGATTAAAATTAATTATTTATTAAATGGTTTATTCAACTTTAACGACGATTTAACAATCCTTAAAATAGTATAATATTTATATCTTTGCACTCTAAATTATGCAACAGAAATTTTATAAATACCAAGGCACAGGAAACGATTTTGTAATGATTGATAATCGTTTACAAACATTCGACAAGAATAATACCAAACTAATTGCTCAACTTTGCGACAGACGTTTTGGCATAGGAGCAGACGGATTGATTCTTCTTGAGAATCACGTTGATTACGATTTTAAGATGGTATATTACAATGCAGATGGTAATGAGAGTACCATGTGTGGTAATGGAGGGCGTTGTTTAGTGGCTTTTGCTAAACAATTGGAAGTTATAAAAGACAGAGCGGTGTTCGAGGCTATCGATGGTTTGCATCACGCAACAATAGAAAACGATATTGTTAGGCTGCAAATGCAAGATGTTACCAGTGTAAACACGTTTAACGATCATGTGTTTTTGGATACAGGTTCGCCGCATCATGTACAATTTGAAGACGCCATTAACGATTTTGATATAAAAACAAAAGGAGCAACCATACGTTATGGTTCACCTTATAACGAAGAAGGTTCTAATGTTAACTTTGTGAAAAAGATTGATGATGCAACGTTTAGATTGAGAACTTATGAGCGGGGCGTGGAGAATGAAACTTTGTCATGCGGAACAGGAGCTACAGCTGTAGCAATTGCAATGTATTCGCTTAAAGAAACTAACCATAAAACTATTAATTTAAAAGTTGAAGGGGGCGCATTACAGGTTGTATTTGATGAAGAAAATGGAGCTTATAAAAATGTTTGGCTTATTGGACCTGCTAATTATGTATTTGAAGGGCATATATGAGAACACTGCAAGGAGATAGTGTTAGTCTAAGGGCTTTAGAACCAGACGACTTAGAGTTTGTTCTTGACATTGAGAATGATGAAAACTTGTGGGAGTTAAGTAATACGCAAGCACCATATTCAAGGTACCTTATAAAACAATATTTAGAAAATTCCCATAGAGATATTTATGAAGTTAAACAATTACGTTTGGTGATTGTAAATCAATCATATACAACAATAGGCTTAATAGATTTGTTTGATTTTGATTTTAAAAATAAAAGGGCAGGGGTAGGCGTTTTAATTAAAGATGCCAAAAATAGAAGAAAAGGTTATGCTAGTGAAGCCTTGGAGTTGTTAATTAATTATAGTTTTATACATTTGGATTTACACCAGTTATATTGCAATATATTTGAAGACAACAAAGAGAGTCTACAGCTTTTTATAAATCAAGGATTTGAAAAAATTGGGCTAAAAAAGGATTGGAATTATAATAACGGTGTTTTTAAAAGCGAATATTCACTTCAGTTAATACGTAAATAATGTATATTAAAAAGATACTTTTAGCGATTGTATTTATTGGTTTATTAATAGCAGCCTATTTTGCTTACTACGTTTATGGTGCCATGTTAACACCCAATACAGCTTTTAATAATGAAGAAGCTTATATTTATATAAAACCAACAGACACCTACAAAGATGTTAGAGAACAGTTAGAACCCTTACTTTTGGATATTAGTAAATTTGATGCTTTAGCGAAACAAAAAAAGTATACAGCTAATGTGAAATCTGGAAAGTTTATTATTAAAAAAGGGATGACTAATAATGATATTATTAATTCTATTAGGAGTAAAAATATCCCAGTAAAAGTGTCCTTTAACAATCAAAATTCATTAGAAAAATTAGCAGGAAGAGTGTCTCAACAAATAGCTGTTGATAGTTTATCTATATTAAAAGCCATGAAAGACAAGGCTTTTCTTAAGAAAAGTAATTTTAATGAAGCCACAGCTTTAGGCATGTATTTGCCAAATAGTTACGAGTTATACTGGAATTTAAGTCCAGAAGGGTTTAGAGATAGAATGTTAAAAGAATACAATGCATTTTGGAATGCTTCTAGACTAAAAAAAGCAAAGCATTTAGGATACAGTAAAGATGAAATTATCACTTTAGCTTCTATAGTTTATGAAGAATCTAAACAAGCTACCGAGCAACCTCGAATAGCTGGTGTATATATAAACAGGTTAAAAGCAGGAATACCACTTCAAGCAGACCCTACATTAAAATTTGCAGCCTACAAGCAGGAAAAATATAAAAATACGATTATTAAACGGGTGTTAAATATACATAAAGAAATAAAATCGCCTTACAACACATATAAAAATGCGGGCTTACCACCAGGTTTAATAGCAATGCCAAACATATCGGCAATAGATGCTGTTTTAAATTACGAAAAGCATCAATATTTATATTTTGCAGCAGATCCCAAACGTTTTGGTTACCACAGATTTGCTAAAACTTTAGCACAGCATAACTCTAATGCCCGTAAATACCACAAATACTTAAATGATCAAGGAATTAAAAAATAATACGTTCTTAGTTTTTGGCTTAACTATTTGTGTGTTTTTTAGTTCTATTTGTTTTTCACAATCGGCATTAAACGATTTTTTAAAACCTAGCGATACTTTACATAAAAAAAGGCGCAATGCCGTGGTTATCTCTCAAGCTTCACTGGCTACTTTATCACTTATTGGGTTAAATGAAATTTGGTATGCAGATTTTGAACGCTCTAAATTTCATACAATTAATGATAATAATGAGTGGTTGCAATTAGATAAAGTAGGTCATGCTTTTACAGCTTATCAAATGGGTAAACACGGTGCAAACTTATTACATTGGAGCGGTGTTAGCAAAAAAGACCAATTAATTTATGGAGCAACTTTAGGCTTTGGCTTTTTAACAGCAGTAGAAGTTTTAGATGGTTATTCAAGTGAATGGGGCTTCTCTTGGGGAGATATAGCTTCTAATGCTTTTGGAACAGGATTATATGTATCTCAAGAATTATTGTGGAATGAACAGCGCATAGATTTAAAATTTGGTTTTCATCATACTAAGTATGCTCGACAAAGTCCAGATAAGCTTGGGACATCGTTTTTAGAACAAATATTGAAGGATTATAACGGGCAAACCTATTGGCTAAGCTTTAATTTACATTCTTTTTTTAAAGATAGTAAGATTCCCAAATGGCTTAATTTGGCTATCGGCTATGGAGGAGAAGGTATGCTTTCGGGAAGTAATGTTATTGACAATCAGGTGTTAATAAAAAATAGCCCCATGCGTCAATACTATTTAAGTTTTGATATAAATTTGACTAAAATAAAAACAAAATCGGCTTTATTACGATCAATTTTCGATACAATTAACATGATTAAGATGCCTTTGCCAACTCTCCAAATCAGCAAAAATAAAGGTGTATTTCATCTATTCTACTACTAGAACTTGTACTTAAACGATTTATTTTTAAAAAAATGAAAAAAGGTGTAATTTTGCACGCTCAAATTTTCAAGCTGATTTACCATATGTTTTTAGCTGAAGAAATTTAAATTTATGCTGAAGAAAATTGCTGTTTGTTTAACGCTCTCTCTTACAATTTGTATGTTGTTTTTTACTTCGTTTTCATCTGATGAAACGATATCGTTAAACAAAGACTATTCAACAGAAGGCTTAGTGTTTAATTACACTGTTAGCCAAGATGAAGACATTTTTAATAATGTTGAGACATCAAAAGACGGTTACAAATATTTTTCGCCATGTTTAGAAAAATCATTTGTTGGATTTAAAGAAGCTCTTGCTTTTAGAGAATCGGGAGGTAATTATGCCTCAATAAATACTTATGGATACTTAGGTAAGTATCAATTTGGTAAGGGAACTCTAAAGCTTTTAGGTGTAGAAAACGTAGAGCTTTTTTTAGTTAACCCTAAGCTTCAAGAAAAAGCATTTATAGCTAATGCACAACGCAATAAGTGGATTTTACGTAGAGAAATTAAGAGTTTTGTTGGAAAACGAATTAATGGCAGTGTTATTACCGAGTCTGGTATTTTAGCTTCGGCACATTTAGCAGGACCGGGTAGTGTAAGAAATTATTTGAGAAGTTATGGTTTAGATAATTTTGCTGATGGTTATGGCACTACAATAGCTGAATATATGAAATCCTTTTCGGGATATGACATGTCGTTTTTAAAAGCAAATAAAAAAGCTAAAGTAACCTCTATTTAAAGATATTTAGTTTTTATGAATTATAAAAATTGTAGGCCTTTTATGAAGGTCTACATTTTTTTTTACCCATATTTTAGCTGGATAAGTCTTTATGTATTCTGAAGGTAATGTGATGTCACAAGCTATAGAAACAAGAGTTTCTGGAGATACAGTACTACAAATATCTTTTAATAGTTTGTCGTTTCTATAAGGCGTTTCTATAAATATTTGAGATTGGTTTTGTTCAAAAGAAAGACGTTCTAAGCGTTTTATTTCTTTTTTTCTTTCATTTTTATCAATTGGTAAATAGCCGTTAAAGCTAAAACTCTGTCCGTTAAGCCCAGAACTCATTATTGCCAGTAAAATTGAAGAAGGCCCCACTAGAGGAACAACTTGAATATCATTTTCATGAGCAAGTTTTACCACATCTGCACCAGGATCTGCAACACCTGGACATCCAGCTTCCGATAGTAGCCCTACATCAACCCCTTTTAGACAAGGGTCTAAAAAAGCAGGTAATTCCAGAACATTTGTGAATTTGTTTAAAAGAAATAGTTGTAATGAAGGTTGGGATTTTTTTGGGCTTATTTTTTTTATAAAGCGTCTTGCTGTTTTTTCATTTTCAACAATATAGGTATTGATATGCTCTATTGCTTTTTTTACCGAAATAGGTAAAACTTCTAAGGGAGCGCTATCTCCTAATGTAGTAGGGATTAGGTATAATTTTCCTTTTTGGTTATTCATTTTAATTTATAATAAATTTTTTAACTGCTCTAGAGTTGTCTTTTAGTTGAATTTCTACAAAATAGAGACCACTATTATAATTTTCTGTAGAAATTTCAACGACCTGTTTATTTATAGTGTTTTTAGTGATAATAGTTTGACCTAAGATATTTTGAATAGATAAACTTTTAACCTTATTAAAACGGGCATTCAAATCCAGAGTTATTATACCTTTAAAAGAAGTATAGTATAATTTAAAGTCAAATTTTGAAAACCCATTAGTACTCAAATTCGCATCTGATATTTTATATATGGTTGAGTTACTTGCTATATATAATTCTCCATTAACATCTTCGCCAAAAGTTGTCCAATTGTTAGTAATATTTGGTGTTTGAGACGCCAGAGACCAACTAGTTCCCGTATTAGTTAAAATGCCTATGGTTCGTTTACAATAATCGGCAAAAAAGTATTTCCCTGAGAAATCAGGGTATAATGTCCCTCTATATAAGTAACCGCCCGTTATAGAACCAGTACATCCTACTCCTGTATGCGCATATTCGGCAACGGGAGATACTGTGTTATTAAAACCTCCCGAAGGACAATTACCAGTGATGTCAAAAGGATGGTTTATACCTTCGTAACATCTCCAACCATAATTATCGCCTGGAGTTCCTGAGTTTGTTACTTTATTTATTTCTTCATAGCCTTTTTGACCTACATCTGCAATCCATAAATCTCCATTATCCTTATCAAAAGAAAATTTCCAAGGGTTTCTTAAACCAATAGCAAAAATTTCTGGGCGAGGGTCACTAGCTCCATTAGCAGAATTAGCATATGGATTGGTTGTCGGAATTGTATAGGATGCACCACTAACATCAATGCGGAGTAATTTGCCAAAATGGCTAGTTACGTCTTGAGCTCTATCGCCTGGGTCACCTGCGCTACCACCATCTCCAGAACCTATATAGAGAAAATTATCTTTACCAAAAGCAAGTTTACCTGCATTATGATTAGGAAAAGGTTGCTTGTAAGTGAGTAGAATGGTTCCGCTTGAGTTAGCTATATTTGGATTACTACTTACAGTGTATCTGGCGATAACTGTATTAGGTTCTGTAACACTAGAGTTGTCTGTATAATTAATATAAAACCTTCCAGAAGTAGCATAGTCTGGAGCAAATGCTAGGCCCAATAAACCTCTTTCTCCTCCAAATTCAACTAGAGATGAAATATCTAAAAATGGTGTAGCATTTATAGCACCATTTGGGTTTAAGATTTTAATAATACCTGCTTGCTCTACAATAAAAAGTCTATTATCTCCAGCATGAGTAATTTCTACTATACTAGAAAGTCCAGTTGCAAAACTAGTAAGGTTTATTGTTTGAGAAAAAGTAAAAATAGATAGAGTAACTGTGAAAATTAATGTGAATATTGATTTCATAATGCATCTTTTTTGTGTAAATTTAATAAATAAGATGCTAATTATTAGCGTTTTAGTTTATTTGCTATTCTTTGGCAGGCTTCATCAAGCATTTTATAAACATTCTCAAAGCCGTTATCACCTCCATAATATGGGTCTGGTACACTTAAATCTTCGTTAGGAGTAATTTCGTTTAATATAAGTTTCACCTTTTTTTTATCGTTTTCGTCTCTGCTTAGAGCTAAAATACTTTTAAGATTGGAAGTGTCCATAGCGTATATGAAATCAAAACTGTCAAAATCTTTTTTAGTGAATTGTCTACTTTTTTGATTAGATATGGTTAAACCATGCTTTTTAGCTACAGCTATCGACCGTATATCTGGTGGATTTCCAATATGATACCCAGCGGTTCCTGCAGAATCTATAAAAAAAGAGTCTTTAGATACTTTAGATTTTAGAATACCTTCGGCTAATGGAGAGCGACAAATATTGCCTAAGCATACCATTAGAATTCTAGTCATCTTTTTTCCTAATTTAAACAGAGAGTTTTTTAGTGATATCTTCTACGTATTTTCTAAACTGTTTATCTGTAGATGATAAATTATCTACAGTTTTGCAAGCATGAAGTACAGTAGCATGGTCGCGTTTACCAATTTGTGATCCAATACTAGCTAGAGAGGCTTTGGTCATTTTTTTAGCAAAAAACATAGCTAATTGTCTAGCTTGCACGATATGGCGTTTGCGCGTTTTAGATTGTAAAGTATCTATATCCATTTGAAAATAGTCGGATACAACCTTTTGTATATAATCGATAGAGACTTCGCGCTTTGTATTTTTTACAAACTTTTCTACAATGCGTTTTGCTAAGTCTATTGTGATTTCTTTTTTATTGAATGAAGATTGAGCTATTAAAGAAATAATAGCACCTTCTAATTCGCGAACATTAGTTTTTATATTTTTAGCAACGTAATCTATAATATCTTCTGGCATTTCTACACCATCTCGGTATAGCTTGTTCTTTAAAATAGATACTCTGGTTTCAAAATCTGGATGCTGTAATTCGGCAGATAATCCCCATTTAAAACGTGATAACAAGCGCTGCTCAATATCTTGCATATCTACAGGTGCTTTATCACTTGTTAATATCACTTGTTTGCCATTTTGATGTAAATGATTAAAAATGTGGAAGAAAACATCTTGTGTTCCCGACTTTCCTGATAAAAATTGAACATCATCAATAATTAGGACATCAATAATTTGATAAAAATGAATAAAATCATTGCGATTATTCTTTTTTACAGAATCTATATATTGTTGTGTGAATTTTTCAGCTGAAATATAAAGCACTGTTTTTTCGGGATATTTATCTTTAATATCAACCCCAATAGCATGTGCTAAATGTGTTTTACCTAAACCAACCCCTCCAAAAATTAATAAAGGATTAAAAGATGTGCCACCAGGTTTTGCTGCAACAGCAATTCCTGCACTACGTGCTAAACGGTTAGAGTCTCCTTCTAAAAAGTTTTCAAAACTATAGTTTGGGTTTAATTGAGATTCAATCTTAACATTTCTAATACCAGGAATTACAAAAGGGTTTTTTAATTCTGGACTTTTATTGTTTAATGGAATATCAACATCTTGCGCTTTAACAGGTGTTCTGTTTGAGCTTGGAATCTTTTCTGTGAAAGGTTGTTTGTTGCCGTAAGTGTTTTCCATCTTAATGATGTAAACTAATTTGGCATTTTTACCTAACTCTTTAGTTAAAGAAACCTTTAGTATTTTAACATAGTGTTCCTCTAGCCACTCATAGAAAAATTTACTAGGAACTTGAATGCTTAATGCCTGATCCTGAAGTTTAACTGCAACTATAGGTTCGAACCATGTTTTATATGCCTGCGGTTGGATATTATCCTTTATAAAATTGAGACAGTTATTCCATACCGATTGCGCAGTTATACTCATTTAATTTTTTGATGTAGTTTTTAAGTTAGTTTAAAATATAGAAATCTAATAATTATCCCCCTTGATTTCTACGGCAAATATGTGAACAAAATTCTAAAAAAAAAAATCAAATTGTATTGAATATTTAGATTTTTTTCCTCATGTTTAAATGTGAATTCGAAACTACAAAAAATTATTAAATAAATTTATGAAATTCGACGAAATACAAATAAGAGTGAGATACGGTGAAACAGATCAAATGGGGGTTGTATATCATGGTAATTATGCACTATACTTGGAAATGGGACGTATTGAATGGCTACGTAAGCTAGGAATTTCTTACAAAAAAATGGAAGAAGAAGGTGTGATGCTTCCTGTTATTTCTTTAAATGTAAATTACAAAAAGCCAGCGATTTACGATGATTTAATTAATGTAAAAACTCAACTCAAAAATAAACCAACAGCAAAAATAGAGTTTGAGTACGAAATTACAAACAGCTCTGGAGATATTTTAACTACAGCATCTACTACTTTGGTTTTTATTGATAAAAAAACAAATAAACCAGTTAAGGCACCTCAATATATTTTGGATGTGATAGAAGTGTAAAAAATTAGATTATTTTTTAATTGAAATGCCAAATGTGTTGTCAAAAATTTCAAAGATATAAGCAGCATCTTTTTTTCTAACAGAAATAATTATTTTGCAACTCATTTCTAAATTTTGGTGGCTAATTTTTAGGTGGTTTTCTTTTATCAACCTCATGACTTTATTCATATCTTTATAATCAAATTCAATCTTAAACTTAGTAGTGATTTCTTTTTGTATAATAGAACTAGATTCTAAGGTAAGTTGAGCTGTGTTTTTATAAGCTTGAATTAAACCACCAACACCTAATTTCACACCACCAAAATAACGTACTACAATTATTAAAATATTTGTTACATCGTAAGATTGTATTTGTCCATAGATGGGTAATCCAGCAGAATTATTTGGTTCTCCATCATCGTTGGCACGAAATGTTTTCTGTTCTGTACCCAATTGGTATGCATAACACCAATGTCTGGCTTTATGATGTTCCTTTTTTATGTTTTTTAAATGTTCTTTTACATGTTCTTCATCCCCAACAGGAAACGCATAACCATAGAATTTACTGTTTTTATCCTTAAATAAAACAGGAGGTGTATTGGATAAGATTGTTTTATATGTATCTATTTCTGTCAAAGTTTAAAATAAATAGCGCTTAGAAGAAAATAGATGAGTAACATCTTCTTTATAAGGTGTTATGTGCCATGTGTTTATATTCATAGCTTCTGCAGTTTTTATGTTATCTGCATTATCATCTATAAATAAACATTCTTTGGCTACTAAATTATTTTGGCTTAAAACAAAATCAAAAATATCTTTATTGGGTTTTCTTAAATGAATTTCATGAGAAAGGTAAAATACATCAAAACAATTTTTAAACTCATTATAAAAGGAGACGTTTTTTTTAATCCAATTAATATGCAACGCGTTAGTATTGCTCAATAAAATAAGATTATAGTTATGGTTAGCTTTTAGTTTCTTTAAAAAATTAAGCCGGTGTTTAGGGAAATCTTTTAATATCAAGTTCCAGAGATTGATTAAAGCAGGTTTGTCTATGCTAGGAAATTTGTTGTGATAAAAATCAATAAACTCGTCTGTGGAAATTGCGCCTACTTCATAAGCGTTATTTATTTTAATAATATCTGGAGTAAATGCTTCAATTTTAAAAGCTTTTAATGTTTCCTTGATAGCAGATTCAATATCAAGATTAATAAACACATTACCAAAATCAAAAATTAAGGTTTTAATCATTTTTATAAACTATTAAAGTATCATTTAATATGCTTTTTTGTTGTGTTGTTTTACCTTTTAAGAACGGTGCTTTTGTGCCATTTTTAAACAAGCTGTCTCCTTTAAAAACCCTAGCTTCATCCCAAAGATTTTCGTCGATAAACGTTTGTAGTGTTTTACTACCACCTTCTATTATAATAGAATTAATATTTTTTTTGTGAAGCAAGTCACAAATTTGTGCTACTATAGAAGTTTCTATATTCCAATCTATAAATTCCAAATTGCTATTTCCTGTTTCTGGCTTTTGATTTTTGGTCTTGGAGTTTATTATTAAAGTATCTGCTTCATGATTAAAAATAGTTGAATCTTTATCGAGTTTAAGGTCTTTATCAATTACAACTCTAATTGGATTTTCTCCAGCCCAATCTCTGGCTGTTAATATTGGATTATCTTGTAAAACAGTATTTGTGCCTACTAAAATAGCTTGCTCCTCGGTGCGCCACTTGTGCACTAATTGTCTGGAGTAGGTATTTGTAATCCATACAGGCTTTAATTCATCTTTAGTTTTTGGCGCAATAAAACCATCTTTGGTTTCTGCCCATTTTAATATAATATAAGGGCGTTTTTTATTATGAAACGTAAAAAAACGTTTATGATGTTGTTTGCATTGCTTTTCTAAAACACCAACAGTAACATTAACACCAGCATTTTTAAGTTTTTTAATGCCTTTTCCTGCAACTTGTTCATTGTCATCTACACAGCCTATAACCACATTGGGAATACTATTTTCTATAATTAAATCGCTACAAGGAGGTGTTTTTCCGTGATGAGAACAAGGCTCTAAAGTAACATACAGTGTGGCTTTTTTTAGAAGCTGTTTGTTTTTTACACTTCTAATGGCATTTACCTCTGCGTGATGCCCACCATAAGCACTTGTATAGCCCTCTCCAATTATGGTATCGTTTAAAACTATTACTGCGCCTACCATAGGATTAGGTCTTGTGTTACCTAAGCCATTTTTGGCAATTTCTATGCAACGGTTAATATAAATATCGTGCTGTTTCAAAAAAATTAAAGTTTTATTTTTACAGTTTCAGTTTGATTTATTTTATAAGGGTAAGAAAACCCTAGTGCTTTATATATAATATCTCCTTTGTACTGCACTTTAAATTTTTTACTAAATAAACTGCCAATTAATCCACTTAAGCTTTTGTCGCTTATTAAACTATCAATTGGGATCTTAGCTTTTAGTGGTACCGAAAATTCTTTTCTTGCAGGAACTTTAAAATTTTCAGCAGAAACATAGCCTACAATATTATCGTTTACATAGATTTCTATGCCATTTGTTTTTAATTGGCCACCTATGTCATTTGGGTTTTCAAATAGAGCATTTGCAGATAACGTGATGTTTTTTGATGTAGACTCTAGTACTTCAATATTTTTAACAGAAATAAATATAGGTTTTTCCCTTACTTTACAATTAAAAAAACAACAAGTTGTTGTTAATAATATTAGAAACCGTTTCATAATGTGTTATAAGATTTAATGTATCTTCACTTTTTTATAAAAAAGAAGATTTAGTGGATAAAGATACTATAGATATTCGAGAAATACGTCCTGAAGATAACGTGCAAATAGAACACATAATACGCGCATGTTTTTATGAGTTTAATTTACCTTTAGAGGGTACAGCATATTCAGATAAGGAAACGTCAAAGCTATATGAGTCTTATCAAGGTAATAACGAAGTGTATTATGTTTTAGATAATGTGGGTGAGGTTGTTGGTGGAGCTGGAATCAAGCCATTACCAGATACTAAAGGTATTTGTGAAATACAGAAAATGTACATTGCTCCAAAATTTAGAGGAAAGGGCTATGGAAAGCAACTATTTAAAAAATGTTTAAAATCAGCTAAAGCGTTAGGGTATAAGCAGTGTTATTTAGAATCGGCTACAGAATTAGAAACAGCAATTCATATTTACGAAACTTTTGGTTTTTCACATATAAAAAAGCCTGTAGGAAATACAGGGCACTATTCCTGCAGTGTTAAAATGATTAAGGATTTATGAAATTAAAAGATTTAAGAGACATTTTTCATAAAGAGCTACAAGCAATTTATCCTCTAGAGGAAATTAATAGTTTGTTTTATATTTTAATAGATTTTCATTTTAAAGTATCAAGATTAGCTCTGGTATTGGATCCAGATTTAAAAAGGGAAGATGTAAAGCTTGTACTTACCCATTTAGAGCAATTAAAACAAGAGCAACCCATTCAATATATACTAGGTAAGACCGAATTTTATGGTTTAACGTTTAAGGTAGATGCAAACGTCTTAATCCCAAGACCTGAGACAGAAGCACTAGTAACCTGGATCATAGATTGTGTTGGTTTAGATAAAGATATTACTATTTTAGATATAGGTACGGGTAGTGGCTGTATAGCAATTGCATTAGCTAAAAATTTGCCTAATGTTAAAGTTTTTGCTTTAGATGTTAGTGTAAATGCTTTAAAGATTGCAAAACAAAATGCAGAATTTAATAATGTAACCATTGAATGTATTGAAGCAGATATATTGAGTTCTCATTATGCAGAAAGGGTTAAAGCATTACAAAAGTTTGATGTTATTGTTTCCAATCCACCTTATGTTAGAGCGCTAGAGAAAGCATTAATGAAAACTAATGTGTTGGATAACGAACCGCATTTAGCATTGTTTGTTGAAGATGATAATCCATTAATATTTTACAAAGCCATATGTGAGTTTGCAGCAATTAATTTGAACCCTAATGGTAAATTGTTTTTTGAAATAAACGAATATTTAGGAAAAGAAATGATTGGTCTGGTAAGTCAATACGATTTTAAAAATATTGAATTACAGCAGGATATATTTAAAAAAGATAGAATGCTTAAAGCAGAAATTAAGTAAATGAAAAAAGTACAAGAAGAATTAGAAGCATTAAGAGAAGCATTAAGAAAGCATAATTATAATTATTATGTATTGGATGTGCCTACCATTAGTGATTATGATTTTGATATGAAGCTGAAAATGCTTCAGGAATTAGAGGAAAAGTATCCAGAATTTTTTGATCCTAATTCGCCGACCTTACGTGTTGGAGGCGCAGTGACTAAAAAATTTGAAACTATAGTGCACGAACACCGTATGTATTCTTTAGATAATTCCTATTCTAAAGATGATTTATTAGACTGGGAAAAGCGTATTAAAAAGTTGGTTGATGGTGTTATTGAATATGCATGTGAGCTTAAATACGATGGTGCATCCATAAGTTTAACTTACGAAAATGGAGAGCTAACTAAAGCTGTAACTAGAGGCGATGGTGTTCAAGGAGATAATGTTACTGCTAATGTAAAAACGATAAAATCTGTGCCTTTAAAATTAAAAGGAGATTATCCTGATAAATTCGATATTAGAGGGGAGATTGTATTGCCTTTTGATGGGTTTCATAAAATGAATGAACAGCGTATCGCTAATGGAGAAGAACCTTATAGAAATCCAAGAAATACAGCTTCAGGGAGTTTAAAGCTACAAGATAGTGCAGAAGTAGCCCAACGTCCATTAGAATGCTTACTTTATAATTTAGCAGGAAATAATTTAAATATAGAATCTCAGTTCGAAAGTCTTGAGAAAGCAAGAAACTGGGGCTTTAAAGTACCTAATGCTGCTAAATTAGCGACGTCTATAGATGACGTACTCGATTTTGTAAATTATTGGGATGTAAAACGTCATGAATTGCCCTACGAAACAGATGGTGTAGTTATTAAAGTTAATAATTTACAGCAACAAGAGGAGTTAGGATATACCTCAAAAGCCCCCCGTTGGGCAATGGCTTACAAGTTTAAAGCAGAACAAGTGTCTACAGTATTAAACACTATTACTTATCAAGTTGGGAGAACAGGAGCTATAACACCAGTGGCTAACTTGGAGCCTGTTGAATTAGCAGGAACTACGGTTAAGAGAGCGTCTATTCATAATGCAGATCAAATAGAAAAATTAGATATTCGTGTAGGGGATACTGTTTTTGTTGAAAAAGGAGGCGAGATAATACCAAAAATTATTAGTGTTGATATAAGTAAGCGATCTATAGATTCTAAACCTACAGTATATGCTACGCATTGTCCAGAGTGTGATACAGAATTAATTAGAACAGAAGGAGATGCTAAACATTATTGTCCTAATGTTAATGGCTGTGCTCCTCAAATTATAGGTAGAATTCAACATTATATTTCCAGAAAAGCTATGGATATCGAAGGCTTGGGAGGTGAAACTGTTGCGCTTCTTGTGAATGAAGGATTAATATCAAATTATTCCGATTTATACGCGTTGACTAAAGAAAAGGTTATCCCATTGGAGCGGATGGCAGAGAAAAGTGCAGATAATTTAATTAATGGCATTAAACAGTCTATAAATATCCCTTTTGAAAGAGTGCTTTACGCTATAGGTATTCGCTATGTAGGTGAAACTGTTGCAAAAAAATTGGCAAAGCATTATAAATCTATAGACAATTTAATTAGCGCTTCTCAAGAGGATTTAGAGCAAGTGGATGAGATTGGGGTTAAAATAGCAGAAAGTGTTATCCTGTTTTTTTTAGATCAAGAGAATGTGCAGACTATAAACAGGCTTAAGCAATTTGGTGTTCAATTAGAGATATCTCATGATGAGCTAAAAGATCAAACAGATATTTTAAAAGGAGAGATTATTGTGGTATCTGGAGTGTTTGAAAAAGTATCCAGAAATGAATTAAAAAAGTTTATTGAGGATAATGGAGGGAAAGTGAGTAGTTCTATTTCATCAAAAACAAGCTTTGTTGTAGCCGGAGATAAAATGGGGCCTAGTAAAAAAGAAAAGGCAACTGCTTTAAATATTCCCTTACTTTCAGAAAGTGAGTTTTTACAGAAAATTAATAAGATTTAATATTTAATACCAATTATCATCTAAAATGAGCTAGTAAGACTCATTCATTTCATTTTATATGTTCTTGTTCATGTTTTTCATAGAGCTGCTATGAAAAACAATTACAGCGGCGTATAAAAAGAAAGCAATTTCGCTTTTTTAGCTCATTTTAATTAATAATTGGTATAGCTCATTTTTTATGCTTTAGAGCTATATTTGAATATGCAGGAATTTTAAAAGAAAAATAAACTATTGTTATTGGTGGTTAGTGTTTGATAGTATGTATAGAGAAAAAACGTTGCTTATTATTTTTGTACACCCTAGAATATTGTGTTTTACATGTTACAGTGAAACACTATCCTATAATCTGGGTTAAAGTTTATTTGTCAACAATCACTACATAAATTATAAAAGAATAAAATCTCTTTAAATTATTATTGATAGGTTGTGATTTTTAACACCTAATATTTTTTAAAAGAAGCTTATTGGCAACGAAATATTAGTTAAAAGGCTTAATGTATAGTAGTTGTAGTGAGAAATACCTGTAATTTGGAGCAATATTTTTGTAGTTTTGTTTTTAGAATATAATTAGCTTTTTATGCGCAATCCCAAAATATTAATTTTTTTATTAGGAATTGTTTATTTATTTTTTGTTTATTTTCTACTCACAGGGAATACGCTATACGCGATTATTTTTGGCACTTCTTTTTACCCAATAATAGCCCTGTTCTATCTTTTTAATGTAAAAAAGAAACCGTTATTTTTTACATTGTTTTTAGTTTTTTTTTCTACGTCCGAATTATTACTCATAATCTTTAGTATTGTTGGCTATGAATACATTAATAAGATGTTTGATTATTTTTTAGGAAACACGCTTTACATCTTGGCTTATTCGTTTTTAGTATTAGATATTAGTAAAAATTTATCTTTTAAAAAGCTTTTAAAAGACTATAAAATCACAATGGTTGTATTGGTAGTTTTAAGCATTTATGTCTCTTATAAGTTGCTTGAAATTGTAAAACCTAGTTTGCTAGACTACCAATATAGTGTCGAAATAATTTATAATCTAGTAATGCTTTTGGTGTTGTCTATGGCTTTATTGAATTATTCTAATAAAAATAGCAAAAAGGCTTTTTATTTACTAATAGGAGCTTTGTGCATTGTCTTTTCTGAAGTTATGAATATTGCATTTATGTACGTTTCTAGTCAAAAATTATTGCGCTTTTTTAATGTGACATTACTACTAATCGAGGGGTGGTTTTTTTATCAACAATCTTTACTTAACTATAAAAAAACAAAATCGCTTTATGATGATGAAAGTTTATAGATTTAAATGGGGTATATCTTTCTTATAACAAACGACTATAATAATTGCTAGTATAAATGTGAAAATAGCAGTTCCAAAAAGTATACCTCCATCATTATTTATAACAATACCTAATCGTGTTAAATGTAAAAATATAGCGCTTCCAATTACACTAATAGTAATTAATGCACCTAACCATACTGTTCTTGGAATTAATAATAGTATACCTGCAATTAACTCTATAATACCAACACCTATTCTTCCATGAGGTTCTAATCCTATTTTACTAAAAATATAAACACTGTCTTCGTGAGCAGTAAATTTAAGACGTAACGTTTGTATTAAAATAATGGTTACAACTGTACGTATTACCAATGGAATATATTTTTTCATTTTATTTTATATTGGTGATAGACTTTTAGACGAAAAAACAGAGTTATATTTCAAAAATATAATAATAAGTATTTGTATGTCAAATAATTATTGAAGTTCCATTAGCAGTTTTATTTTTTTCGGAATCAAAATAAAAGTCGATTTTCCCTAAGTATAATCCATAACAACCTACTTGATTAACTATCATGTTTTTTTGTTCTACGTTTTTAACAATAGTAGGTTTAGATAAAAAAGTATGTGTGTGCCCCCCTATAATAAGATCAATATCTTTAGTCGCTTTGGCTAGTTTTAAATCGCTTATTTTATTAGAGTTTTTATAATCGTACCCTAAATGAGAGAGACAAATAATTAAATCACAGTTTTCTTCAGTTTTTAGAATGCGAGTCATATCTTGAGATATTTCTATAGGATCAAGGTATTCTGTTTCTTTAAACAAATCTTTACCAACTAAACCTTGTAGTTTAATGCCTAAACCAAATATGCCAATTTTTATACCTTCTTTTTTAAATGTTTTATAAGGTTTTACATGCGTATTCATTACAGTATTTGAAAAGTCGTAATTAGCAGATACGAAATCAAATTTTGCATGAGGGAGTTGAGCATATAAACCTTCAATTCCATTGTCAAAATCGTGGTTACCAATAGTAGCAAGATCGTATTTAAGTTTACTCATTAATTTAAATTCCAATTCACCACCATAGTAGTTAAAGTAAGGTGTGCCTTGAAAAATATCACCAGCATCAAGCAATAGTGTGTTAGGGTTTCCTTTTCTTATTGTTTCTATTAATGAAGCGCGACGCGCAACCCCTCCTTTATTAGCATTTCTTCCTTCGTTAGGACCAAAGGCATCTATATGGCTGTGAACATCATTAGTATGTAAAATTGTTATTTTGGTTTGTTTTTTTATCGCCGTATAGGATTGTAATGTTAATCCCCCCACACCAACTAGCGCTGTTCCAGCCGATAATTTTTGAATAAAATTTCTTCTCTTCATAGTTAATCTTTTCTAATAAAACGGTTGTCTATTACAGGATTGATAGTATCTGTCTTTTTAAAATAATCGATCATGGCATTCCTTATTTTATAACCTAAGTCATGAAAACTTTCGTTTTCTTTAAAAAAAGTCATGTTATCTCCTCCGTTATAGAGATAATCACTTGTTGCGAAATAATAAATTTTAGCAGGATCAATATTTTTATTGTTTATAGTACTGCTTATCACATTATTATTCTTGCCAATTGTTAATTTTAAACCAGCAATAGGATGCGCTCTTTTGCTTTTAACTAAATACTCTATTAGTTTTTTTACAGTAGTTCCTTTAAGGCCCAATACAACAATTTTGTTTTCAAAAGGCATGACTTCGTAAGCTGTTCTTGCATTAATAGGCCCTTTGGGGATAATAGCTCTAATGCCGCCATGATTTAATAATACAGCATCAATATCGTTTTTTGTTCTTCTCTTAAAAATGGGATTTGCTTCAGAAATAACAATGTCTGCCATTAAATTACCTATGGCAGTATTAAGTTCTCCATTATTCTTAGAATAAGTATCGGCAGCGTATGCTATAATACTATCTAAGTCTTTTTTGATATGATTTCTGTAAGGCGCTATAAAAGCTTCTATACTATCATTAATTTCTATGTTAGGGTTTATTTCAATGCGTTTGCCCTCAATCCTATTTAAATTGAGCTTAGATTCTTTACAACTAAGAATTATAAAGATTAACAGATAAAATATGAGCTTATTATTCATGTATATACTTGATGAAAAATTCGATTTTTTTTAAACGGACTTTGCTACCTTTGTTGAAATTATAAAATTAAATGATTTTAAAAGCTTTAAAGGAAAAATCAAATAAAAAGTATTTAAACAAAATGTTATCTCAACGTAAAGTAAATGTTGGAGATAGCAAAATTAAAAGCTTAGGGATTATTTTGAATATTGATGAAGTAGGTGATTTTAGTATGCTTAGTGAGTTAACAACACTTTTAAAGTTACACACTAATAAAGTTAAAATTATAGCATATACTATGGATTCTAAAAACCCAGGTTATTCTTGGAACGATTGCTTTACAGAAAAAGATTTTGGTAAAAATGGTAAAATTAAGAATGCACAACTGCAACTTTTTTTAGATGAACCATTTGATGCTTTGGTGAGTTACTACACAAAAGACCATTTAGAGTTAAAATTATTGACAGTATTATCGAAATCTCAATTTAAAATCGGAATATTGCAAACCGATTTAAGATTGAATGATTTAATAATAAAAACAGAGGTTAAAGAATTTGATGTATTTAAAAAGGAATTTTTAAAATACTTAACCATATTAAATAAGATTTAGAAATGAATAGTAAATTTCTTGGTACAGGAGTTGCTTTAGTTACACCGTTTAAAGAGGATTTAAGCGTAGATCATGATGCATTAACAAATATTGTGAATTTCAATATAGAAAATGGTACAGATTACCTTGTTATTTCTGGTACTACAGCAGAAAGTGTAACGATAACCAAACAAGAAAAAACAGAGATAGTAAATACAATTGTTAAAGCTAATAATAATCGCGTACCACTAATGTTAGGTATTGGTGGTAATAATACAGCAGAAGTAATTGAGCAAATTAAATCTACAGATTTAAGTAATATCGATGCTATTTTATCGGTTTCTCCATATTACACTAAGCCAACGCAAGAAGGCATTTATCAGCATTTTAAGGCGATTTCTGGAGCTAGTCCTATAGATATATTACTATATAATGTACCTGGAAGAACATCAAAAAATATAGAGCCAGAAACGGTGATTCGTTTAGCTAAAGATTTTGCGAATATCATTGGGGTTAAAGAAGCAGGGAATAATATGTCGCAATATTTAAAGCTAATTAAAGATAAGCCAGAAGATTTCTTGGTAATTTCTGGTGATGATGATTTGGCCTTAAGTGTTGTTTTAGCAGGAGGAGCAGGAGTAATATCTGTAATAGGGCAAGCCTTACCTAAAGAGTTTTCTAAAATGATTCGTTTAGGATTAGAAGGAAAAGTAAAAGAAGCGTACAATATTCATTATAAAATAATGGCTATTATAGATTATATTTTTGAAGAAAATAATCCAGCTGGAATTAAAGCAGTTTTCCAAGCTCTTAATTTATGTAGTGATGCCGTAAGATTGCCTCTAGTACCAGCTTCTAATGAATTAAAAGCTAAAATAAACTCTTTTTTAGAGCGCTTATAGTTTGGCAAATAAAATAAAAGATCCAGGGTTAGGTAACGCCTCCATTGAAGGCGCTAAACGTATGATTAATGCCGATGGAACTTTTAATGTTTTACATAAAAATAAAACGAAAAGCTTATCTGAGGGCTACCATTATTTAGTTAACGTTTCTTGGGCATATTTTTTTGGATTGTCATTTTTGGTATACGTGCTAATAAATGGATTGTTTGCATTTGTTTATCTATTTGTAGGGATTGAGCAAATTATAGCTTCATCAGGAAATGTCTATAAGGATTTTTTAAACGCTTTTTTCTTTTCAACCCAAACCTTTACAACTTTAGGCTATGGCGCAATGTCGCCACAAGGAGTAGGAAGTGGTATTGTATCTTCTATAGAAGCATTTTTAGGTTTGTTGTTTTTTGCCTTTGTTACAGGGCTTGTCTATGGTAGATTTTCCAAACCTAAAGCATCTATTAGGTTTACTAAACACGCAGTTTTAAGGGATTTTAATATTACTAAAGCAATCATGTTTAGAATAGTTAATAACAGAAAAAGTATTATGATTAATCCTAGAGTAGTACTAACGTTGTCTCTATCTAAGAAAAATAATTTAGGCGAATATGTAAATAATTTTTACGCTTTAAAACTTGAGCGAAATCATATTACATATTTACCAACCACTTGGACTATAGTTCATGAAATAGATGATGAAAGTCCATTGTTTGGCATTTCTAAAGAAGCATTAATACAACAAAAAGGAGAGCTTTTGGTTATGGTAAGTTATTATGATGAATCTTTTAATCAAGAAGTACATCAAATGCATTCGTATTTACTCAAAGATTTAATGGTAGATTATAAGTTTATGAAAGCATATCATTACAATAATGATGGGAAAATGACCCTAGACTATAACGCTTTCGACAATATAGAGTCTTTAAAAAGTTAAATATTGTTTAAATCTATAACATTGCCTTACTCTAACACCTATTTTAGCCGTAAATTATATTTTTTAAATCCATATTATTAACTTAATTTTGCATCTTGTTTATAATCTATGAAGTACTTGTTTAGCATATTATTACTAGCCTCGTTCTTATCGTGTAGCGAATATCAAAAAGCGTTAAAAACTAAAGATATTGCTGGCAAGTTTAAGATAGGGGATTCATTGTACAAAGAAGGTAAGTTTCAAAAAGCAAATAAAATTTTTGCTCAGATAGTGCCTAATTATAGAGGGAAACCCCAAGCAGAAAAGTTAATGTTCTTGTATTCTGATACATTTTATAAAATGAAGGATTACTACGTAGCAGGATACCAATTTGAACGTTTTGTATCTAGTTACCCTAAGAGTCAAAAGAAACCTGAAGCCGCTTTTTTAAGTGCTAAAAGTTATTACATGCTTTCTCCTGCATATAGTAAAGAACAAAAAGAAACGGTAGATGCAATAGAAAAGCTTCAAGACTTTATAGATGTATTTTCAAACTCAGAACATGTTCCTGAAGCGAACAAAATGATAAAAGAACTGGAGTTTAAATTAGGAAAAAAAGCTTTTGAAATTGCAAAACAATACAATACCATAGAAGATTACGAGGCTTCTATTAAGTCTTTTGAAAATTTTATGTTTAATTTTCCAGGATCTGCACTTCGTGAAGACGCTTTATACTATAAATTTGATTCAGCATACAAATTAGCTATAAACAGTGTAGAGTATAAGAAACGAAAGCGCTTATTAGCAGCAAAAGAATATTATGCTACATTTAAGAACACCTTTGGGAGTTCAAAATATTTGATAGATGCAGAGAAAATGGTAGCCAAAATAGAAAACGAATTAAAAACTTATAGCGAAAAAAGTTAATATATTGAAGATGGATTTAAAAAAAACTAATGCGCCAGTAAATACAATTACTTACGATAGAAATCAATTAGATGAGCCAACAGGTAACATTTATGAGACTATTTCTATTATTTCAAGAAGAGCGGAGCAAATTAATACCGAAATTAAAAAAGAGCTTATAGATAAGTTAGAAGAGTTTGCTACCTATAACGATAGCTTAGAAGAAGTTTTTGAAAATAAAGAACAAATAGAGGTGTCTAAATTTTATGAAAAATTACCTAAACCTCACTCGTTAGCTATTCAAGAATGGTTGACAGATAAAGTTTATTTTAGAAACACTGAGGAAGATTCTCAAGTATAAGTTTTTAAAATGTCAATATTAAGCGGCAAAAACATACTGTTAGGCATTAGCGCTGGCATTGCCGCTTATAAAACAGCTTCACTTGTTAGGTTGTTTGTAAAATCGGGAGCGCATGTAAAAGTGGTAATGACACCTTCAGCTAAAGATTTTATAACACCTTTAACCCTATCCACACTCTCAAAGAATCCCGTAGAATCTTCTTTTACCAATGATCAAGATGATAATGAGGTATGGAATAACCATGTAGATTTAGGTCTCTGGGCAGATTATTTTATAATAGCTCCAGCAACAGCTAATACATTGTCAAAAATGGCTAATGGTATTTGCGACAACCTATTGTTAGCTACATATTTATCAGCAAAATGTCCAGTGTATTTTGCACCTGCCATGGATTTGGATATGTACAAGCACCAATCTACAATCAATTCTTTTGAAAAATTGAAAAGTTTTGAGAATATAATGATTCCTGCTACAAAAGGTGAATTAGCAAGTGGATTGGTAGGAGAGGGTAGAATGGCAGAGCCAGAAGATATTGTTACTTTTATTGAAAACGATATTTTAGATAAATTACCACTAAAAAATAAAAACGTTTTAATTACAGCTGGGCCAACATATGAGGCTATAGATCCTGTTCGTTTTATAGGAAATCATTCCAGTGGAAAAATGGGATTTGAGATTGCTAAAGCAGCAGCAAATCTTGGAGCAGAAGTTACTTTAATAACTGGACCAACTTACCAAAAAATATCTCATAGTTTAATACATGTGATCCCTGTTGTAAGCGCAAAAGATATGTACGATGAAGTACACAAGTATTTTGATACTACAGATATAGCGATTTTATCTGCAGCAGTGGCCGATTTTAGACCTAAAGAAGTAGCGCTTCAAAAAATAAAGAAGAAAGCAGATACATTTACATTAGAACTCGAAAGAACGCAAGATATTTTAGCTTCTTTAGGAGCTATTAAACAGCAACAATACTTAGTAGGTTTCGCATTAGAGACTAATAATGCGTTAGAAAATGCGAAAGGAAAATTAAAAAAGAAGAATTTAAATTTAATTGTTTTAAATTCGTTACAAGATAAAGGAGCAGGATTTAAAGGAGACACAAATAAAGTTACCTTTATAGATAATAAAAACGCAATAACAGAGTTTCAGTTAAAGTCTAAGACTAAAGTGGCTGAAGATTTATTAAATGAAATAGTAAAGCAAATAGATGCGTAACCTTTTAATTATTTTATTATTATGCTTAAGTTCTTTGGGAATGTCTCAAGAGCTTAATTGTACTGTAGTTGTAAATGCACAACAAACAGGAAGTGAAAATCTTCAAATCTTTAAAACACTAGAAAAGCAACTTACCGAGTTTGTAAATAATACAAAATGGACTAATAAGGTTTTTGCACCACAGGAGTTAATAGATTGTAGTATGAATATTATTATTTCGGAATACAGTGGGCAAGTGTTTAAGGCTAATATTCAAGTGCAATCATCAAGACCCGTTTATGGATCTTCTTATAGCACCCCAACTTATAATTTTAATGATAAACAATTTACATTTGAGTATTTAGAATATCAAAATTTAATCTATAACCCTAATCAATATGTATCTAACCTAATATCTGTTTTAGCATTTCATGTAAATTTAATTTTAGCTTTAGATGCCGATTCTTATGAGAAAAATGGAGGACAGGAATACTACAAACAAGCACAAACAATTTTAAATTATTCACAACAAGATAATTCGCAAGGCTGGAAGTTAGAAGATGGTCTTCAAAGTAGGTTTACTTACATAGATAATGTATTATCACCAACATTTAAGGAGTTTAGAAGTACACTTTACGATTATCATAGACTAGGTTTAGATGTAATGAGTGATGACCCGAAAAAAGGAAAAGAAGCCATAACTAAAAGTTTAGAAAGCTTTAAGGCAATGAATAGTAGAAGACCTAATTCCTTTTTGTTAAGAACCTTTTTTGATGCAAAGTCAGACGAAATAGAACAAATATTTACAGATGGACCTCAAGTAAAAATTGCTAATCTTAAAGATATCTTGCAAAGCGTGGCTCCAATACATTCCAGTAAATGGCGTAATATCAAGTTTTAATACAAAAGGTTTAACTTCTAAAATAGCGATTAGAGATATGTTGGTATCACTAACTATAAAAAACTATGCTTTAATAGATCATTTAGAGGTCAATTTTAATGATGGCTTTACAATAATCACAGGAGAAACAGGAGCAGGTAAATCAATTTTATTAGGAGGCTTATCTTTAATTTTAGGTAAAAGAGCCGATTTAAATAGCTTAAAAAATAAGGACAGCAAATGTATTATAGAAGCTGTTTTTAATATTTCTAATTATAAATTGAAATCTCTTTTTGAGTCTGAAGATTTAGATTATGAATCTCAAACCATTATAAGAAGAGAAATATTGCCTTCAGGGAAATCTCGCGCTTTTATAAATGACTCTCCAGTAAACTTAAGCAGTTTACAGCTGTTAGGGAATGTGCTAATAGATATCCATTCGCAACACCAAACACTACAATTAACAGATAATAGCTTTCAGTTTCAAATTATAGATGCATTGGCAGATGTTAGTGAGGAATTAACACGTTATAAAAGTCATTTAAAGCTATATAAGTCACTTAAAGAAGCGTTAAGGCAATTATTAAATTCCAAGTCTGAAGCCATTAAAGAGTATGATTATAATTCATTTTTATTAAAAGAATTAGTAGAAGCCAATTTAGTAGAAGGAGAGCATGAAAGCTTGGAAGAAGAGTATAAAACCTTAAATAATATAGAAGAAATAAAAGCGTATATAACCACTTCTTATCAATTACTTAGCGATGAACAACTTGGAGCGCTAACAACTTTAACCAATTTAAAAAACACAATCCAGAAGTTAACTGGATTGTCTTCTAAATATGAAAATTTATACAATAGAGTAAATAGTTGTTTAATAGAAATAGACGATGTTTTTGGAGAAGTAGATGCCTTACAAGAACGTTTAGAAACAGACCCTAATCGTTTAGAAATAGTTAATACTAAGCTGCAAACGTTAAACAATTTAATGCAAAAGCATCAGGTCGCTACAGTTTTAGAGTTGATAGAAATAAGAGATGACTTAACAAAAAAAGTAGCAATTACAGAGAATTTAGATGATATAATACAAGATAAGGAAGCCGAGATTATTAAAGAGGAAGCACAGTTAAACACAATTTCTAAAAAAATTCATACTAAAAGAAAAAAAGTAATTCCAGAATTGGTAAGTCAATTGCAAGTAATATTATCGGATTTAGGAATGCCAAATGCGCAATTTAAAATAGATGTAGCTTACAAAGACGAATACTTGCATAACGGTAAAGATGTGTTACAATTTCTGTTTTCAGCAAATAAAGGCGGGCATTTTAGTGAGTTTAAAAAAGCAGCGTCTGGAGGAGAATTATCCAGAATCATGTTAGCGATTAAGTTAATATTATCTAATTACACCCAGTTGCCAACTATTATGTTTGATGAGATAGACTCTGGAGTATCTGGAGAAATATCCAATAAAATGGGAGATATTATGTTGCAAATGAGTAAAAACATGCAAGTGTTTTCTATAACACATTTGCCACAAATAGCAGCAAAAGGGCATTCACATTTTAAAGTTTTTAAAGCAGATGTAAATAATATTACTCAAACTAATTTGGTTAAACTTAACCATGACGATCGTATTGTAGAGATAGCACAAATGTTAGGAGGTTCAGAACTATCTTCTTCAGCAATTGCTCATGCCAAAGAATTACTTAATTAAAACAGATTAGTTTTAAGTAATAAGTAATAAGTTTATTATTTTTGAAACTTAAATTTAGAGGTGAATCTTGCTTCAATTAATATATTAACAATTCAACAATCGAAATAACTAACTTAAGGATATGTCATATAACTTACTAAAAGGTAAAAAAGGAATCATTTTTGGAGCTTTAGATGCAAATTCTATAGCATGGAAAACAGCAGAACGCGTGCATGAAGAAGGAGGAGAGTTTGTACTAACTAACGCACCAGTAGCGATGCGTATGGGGCAAATAAATGAATTGGCCGAAAAAACAGGTTCTCAAATTATTCCTGCCGATGCTACTTCTGAAGAGGATTTAAAGAATTTGGTAGAAAAATCTATGGAGATTTTAGGCGGTAAAATAGATTTTGTATTACATTCTATAGGAATGTCTATAAATGTTAGAAAAGGAAAGCATTACACAGATCAAAACTATGCATGGACACAAAAGGGAACAGATGTTTCTGCTATGTCTTTTCATAAAGTAATGCAAACACTTTACAAAGCAGATGCAATGAACGAATGGGGAAGTATTGTAGCATTAACTTACATGGCTGCACAACGTGTTTTTCCAGATTATAATGATATGGCAGATAATAAAGCCTATTTAGAGAGTATTGCTCGTAGTTTTGGATACTTCTTTGGGCGTGATAAAAACGTACGTGTAAATACTATTTCTCAGTCACCAACACCAACTACAGCAGGAAGTGGTGTAAAAGGTTTTGATGGATTTATCGCTTATGCCGAAAAAATGTCGCCATTAGGCAATGCAACAGCACTAGATTGTGCTAATTATACAGTAAGCTTATTTAGCGATTTAACAAAACGTGTTACATTACAAAATCTTTATAATGATGGTGGATTTAGTAATATGGGTGTTAGTGACGCTGTAATGAGTACATTTGTAGGGGAGGAATAAAATTTTTATCAATACATAAACGAGCCACCGTTTAAACGGTGGCTTTTTTGTTACATTTGTGTTATGCAGTTAGTGTATTCCTTTATTATACCAGTCTATAATCGCCCTGATGAAATTGATGAACTTTTACAAAGTTTTAAAGGGTTAACATCAAGTATTCCTTTTGAAATTGTAATAATTGAAGACGGTTCAAATACTACTTCAGAAGCTGTTATAGAACGATACAATAAAGATTTAAACATATCGTATTTCTATAAAAATAATACTGGTCCAGGAGACTCTAGAAATTATGGGATGCAGCATGCTAAAGGTAATTATTTTATAATTTTAGATAGTGATGTGATATTGCCTGAAAATTATTTAACCGAGGTAGATAAAAGTTTAAAAGCATACTATATAGATTGTTTTGGAGGTCCAGATGCAGCACATCAATCGTTTAGTGATTTACAAAAGGCGATTAATTTCTCTATGACATCTTTTATAACAACAGGAGGCATTAGAGGACATAAAAAAAGTGTAGATAAATTTCAACCCAGAAGTTTTAATATGGGGATTTCTAAAAAAGCATTTTTAGCATCAAAAGGCTTTGGGCAAATTCATCCGGGAGAAGATCCAGATTTATCTATTAGGTTATGGAACTTAGGATTTAAAACAGCATTAATACCTACTGCTATAGTCTACCATAAACGTAGAATATCTTGGCGTAAATTTTATCAACAAGTACACAAATTTGGATTGGTAAGGCCCATATTAAACAAATGGCACCCAGAGACTAAAAAATTCACCTATTGGTTTCCCTCTTTATTTTGTTTAGGATTTATACTTGCTCTGGGACTGTTTATTTTCAATATTAAATGGCTATTAGGATTTTATATATTATATTTTGTAATAGCTTTTGTAATGGCATTATTTAATACCAGAAGTGTAAAGGTAGCTTTAGCAGCAATGGGCGCTATATGTATTCAATTTTTAGGATATGGTTATGGATTTATTAGATCAACTTTAGCAATAGGAATGCTTAATAAAGATCCAGAAGTACGTTTTCCTAAATTATTTTTTAAGTTAAAATGATTAAAAAAATAAAAACAAAAATAGTAGCTTCCATTAAAAACAGAAGATTTAATGTGTTTCTTTTGTTTTTGCTATCGTCATTTATCATTTTAATAATAACAAAGCTTTCCAAGAATTATACAGGAACACTCCCTTTTCAAATAAAAAAAGTAAATGTACCTGAGGAAAAAGTCATTTTAAAAGATTCTAATACAACTCTAGCTATTACTTTAAAAACACACGGTTTTAAATGGTTAAAGTACTACTTTATTAAGCCCGAAATTGCAATAGATTTCTCTAATGAAGTATCTATTAAACAAGGGATGTATGTCTATTCTAAACCAGTATCATACCTAAACGTGAAGAAACAGTTTAGCAATAATCATATACAATTACTGGGTGTAAATCCAGATACTATTGTTTTTAGATACGATACCAATATGGTGAAAAAAGTACCAATTGTAGTCAATGCCGATGTTTCTTTTGCACCAGGGTATAATATTTTAAATGGGTATTCTATAAAACCAGATTCTATTCGGGTTATTGGCCCTCATAAGCTTGTAGAAAGCTTAAAGCAAATAGAAACAGAAAAAATCGTATTAACAAATTTAAAAACTAGCGTAGCGAGAAGCATAAAAATTAAACTTCCAAAAGATCACCAAAATTTAAAGCTTTCAAAAACAGAAATTGATTTTTCTGCTAATGTTGAGAAATTTACAGAAGGTAAGGTTAAACTGCCTATTAAAGTAATTAATATTCCTAAAAACCAATCGATAAAAATATTTCCCAAAGAAGTAACAGTATCATATTATACAAGTTTGAATAATTACAATATTATTTCATCTAAAGATTTTCAAGTAGTATGCGACTATAAAAAAACAAAAGGGAATCAATTGTTTTTAATACCAGAATTAACTAAAGTAGCCAAAGGCGTTAAAAATATTAAGATAGATCAACAACGTATAGAATTTATAATTTTAAAATGATAGTAGTTGGGCTTACAGGAGGTATAGGCAGTGGTAAAACTACCATTGCAAAACAATTTAAAACCTTAGGAATACCAGTTTATATTGCAGATATAGAAGCTAAAAAGCTTATGAACACCTCTAAAGTTATTAAGCGTAAATTAATAGCTTTATTTGGAGAGAGTGCCTATTTAGATGGAACGTTAAATAGACCTTACGTTGCTAATATTATTTTTAATGATAAGGCATACTTAGAAAAAATGAATGCTATAATTCATCCTAAAATAGCAAAACATTTTACTAAGTGGGTTTCTAAACAAAAAGCACCATACGTTCTTAAAGAAGTTGCTATTTTATTTGAAAATGGAGGATATAAAAATTGCGACTATGTAATTACTGTTACCGCTTCTAAGGCATTAAGAATAGAAAGACTTTTAAAACGAGATAATACTTCAATTGAAAAGATAGAAGCTATCATGAACAACCAGTGGAGTGATGCTAAAAAAATAGAACTTTCAGATTATATAATCACAAATCAAAACCTTGAAGACACAAAACTTCAAGTGTTTAATATCCATAAGGCCATTTTAAGTAAAAAAATATAAAACTTCTAATTTTAACATTTTTGTTAATGTAAGGTTAAATGATAAGTTGCCTAAATGTTAAAATATTAATTTTGAGCAATGAGCAAAAAGATATTCGTCCTACTAATTATATTAATGAGTTTATCTCTAATAGGAATCATTTTTGTTCAAGCATATTTTATAAATAGTGCAGTAGAAAATGAAAGGGATCGTTTTGAGTTTAATGTCAAGAGGGCGCTTAGTTCTGTATCTAACGCTATCGAAAAAAAGGAACTAGATACTTATTTCGAAAAATTTCAAAGTTTAGATAGTGAGAAAAAAAAGGACTCTGTTGCTGTATCTCAATTGTTTATTTATCAAAAAAATAAAAGTACCAAGGAAATATTAATATATAACAGTCGCATTTTAGAAGAGAATTATAAAATTCCTTCTTCGCTCTTTGACATTGGTATAGATAGTGATCTTAGTGATAGTATAGGATTTAAAAATTTTGTTGGAAATTCTAAAATAGAACTGTATAACGATAATGGTTTTTCCGATAAAGATTTAAAAGGGAAGAGCCCTATTTTAAATATCATAAATAGCGGAAGCTTAAAAGAAGCAGAACGTAACTATTTTGATAAAAACTTTAAGGCATTAGCAAAAACAAGACCAGTTTATAAACGAGTGTCAAAAAAGGAAGTTGCTAATTTATTGTCAGAAAAATTTAAGGATAATGATATAGATATAGCGTTTGAGTTTGCAATTTACAGTAGAGATCTGGCTACCAAAATATCTAGTGATGATTTTGAAAAAGATGATAAATCAACGCACAGTATTCCTGTTTTTTATGATGAAAACAATAAAAGCAGTTATAAGTTATTAGTAAATTTTCCAAACGATAGATCTTTTATTTTATCGTCTATAATAGGGATGATTTTATTATCAATTGTGTTTACCGGTATTATAATTGTTGCATATTCTAGTGCTTTATTCCAATTAATTAAACAACGAAAAATATCTCTGATTAAAACAGATTTTATTAATAATATGACGCATGAGTTTAAAACACCAATAGCAACTATTAACTTAGCGTTAGATGCTATTAAGAACCCTAAAATTATAGATGATAAAATTAAAGTAGTACGTTATCTTAATATGATTAAGGAAGAAAACAAAAGAATGCATGCGCAGGTTGAAAATGTGTTACGAATCTCTAAGTTGGAGAAAAACGAATTAAATATAACTAAAGAAAGAGTAAAGTTACACGATTTGATTGAAGATGCTATTACGCATGTAGAGTTAATAGTTGAAGATAGACAAGGTTATATAAAAGCGCATTTAGAAGCACAAAAGTCATCCATTTTGGCAAATGATACGCATTTTACCAATGTAATTGTTAATATTCTGGACAATGCTATAAAGTATTCTCCAGAAGCTCCAAAAATAGATGTGTTTACAGAAAATATTGGAGATAATATTTTATTAAAAATACAAGATAAAGGAAGTGGAATGAGTAAAACCGCAGTGAAACGTATTTTTGAAAAATTTTATAGAGAACACACAGGAAATATACATAATGTTAAAGGTCATGGGTTAGGGTTAGCTTATGTTAAACAAATAGTTGATGACCATCAAGGGTTTATAACAGTAGTAAGTGAAAAAGGAAAAGGAAGTACATTTACAATAAAACTTCCTCTAATATCATAAATTATGGAAGAACAAAACAAGAAAATTTTATTAGTTGAAGACGATCCAAATTTCGGAACAGTACTTAGAGATTATTTGATGATGAATGATTACGATGTTGTACATGCTAAAAATGGTCTAGAAGGTTTTGAGAAATTTAAAAAAGATGATTATGATTTGTGCATATTAGACGTAATGATGCCTTATAAAGACGGATTTACATTAGCAAAAGAAATTCGTGAAAAAAATACAGATGTACCTATTGTTTTCTTAACAGCCAAGGCAATGAAAGAAGATGTGTTAAAAGGGTATAAAGTAGGGGCAGATGACTATCTAAATAAGCCTTTTGATAGTGAAGTGTTGTTAATGAAAATTAAGGCTATTATACAACGTAAGGCTACAGAAACGATTTCTGAAAGTAAACAATTTGAATTTAAAATAGGGCGTTTTCATCTTAACTCTAAATTACGGTTTTTACGTTTTGATGGAGGAGAACCAACAAAATTATCGCCTAAGGAAAATGAATTATTGCGTTTATTAGCATTACATGAGAACGATTTAATGCCTAGAGAATTAGCCTTAACAAAAATATGGAGAGATGATAATTACTTTACATCCCGAAGCATGGATGTATACATCGCTAAATTGCGAAAATATTTAAAGCCAGATGAGAAAGTAGAAATTCTTAACATACATGGAGAAGGATTTAGGTTAGTAATAAATACATAGAATAAACTTAAAAATTATACCTAAAAAATCCAGCTATATGCTGGATTTTTAATTTTAAAAAAGAAATTAGCTATTAGTTTTTTGTTGTTTTAATTAGTTGAAAATTCTTTAAAAAATAACATTTCTTAAATTTTGTTATGTTATTTTTGATTTCGTTATGTAAACTAATTTAACCAGATGAATAAAATTACTATTTTAATACACTGCAAAGATAGAACCAATATTATAGCAACAGTCACCAATTTTGTAGCTAGCAAAAAAGGAAATATTGTCTATGTAGATCAACATGTAGATAGAGAAAAGAATATATTCTTTATGCGTCTGGAAAGTGAATTTATAGAAAACGGTTTTTCTACAGATAAATTTAAAGCATGTTTTCAGTCTGAATTAGCTGATAGATTTGAAATGAAATGGCGTATTTATTCTTCAGAAAAGAAGCCTAAGATGGCATTGTTTATATCCAAGTATGATCATTGTTTATATGATTTATTAGGTAGGTATAATTCGGGAGAATTAAATTTAGAAATTCCCTTTATAATAAGTAATCATAAGGACTTAAAACCCATTGCAGATGGTTTTAAAATTCCTTTCTATCACATTCCTGTTACCAAGGATACAAAAGATAAGGTCGAATCTAAACAGCTACAATTATTAAAAGAGCACAATATAGATTTTATAGTATTAGCAAGGTACATGCAAATAGTATCATCTAAACTAATAGATAAATACCCTAATAAGATAATTAATATACATCATTCATTTTTGCCAGCATTTGTGGGTGCAAAACCCTATCATTCAGCTTATGTTCGTGGCGTAAAAATTATTGGAGCTACAAGTCATTATGTCACAGAAGAGTTAGATGCTGGACCTATAATAGAGCAAGACGTTACCCGTGTTACTCATGCGCACTCTATTTCAGATTTAATAGCAAAAGGACGAGATTTAGAAAAAATAGTTTTAGCAAATGCAATAAAATTACATGCCGATAGAAAAGTAATGGTTTACAATAATAAAACTGTTATTTTCAGCTAGTTATAAATGTATTATATTAACTACAAATAGTTATGTTTTTTAAAATTTTAGTATTAATTTAACATTTTGAAAACACCCTTTGTGACTTTATGGTTTTACGTGTGTCATAAAGTCATGGATAAATTAACCATTAACTAAATTTTAATTTTTTATGAAAACAAATTTATTATTAAGCCTAACCTTATTGTTTGGCTTTGGCATTGCAAAAGCACAAAACTTACCAGCCAATCCAGATCCAGGTAAGTGTTATGTAAAATGTATCACTAAAGACGAATTTAAAAACGTAGAAGAAACTGTAGAAGTATACCCTGCATATACAAGGCTACAAGTTGTTCCTGCAACATATAGAACTGTTGAGGAGCGCGTTCTTTTAAAAGAAGCTTCTAAAAAGTTTGTTTATGTACCAGCTACATACGAAACTGTTGAAGTACCTTATGTAAAGAAAGAAGGAAGAACAGATTTAAGTGTAATTCCAGCTTCATTTGGATCTAGTTCAAGAACTTATGAGTCATATCCAAAAACTTCAGGATGGGAGTATAAAGATATTCCTTGTGATTCTCCTAGCAAAGATGATTGTGTTTCAGCTTGTTTTGTTGAGTACCCAGCAAGATTTAGCGATGTAAGCTTTACCACTTTATCAAGTGATGCTAGCACTAATAGCAAGCCAATATCTGAGGTTGGAGCTACATACTCAAAGAAAGTGATTAAAACTCCTGCAAGAATGGAAGAAATTGAAATTCCTGCACAATACCAGACTATCAAGCGTCAAGTTATTAACACTCCTGCATCTACAACTAGTGTTAATGTGCCAGCAAAAACTAAAACTATAACAAAAACAGTTTTAGCTAAAAAAGGAGGTATTACTACTTGGGAAGAAGTAGATTGTGGATTAATGAGTGCTAATGTTTTACCTATTTTTTATGAAACTGCTAGCGCGCGTATAACATCAGCTTCTAAAAAAGTTATTGATGATACATTATTACCATTATTAAATAGTAAGCCTGTAAGTATTGAATTAATGTCACATACAGATTCTAGAGGTAATGATAGTTATAATCAATCTTTATCTCAACAAAGAGCAAATTCTGTTGTAAACTATTTAGTATCTAAAGGAATTTCTAGAAGCCGTTTATCTGCAAAAGGTTACGGAGAAACAAGATTAGTAAACCGTTGTTCAAATGGTGTACAGTGTTCTGAGGCTCAGCACCAAAAGAATAGACGTACAGAATTTAGAGTATTAGGAAACTAAAATCTGAGGGATTATAAAATTTTAGTTTTATTGTGAAAAGCTGCCTGATAAGGCAGCTTTTTGTTTTATACCATTTCTCACGTAAAATTACTCAAATAAAACAGTTCTTTTTGTACTACACTTCATCTAAAATGAAACCAGAATTTAGGCTCAATGTCATTAAGTTAAGCTGAGCTCGATTTAAGAATCATAGATAAAATTCAATAAACATGCTAGATTCAACTTATAATTACGATAGACTAGCTGGCTAGTTTATTGTAATTTAAGGAAGAAGATGGCGTGTTTAGTGGTTTTTAGCTAGAAATTAATAAGTTTTCATAGCTTCTAAGAGCGACATAATACACTTGCTTGGGTAATCTATTGATATAAAAGTCTTTGTGTTTTAAAAAATACTGTTCTTAAGTCGAACTCAGGTTAAGTTAAGCTCAATTTGTATAATTTGTCACATTGAGCGCAGTCGAAATGTAATTGAATTACAAGTTTTTATAGAAATAAACTCATTTGGTTTAATGATGAGAACTTCTTAACTAAAGGTGAGTTCGACGTAACTTAATTTGATTTTTAATACTATGTCATTTTTATTGTTAGTAATTTTAATGTCGAACTCGTTAACTTAATGACATTGAACTTAGGCTATGCTTACATTTTAGTTCACGGTTTTATATTTTTCTTTTTAAAGAGTTCATGAATCTTCGATTTCTTCTTCGCCTAGCAAAAAAACAGTCTATTTTCTTTTGTGAAATTTTACATCAGAACTGGTATTATAGAAAATCACCTGTTTTGAAAAATTTAGCCGTTATTTTCTTGGATGATATTTTTCTACAACTTCTGTTAAGTGACTTTTGTCTAGATGTACATAAATTTCGGTAGTCGTTATACTTTCGTGCCCTAACATTAATTGTATAGCTCTTAAATCTGCACTATTTTGCAATAAATGCGTTGCAAAAGAGTGTCTAAATGTATGAGGCGATACATTTTTATTAAGTCCTATTTTTTCAACCAATTGTTTTATAATAGTAAATATCATAGCACGTGTTAACTGCTTACCCCGCCGATTCAAAAAAAGTGTGTCCTCAAAACCAGGTTGAATCTTCATATGGTTTCTTATTTCTGTTCTATATATATTAATGTATCTTATAGTTGTATCTACTATTGGAACAAAACGTTGCTTGTTCCCTTTACCTGTAACTTTAATGAAACCTTCCTCAAAAAATAAGTCAGATAGCTTTAAATGTATTAATTCACTAACGCGCAAACCGCAACCATATAATGTTTCAAGCATAGCTCGGTTACGTTCGCCTTCTGGCTTGCTTAAGTCTATGGCACTAATAATGGTATCTATTTCTTCTTCAGATAGGGTGTCAGGTAATTTTCTACCTATTTTAGGAGACTCTATAAGTTCTAAAGGGTTATCTTTTCTATAATCTTCGAAAACTAAATAGCTAAAAAAACTTCGTAAGCCAGAAATTAATCGAGACTGTGATCTTGCGTTTACCTGTTTTGCAGTGTCGTAAATAAATTGTTGAATATTATCTGTGCTAATAGATATAGGAGAACAAATAAGCTTCTTTTGTTCTAAATACAGTATTAATTTTTCGATATCTAATGAATAACTATCAATTGAATTTTGAGCTAAACCACGTTCAATTTTTAGGTATAATTGATAATCCTTAAGTGCATTTTTCCATTTCATTATAAGTAAAAATAATAAAACTTTTTCACTCAAACTAAGCATTTCATGGGGTTAAAATAGCTTTTTATGGATAAAAATAACCTTTTTTTTTCTTATAAGAGGTTTTTTAATTATAAAAATGTTAATAATTTAAATATATAAGTATTTTAAAATCAGTCATTTGTGTTGTTTTTTTAATAAAAATGTTAACAACTTTAATATTTTTTGTGAATCTTTGAGAAAAAAGCTTTTTATTTGTACCAATCAAACAATAAACTTTAATATTTTTATTATGAAAAAATTATTATTCGCTGCAATTGCAGTTTTCGGATTAACAAGTGTTAATGCTCAAGAAGGTGGACAAACCGCTAAAGGGAAAATACTAATAGAAGCTAATACAGGTAATGCAGAATTAGGTAATACTGGTATTTATTTTTCTTCTTCAGATGGAAATACTACTTTTAATTTAGGTCTTGATGGAGGTTATTTTATTATGGATGATTTAGCACTTAAAGCTGGTATTGGTTTTGGAAGCATAAAACCAGACGGGGGAGACGCTATATCCACTACTTCTTATCGTATAGGAGCTAAGTATTATGTAAATAGCATGATTCCTATAACTGTTGATTTAACAGGAGCATCTCTTAAAGATAGAGATGAAAACCCTTTATGGTTAGGTTTAGGAGCAGGTTATGCATGGTTTATTAGTGACAATGTGTCTATTGAGCCAGGTTTAAGGTATAATTTATCTATGAATGAAGATTTTACAGATGAAGGCGTATTGCAAGTAAATGTTGGCTTTGCTTTATATTTCTAATCAAAAAAGATATAGCATAAAAAAACCGAAGCTAAGCTTCGGTTTTTTTATGCTCTAAATTTTAAATACCTTTACTTTATGAAAAAACTAACTATAATTAATGGTCCAAACTTAAACTTATTAGGTAAACGCGAACCTAATATTTATGGGAGTTTGACTTTTACTGAGTTTTTAGATGAAGTAAGGGGAAAATATCCTCAAGTAAAAATAGAGTACTACCAGTCTAATATAGAAGGAGAACTCATAGATAAATTACATGAGGTTGGTTTTAGTTATGATGGGGTCATATTAAATGCCGCTGCATATACACATACATCTGTTGGCTTGGGAGATGCCGTAAAAGCTATAGAAACGCCAGTAATAGAAGTGCATATCTCCAATACTTTTGGCAGAGAAGAATTTAGACACCAATCTTTTATTTCTCCTAATGCCAAAGGCGTTATCTTAGGCTTTGGTTTACAAAGCTATGAGCTCGCCATACAAAGTTTTTTATAAAAATAAAAGCTTGTTTAGTATAAAGCTTTTATCTTATTAAGCTTTGATTGCCAGGTTTTTAAATCTTCTTTATGTTTAGCAATATTGGTGTTTACTTCTTTTACTAAAGGGTTGTTGTCGTCCACATTAGTGAAGAATTGTAGATTATTTTCTAATTGATTTATTTGAGCTTTTACTTCATCTATTTTTTTACGAATAAATACGCGCTCATTGTCCAAGCTTTTATTATCATCGTCATTACTGTTTAAAGTATCAAGTTTGTTTTGATACTTAATCATTTCAGCCTCTTTCTTGTCTATATCTAACTTAGAAAACAAATCGTCAATGGCTTTATTAAATTTGCCTTCAATAAAACGCTTGTCGTTAGGTACTTTACCTATTGTTTTCCAGATAGCTACCTGCTCTTTTATAACCTCTAAATCTTTATCTTTATCCCCAGATAAAGAAATATTTTTTAAGCTTTCTAAAAACGCTTGTTTTTTATTAAAAGCTTCAATTAAATCTTTATTGGCTTCGTTTCTTTTTTCATGAATTCTATCAAAATAAAAATTACAAGCTGTTTTAAATTGTTTCCATATTTTATCACTATCCTTTCTGGGAACATGACCAATGTTTTTCCAATCATGTTGGATTTTTTTCATTAATGGCGTAGTCACATCAAAATCATCACTATCCTTGTTGTCCTCAGCTATTTTAACAAGTTCAAGTTTCTTTTGAAGATTTTGGTATTGTTCTTTTTTTAATTCTTTATAGAATGCATTTTTGTTTCTATTGAAGGCTCTTACGGCTTCCTTAAATTTTGCCCAAGTAGCTTCATTTACCTTACTAGGTGCTTTTCCTGAATTGAAAAAGTCGTTACGTAATGTCTCTATTTGTTTAATCTTTTTCTGCCATGAACCATGGGAATTTTTTGGTTCTGCACTTATAGCTTCAATTTGTGCTATTATTTCTAGCTTTACTTCAAGGTTTTTTTCGTAGATTTTATCAATTTCTTTGTAGTAAAGTTGTTTTTTATCGTTTATAACTTTAGTAGCTGCTTTAAAACGCTCCCAAATTACTTCTCGATGTTCTTTGGCAACGGGACCTAACTCTTCTTTCCACATTTTATGGAGCTCCTGTAATTCTCTAAAAGCTCTCAAGATATTATCATCTTTCGCTAATTCTTCGGCGCGTTCAATGATTTTGGTCTTTTTTTCTAGATTATGTTTAAAATCTAAATCTCTTAGGTCTCTGTTTAAATGTAAAAAGTCATAAAATAGCTCAACGTGATGATGGTAACTATTCCAAGCATTATTGTATTTGTCTCTTGGTATAGGACCTGTATTACGCCATTTTTCCTGTAATTCTTTAAAATGTTTATATGTTGTATTTATATTTTCTTCAACATTAAAAAGTCCTTTTAGCTCTTCGATTATCTCAAGCTTTTTATAAAGGTTTTGCTTAAGGTTTTCTTCAATATTTTTATAATGTTGATTGAGTTTATTTCTATAATCTCTGTAAGCGTTTTTGAATCGTTTTTGAATCGGCGTGGTGTAGTAGAAGTCAATTTCGTTGCCTCCGTTGTTTATAAACTCTGTCTTTTTTTCGTCTATTAAGGCATTGAATTTTGTATTGAATTCATTTTTTATACCATCTACATGGTTTTTTATTGCCTGAACTTTTTCTCTACTTATTAATTTTTCTAATTCAATAACTAAAGATTCCAAAGACATTTTATCATATGCCTTAACTTCTATAGTATGCCGTTCTTTATTACCTTCATCTTCAGCATCTTCTGCATTAGACGCTTCAATTTCATTGATGGCTTCATCCTTTATAGAAACTGCGGTAGTTTCTTCTATTGCGCCCTCTTTATTATTAACCTCGTTTTCAGAGACAATATCGCTTTCATTATCTTGATCTTTAACTTGAGAGGTGTTGATAGGTGCTTTTTTTCCATCTGCATTATGCAGGTTATCTAACTCAGACATCACAAAACTATTTATAATTCGTAAACTTTAATGCTTAAAGATACTAACAACTGTAGTAATTACAAAAAAGGAAAGACTTTAATAAGCGATAAAATATTTTATTTGATAACATTCCAAATAGACCAAGCTTTTTCGGCTTGTAATTTTAACATGTTTAATCCATTAATAGTTGTAGCATTTTTTTGTTTTCCTAAGCTCAAGAATTTTGTTTGTTCTGGATTGTATATTAGATCAAATAGTATGTGTTCTTGTGTAATAGCTTGATAAGGAATATTTGGACAGTTTTCTATGTTAGGAAATGTTCCTAGAGGGGTACAATTTACTATGATTTGATGTTGAGAAATTATTAACTCATCTAAATCTTCGTAAGTGTATTTAACATGGCTGGATTTATGTCGCGAAACATAATTACATTCAATATCAAGCTGTTTTAAGCTGTAAATTACTGCTTTACTGGCCCCACCAGTACCTAATATAAGCGCTTTTTTATGACTAGGTTTTAAGAAGGGTTCTATAGATTTTTTAAATCCATAACAGTCTGTATTATAGCCTACAAGTTTACCTTTTTTAGTGATTTTTATGGTGTTAACGGCTCCAATTTCTTCGGCTTTTCTATTAAGTTTATCAAGATATGGGATAACAACTTCTTTATAAGGAATGGTAACGTTTAGACCTCTTAAATCTTTAGTGTTTTTTACTATTTCTGTAAATGAAGCTATATTTTGAATGTCAAAATTTTCATAAGTAACATCAATAATACCTTCATTGATAAATTTATTTTTAAAGTATTCTTTTGAAAATGAATATGAAATATTTCTTCCTAACAATCCTAGTTTAACCATTTTTTTTGTGTTTTTTACCATAAATTTCCAAAGCTGCAACAATAGCAAAACCAAAAAAAGCAAATGTAATAGCTATTAATGTTTCCGTTGACAATTCGGGTATATATCTTTCGTAATTTTTAACTATTCTTTCTCCAGACGAATCTAACGTGTGTGTTCCATTTTCTAATGTGTCAAAAATTGTTTTTTTCCATGGCCATACAACGCCAAGAGATCCAATTATAAACCCTAAAATAGTAGCTATTGTTATGTTTTTATAATGTTTTAAAATATAACTTAAAGCATGAGAAAATGTTACTAAACCAGTGATAGAACCTAGTGTAAAAACAGCTAGAACCTTAAGCATTCTAATACGTTCAACATTTGATATAAAACTAAAATCACCTTTTATAATTTCATAGAACGTATCGTATAAAGCATTAACAGAGTCTACAAGTAATAGCACATAGTTGCCTATTAGAATTAAAATAAATGATCCAGAAAACCCTGGAAGTGTCATTCCTGAAACACTAATAATGCCACAAAAGAATACAAAAAAGAGATTGTCATTTTCTTTTGCAGGATTAAGAAAACTAATACTTAAACCAATTAGAGCACCAATTGCTAACGATAAAAACGTTTTATTATTCCAATGACTAAAATCTTTATAGATATAATAAACAGAGCCGACTATCATTCCAAAGAAAACACTCCAAACATAGAGTTCATAATGTATAATAAGATAATCCAGAAGTTTTGAAATGCTAAAATAACTTATTATCATTCCAGAAAATAAAAGCACTAGAAAACGCCCATTTATATATTCAAAAAAGCTTTTAAACTTTAAGTTTAGCAGTAATTTAAATGCATTTTTATTTATTCTTTTTAAAGAATAAATAAACTCTTCGTAAAAGCCTGCTACAAAAGCAACGACACCGCCAGAAACCCCTGGAACTTTATTAGCTGCTCCCATAGCTAGTCCTTTTAGTACTAAAAAGAGTTTATCTGTAAATGTTCTGGTATGCTCCATTATTGTTTTTGAGAACCTAATTTTTCCAGAGTGAAAATAGTTAAAAAACCTACTATCATTAGTATAATAGCAAAAATAAGTTGATTATCTCCATTAAACCTTAAGGGAGAAATACTTTCTTGTAATAGAGGTGTTTTTATACCTTTTGAGTTTGTGTACCATGACAATGTTTCTTTCCATGGCCAAACTTTATTTAGAGAGCCAAAAATAAAGCCTGTTAATAATGCTAATGTAACGTTGTGATAGTTTTTGAATAACCATTTTAAAACATGGCTAAAACTTAGTAAGCCAATTAAAGCTCCTAATGAGAAAATAATTAGCCTTTTAATATCAAAATCATTAATGGCATTGCTTAACGTTTTATAAGCTCCTAATATTATAAGTATAAAGGAACCTGAAATACCTGGTAAAATCATAGCACATATGGCTATTGCTCCTGCAAAGAATAAAAAATAATCACTGTGATTATTACCTAAAGCGGGTAATTCTGAAATATAATAAGCAATGATGGCTCCTATAATTAAGGCTACAATAGTTTTAATATTCCATTTGGTAATTTGCTTGCCTACAAAGTATATACTTGCAATAATGAGCCCGAAAAAAAACGACCAAATTAAAACTGGATGATGTTCTAGCAGATATTTAGCGAGTTTCATGAAAGACACAAAACTTATAATTATACCAATAAAAAGTGCTAAAATAAAATTGCCGTTAAGTGCTTTCCAAAATGGCTTAAATCCTTTTTTAAATAGCGTTTTAAATAATGAAATATTTATATTACTTATAGAGGAAATTAATTCTTCATAAATACCAGAAATAAAAGCTATAGTACCTCCAGAAACACCAGGAACAGCGTCGGCAGCTCCCATGGCTAACCCTTTTAAGGAAATAATTAAATAATCAACTAAACGTCTTTGCATGGATTGACTTTTTGAGAAAAATCAAAGGTATACATTTTGTATTAATTTAGTGTTTAGTTTTTAACAAGGTTTTTACCTGCAAGTTATGCATTAAATTAGGGAAAAGCTCATCTATGATAAAGCTATAATCCTTGTTTTGTCGAAGTCCATTTTTAAGATGAAATTCTCCTTTGTCGTTTTTATTTAAAGAAAAATATAGACCTGCTAATCGATATTCTATTTCAGAGTTTTCTGGATAAAATTCCATAGCCTGTTCCAAATTATAAATTGAAGCTTCTAGCTCTCCTAATTTTATGAGCAAGTCGCTTCTTTCAATCCATGTGTTTAGTTCGAAATTACCTAACTCTAGTGTTTTTTTATAGCCTCTTTCTGCTTCTTCAAAAAAATCTAAACGGTTGTTTATTTGAGAGTATAATTTCCAATAAATTACATTTTCGCTATCTATATTTATAGCTTTATTTATATAGTATAATGCTTTTTGGTAATCTTTCCTTTTTTTATAAAATTTAGTAATAGCTACCCAACCTTTGTCTAAAAGAGGGTCTTCGTGTACTGTTTTATAATAATATTGTATGGCTAAGTCGTAGTTTTTAAGTTTTTCGTAACAACTTCCAATACGGAGTAAGGCAAAAGAGGTTGGGTCATCTAAATTTAAAGTAACATTATAACTTTCAATAGCCTCATAGTATCTACTTAGTTTTTCAAGGACTTTACCTTTTTCTAGATAAGCTCCAACAAAAGCATCATCAGATATAATTGCAAAATCGAATGCTGTAAGCGCTTTTGTATATTTTTCTAATATATAGTACTGTTTCCCTAATTGGTGCCATGCAACTTCACTATAAGGGTTTTTATCTAAAAATACATTTAGATAGTCTATTGCTTTTTCATTTTGCTCAAGAAAATCAAAACAATAAATAATATTATATAGCGCAGAATAGTCTTCTATATCTACTTCTAGGCATTTCATGAAATAAATCTTTGCATTTTCGAATTCATCTAAAAACAGATATTCCATACCAATTAAGGAGTATATATCTACAACATCATCAGTTAAGTCTAGAGCATGTTTTAGTACTTCTATAGATTTTAAATGCTCATCTTTTTTAGATAATATGTTGGCCTTTTGTATAAAAATTTCTTCGTTATTCGGGGCTAAGTCGTATAGTTCGTTTAAGTGTTTATCTGCTTCTTCTAATTTATCTTCTATTACAAATATTTCAACTTTAAAAAGTCTTAAATTTATAGATGCTGGATGTTGTTCAAGACCTAATTTAATAGCTTTTTTAGCTAGAGCAATTTTCCCAAGATTAAGGTAATGGTGTATAATATTTTCAAACTCTTCAGAATCAAAAAACAAAACATTGTTTGTTTTCAACATTGATTCAAATTTTGTAAGTGATAAATTGTTATTGTCGCTATGACTAAACTCCATATATAACTTATATATAAGTATTGTTCATTAATAAAGATAGTATTATATGTGAGTTTTAAGAAAAAGTAACGATAAATGTTTTTAACAAAATAATCAACAGAATCTATTAAAAACAAAACACTTGTTGTTTATTGTTTGATTTTTAAGGTGTTATGGTTTTATATTGTTGAGAATATCTAAAATTATATAACATCCTTTTTTTATTTCTTCTTTAGAAATTGTCAAGGGAGGCGTAATTCTTACAGCTTTTGGTTCAAATAAAAGCCAAAATAGTATGAGACCTTGGTCTTTAGCTTGCAGAATTAATGTATTAGCAATTTCTAAATTTGGCATAATTAGAGCTAACATCAAGCCTTTTCCTCTAATTTCTGTAATTAAAGGGTGCTGTAAAAGTTCACGAAATAATAACTCTTTTTCAAGGGTTTGATCTATTAAATCACTATTAACAACCTCTTTTAATGTGGCCAGTGCAGACGCGGTAATTAAAGGATGACCTCCAAATGTTGTTATATGCCCTAGTTTTGGGTTATCTTGAAGTAAATCCATTAATTTACTCGAAGCTGTAAAAGCTCCAATAGGCATGCCGCCACCTAAACCTTTGCCAGAAACTAAAATATCGGGAACACAATTATAATGTTCAAAACCAAACAATTTACCAGTTCTGCCAATACCAGGTTGTATTTCGTCTAATATTAAAAGAGCACCTACTTTGTTACATTGTTTTCTTACTTTTTCGAGGTAATCGTTTGTAGGTTCTATAAATCCTGCGCCTCCTTGTATAGTTTCTAAAATTACACAGGCCGTTTTGGTGGTTATTAAATGTAAATCCTCTTCCTTATTAAAAAAAATAAAACGTACATTTGGTATTAGTGGTCTAAAGGCTTGTTTACGTTCTTCATAGCCCATAACACTCATAGCGCCCATTGTATTGCCATGGTAGGCGTTATTTGCTGCAATGATTTCGCTTCTTCCTGTAGCTCGTTTGGCTAGTTTTAATGCGCCTTCAATAGCTTCAGTCCCAGAATTAGTAAGGTATGTTTTTTCTAATGATTTTGGTAAATTATTGGCTAGTAATTTAGTAAGCTCAACAGCTGGTTTTTGTATATATTCACCATACACCATAACATGTAAATATTTGTCGAGCTGGTTTTGAATGGCTTCTTTTACTTTGGGGTGATTATGACCTAATGTACAAGCGGATACTCCAGCTACAAAATCTAAATGCGCTTTATTATTAGTATCGTAAATGTAAGAGCCCTTAGCATGCGAAATTTCCATGGCTAATGGTGTAGAAGTTGTTTGTGCTTGATATTTTAAGAAGTCTTGTTTCATTATTACTCAAATCTAGACAATAGTAGATTATTATGACTTAATGAATAAGTGTTAATTTGGCATTCCAAAGAAAAAAATTATCATTTTTATGTATACCACTTATAACACCCCGTATGTTATTCCCATCTTTATCTTTATTACATTTAACTTTATAATTTTTCCATTTATTAGTTAATATAATATTTGTAGTAGAGTAATTAGTATAATTGCCTCCTCCTTCTTGAAGTCTTATCCTAATTTCTCCTTTTCCTTTTGCCCAAATAGAAAACATAAATTTCCCTTTATTTTTATTTATAGTTTGTACTAGGTATCCGTCAACCTTATCATTGTCTTTGCCTATAACTTTATAAGCTTCCATCTTGCCTTGTGGTGATTTTGAGGAATTAGGCAATACTTTTACTTTTCTTTTTGACCATATGGAATTTTCAAATTCATTGTTGAATTTTAACAAGTTATCATCTTGATAATTTGAATTTTTTATCAAAAACCTTCTTTTTGATAAAGCTATTCTATCAGATATACTATCATCAAAAAAATCATCCTCAGGGACATAATCTTCTAGTCCTTTAATGGTAGGTAATTTTAAAGGAGGGTCATCTTTAAATAAATCGTCAACACTCATTGGGCGTTCTTCTTCACGCCAATCAAAGCCTTTAAATATTTTTTCATTTTTAGGAAACTGCGATTCTGGATAAATTTTACCATCAACCTGGTTGAGCTTTATAACCTGTTCAATAGCCTTGTTTTCAAAAAGTATTTTTATTAACCCAGATTTAGATTTATCTATACCAACAAGCTCACCTTTATCATTTCTCATGTAGTAAATGGATTGGGCATTCTTTATAATGTCTACTTGATAGATTTCATTGTTTTCATCAAATAAACCGACAAGCTTTTTTCCATTTATCTGGTTAAAACCATCGCTTAAAGTGTCTTTACTAATAAGGAAAGCATTATTAAAAACAATTAAAGAATCCAGTTTGTCTTTTTTTGTATCTGATTGTAGATGAATAGTATCACCTGTCATTTGATTAGCCAAATTCCATATAATAGGTTTTCTTTTTGTTGTAAATGCTCCCGATGACTTAGCATTACTTATATTTATGAGTTGCGTCAATCCAGTTTCATGATTTACATGTATAGAATCTGCTTTACCACTTAAATCTGATTTAAAGAGTTTTACATTTCTAAAAACACGCGTAATACGTTTTTCTGGTTTTCCAGTTACCATTAGAGTGTCTCCATGAATATATATAGAATCTTTTTCTTGAACCGTTATAGCATAAGCGCGTTTGGTAATGAAAATGGAATCTTTAGCTTTAAATATTTCTGCATAATGCCCTTTTACAATACTATTATTTATAGTGTCTGTTACTTTAATATTATTGGTAGCTGAAGCAAAACTATTGTTGTTATCAAAATAAAGACTATCACCAACTATTTCTTTTAAGTCATAATCTATTTTGGCATTTTTCATAGCATGTCCAATCTTGTTTTTGGTGTCGTAGAATCCTTTTTCGCAATAGGTAACACTTTCTTCTGTTGTAATTGTTGAAGGACCAAACAAATAAGCATGACCACTTTCAGAATAAAAATCGAAATAATTGGATTTTATTACCGCATCTGGATTAGTAAGCACTACATCCTCAACAAACTTATATTTTTTGTCTTTCATGTAATAACGGCCAATTTTACTTGTAATAGTTCCTGATGTATCTTTTTCTACTGTACCATGGCTTCTGTAAAAAGCTTGTTGCCTATCTCTATCAAAATATAAAGTATCTGTAGTTATAGTAGAATTTGGATCTTTTAAAATAACATCCCCACTAGCAAAAGCAAGTTTAGTAGCTCCATCGTATTCAACATATTTAGAGGCCATATTGATGGTATCTCCTTGTATCATTTTTACATTACCAAAAGCCTCTATAAAATTCTCATTACTATAATAATACGCTTTATCACACCACATATTTGTTCCTTCATGGAATATGTGTACTTGTTCGGAATCATCACGAGTTAAAATTTTAGCTCCAGGGTATTCTAGTTCATTAAATGTTAAAAATCCAGAATATTTTATTTCAATTTTTTTTTGAGCTGATATAGAATTAAATGAAAAAACTGAAAAGAAAAGGATATATAGAAAATAAGATGTTCTCAAAGTTGAAAAAAGTTTCTCGCAAAAATAACGATTAATATGGTGTTTAAGTATAAAAAGACCTTTTCTGCTTTAAAATTTAGCTGTTAAAAATTTATCTTTTCTGTTTATACTTCAAAATAAAGTAAAATCATAGCTCAAAACGATGCTTTAATTTTCTTTTTCTTCTAAACAAAAAAGATTTATAACAAAAAACGCTCCAAAATTATTTTGGAGCGTTTTTTAGATTTAACTAATTTATCGGTAATTATACTTTAGCAGACTTAACTGTTTTTATAATTCTTCCAGCAATTTTATATGGATCTCCATTAGAAGCAGGTCTTCTGTCTTCTAACCAGCCTTTCCAACCTTTTTCTACTGTGATGATTGGAATACGTATTGAAGCCCCTCTATCTGAAATTCCAAAAGAGAATTCATCAATAGATTGTGTTTCGTGCTCACCTGTTAAACGTTGGTCGTTATATGCGCCATAAACAGCAATATGCTCTTTAACAACTGGACGGAATGCTTCACATATTTTTTCGTAAGTCTCTTTAGAACCACAAGTTCTTAATGTTTCATTAGAGAAGTTTGCGTGCATACCAGAACCATTCCAATCTGTAGCACCTAAAGGCTTAGGATGCCAGTTTATTGCTAAACCATAATCTTCTGTTAATCTTTCTAATAAATATCTAGCAACCCAAATTTCGTCACCAGCTAACTTAGCTCCTTTTCCAAATAATTGGAATTCCCATTGTCCTGCAGCAACTTCAGCATTAATACCTTCAAAGTTTAATCCTGCATCGATACATAAATCTGCATGCTTTTCAACAATTTCTCTTCCGAAAGCATTTTTACCACCTACAGAACAGTAAAATTGTCCTTGAGGTGTTTGATCTCTTGGGAAACCTAATGGTAAGTTAGTTTCTGGATCCCAAATAAAATATTCTTGCTCAAAACCAAACCAGAAATCATTATCATCATCATCAATAGTAGCTCTACCGTTACTTTCGTGTGGTGTACCATCTGCATTTAAAACCTCAGTCATTACTAAATAACCATTTCTTCTTGTAGGATCTGGATAAATGGCTACAGGTTTTAATAAACAGTCAGAAGAACCACCTTCAGCTTGTTTTGTAGATGATCCGTCGAAAGACCACATTCCAATTTCGTCTAATGTTCCTTTGAAATTTTCGTGCTCTTCAACTTTAGTTTTACTTCTTAGGTTAGCAGTTGGCTGGTATCCATCTAACCATATGTACTCTAATTTAATTTTTGCCATAATGAATATTTTATAATGATATCTTGATAATTAAGAACCACAAATATATATTTTTCTATATAGACTTTGAATTTTGTGGGGGTATTTTAATAAATCGTAATGTTATTTTTATTTATACCCTATTTTTTTGGGGCTTCTTTTAAAAAAAGTATAGTATTTTATAATAAAAATGAAAAATTCCTAACAAGAAAATCTAATATTTTAGTACAAACGTATATAACTATCTTTTACTTTTGTATTTCATTATTAATAATATCAAACTGATATACACATGGCTATTTTGCGATTTCAAGCTCTAAAAGAATCAATTACTAATAAATCAATAATTTTTGAAGAGAGGGAAAAACGCTCCGAATTATATGGAACTAACGTATTTAATGAACGTACCATGCGTCAATATTTAACTAGAGATGCATTTAATGGCGTAAAGAGTGCTATTGAAGATGGTCGTAAAATTAATAGGGCTATTGCAGATCAAGTCGCTTCCTCTATGAAGGATTGGGCATTATCTAAGGGCGTTACGCATTATACACATTGGTTTCAACCTTTAACAGGAGCAACAGCCGAAAAACACGATGCTTTTTTTGAGACACTTGAAGGAGGCGATGCTATAGAAAAATTTGGTGGTAATCAATTGGTGCAGCAAGAGCCCGACGCTTCTAGTTTTCCTAGTGGAGGGATAAGAAATACATTTGAAGCCAGAGGCTATACTGCATGGGATCCTACATCACCAGCATTTATTTACGAAACTACATTATGTATACCTACTATTTTTGTAGCTTATACAGGTGAAGCATTAGATTATAAAACCCCTTTATTGCGCGCATTACATGCTGTGGATGATGCTGCAACCGCAGTATGTAAGTATTTTGATAAGAATGTAAAAAAAGTAACATCTTCATTAGGTTGGGAGCAAGAGTACTTTTTAATTGATAAAAATTTAGCGTTTAGCAGACCAGATATCGCTTTAACGGGCAGAACGCTTTTGGGACATTCTCCAGCAAAAGGACAACAGTTAGACGATCACTATTTTGGTTCTATCCCTAACAGAGCATTAAACTTTATGCGTGATCTGGAAAATCAGTGTATGCTTTTAGGCATCCCTGTAAAAACACGCCATAACGAAGTTGCTCCAAACCAATTTGAATTAGCACCAATACACGAAGAAGCAAACTTAGCAGTAGACCACAATGCGCTTTTAATGGATGTGATGGGACGTGTAGCCTCGCGCCATAATTTTAAGGTGTTATTGCATGAAAAACCTTTTGCAAACATTAATGGTTCTGGAAAACATAATAATTGGTCATTATCCACGAATACAGGAGTAAACCTATTAGCTCCAGGAAAAACACCAATGAGTAGCCTTCAATTTCTAACATTTTTCATAAATACAATTAAAGCGGTTTATGAAAACGAAGAATTATTAAGGGCTTCTATAGCTTCAGCGAGTAACGAACATAGATTGGGAGCAAATGAAGCACCACCAGCAATTATCTCGGTTTTTATTGGAGAGCAATTAACTAAGGTATTACAGGAGTTAGAAAGCGTAACAAAAGGGAAATTATCACCACAAGAAAAAACAGATTTAAAATTAAATGTGGTTGGAAAAATACCAGACGTGCTATTGGATAATACCGATAGAAACAGAACATCTCCTTTTGCTTTCACAGGAAATAAGTTTGAGTTTAGAGCAGTAGGTTCTATGGCTAATTGTGGTAATCCTATGACTGTTTTAAACACTATAGTGGCTAAGCAATTAAAAGAATTTAAAATAGAAGTAGATGATTTGGTAGATAAAAAAGGCTTTAAAAAGGATGAAGCTATATTTAACGTATTGCGAGAATATATAAAGGACTCTAAAGATATTTTATTTGAAGGCAATGGATATGGGGAGGCTTGGGAAAAAGAAGCTAAAAAAAGAGGTCTAAGTAATAATAAAACAACCCCAGAAGCTTTAAAAGTAAAGGTATCTAAGAGTACTATTGCTTTGTTTAAAGAAATGGAGGTAATGAGTAAAGTAGAGGTGGAGGCACGTTATGAAGTAGAGTTAGAAGCCTATGTAAATCATATACAAATAGAAAGTCGTGTTTTAGGGGATATAGCAAGGAATCATATTGTGCCAACGGCCGTTAAATATCAAAATATTTTAATTGAAAACGTTAAAGGCTTAAAGGAAATATTTGACAAACACTATAAAACACTGGCAAAAGAACAACTTAATTTAATAGAGGCTATTTCTAGTCATATAGAAGGCATCAATTCTAATGTAACAAAAATGATAGACGAACGTAAAAAAGCTAATGTAATTGATGAAATTTCATTAAAAGCTAAAGCATATTGCAATAATGTTAAGCCTATTTTTGATGACATACGCTACCATTGCGATAAGTTAGAATTACTTGTAGATGATGAGCTTTGGCCCCTGGCAAAGTATAGAGAATTATTATTTGTGAGATAAACACATAAAAAGTAATAAAACTTTAATTCAAAAAAGTAAATTTGTAGCATAATTAAATTGTATGAGTCAAGAAGTGAGTAAGCGATATGCACAGAGAGGCGTATCGGCGTCGAAAGAAGATGTGCACAACGCCATTAAGAACATAGATAAAGGATTATTTCCAAAAGCATTTTGTAAAATAGTTCCAGATTATTTAACAAACGATAAAGATTACTGCCTAATAATGCACGCAGATGGTGCTGGAACAAAATCATCTTTAGCATACATGTATTGGAAAGAAACTGGAGATCTTTCAGTATGGAAAGGGATAGCTCAGGATGCATTAATTATGAATATTGATGATTTATTGTGTGTTGGAGCAACAGATAATATTATGTTATCATCTACTATAGGAAGAAATAAAAACCTAATTCCGGGAGACGTTATTTCAGCTATAATTAATGGTACAGAAGAACTGATAGAAGATTTAAAATCTTTTGGAGTAACGATACATTCAACTGGGGGAGAAACAGCCGATGTTGGTGATTTAGTAAGGACAATTATTGTAGATTCTACGGTTACTGCTAGAATGAAAAGAAGCGATGTTATCGATAATGCCAATATTAAAGCTGGAGATGTTATTGTAGGATTAGAAAGTTTTGGTCAGGCAACTTACGAACAGGATTATAATGGAGGTATGGGAAGTAATGGACTTACCTCTGCGCGTCATGATGTATTTCATAAGTATTTAGCTAAAAAATATCCAGAAAGTTTTGATGCTTCGGTTCCAGAAGATTTAGTGTATTCTGGACAAACCAAATTAACCGATACTGTAGAGGATGCTCCTATAGATGCAGGTAAATTAGTGTTATCTCCCACACGTACATATGCGCCAATTATAAAAGCAATATTGGCAAAGTATAATTCTAGAGATGTGCATGGTATGATCCACTGTTCAGGCGGAGCACAAACCAAAATACTTCATTTTGTAGAAAACGTGCATATTATTAAAGATAATATGTTTGGTATACCTCCTTTGTTTAAATTAATACAAGAACAATCTAAAACAGATTGGAAAGAAATGTATCAGGTATTTAATTGTGGTCATAGAATGGAATTATATGTTTCTCAAGAAATTGCAGAGAACATTATTTCTATTTCAAAATCATTTAATGTAAATGCTAAAATAGTAGGTAGGGTAGAGGCTTCTAGAGGTAAAAAACTTACTATAAGTAGCGAATTTGGTAAATTTGAGTATTAATATACTTTGAAAGGTTTTATGGAATGGTTTTTGATCGGATTAAATTTTTCAAAAGAAACCAACACACCATGAAAAAAATTATTCTAACCCTTTCTATTTTTACGTCTCAATTTGTTTTAGCGCAACCAGATTCCTTATATCTTTATAAGAAAAAAGTATATAATGGTCCTGTTTGGAAACAAAAACATAAAGCGACTATAGATTTAAGTGAAGTCGCTTTTGTGAACTGGAATTCGGGAGGGACAAACTCAATTTCTGCCCTTATAGGATATAAGTACAGTGCCGATTATAAGGATAAATTCTTTTTCTGGAAAAATAATTTAAATGTTGGTTATGGGGTTAATAAACAGGCAGATAGAGAATTACGAAAAACAGATGATGTTTTAGAGATAACATCCAATCTGGGGTATAAATCAACACCTAAAGCAAAGTGGTTTTATTCGGCAAGGTTAAATTTCAAGACGCAAATGAGAAATGGCTATAAGTATCCCAATACAGACGATCCTATTTCTAGATTTATGGCGCCTGGGTATCTGTTTTTTGGAGGCGGAATGGAATATGGTAAAGATATAGACGAATTATCTTTATATTTTTCGCCATTAACACTTAAAGCTACATTTGTATTGGATGAAGACTTAGCTAATTCGGGTTCTTTTGGTGTCACTCCAGCAGTATTTGATAGTGAAGGCAATGTTATAGAAGCTGGGGAGAAGATACGTGAAGAAGTTGGTATATTATTAACTAAGCGCTATGATATGAATTTGGCCAAAAATATTAAAGCGTCAAACCTGTTAAGCCTTTATACCGATTACATCAATAACTTTGGCAATGTAGATGTAGATTGGAGATTAAATTTTGATTTTAAAGTGAATAGTTTTGTTAGAGCGACTTTAGAGTCTCATTTAAAATATGATGATGATGTAAAAACACTAGAACCTACAGATGTAGAAGGCGAATTTGATGAAGCTGGAGCTAAAGTGCAATGGAAGCAATTTTTAGGCATTGGTTTTGCTGTAGATTTTTAGTTAATTACACATTATAAAAACCGAAATATATTTTGTGCCATAATCTAATAGTATTTACTTTAGTGAGCTAAATTCTAGCAACTAAAAAATTGCCATATATCCTTTCCTTAAAATTAGATAAATACATTACTAAACAACTTTTTTTGTTGGTTATAGTATTATACATAAACAGCTTTTCTGTAGCCCAAAACTCTTTTTCTTCAAAAGTATTAGATATAGAAACTAATTTACCAGTTCAAGATGTTTCTGTTAAAATAGAAAATACCAACAAAGGAACTTATACCGATAGTAAAGGTGTTTTTATGCTGGAAAATATTAACTCTAATACAACATTAATGTTATCCAAAATAGGTTATGAAACATTAACGATAGTTGTAGAGGACTTATCTAAAGTTATTTACATTACACCAGATATAAGTACATTAAAAGAAGTTGTAGTAAGAAGCTTTTCCAGTAGCCAATTAAAAAAAGTAATTCCAGATCAAATTTATTTTTCTAAAAAAGATATAGAAAAAATGCCTTTTATTTTAGGAGAAAAAGATGTGATCAAACTCATTCAATATACACCAGGTGTTCAGCAAGCTACAGAAGGACAATCTGGTCTTTTAGTTAGGGGTGGTAATGCAAGTATGAATTTAACTTTGTTGGATAATATCTATTTACATAATACAGCGCATTTGGGAGGTCTGTTTTCTGCAATTAATTCAGATTTTGTTAGTTCGTTAGAGTTCTCCAAAGCAGGTTTTGATGCATTTTATGGAGGAAGATTAGCTTCGGTAACAGCTATTAAATCGCTTGATAAAACAGATTCTACAAACTTTACAGGGAGCTTAGGTTTACTATCAGCAAAGTTAACAGGACACATAAAAGTCAATAAAAAGAATACCTTATTAATTTCTGGAAGAAGAACTTATTTGGAAGTTCTTAAACCTTTTTTTAAAGGCGACAATTCTATTTTAGGAGAAGATAAAAATTATTTTTTGTATGATGTTTTGGTTAAAGACAATCTAAAATTATCAAAAAAGAGCGATTTAGAGGCTTTATTTTATATAACTAGGGATAATTTTAGAGACCAAACCAAAGGGCGAAATAGAAAACTAAATTGGGGTAATATGTTGTTTGGAGCGACATATAAGCATCAATTTTCCTCTTCCTTAAGTTCGCAAACGACACTTTCTAATAGTTTTTATGAGTTTTCGTTTTCTGATGATGAATTTCCGTTTGACTATAACGCCAATAGTACATTTAATGTTTTTAGTTTAAACCATTTTTTCCTTTGGAAAAAAACAAATTATACATTAAAGGTAGGCGCAGCGTATAACAAAAATAAAATCCTTCCTAAAGATGTTAAAGCAACTATAGATAATTCACCTATAGATATTTTAAATCAGGAAACTTATAAATATGATGATGTTAGTGCTTTTGCAGATTTAGAGTTTCCTATATCTAGTAAACTAAAAGCTAAAGCAGGTCTAAGGCTAACTACATTTTTAACAGAACGTAATGCATTAATTGATAGAGAAACATTTTATAATGTTGAGCCTAGAATTAGTTTTAAATATCAATTTTTAGAAGATCAAGCGTTTAAGTTAAGTTATCAAAGACTGGGGCAGTTTATACATCAGGCTTCTATTAGTTCGTTTAGCTTGCCTGCAGATTTTTTTATAATAAGTACTAAAAATTTGAAACCTCAAAGTTCTAATCAGATTAGTCTAGGGCATTCTTATGAAACAAGCGGATTACAGTTAAATAGCGCTTTATATTATAAAAATGTATCTCATTATACCGAATTTGAAAACGGTTCGGTAAACAATTTATTTTCAAATAATATATATGAAGATATTTTAGTTGGGCAATTCAATTCTTATGGATTAGAATTTAGCATAAATAAAAAAATAAATAAGCTTACAGTTCAAGGCGCATTAACATTATCTAAAACTGTAGCTAATTTTGATGAGATAAACGAAGGAAATAATTTCCCTTCTACTTTTGATAGACCAATAAATATAAATACGATTTTTCATTATAAATTAAATGATAGAATAGAGCTAGGAGCTTTATTTTTGTTTAGCAGTGGTCAAAATTATACAAAACCTAGAGATATAAGAGTAATTAGTGAAAGGCCAATACTTAATTTTGAACCTAAGAATGCCTCTAGGTTTCCTAGTTATCATAGATTGGATTTATCTTGTACCTATGCGTTTAAGCAAAAAGGGAAGTGGCAGTCTAAGTTAAATTTAACCTTGTATAATATTTATAACAACAAAAATCCTTTTCAGATTAATTTTAATACAGAAGGAGATGTGGAAGATGCGTTTATAGAAATAAAAGAGACCAGAGATAATCTATTTCCTTTTCTGCCTACATTAAATTGGTTGTTCTCTTTTTAAACAAAGATTAGATATGAAATGCTTATTTTTTTTAATAATAATAGTGTTAACGTTTAGTTGTTCAGAAATAGAAACAGATGTTTTAACATCAGATCAACTTACAATTGAAGGGCAAATACTTGAGGGGGAATTTGCAAAAATATATTTAACAAATGGGTTGCCTTTTAAAGGGGTTATAGATTCTTTAGAAGTCGCAAAATCTATTGAAACAAAGGCAAAGGTTGAACTTTCTAATGGAGACGTTTCAGAAATTTTAACGTTAAAAAGAGATGATTCTAATTTCCCGTTTTTCTTTTACAGGAGTAACATCATAAAAGGAGGTTTAGATGCCCAGTATAATCTAAAGGTTACTATTAGAGGAAAAGAATTTACGTCAAACACATTTGTACCTCAAAAACCTATAGTTCAAGATATCAATTTTTTAGAGACAATAGAGGATGGGGTGATTGAACCAGATTTTAGAGATATTAAATTAACCATTGATAATAAAACATCAAGTAATAGGTATTTTAAAATTCTTATTAAAAATGAAGAAGAATCCATGTTTGAATTTGCTAAACCTTTTATTTTTAATACAGAGAATATTTCTACAGATACGTTTCCTTTGATTGTGTCTTATAACAAGTTAATAGATGGAGAAAAAGAAAACCAACTAGAGATTGGAAATGTTATTGAATTACAAGTTATAGCCATTACTAAAGAACAATTTGACTTCTGGAAATCTATTAAAGGCGATATTACAAGTCCTTTAGATAATTCATCCTTTACAAATAATGTTAAGAGTAACATTAGTAATGGGGCTTTTGGGTATTGGTCTGGAGAAAACACAGCCTTTTTAAAGTTTAAGATTCCAGAAAACTAAAAAGACTGCCAAATTACAGGCAGCCTTTTTTAATTTTTTAGGTATATAATTTTTAGTTCTCTTCTTCAACGGTTACTTCAACCTCTTCGTCATCATCTCCTAAATCTACATCTGCAAAAAGATTTTCGTAAGCTTCAAAAACAGCTTCGAATTTCTCTTCTAATTCCGTAAACGAACCTTCAATATAAGTATCAAAATCATTAGAGGTACCATCTTCGAATACAAACCTTGCATTAACTATATCCTCAGTAACTTCTTTTTCTTCAAATTCATCTGTATCTGGGTTATAAGTATAATCTGTATAAGTGTCTTGGTCTTTATAAAATTCACTTTCGGCAATTAATTTGTTATCTATGCTTAGCATAGCCTCTACATTATTATTTAGTAAAGCAACTTCTTCATCTACTGTAAGTTCAGAATCCGAATTAAAATTATCATCTTTAGCCTTAATAGTTAAAGCAGCATCTAAAAAGTTAAATGTAGCATCTACATTATCAACTATATCTTCAATGTTGCCATCTTCATTATTAAAGCTTCCGTTTGCTTTATAATTATAACTCATAATAACATCACTATCAATTTTGAATTCAAAAGATTGATCAACAGCTGTATTATTTGAATTGTTGTAAGTTGTAACAAATGAAAAACCTCCAATTCTTGTAGTGTTGTTAATAGTAGAAGGAATTAATTGGTTATTTTGAAAACTAGCAGAGAAGTCTTGCGAAAACACAGTTTGACCATCTATTTTAAGATTTGCCTTTGCAAGTGTAGGTACTTCTTCTGGATCATCACCTGCAAGTATAGTAGTGAAATCTGTAACAGTAAATACTGCATTTTTACCATTGTAGGCAACATTATAAATTATATCGTCACTGTCACCAATTTTATCAAATTCTTCAGTGTCTGCATTCCATTGGTAAACCCCTTTTTCTTCATTAAAATCATCAGCTAAAGGTGTGTCTGATATTAAAGTTAAAGATTGTTTAGCACTTAAAACAACGACATCACTCTCAGAGGATAGATTTGATAATGTTTTTTTGAAAATACTACTTGATTTTGTAGTGCTTTCGGCACCAGTTAAAAACTCAGCTAGTTCAATAATTAATTCAAGTTCAGAGTTATTTGCAAATGCATCAATCTTATTTAACAGTTCTATACTATTATCTTCTAGTTGTTCTTTGCCTTCCTCTACAGTAAGTGAACCATCCAGTTCTCCTCCAGTAGAACCACCACCATCATCGTCGCTTTTACAGGAAAAGTTGAACAAAAAAACAGCGCATAATGCTAATAAATAAATTTTTTTCATGATAATTTTAAATTTGAGATATTTTAATGATTTATTTTTCGTCGTAAAAATATGCTTTTTATCGACTTAAACTAGAATTAATAGTTTCTTTTTTATTGAAAAAGCAAATTTTTAGCATAAGTAGATAAAATTAATGTAACCATACTTTGTTTTTATATAATTTTAACACAAACTCCCTGCATTTAAATAGTTGTAATCTTCCAAGTCGGTAATCTTATCAACTAACTTAGTACAGCCATTTTTTAATAAATATATGGTGTCGGCTATATCTATAATATGCCGATACATGTGGTCTGTAATTATAATTACTTTTTTAGACTTTTCTTCAATAATTAATTTTTTAATTGTTTCAACGTAAAGCGGTGCTATATGGGAAAAAGGTTCATCCAATAAAATAATTTTTCTATCGCTTTTTAAAACGATATAGACCTCTATTAAGCGGCGTTCGCCTCCAGATAATTCATTAAAACGTCTATTTTTAGATAATTTTAAGTTTTTAAAAAAACTAATAAATTCTTCCCAATTGGTATTAAAATGTTTAAACACAGTTTTTAACCGTATTTTATTTGGAATAAAATTAGTTTGCGATAATAGCGCAACAAATTTTGTTCGATATAGAGGTTTTAAAATTGGTTTTTTATCAATGCGTATAAGTTTGTATTTTGGATTTATATTGCCAAAAATAATATTCATCAAACAACTTTTTCCACAACCATTACTACCAAGTATGCCTGTAACTTTACCTGTTTTGGCTTTTAAATAGATACCATTTAAAATGCGCTTTTCTTTAAAATAGAGTTCTACATTATCTATTTCTAAAATCATATAAATTCTTTGAGAATTAATAGAAAGGGAATACTTAATAAAACGTCTATTACGAAGATCGATAAAAACAGTTTTAGTGGAGAAATACCTAAATTTTTATAGAATGTTAATTTATGTTTAGCTTTTGTTTGTAATGTAAAATACCACAGAGAAATAATAAGGCATACTTTAATTAAAAAAAGAGGAATTAAATGTACTCCCATTACTAATAAAAAAGAGTTGGCAATAAAAGACCATAAAACAAAAGGTCTATAAAAGAGAAAAATAGAGCTTATTTGTTGCATTATAAACAAGTAGTTTGATTGAGAATTGTAACATTATAATTATAGAGCGCATTAAATATAACGTCTTACACTACGTAATTATTTTAAAAAGGTTTAACCCAGATTATGCATTAAAAAATCTATTACGTCAACGATCTACCGCAAATACTACCGTAAACTGTATTTTTTAATTTACCCATAGCGGTGCTATGCTAAAATTAAGAAAACACTAGTATTTATTGTATCTCGCTGCCTCATAACGAAGTTTCAATGCATAATATGGGTTTAATCCATCGTTTTTAATGGGATATAATAATTATAATTAATCTTTTATAAGTTTGTAAATCAGTTTGTTTTGAGCTTTTTTTTTGTTACGGATAAGAATTTTAATAACTTTATTAACTATGGTGTCTTCTGTAAGATTAAGATGGTTTTTGTTTTTATCGATATTAGTATTGTGTAATGTTCTTACTATTCATTTTTTTACTGATTTTGAAGCTAGAATTGTAAGAGTTTTTAGCGTGTTTTTATTTATACTGTTGTTTATAATAAACAAGAGGTACAAAGGGCCTTTAATTTTTTCAGTATTAATTCTTCTTTTCTTATCAGATATATTGGTAACATTCAAAGAAATCTTTATTCATAGAGCAGGTATGATAATTAATATTATAGTCTATCTAGTGTTATTAGTTCATGTATTAATAACGCAAAAAACTAAAAAACTAAACAATTTAGTTATGGGGCTTTATGCATTTTTAGTTATTCTAAATACTTATACACTTACTATTATGCTCCGTGATGAGACAGATCATTCAAAAAAAATACTGTTGTTTATTTATGGAACAGTAATGATTACCACATGTTTACTTGCAGGAAGCTACACTATAAAATCTAACATAAAAAAGTCTATGTATTTTAAGCTTTGTGTTTTTGGTTTTTGTTTTTCAGATTTATGCGCTTTTTTAGCGTATAATTTTGATGTTCATGCCATGTTTTATCTAGATAGAACAGTTTATGTGTTTTCATTATATTTTATGACTAAGTATGCCATGGAGCCTATGTGTGATAAAGATAATTTATTGATTGATGATTAAATGTATTCATCATGATTACTATCAAAATAAATCCATTATTTATTGTATTTTTGGTCTCCAATTAAAAAAGGCAGATGTTAGATAAGTTACAAATAGTAAAGCAACGTTTTGATGAGGTAAGTGATTTAATCATTCAACCAGATATTATTTCAGATCAAAAACGCTATGTGGCACTAAATCGAGAGTATAAAGACTTAAGGATTTTAATGGATAAGCGTGAAGCTTATATAGAATTCACAAATAATTTAGCTGAAGCTGAAGAGATTATTGCAGATGGGAGTGATGCAGAAATGGTAGAAATGGCTAAAATGCAATATGATGAAGCTAAAACCGGTATACCAAAATTAGAAGAAGAAATAAAAGTACTTTTAATACCCAAAGATCCAGAAGATACTAAAAACGCTGTAGTAGAACTAAGAGCAGGAACAGGCGGAGACGAAGCCAGTATTTTTGCAGGAGATTTGTTTAGAATGTATACTAAATACTGTGAAGGTCGCGGCTGGAATGTGAGTACTGTAGACTTTAGTGAAGGCACTAACGGAGGCTTTAAAGAAATACAGTTTGAAGTTTCAGGTGAAGATGTTTATGGGACTTTAAAATTTGAAGCAGGCGTACATCGCGTGCAACGAGTACCACAAACAGAAACACAAGGAAGAGTGCATACCAGTGCAGCAACCTGTATGGTATTTCCAGAAGCCGAAGAGTTTGATGTGCAAATAGATCCAAAAGATGTGCGTATAGATTATTTCTGTTCATCTGGTCCTGGAGGGCAATCTGTAAATACAACCTATTCGGCGGTACGTTTAACGCATACTCCAACGGGATTAGTGGCGCAGTGTCAAGATCAAAAATCTCAACATAAGAATAAAGAAAAAGCATTTAAAGTATTGCGTTCTCGTTTATATGATTTAGAGTTGGCTAAAAAGCAAGAAGCCGATGCAGCAAAACGAGGTAGTATGGTGTCATCTGGAGATAGAAGTGCAAAAATTAGAACCTATAACTATCCGCAAGGCCGTGTTACCGATCATAGAATAGGATTAACACTGTACGACTTACAAAATATTGTAAATGGTGATATTCAAAAAATAATTGATGAGTTACAATTAGCTGAAAATACAGAAAAGTTAAAAGCTAGTGATGAAACTATATAATTTCTGTCATTCCCGCGAAAGCGGGAATCTTTTTATATAAATGGTTGTATTGAAATAAATAGAAATGACTACACAACACTTAATTTTTGAGATAAAGAGAAAACAATCCTTCTTGTGTATAGGATTAGATGTAGATTTAAATAAAATTCCTGAGCATTTATTGCAGGAAGAAGACCCGATTTTTGCTTTTAATAAAGCCATTATAGATGCGACACATCACTTATGCGTAGCCTATAAACCCAATACAGCGTTTTATGAAGCTTACGGTATTAAAGGATGGAAAGCACTAGAAAAAACAATTACTTATTTAAATGAAAAACATCCAGAAATCTTTACTATTGCCGACGCTAAACGAGGCGATATAGGTAATACAAGTACCATGTACGCGAAAGCGTTCTTTGAAGATTTAGCGTTCGACTCTGTTACTGTAGCACCTTATATGGGAAAAGACTCCGTAGAACCATTTTTAGCTTTTGAAAATAAACACACAATTCTTTTGGCATTAACATCTAATCAAGGTGCTTTTGATTTTCAAACAAAAACAGTTGAAAGGAAAGAGCTTTATAAAACTGTTTTGGAAACGTCTAAGACATGGGAAAACTCAAAAAATTTGATGTATGTTGTAGGAGCTACAAAAGCAGAATACTTGGCAGAGATTAGACAAATAATACCAGATCATTTTTTATTGGTGCCAGGAGTAGGCGCTCAAGGTGGTAACCTCCAAGATGTATGTAAATATGGAATGAATAATACTATTGGACTTTTAATAAACTCATCAAGAGGTATTATTTATGCGTCTCAAAAAGAAGATTTTGATAGTGCAGCAGCACAAAAAGCCTTAGCATTACAGCAGCAAATGGCTGTAGAACTAGAATCACTTAACGTTTAGTTGTATTATGAAATTAGATATTCTTGCTATTGGAGCACATCCAGATGATGTAGAATTAAGCTGTGGCGCAACAATAGCCAAAGAAATAGCTCATGGTAAAAAAGTAGGTATTATAGACTTAACTAAAGGTGAATTAGGGACCCGTGGTAATGAGCATACTAGGAGAAAGGAAGCGGCAAATGCAGCAAGAATTTTAGGGGTTAGTACACGTATAAATATGGGCTTTGCAGATGGGTTTTTTATTAATGATAAAGAACATCAATTAGCTCTAATTAAAATGATTCGTAAATTTAAACCAGAGCTAGTATTGTGTAATGCCATAGACGATAGACATATAGATCATGGTAAGGGCAGTAAACTGGTAAGTGATGCCTGTTTTTTAAGTGGCTTAATAAAAATTGAAACAAAAGAAGAAAACAGTATACAAAACCCTTGGAGACCTAAACATGTATACCACTATATACAGTGGAAACATATAGAACCAGATGTAGTTGTTGATGTTTCTGGGTTTATAGATATTAAAATGAAAGCAGTTTTAGCTTATGAGACTCAATTTTATAGCACGAATAGTAAAGAGCCAGAAACTCCTATAACAAGTAAAAATTTTATAGATAGTGTAACCTATAGAGCTAGAGATTTAGGTCGATTGATTGGAGTGTCTCATGCAGAGGGATTTACAGTAGAACGCTATGCTGCAGTAGAAAGTTTGTTTGATTTAAAGTAGATAAAAAACAAAAAAAATCTTTGCAGAAAGAGTTAAATATTATACATTTGCACTCGCATTAAAAATGCAAGTTACACGGTGGTTGTAGCTCAGTTGGTTAGAGCATTGGTTTGTGGTACCAAGGGTCGTGGGTTCGAATCCCATCATCCACCCAAAATGTAAAATAGGTTGTCTTTTTAGGCAACCTATTTTTTTTAATATAACTCTTTTACTTTATATCAATTCTTAAATGAATATAATGTAAAGGAAAATGATGGATTTTGGAATTATACGATACAGAAAAAATAAGCATAGCAGTAGTTACGGTTCTTTTTTATGTTGAAGATAGAATTTCAAAAGATACTTTTTAACTCAGTAATTTCATTTGGGAATTGGTATTATATCAATTTATAACCATTTGATGTTAATACTTGAACGATTGATATGTTCTAAATGCGATTGTGAACTTATTTTTAATCTCTAAAAAAATTACCTATGAAGAAAATTTTAAAAATTATAATTTTTCTATTATGTTTTTCTGGTTTTTCCCAAAACATATATGTATCAAAAGATGGAGATGATTCTAACCCTGGGACAAAAGAATCCCCTTATTTAACAATTGCTAAAGCAGCGAGTGTGGCTGTTGCAGGAGATAACATTTACCTAAGAGAAGGTACTTACGAAGAGACGCTTCGTCCAGCCAGATCTGGAGAAAATGGTAACCCTATTACTTTTCAAGCTTATGAAAATGAGAAAGTCATAATTACAGCAATGGAGGCTTTAAGTGGATGGACTTCAGATGGAGATGGCGTATACAAAACAACTACCGATTGGGATTTACAACAAAGAAATTTTGTGATGAATGGTACTCAAGTTTTGGATTTAGCGCGTTGGCCTAATAATACCGATGGCGATAGATTCACCTTGAATTCTCTAAGAAATGATGGTGGTAGTCAAGATGGAGTGTCTGTTGGTGCATTTCTAACAGATAGCGAAATTCCTAGTTGGGATTGGTCTAAAGGAGGGTCTCTTGTGTTTTTTGGGGATAGACCTGGTTCTGGGTGGATGACCTGGCGTGAATGGATAAAAAGCAGCTCAGCAGGAAGAATAGATTTTGATGCTGTTAAAAACCAAGCATGGATTATAACCGCCCATCCTCCTGGGGATTTGGGAGATTACTATTTAGAAGGTATAAAGGAAGCCTTAGACTATCAAAATGAATGGTATTTTGATAATAGCGACAATACATTATATGTTAAACTACCTAATGGAGTAGCTCCTGTAGATAAAGAAGTACAAATGTCCAGAAGAGAAAGAACTATAGATTTAACAGATAGAAGCCATATTTTAATTAAAAACCTTGCAGTTTTTGGCGGTAGTGTTAAAATAAAGGGAACAGGTAATATGCTATATGGTATTTCTAGTTTTTATGGGAGTATGACCAGAGGGATTTCACCCAATTTTAACTCTCGAGTTAATGCTATTGATGTAGATTGGTCTGCAAAAAACACAACTATTGAAAAATGTGAGATAGGCTATGGAGATGGAACAGGTATATGGGATTCTGGATCTGGAACCACAATTAAAAACTGTTACATTCATGATTTTGATTATTTAGGGTCGTATGATGCCCCCTTAATGGTACGAGGGCAAAATAATGCTAAAGTATTTAACAATACAATTTCAAGAGGAGGAAGAGATGCTTTGCAAATTATCTCTAAAGGGTCAGAAGTAGCATGGAATGATATTTCTTATAGTAATTTAATAGCACATGATTGTGCTTTGTTATACACCATAGGAAAAGATTTAAACATGGACATACACCATAACTGGTTTCATGATGCCGAAGCCCGAGGTGAATTAAAAAAAGCAGCAGGAATCTATTTAGATAATGATGCAGGTAATGTACGTGTTTATAGAAATGTTGTTTGGAATGTAGAATGGACGGCAGTACAAATTAACTGGAATGGTACAGATATAGATATTTTTAATAATACATTAGTAAAAGCAGATGGAGGAACTATGGGAGCATGGCACAAGGCCGGTACGATGTTCTCTAATGTAAAAGTTTGGAATAATGTTACCGATAAACATGCTGTAGATAATCAAGGCAACCAAGAGGAAGAGTCTACGTGGGAACCACAGTCTGATAAACAAAATAATTTAGTTAGTGATCAAATTTTTAGCGATTATGCAAATAATGATTTTACCTTAAAATCGGGTGCAGAAGCCATAGATTTTGGTAGAGAAATTACTGGTTTTACAGACGGGTTCAATGGCACTAGCCCAGATGCAGGAGCATATGAGTTTGGAGATGCACCTTGGAAACCAGGTGTAGATTGGAATACCGCCTTAGGACCTGCCAACAAATGTTATGGCTTGCCTGGAGAGGCTTGCGTAGTAAATACGATAACTCAAGATAATTTTACAGTATTAGTTATCGATGAAACGTGTAGTAAAAACAATGATGGTAGTGTTGTGATAACTGCTGCTAAAACATTAAACTATGAAGCTACAATTACCGGAGATGCTTCAATTAGTAAAGAATTTACCAAAGAAGCAACTTTTGAAGATTTAGAAGCTGGAAATTATAAGGTATGTATTACAACTAATTCCGATACAGATTATGAACAATGTTTCGACCTTGTTATAAGCGAACCAGACGATTTTGAATTTACTGTTGAAGTAGCCTCTACCAGTAAGCAATTAAATTTAAAGTTGAGTGGAGGAGATCTTTTTAGAATAGAACTTAATGAGGTTGTAACGGTTACCGATCAAAATTCAATTTCTCTAGACCTTAAAGAAGGAGAGAACAATTTAGTTTTAAAAACCGATAAAGATTGTCAAGGCGTTCACAAACAAAAAATTTATATCGATAAAACTAGTTTTAACATATATCCAAACCCTGTTGAAGATCTATTAAATATAGAAACTAGTGTTAAATCTGCTAATGTAGATGTTTATATTTATGGCATGCTAGGTAACTTAGTTTACAATACAAGTTTTAAAACTAATGCGAATAGTTTATCTCATAAAACAATAAACATATCGCATTTACCATCTGGGATGTATATTGCTAAATATAACTATAGCAAAGAAACAGAAGTTATTAATTTGATTAAAAAATAATTGAGATGAAAAGGTTTATTTATATATACAAAACACTATTTATTAGTTTATTAATGTTAAGTTGTAGTGGCGGAGGAAGTGATGATGGCGGTGGAGGTGGAGGAACTCCCCAGAGTACTACACCACCAGAAGCTGCGGTTTTAGTATACCCGCTTAAAGACGAAGTATGTACAACAGGAACGTTTACATCTGATACTGAAAGTGAGCTAGAGTTTGAGTGGAATGCAGCTAAGGACTCAGATTCTTATGAAATAATCTTAAAAGACTTGAACACAAACCAAGAAATAACAATCGCTTCAACAACAGTTAAAAAAGTGATTACTCTAAAACAAAATACACCATATTCCTGGAAAATAGTTTCTTTATCTAAAAAAACTGAAGAAACAGCAACCAGCGAAGAATGGCGATTTTATAATGCTTCTCAGGGTGTTGAAAATTACGCACCTTTTCCTGCAGAATTAATAACACCACAAGATAGTAGTATTTTAAGTACTTCATCTGTAGATTTAGTTTGGGAAGGACAAGACGTAGATGGCGCATCAGATATAGAATCCTATGAGGTTTTCCTTGATCAGCAAAATCCTCCTGTGACCTCTAGAGGCACAGTTTCTACAAATGGAACAACAGTTAGCAGCTTAGCAAACGGTACTTATTATTGGATAGTAGAAACTACTGATAAATCTGGCAATAAAACAAAATCTCAGGTAAGCAGTTTTACCCTAGAATAAAGTTATCATTACAGCTTAGACCAAATAAACCATAAAGCGCAGCTATTCTTTAGTTTAATTCTAATAGTATTGTTGTATTTTATGGTTTATTTGTATCTATAATCCCTTAACACATAGAAGTTAAAAGAACTCTTAGGTGTCCTATATTAAGTAAACAACTAGTCTTCAAGTAAATCTGGACGACGTTCTTTAGTACGTTCGTAGGCTTTATCCTCACGCCATTTTTCAATTTTAGGTAAGTTACCACTAAATAAAAGCTCAGGGACTTTCCAGCCTTTATATTCTCTAGGTTTAGTGTATATGGGAGGAGCTAATAAATTATCCTGAAAAGAATCGGTTAACGCCGATGTTTCGTTTCCTAATACACCTGGGATTAAGCGTATAATTGCATCACATAAAACAGCTGCAGCTAATTCTCCTCCAGATAGAACAAAATCTCCAATAGAAATTTCTCGGGTGATTAAATGATCTCTCACACGTTGGTCTACGCCTTTATAATGCCCACACAAAATAATAATATTACCCTTTAAAGACATCTGGTTCGCTATACTTTGGTTAAGTGTTTCCCCGTCTGGAGTCATATATATCACTTCATCGTAATTCCTTTGCAATTTTAGATTAGAAATACACTTATCTATAGGTTCAACCATCATTACCATACCAGCGCCACCTCCAAATTGGGTGTCATCAATAGATTTATAGTTATCTGTAGTGTAATCTCTTAAATTATGAAAATGTATCTCTACCAAATTAGCCTCAATAGCACGTTTTAAAATAGATGCTTCAAAAGGACTTTTTAATAATTCTGGTAAAACAGTAATAATATCTATGCGCATAAAAATAATCTTAAGGCAAAGGTAAAATATTGTTATAGATAAATCTAATTAGAAGTTTGTTGGTTTAGAAGCGTTAATAATTCTTGTTCAAAATTATTAGCAAATAGGTTAGTGTGACCATTAACAATATTATTCTCACCATCTAATAAAATAACTTTTGTTAAAGGGTAAATGGCCAACTTATGTTTAGACGCTTTGGGGTTTTCAAAAATATACTCATTTTTGAGATTAAATTTTTCTTCTTTAAGTGTAGCGATCCAACGTTCTTTATTGTAGTCGTCTATATTAATAGATAAAAAGTCTATTTCAGGATACTTTTCAATTAAATCCTTAACACGATTATGGCTTTTTTTATAATAATCTTTACTTAGGTGCGACCAGAAGTAAATCACATTAGGTTTATTTGATAGCGAATGAATATTTACTAATTCATTATTAGAGGTGGCAACCTTAATATCAGGAAATTTTTCCCCTTTTTTAAATTGTTTAAGAGATTTATTAAAAGAAATAATATTTTCATTATTGGTTTTATCTGTACTTTTTGATAAGAATGATTTAACAACTTTATCGTTATCATTAAAGTTTTGATTTTTTGAAATAAAGCTAGCACAATAGTGATAGAGTAATTTATTTTTAATCGTAGAATTATTTATTAAACTGTCAATAACTTTTATTCTATCTAAATTATAGCATAAATCCATCCACTTAAATTCACTAGTATCATTATGTTTTAAGTGTATATCAAGAGCGACATTGTTTGAAGAGGATTTTAAGAACGTAAAATAGTTAAAATAGTGTTTTATGTTATCGTTGTAATTAATGTGTTTTCTATACTTGTAAAAACTATTAGGGATAGTTTTTAAAGTCTTTTTTTTGTTTTTTCCATAATGAACAAAAGGATAAATTTCTTTGTTCGAAAAATATCCATAATCTATATTGGTTTGGGCTATTTTATCAAATAAATGAGATGGGTTGTGTTTATTTTTAAAATTTTTAAGCTTTTCGTCTTTTTTTATTTTAATAGAATCTATATGTTTTTGATACTGTTTAGGACTAAGTTGGCAAAATTTATAAATCCGTTTTTTATCAATTTCTGTTTGTAAAAAATCGTCAATAAGGTAATTATTCTTTTTAGACCCTTTTCCAGTATATACTAAAGATTCGTCGAAGTCTAATGTATTAAGTCTAAACATGAGACTATCTCCAGGCTCAATTAAAATCATTTGAATCTCTCCACCATGCTTAAATGTATATAGTCCAGGTTTAAAATTTTCAAGTTTATGAAAAAAACGATTATTACGATTAAGCTTTAAGGTATCACTAACATTTACATCTTCTGTATCAAACAAAACAACGTAATCTGTATTCTTATTAACAATTTCCCCTCCTAGATATGCTACACTTGTAGTGCTTATTTTAGTACAGGCCACTAAAGTAAAAAAGAGACTCGATATGTAGATATACAATTTCATTAGACTACAAAAATAAAAGTTGATAACAAGAATTCTTGTTAACAGGCTGTTAAATATAATTATACTCACTTAGTAATAACCCGATTTCGATTACTATTGTAAACACAGCTTCGCTTATTTTTAAGTATAAATTTCCTGAAGTTCTCGAGTAATATCGGCATATAACGAGGAAATTTATGAAAAAAAAGGAGCGCCTTTAAAAGAAACGCTAGTAGCTCCTCTTTTTTACACCAGAACTCCTTTTAATACCAATTCCCAAATGAATATACTGTAAAGTAAAATGATGGATTTTGGAATTATACGATACAGAAAAAATAAGCATAGCTGTAGTTACGGTTCTTTTTTATGTTGAAGATAGAATTTCAAAAGACACTTTTTAACTCAGTAAACTCATTTGGGAATTGGTATAATATCTCAATATTCCTTTAGTGTTTCCAGCATAAACCTAAGGCAATACAAATCTTTTTGTGAAAACAAGATTAATCCAACTAAGGTTAATAAAAAATAAGACCCTTATGTTTCTACTATACGGATGGTTTTTTTACTTTTGCACAAATTTAAAATAGACTTATGTTATCTGTTTCTAACCTTTCCGTTCAGTTTGGTAAACGTGTTTTATTTGATGAAGTAAACACTACGTTTAATAATGGCAATTGCTATGGTATTATTGGCGCCAATGGATCTGGTAAATCCACGTTTTTAAGAATCCTTTCAGGAAAGCAAGAAGCAACTTCTGGACACGTATCATTAGAATCTGGAAAACGTATGTCTGTATTAGAGCAAAATCATAATTTGTATGATGAGCATAATGTATTAGAAACGGTTTTAATGGGAAATAAACCATTATTTAAAATTAAAACTGAAATCGATGCCCTTTATGCAGATTATACTGATGAAAATGCTGAAAAAATTGGAGAGTTACAAGTGCAGTTTGAAGAGATGAATGGTTGGAATGCCGATAGTGATGCTGCTGCTTTGTTATCTAATTTAGGGATTAAAGAAGACCAACATTATTCCTTGATGGCCGATTTAGATGGTAAACAAAAGGTACGTGTATTATTAGCACAAGCGTTATTTGGGAATCCTGATGTACTAATTATGGATGAGCCAACTAACGATTTAGATTATGAAACCATCTCGTGGTTAGAAAATTTCTTAGCAAATTATGATAGCTGTGTGATTGTAGTATCTCACGACCGTCACTTTTTAGATGCCGTTTGTACACATATATCAGATATTGACTTTGGAAAAATAAATCATTATTCAGGTAATTATACATTTTGGTATGAATCTTCTCAATTAGCAGCAAAACAGCGTGCACAGCAAAACAAAAAAGCTGAAGAGAAGAAAAAAGAATTAGAGGAGTTTATACGTCGTTTTTCGGCTAATGTTGCAAAAAGTAAACAAGCAACAAGTAGAAAGAAAATGATTGATAAGCTAAATATTTCAGACATTAGGCCTACAAGTCGCCGTTATCCAGCTATTATTTTTGAACGTGAGCGTGAAGCTGGAGATCAAATTTTAAATATTGAAGAGCTTTCAGCATCCTTAGATGGAGAAGTTTTGTTTAATAACATAGATTTAAATTTGGCAAAAGGGGATAAAGTAGTTGTATTTTCAAGAGACTCCAGAGCAACTACAGCATTTTACCAGATTATAAATGGAAAGGAAACTGCCGATGCTGGAAAGTATGCTTGGGGCGTTACAACTAATCAATCTTATTTACCTTTAGATAATAGTGCGTTTTTTAATAGTGATTTATCTTTGGTAGATTGGTTACGACAATGGGCTACAACAGAGGAAGAGAGAGAAGAAGTTTACATACGAGGCTTTTTGGGCAAAATGATTTTTAGTGGAGAAGAAGCGCTTAAAACGTGTAATGTGCTTTCTGGAGGAGAAAAAGTACGTTGTATGTTAAGTAGAATGATGATGATTCGAGCTAATGTAATCATGCTGGATGAACCAACTAACCATTTAGATTTAGAGAGTATCACAGCATTTAATAATTCACTTAAAAACTTTAAGGGCACCGTGTTATTTACAACGCATGACCATGAATTTGCACAAACAGTAGCCAATCGTGTTATAGAATTAACACCAAATGGTATTATAGATCGCTACACGACTTTTGATGAGTACATGCAAGATGCCAAAATAAAAGAGTTACGAGATAAAATGTATACGGTTACTGCTTAAAATATACTTAGTCTTGTAAATTGGCAATAATGGCATTTGCAACTTTAGAGTTTTTATAGGTTACATAAATGTCTTGTAATCCTTGGATTGCAGCACCAAATCCTGCAAGTCTTCCCGATTCGGATTCGTCTTTTATAACAGGAATAATACCTTGTTCCTCTAATAGAGTAACAATGCGTTGTACGTTAATAAAACTTCCTGAAAATACTTTTATATAGTTTGAAGCATTCATAACATTAATTTTTAGAGAGATTAATAATGTAAGTCTACTAAAGATACATAATTTTAAGCAGAAAAGCTATAATTTATAATTAGTAGAATATAGTAGACGGAAAAAATATTTAAAAATTACCAATAACCCCTATTTTATTACCCCTAAAAGATACATTCCAAGAAATTCTTTTAAGCTTTTTATAATTATAACTTATGTCGTGAGACTTATTTTTATAAAGAAACTTATCAATGCTATCAACAACAATAATACTTAAGGTAGCTGCAAAGGCAATATCTGTTAACCAATGCGCACCATCGACTAATCTGGAAATAGGAGGGATAGCACCAACAGTATAAATTCCAGCCTTAACCCAAGGATTATTAAATTGTTTGGCAATAGCATGAGACATAGTTATGGCTAAAACAGTATGACCAGAAGGAAACGAATGTAAACCACCTTCTTTAGAGAAAGGCTTAAAATAATAAGAACCTAAACCTGTATTAGGTCTAGCTCTTCCAAAACCATTTTTAACTATAGATTGTAGTAAACCTGTTGTGATAGATGAAGAGATAATGAGTACACTAGTTCGCCTTACCCTTTCATTCTTAGTAAATAAACCAAAGCCATATAAACCTGCATTGGCCATAAAGTAGTTTTGGGGGCTACCAAAATACCAGCCAAAATCTCTAATAATTTTCGGGAAATTTCCTCTTTGTTTGCTGGCAAATTTTTCAAAATTTTCATCAGCTAGCGATAAAGCTGCTGTGCCAATTATTAGAGTTCCTAATTTTAAAACATCTTTTTCTTTCCAGTTTGCTGGTCTGGAGAAAGCGTGTTTTACACTATGCCAAGTAGTATTCACATCATATTTTAATAATTTCAATACAGATGATGAATCTTGCTCTATTTTATAGAGCTTATTTTGGGATGATGCATTTAAGCATAGACATATAGCACAACATAGCGCAATAAAATTATATTTAGCAAACATGATTTATAGTTTATCGTAACTCAGCTCCAAGTTGTTTTTCAAAATTACCTTGAAGTTTATTCATTATTTTATCGATCTGTTTATCGTTAAGCGTTTTATTGTCATCTTGTAATGTAAAACTAATGGCATAACTTTTTTTACCTTTCGGGAGGTTTTTACCTTGGTATACATCAAATAAACTCACCTCTTTTAGCAATTGCTTTTCAGTTTGCTTAGCTATTTTGTGAATAGATTCAAAAGTTACACTATCATCAAGTAATAGTGCGAAATCACGTCTTACTTCAGGATATTTAGGTATGGCTTTAAATACTGTTTTATTACGTTTAACAACATCTAAAATAGCATCCCAATTAAAATTTGCATAAACAACTTCTTGTGAAATATCAAAGTGTTTTAATATGTTTTTAGAAACCAATCCAAAATCCACTAATTTAGTTTTTCCAAGACTATATAATATACCTTCGCTAAATATACTCTCTTTTATAGGCGACACATTATATTTTAATATGCCTAAACGTTTAAGAGTAGCAGTGATAATACCTTTTAAAAAGAAAAAATCACTTTTTTGATTAGAAGTACACCAATGTTCTATATTTTGATTACCTGTAGCAAATAGAGATAAATGCTTTAATTCGGTTTTACTTTCAGAATTATTATGATACGTTTTACCAAACTCAAAAAACTTAAGGTTTTGACGTTTTCTGTTAATATTATAAGAAATAGCCTCTAATCCAGAAAATAATAACGATTGTCTTAAAACGGATAAATCATTACTTAAAGGGTTTAGCATTTTAACATTATGTGCGTCACTTAATTCCTTACTTAAAGAAATATAATTTGGTGTTGTTAAAGAGTTTGATAATATTTCATAAAACCCCTGAGCTACTAATTGGTTCCCAACAGTATTTTGGATTTTGTAATCTTCAAAACGAGATAAACTAGAAATAGACGCATTTAATTTTTTTGAAATAGAAATGTTGTTGTAGCCATAAACTCTTAGAATTTCTTCAATAACATCTGCCTCACGCTGCACATCGTTTCTATAAGCAGGAACAGTAAGACCAAGCCCTGTTTCTGTAACGTTATTTACTTTAATATCCAATGCTGTTAGAATACCTTTTATGGTTTCTCTAGGTATTTCTTCTCCTATTAACTTTTTAGCATTTTCAAAGCTTAGGACAACCTGAAAGTCTTCAATTTTCTTTGGATAAATATCTACAATATCACTTGTTATTGTTCCTCCAGCCAATTCTTGAATTAATAGTGCAGCTCGTTTTAATGCATATTTAGTAATATTAGGATCAATACCTCTTTCAAACCTAAATGATGCATCTGTATTTAATCCATGACGTTTTGCCGTTTTTCTAACGCTAACGGGATTAAAATAGGCACTTTCTAAAAAAATATTTTGTGTTGTATGGGTTATACCAGAATCTTCACCTCCAAAAACACCTGCGATGCACATTGGTTTTACTGCATCACAAATCATTAGATCGTCTTCATGTAATTCTCTTTCTACACCGTCAAGTGTGATAAACTTCGTGCCTTTTTCTACAGTTTTTACTTCTATTTTGTTCCCTTCAATTTTTAAAGCATCAAAGGCATGTAATGGCTGACCTAACTCATGCAAAACATAGTTAGTAGCATCTACTATATTATTAATGGGGCTTAAACCTATAGCTTTTAATCTATGTTGTAACCATGTAGGGGAATCGTCAACTTTAATTCCAGAAATAGTTAGGCCACAATATCTTGGCGCTAGGTCTTTATTTATGACATCTACATCAACTTTTAAAGTTCTATTTTCTACATTAAAAGCACTAGTAGAAGGCGTAATAAGTTCTACTTTAACATCTTTTTGAGTTAAGCCCGCTTTGAGGTCTCTGGCTGTACCAAAATGGCTCATAGCATCTGCGCGATTTGGAGTAAGTCCTATTTCAAAAACGATATCATTTTCTATGTCAAAGATTTTAGCGGCAGGAGTACCATTTTCTAGTTTTGCATCTAAAACCATGATACCATCATGAGAAATGCCTAAACCAAGTTCGTCCTCTGCACAAATCATTCCGTGGCTTTCTTCACCTCTTATTTTTCCCTTTTTTATAGTCCAGGATTCTTCATCGGTTGTATATAGCGTTGTGCCAATTGTAGCAACGGGTACTTTTTGACCGACAGCAACATTAGGAGCGCCACATACAATTTGTAAAGGAGCGTTGGCTCCAATATTTATAGTGGTTACTTTTAACTTATCTGCATTAGGGTGTTTTTCACAGGTTAAAACTTCTCCAACAACAACACCTTCAAGCCCTCCTTTTACAGATTGATAGGTTTCAATACCTTCAACTTCAAGGCCTAAATCTGTAAGTAACTCACTGGTTTGCTCTGGAGTCCAATCTATATTAATGAATTGTTTTAACCAATTGAATGAAATCTTCATAAATGATCTGCTTTTTTAGGTGGCAAAGATAAAATTTTGCTCTCACCATTCAAAGGTCGCTTAGCTTTTTGTATTGAAGACTTTTAATCTTAATCTAATAAGAAGCTTATATGGGTGTATTTATAACTATTTCTTATAAGAATTTAAATAGGCTAACTATTAATATTTTAATTCTAAAATCAAAAAGAAAGAAAAAGACTACGGAATGCTTGTAATTTTAACGATTAAATATACTTATTGTCGATTTAAGAGATGAATTAATATAAAAAAAGAGGAATGGCAGTACAAGACATAATATTGCAGTGTAATTAATTTTAACCCATTATATTTTGACAAACGAAGAATTAGTACACCAGATTATTATAAGCAAAAATACTGATCTTTTTGAGATTCTGTATGATAGGTTTTCAAAACCAATTTACAATAAGTGTTATTCTTTTGTAAATAATGAAGATGAAGCCAAAGATCTTACTCAAGATATTTTCTTAAAATTATTTGTTAAAATATCTAGTTTTAAAGGCAATTCTAAATTTTCTACATGGTTATATTCATTTACTTATAATCATTGTGTTAATTACGTTACTAGAAATTCTAAGAAGAAATACGAAACACGTCTAACAGAATCATTTGATATAGAAAATTATGCAGAAGAAGGGGTATCTAAAAACGAGCTAACTGAAAATTTAGACCAACGTTTAGATATTGCTTTAAGTCAAATTTCTGAAGATGATAGATTAATTATCAAATTAAAATATAAAGATAACTTAAGTATAAAAAATATAGAACAGGTACTTGGTTTGGGAACTAGTGCAGTAAAAATGAGAATTAAAAGAGCCAGACAAAGACTTGCTGTTTCTTATGCAGCTTAAAATAATATTTTATCACAGAAATAAAATCCTCTCTAAAAATCAATTTGACATAAAGAGTTAGTGGTTTGTGTATCTCAACAAACAAAACACTAACTCTTTTTTATGTGTTACTTTTTATAAACAGGCAGTAATTTAGTAGATACTTCTCCAAATCCTATTCGTGTTCCATCTTTTTCACAATACCCTCTCATAATAACCGTATCATTATCATGAATAAATTCGCGTTCAGACCCATCACTCATTTTTAAAGGATTTTCACCTTTCCATGTTAATTCTATCATAGAGCCACAACTTTCGGTTGTTGGACCAGAAATAGTCCCACTACCCATTAAATCACCAGAATTTACAGGACATCCATTAACTGTATGATGAGCTAATTGTTGGGACATATTCCAATACATGTATTTAAAATTAGATTTACAGACCACAGTTTCTTTAGCTCCTTTTGGTTGTATAGCTACTTCTAAATTAATGTCGAAGCTCTTCTTACCTTTACTTTTAAGATAAGGTAATTGAGTTTCTATTACCTTTAAACCTTCAACACGATAGGGTTCTAAAGCATCTAATGTTATTATCCATGGTGATATTGAAGAAGCAAAATTCTTAGCCAAAAAAGGACCTAAAGGTGCATATTCCCATTTTTGCAAGTCTCTAGCACTCCAATCGTTTAAAAGTACCAATCCAAAAATATATTCTTCTGCTTCTTCTACTGGAATAGATTCTCCCAAATCGTTAGCATCTGTAGTCACAAATGCCATTTCTAATTCAAAGTCTATAGCTTTACTTGGGCCAAAAACAGGGGTATGAGAGCCATCATTTGCAAGCGATTGCCCTAAAGGTCTGTTAACTGGTATACCAGAAGGTATTATAGAAGAACTTCTGCCATGATTACCTAAAGGGATATGTAACCAGTTTTTAGGTAAGTCTTTGTCCACTTCAGCATAATCTAGCATCTTACTTACATTTTTAGCATGTTCTATGCTAGAATAAAAATCGGTGAAATCTCCAACTTGTATAGGCAATTGCATTTCAATTTCATCTAAACGAAAAAGAACTATTTTTTTATGTTCAATATTATTTTTTAAAGTATTATTCTCTGCATCAAAGATTTCAGCAATTCTATCTCTTACCAAACGCCAGGTTTTTCTGCCATCTGCGATAAAATCGTTTAAAGTATCTTGAAGAAAAATATCATCAGTTAGAGGAATACCCTTGAAGTAACCTAATTGGTGTAAAGCCCCCAAATCTATTGCTGTATCCCCAATACGAGTACCAATGGTTATAATGTCATCTCTTGTAAGAAAGACACCAAAAGGGATGTTTTGAATTGGGAAATCGGAGTGTTTATCTACGTGTAACCACGATGTTCTGTCTGGATTGTTAGCGGATAAGGGCATATAAGTTTTCTTTAAAATTCTTACTCAAACCTACACATTTTTTTACTTAAATGAAAAAAAATAACAAAATCTATATTTATAATTATGGTTAATAAATTGGTTCACAACTTAAAAGTAAATATGTTCATTTTGATGTTTAAAACTAATCTATTTATTATTTTTGCGGAATTATTAAATGACAAATAAAACTTATGCAACGCGACGAACAAATTTTTGAACTTATTCAAGCAGAAAAAGAGCGCCAATTACATGGTATAGAACTTATAGCATCCGAAAACTTTGTAAGTGATCAGGTTATGGAAGCCGGAGGCTCTGTTTTAACAAATAAATATGCCGAAGGTTATCCAGGTAAGCGTTATTATGGAGGGTGTGAAGTTGTTGATGAAGTAGAGCAAATAGCTATAGATAGGGCAAAAACGTTATTTGGAGCAGACTATGTAAATGTACAACCGCATTCTGGAAGTCAAGCCAATACTGCAGTTTACCATGCTTGTATTAAACCTGGTGATACTATTTTAGGTTTTGATTTGTCTCATGGCGGACATTTAACTCATGGCTCACCAGTAAATTTTTCGGGGAGATTATACAATCCAGTATTTTATGGTGTTGAAAAGGAAACAGGTGTTTTAAATTATGATAAGATTCAGGAAATTGCAACAAAAGAGCAGCCTAAACTAATCATAGCGGGTGCATCTGCTTATTCTCGTGATATAGATTTTAAGCGTTTTAGAGAGATTGCCGATAGTGTAGACGCTATTTTAATGGCTGATATTTCTCACCCGGCAGGTCTAATTGCTAAAGGTATTTTAAATGATCCATTACCACACTGTCATATAGTAACAACTACAACTCACAAAACTTTAAGAGGACCAAGAGGCGGTATGATTATGATGGGGAAAGATTTTGAAAACCCATTTGGTATTAAATTAAAGAATGGTAAGTTAAGAAAAATGTCGTCTTTATTAGATTCTGCTGTATTTCCAGGAAATCAAGGAGGGCCTCTAGAGCATATTATTGCAGCAAAAGCAATAGCATTTGGTGAAGCGTTAACAGACAATTTTTTAAATTACGCATTGCAAGTAAAACAAAATGCTACTGCTATGGCAAAAGCATTAGTAGATAAAGGTTACGATATTATATCTGGAGGCACAGATAATCATATGATGTTAATTGACTTAAGAAATAAAAATATTTCAGGTAAAGATGCTGAGCAAGCCTTAGTAAAAGCAGATATTACTGTAAATAAAAATATGGTGCCTTTTGATGATAAATCACCATTTGTTACCTCAGGTATAAGAATTGGAGTTGCCGCAGTAACTACTAGAGGTGCTAAAGAAGCCGATATGGCTGTTATAGCAGATTTAGTCGATGAAGTTATCAATAATTTTGAAAACGATTCTGTATTAGAAGCTGTAAAAGAAAAAGTAAATGGTTTAATGAAAGATAAACCTTTGTTCGCTTAGTCTTAGGCACACAAGTACAACAAAATAAGGCCAAATATTAGTATTTGGTCTTTTTTGTTTTTAAAATTAGGTTAGAGCTATTTTACAGCACAAGTTCACTATCATTCATCATAATTAAATTTTTTCACACTAAAAGCCTTATATAAAGGACAGAAAGACGAAAGACTAGTCAATAAAAAAATAGTGGAAACAATTAAAATTATAATACCCCAAAAACCTCTAACACCAGCAACAAAATAAATAGGTAATAAAACGATAGCTACAATAAAACGTATTATTCTATCAGAGTCACTCATGTTTCTTTTGAATTTCATATCTAGGAAGATTTAAATTAAGATGGTCTATTATGTTTAGGGTTAAATTAACAGAACAACATAAAGTTAAATATTTTTTTTTAAAAAACCTCTATTTGTAGTAAAATATTTCGTGTTATATGGTTATAATATGTCATTCAAAGACTAAAAGTCTTTATTCGTTATTCATAGCTTTTTTTAAACTTCGTAAAAGGATATTAGCCCCAAAAAGACCCACTCTTTCTATTCCAAAGCCAAATTCTACCTCTGTTATCTAGAAATATTCAATATTTTTTACCCTCAACATTGAGGGTGAAATTCTTTTTGTAAAAAACCACCGCGTTTCCTATATACCTAAATTCGATTTAAGAATCATAGATAAAATTCAATAAATAGGCTAGATTCAACTTATAATTACGATAGACTAGCGCGCTAGTTTATGGTAATTTAAGGAAGAAGATGGCGTGTTTGGTGGTTTTTAGCTAGAATTTAATACATTTTCATAGCTTCAAGAGTGACATAATACGCTTGTTTAAATTAAGTGATTGATAGATAGGTATTTGTGTTTTAAAAAATAGTGTTCTTAGGTCGAACTCACAGGATATATGTTAACTTCTTATAACCAAAAGCTATGAATGCTTTGAGGTAATTAAACATCATTATTCATATTTCAGAGGTACTTCATTTATAAAACAGGAAAAACACCCCTTAAAAATAGGGAGATCACCTTATAGATTCTATATATGGGTGAACTAATTTAGTGCTTCAGTAAAGCAAGTAGTTAAATACCTAAAACTATTTTGACGTGTTAAACTCAGATTATGCATTGGAAAATCTATTACAGCTCTAAGCTACTGCAAACACTTCTGCTTCTCTGCTTTTTTTGATTTAACTCCCGCACATGCGGGACTAAAATCAAGAAAAAGTAAGTGTTTATTATATCTCATAGCTTCATAACGAAGTTCCAATGCTTAATCTGAGTTAAATGTTACAGATAAAAGTATAAACAGTATGAATTAACACTTGTTATAGCATTCATATTATCCCCAAAAATATTGAATAGCGGTAGGATTAAAGAGGTATCTATATAATAACACACTTTAACCTGCATTGATTACCTGCTACAAGAAAATATTTTATTATAACAGATAAAGAAATGAATGATAAATCTAGAGAAAATAGTAGTTTCTTAAAAACTGATGGTGGTAAAACGAAATCTAATGCGATTGAAGTGCCTTCAATTACACTACCAAAGGGAGGAGGGGCAATAAAGGGCATTGATGAAAAGTTTTCTGTTAATGCAGTTAATGGTACTTCTACATTTTCTATACCACTACCTTTTTCACCTGCTAGAGGCGCATCTCCAGCTATAAATCTCTCCTATAGTTCTGGCTCTGGAAATGGTGTTTTTGGTTTAGGATGGAATTTAAGCTTAAGTAGTATTCAAAGGAAAACAGATAAAGAAATTCCACAATATAAAGATGCTATTGATTCTGATACATTCTTGTTTTCAGAAACAGAAGATTTAGTTCCAGAGTTTAAAAAAAATGAAGAAGGCAGTTTTGTTTTAGATGCAAAAGATGAATATATTTTAAATGAAACAGATTCACCAGATGGCTTATTTACCATAAGAAATTATAAACCAAGAGTAGAAGGGTTGTTTGCCCGTATAGAGCGTTGGACAGAAAAAAACACAGGAATAATAAAGTGGCGCGTTATTACAGGTAATAATATAACAACACTTTTTGGTTGGACCCAAAATGCGGTTATTTCAAATCCAGATGACGCCACAAAAATATTTAAATGGTTACCAGAATTTATATTTGATGATAAAGGAAACTGTTCTCAATATGTTTATAAAAAGGAAGACGAAATAGGATTTGATAAGTCTTTACTGCATAACCGTAATAGACATAAAAAAGGTATAATAACATATACTAATACTTACATAGATAAAATATGTTATGGTAATAAAACACCATATAAAACCTTTGATGATAATTTCCCAGAAGAAATAGATTATATGTTCCAAACCGTATTTGATTACGGAACTACATTACCTACAGATTCACCAGAAACAATTCATGATTGGGATTTTAGACCTGATGTGTTTTCAGATTACAAAGCTGGTTTTGAGATAAGAACAGCACGATTATGTAAGCGTGTTTTACTATTTCATGTATTTGAAGAATTAGCATTGCAACAAGATAAGTCTGATAAAAAAACACTTATAAAATCGGTTAATTTTAATTATGATGCTGCTACTGAACAAGATTTTACATTTTTAAAAACAATCACTTCACATGGTTACATAAAAAAAACAGATGGCTCGTATGCACATAAAAATCTCCCACCTATAGAGTTAGAGTACCAAAAACATGATTGGAATAAAGACATAAAAGCGATAGACACAAATGATTTAACCCATGCTCCTATAGGATTAGATGAACAACAATACCAATTTATCGACTTATATAACGAAGGTTTATCTGGAATCCTTACAGAACAAGCCAACAGTTGGTTTTATAAGCATAATCTTGGTAACGGAACGTTTGAACAAGCAAAATTAGTATCACCTAAACCTTCCTTTTCAGGTTTAGGACGCAACTTACAATTATTAGATTTAGATGCAGATGGCGGGAAACAATTAGTCAATTTTGGAACAGAGCCTACAGGTTTTTTTGAATTGAATGATGATAATAACTGGGGCGGATTAAAGACATTCAAAGCACTTCCCAATATTAACTTTAATGACAGCAATACCAGAATGCTTGATTTAAATGGTGATGGTAAACCAGAAGTCATAATTAGTGAGGAGCAGGTGTTTTCATGGTATGCATCCAAAGGGCGGGATGGCTTTGCGCCAGCAATGAGAACTCCAAAACCAATTAATGAAGAAAAAGGGCCACATATAGTTTTCGAAGATGAAGATCAAACCATCTATTTAGCAGATATGTCTGGAGATGGAATGACCGATATTTTAAGAATTAGAAATGGAGAAGTGTGTTACTGGCCCAATTTAGGGTATGGGAAATTTGGGACAAAAATTGCTATGGATAATGCACCTTTTTTTGATCACCCAGACACTTTTAACCCAAACTATTTAAGATTGGCAGATATTGATGGCTCAGGAACAGCCGACATAATTTATTTAGGAAAAAATAAATTTACATGTTGGAAGAATTTGAGTGGCAATAGTTTTAGTAGTTCACCTTTTACAATTAATACTTTTCCAGACATTCATCCTAGATCAAAAATTACAGTAACAGATTTGTTGGGTAATGGCGTAGCTTGTATTGTGTGGTCAAGTTCATTATCAAAAGATACAAATGCATCCATTAAATATATAGATCTTATGAATAGTAAGAAACCCCATGTTTTGGTTTCTTATAAAAACAATTTGGGTAAAGAAGTAGCTATAGATTATGCGCCATCTACTCAATTTTTCATCGAAGATAAACTTGCAGGAAAGCCTTGGGCAACCAAATTACACTTTCCAGTACATTGTGTTGTAAAAACCACTACTCAAGATAAAATATCAGGACACAAATTTGTTAGTGAATATAAGTACCATCATGGCTACTATGACCATCCAGAAAGAGAATTTCGCGGTTTTGGAATGGTAGAAAGAATAGATGCCGAAACTTTTGAGCATTGGAAAAAAGGAGAGGCGTCAAATATTGTAGACGAAACTTTGCATCAAGAGCCAGTAATAGTAAAAACCTGGAATCATACAGGGGCATATTTACAAAAAGAAAAAATCTTAAGTCAGTTTACAAAAGATTATTGGTATGAGGAAATGATAAGACAAGGGTTTCCTGTAACACATCAAGAAGCCACATTACCAGATGCAAGAATAATTGTAGCACCAGGCATAGACCCTACAATACTTGACCAAATAACGGCACAAGAACTACGGGAGGCCTATAGGGCTTGTAAAGGCATGAAACTGCGGTCCGAAACTTTTGCTAAAGACGCTGTTAAATTTGGAAATATCGAAGCTGCTCGAAAAAAGGAACTAACGCCTTTTTTGGTAGAAACACACAATTGTTTCATTGAACTGTTACAACCAAAAGGCAAAAACAAACATGCCATTTATGTTGTAAAGGAAAGTGAAGCCATTGCCTATAATTACGAAAGAAATATAGAAGACCCACGAATTGCACATAACCTGAATATAAAATTAGATACCTATGGTAATGTATTAGAATCTGCAGACGTAGTTTACCCAAGATTATCTCCAGATCTCTCTCTTCCTCTTGAAATACAAGAAGAACAAAACAAAACAATAATAAGGTATACAGCGAATCAATTTACAAATGATGTGATAGGAGCGCATACACACCGTTTAAGATTGTCTTCAGAAATTAAAACCTTTCAACTTAAAGGCGTGTCTAAAACAGATACATACTATACGCCAGATGATTTTACAAACATCCTCTTAGATGAGCAATCAGATACCGCTTTATACCATGAAATAGATAAACCTTTGGTTGCAGGTAAAGCACAAAAAAGATGTATTGAGCATATAAAATCTACCTATTACCAAAATGATTTATCAGGTGCATTACCACTACATCAATTAGAAGCGTTGGCATTGCCTTTTGAAAGTTATCAATTGGCATACACGCCAGAATTAGTGACAGATATTTTCGAATTAAAAGTAAATGACGCTCTATTAACCGAAGGGAAATTCACACATAGTGAAGGCGATAATAATTGGTGGATACGTTCTGGCAGCACTCAATTTAAAACAGCAATAGAAACCTCAAACGATGCAGAAAATCGTTTTTACGTACCAATATCATATATAGACCCTTACGATGCCGTAACCAAGGTAAAATACTATAGCAACTACTTTTTATTTATAGAAGAAACAGAAGATGTATTAGGGAATATATCTAAGGTAGAGCGTTTTAATTTCCGCACACTTTTACCCAATAGGATGAAAGATATAAATGGAAACATATCAGAAACTATTAGTGACGAGTTGGGCTTAGTAAAAGCTATGGCCATTATGGGAAAAGGTAATGAAGCAGATGAATTAACAGGAATTTCAGAAATAACAGATGCTGTAGAATCAACATTAATAAATAATTTTTTTAGTGCTCCAGATTCAGTACAACTAACAAATCTTGGAAAAAGTTTACTAAACAATGCCTCATCTAGGTTTGTATACGATTTTAATGCTTATGCCTCTTCAGGGAAACCCATTGTAATCTCAAACATAACACGAGAAGAACATGTGCAACAAAATGCTAATTCACCAATTCAAATAGCTTTTGAGTATTCTAATGGCGTAGGAGAAGTTGTTATGCAAAAAGTACAGGCAGAGCCAGGGATTTCTAAAGAAGTTCTTGTTAATCCAGATGATACCATACAAATAGTTGAGACAAATACAGCCTTGCTTGTTCCCAAACAACTTAGATGGATAGGTAATGGTAAAACTATAAAAAATAACAAAGGAAATGTAGTAAAACAGTACGAACCCTATTTTTCAATACACCATAAATACGAAGATTTTAAAGCATTGGTAGAAACAGGCAAAACATCTATTAATTATTATGATGCAGCAAGCAGATTGATAAGAACAGAAATGCCAGATGGGACGTTTTCTAAAGTAAAATTCGATTCATGGAAACAAGTAGTCTTTGATGCAAATGATACAATTCTAGAATCTTCATGGTACCTAAACCGAACAAATCATTTAATAGATGCACAACTCATAGCAGAAGGCAAAGATCCAGACAAGGAAAAACAAGCAGCAGACAAAGCAGAAAAACACGCAGATACCCCAGAGGTTTTACATTTTGATACTTTGGGCAGACCTATTTTATCGACCTCTCATAACAGAAATATAACTACAAATATTGATGAATTATATCAAACAAGAATTGTAGTTGATGCCGAAGGAAATTTACGAACAGTTATTGATGCTCGTAATAATACGACCATGCAATATAAATACGATATGCTAGGTAATATGGTGTATAGCCATAGTATCGATGCAGGGAAACGCTGGTTATTAACTAATATACTAGGAAGCCCTCTTCGTACCTGGGATGAGAGAGCACATGAGTTTCAATATTTCTATGATAATGCCCAGAGACCTACCCATAGTAAAGTTATTGGAGGAGATGGGGCAATACCGCTAGACCATATTTTTAATAGAGTTATATATGGTGAAAGTCTATTAACAGGAATTAGAACAGAAGGCAATAGGTTCAACGAAATTCAGCTACAAGCCAAAAATATATTAGGAAAAGTTATTCAACATTATGATACAGGAGGATTAGTAGATACCCCTGATTATAATTTCAAAGCTCAGCCACTTACTACAACCCGAAAACTATTTAAAAAATATAAAGAAGTAGCTAACTGGATAGATGGAAATTTAATTAACGATCTGGAAGTTGGTGCAGGATTTACATTTACTACAGAAACAGATGCATTGGGTAGAATATCTAGGCAAATTACACCAGACGGTAGTATTATAACACCCTCTTATAATGAAACAGGGATGTTAAACGGAGAACGTGTATTACACTTTGGAGATACAACAGCATCAACATATATAAAAGACATAGATTATAACGAAAAAGGACAACGTGAAAAGATTATCTATGGTAATAATGTAACTACCAAATTTTATTACGATACAGAAACGTTTAGACTTAAAAGATTAGAAAGTAAACAACAAAATGGGGATCGTTTACAAGATTGGCATTACACCTACGATGCGGTGGGGAACATTACACATATAGAAGATAAAAACATCCCTGTTGTGTTTTTTGATAATCAAAAAATTACAGGTGATTCGTCTTATACTTATGATGCTTTATATCGATTAGTAGAAGCCACAGGTAGAGAGAATACAGCAGCTTTAAATTTTGGTACCTGTGATAATTGGAATGACACACCTTTTATACGTAATATCAATCCAGGAGATGCAATGGCAGTACGTAACTATACGCAACGCTATGCCTATGATACCGTTGGTAATATCACCGAAATGAAACATGTGGCAGCGGGAGGTAACTGGACAAGAACCTACCAATACGAAGCTGTTAATAATAGATTAAAAAGTACACACATAGGAGATAATGGCAATCCTGCCAATTACACTAAATATAAGCACCATGCAGCTCATGGCTTTCTGGAAGAATTACCACATCTCGAAAAAATAAGTTGGAATTTTAAAGAAGAAATAGTCCTAACAAGCAGACAATTTTGTACCAATGATAATACTCCAGTAATCACCTATTATCAATACGATGCCAATGGGCAACGCATACGTAAAATAACAGAGAATCAAGCTTTAGATGGAGCATTACCAACAAAAAAAGAAGAACGTGTTTATGTGTCTGGTTATGAATTATACAAAAAGCATAACGGTGCAAATACAGGATTAGAAAGGACAAGCTTAAGTTTAATAGATCAAGGCCATCGGTTTGTAATTGTAGAAACCAGAAACGGTGTAAATGATGGTACAGAACAACAACTTGTTAGGTATCAATTACACAATCATTTAGGATCTTCTGCATTAGAGCTAGACAATTCTACAGTAGCAAGAGTGATATCTTATGAAGAATATCACCCTTTTGGTACTACAGCCTATCAAGCCAATAACAATAGTGTGAAATCGGCTGCAAAACAATATCGATATACTGGGATGGAGCGTGATGAGGAAACAGGATTAGAGTACCATAGCGCAAGATATTATTTACCATGGTTAGGAAGATGGTTAAGTACAGATCCCATAGGAATTAGTGATGGTGTAAACCTGTACAGATATTGTAATAACAATCCAGTAATGAAAATAGATAAAAGTGGTAAACAATCTGCCCCACCACCAACAGAAGACGATAATGAAGAAAGTCCCGTACAAATAACCCCCATTTTACCTGTTATAAGCCCTTTATCACTATCAGGAGATTTCAGGATTAACAATCTCTTTTCAAGCGATAGGTCTGCCTCAGGAAGATTGGAGCTTTCAGGGAGATTTAGATCTGGTTTTTTATTAAGTGTACCATCATTAGATTTAAACACAACAGGATTTGCAGAGGGGAGTGGTGAGGCAAGTGTAGATACAGATGCAGGAACAGCTAATTTAGAACTGGAAGGCGGCGCTGTAATAGGAGATTTATCAGGTCTTAATTTATCGGTAGTAGGAGATGCTTCTTTGCAAATTCCAGTACCAAGTGAAATACCTATTAATAATGCTATTCCCTCATTAACACAAGGACTACCACAAGCCAGTGGAAATTTAAGCTTATTTGGTTCTGTAAGAGCAGGTTCCTTTTCTCTCGGGGACTTTAATGCTAGAGCAGAAGTCGACTCAGGTACATTTAATGGATCATTAGATGCCAGAACTTTTGGGAGCATTGGTCGTTTACATTTAAATGCTTCTGGAACTTTTGATACCGATGGCAGCACCGAATTTAATGCAGATGGTAGGTTGAATATTTTAGGGTTCCCTCAGTTGAATATTGATGGTTCTGGATCTGCATCAGCAGAAGGCGCTCAATTTCAAGGCACATTTTCTGGAGGAGGTCCCTTATACAGTTCGTACCTCTTTGGTGACTTTAATTTAAGTACAGAAACAGGAATCTTCGCCAGAGCTGGAGTATTAGGGCTTACCTATACACCCGAAGTATCTATTGAAGATCCAGATCCATTAAATCCTGCTGAAAGAGCCGTGTTAGGAGAATCAATAAATCCATGGACGCCAAGTGGCTTAACCATAGGGGCCTCATTTTTCCAATTTAGTCAAGGTAATTTAAGCTGGATTTCTGGAGGCATTATGCCAGATTTAAGTAGCAATTTGTTTACCAATTTCCGATTTGGAATTACTGCTCAAGGTCATTTTTAAAACTATAAAACAATACCAATATGAAACCAACATCGAATAAAATTAGACATACTCATCCAGTAAGTGACACCGTATTTAAAGCAGTTTACGATGCTCCTAGTTCTTTGCCAGGTAAGCATAAATGGCTTACTAAAGATGAAGAAGTAAGGCAAATAGAAAAAATTTTAGGCATGCCAAAAGATACTATTGGCGCCCCACTATGGGTAAGTGGCGATCGTAAAACATGTAAGAAATGTAGAAGAGAAATGAGTTGGTTAGATATCGTAAGCTCAGCATTAGGAGGCGTTCATGGGCAAGCTATGATTGCACAAGTTATTCTAGGAGAACAAAAGTATGTAAACACAGAAGCACCAAAAGCCATTGAAGGATTAAAATGTTACAACTGCGGGGCAGCTTTTGATAAACTAAGGAGTTTTAAATGCCATAATTGGGCCTATGCAAAAGTAGCTTTACTTAAAGTCTTGCAAAAAATGGAAGTGTCACAAGGGTGATATTGAATAACGGTTTAGTACAATTAAAAAAATAATCATGAAAAAATCACACACTTATCGCATAATAGGTACAGTAAAAGACAAAAGCTCTGGGGCAGGTATTAAAGGCGTTTTGGTAAAAGCCTGGGATAACGATCTCCTTTTTAATGATCTGGTAGGTAGTGCATCTACTAGCACAGAAGGAACGTTTACAATGGAATTTAACGAATCGTATTTCAAAGAAATTTTTCTGGATCGCTATCCCGATTTGTATTTTGAAATCTATCACAAAGGCAAATGTATTTATTCGACCCAAAATGAAATCCTGTGTAATTTAAAACCAGGTGAGCACACTATAAATCTGGAAATAGATATCTCTATTCTTAAAGATAAAGACCCCAAAAAACCTACTTATCCAGACCCTAGGCAATTTCCTGGAATGCCCCCCGATAATCCTGTACACCCAGGGAAACGAATACCCTTACCAAAAGATGGTAAATGGAAAGACGATATTAATATTTGGTGGAAAGAAAGAAAGAAAAAACGTAAGGAAGATGGAACATTACACATTCCAAAAAGACCAATTCCAAGACCATATTTAGATTGTACAAGCAATTTTGGACCACAACTTAATAGTTTGGCTATTAACGAAGTTTCAACCATGTCTTTTACAATTTGGAATGAAGGAAATGCACCATCGTGGAATTGTTACGTAGAGTTATACGAAGGTCCTTCGGGGTATAGCAATCCGCTAAGTAACTATGAGTTTCGAGGAAGAAAAATTGTATCACTTCGCCCAGGTGAAAGAAAAGAGATTCAGGTGCCTTGGGTGAGAAAGAAAAACAGTGCTCGTGTTGTTGGGATTGTATTCGATCCTATACAAGATCCAAAGGATTTTATTTTGGTAGAACAAGTAAATAGACACATTACTTCAATTCATTATTCATAGGTGAAGCAGTATAATAATCAACTTAAGTAGAAGACATTTAAATAAACATAAAATATAGAATCATGCCAAAATGGGGAATTCATAATATAGTTCTGTATGAAGCAATGGGAGCGTTGCAAACAACAGGAAGAGTAGCTGGGCAAGAAGCCGCTACCGAAATGTTTAATCATAGAGATGCAGCAATGCTAGGGGCAGTAGGGCCCGATCTGTTCTTTTTTGGTCCAGATTATGAAATCGTAGACAAATTATATACGCTGTATAAAAATTTTGAAAAAGTAATAGATATTTATAATGATGTTGTACAGCCTTTTAGAGACATTAGAGATGCTGTGGTAGAACCCATTGAAGATGCAGTAGAAACATTAGCACCATCTACCGTAGCAATTATTCGTACAGCAGTAGAAGAAATAAAGGAATCAGCAGAATTATTTAAAAGTACCATTCAAACGGGGATTTTTGCAGGCGTAGTAAGTGGTGTAAATATGGTAACAGATGCCGCAGGAGTAGCGCGAGCCAGTGGAGAATTATTCGATTTGTTTATACCGCCATTACAGGATAATAAACCTGAGAAAGACTGGTATTGGTTCGACATGCTTCATTACCGAAAAACAGGAGAATTTGCTAAAAATTTAGTAGCTATTGCAAAAGATGGTACCGAAAGACAACGTGCCTATGCTTATGGCTATTTATCGCATATTACAACAGATTTAGTAGGGCATGCTTATGTAAATCAAATAGTGGGAGGGCCATATAGATTACATAGCCAGCGACATGTGGTGGTTGAAAATTTTATGGATACCCGTAAAGTATTTGAATATGACGGGACCAGTGTAAACGCAACGCTTAAAGATAAATTAGGACTCCCAGAAGATTACGAACCTCTACATGATGACATTTGTAGTTTATTACACCAAGCATTTGCAGCGACCTATAACGATCCTCAAAAGCGCCCTCAACGTGTTAATGTGGAAACCGATAGTGCAGGTAATCCAACCGCAAATAGTGGCTTTTTAAGTAAAGAGCAAATAGAAGAAACTTACGAGATCTTTTATAAAGTATTAGAGATTAGTAAAAAAATGAGAGTAGAACGGCCAGAAGAACCATTTTCTGGAGTAGCCGATATATTATCTGATGCTTTAAGTGATGTTTTCGAAGCACTTCCATCACCACCCAATGTAGATAGTTCTGGAGCCTGTTCTGTAGGAGATATTTTTTCATTTGGATTAACCTCTAGTTCCAGAGATTGCTATGAGAATTTTTTCGAGAATGTAGCAGAATGGCTTGACTACCTTGGCGAATTAATACAATGGACATTTGAAACCTTATTAGATATTGTAGATTTAATTTTGGCAGCTTTATTAGCGCTACCTATAACGGTATTATTAGCATTATTGTATGGGATTCAATTATTAATGTACGAGTTATACCAAACCGTTCGAATGATACTTACTCTAGAAGGCTTCTTTACACCAGAACCTGTAGATATTAATTCTAGCCATGGTCGAAACCTTACTACAACATCTCATTGTGAAGTCACTCCTTTTGAATACCCCAGATATCGCGATAAAACAAAGTCACATCTTACCTGCCCAACTAAGGCATTAGAATTGCCAGAGACAGCAGCAGATTTTTATCCGTCTTCTACCAATACAACACCAGATAGTTTTATTCATGATAGGCCTTTCGATTTAAAAGCCTTGTATGCTTATGCCAATTCCACTAGTACGGCAGTAACCCGACGCCTTGAAAAAGCCGAAAGAAAAATAGGCAATGCTGTAGATTTAACGACTTGGGTTATACAAACAGCTGCAGATCCATCTGCAACAAGTGGCGATAAAGATGTTGCTTTTACAAATTGGAATCTAGACTCCGATCGTGGCTATGGTTATAAAACATGGATGGTAGACCCAGATGGAATACCAGAAGATGAAAATGATAATAATGGAGTTGTACAGGGAGAAAGATTTGTAGAATCAGATCCACTTATCTAACAGGACACAAAATAAACAGGATGTAAAAACACAAAATAATGAAAAATAAAAACACATATACAGTAAAAGGAACCATCACTAATAAGGCAGGAAAACCACTCCAAGGTGTCATGGTTAAAGCAACCGATGTAGATGTAAAATCACCAGAAAATGTATTAGGAAAACCTGTTTATACTGATGCTAAGGGATATTATGAGATTAATTATACAGACCAGGATTTTATAAAAACAAGCAAAGAAAAAGGCGGAGCAGATATTGTGATTCGCGTTTTTTTGTCTAACGGGAAGTTATTAGGAAAATCTAAAAAGCATAATGATTCAGATGAGAAAACTGTAATAAACTTACAGTTAGATTATAGTCCAGATAAGATTTTAGAAAAAAAATATAACATTAAAGGAAAGGTGAAATTACCAAATGGTAGACCCGCCAAACAATTTGCTATTCATGTTTTTGAAAAAAAGTTACGAACAGAAAAACTACTTACAGAAGGGCTTACCAATAGCAAAGGTATTTATAGTTTTGAGTATACATCAAACGATAAGATAAGCACTGAGAAAGAAACAACAGATGTATTTATAAAAGTATATGATCCTAAAAATGTACTTATAGGCGCATCGGATATAAATTATAGTTCAGGAACAAACACTGTAATTGATTTTGAAATAGAAACAACAGATCAAGTTGTTACATCTGAATTTGAATTAATGACATTCGAAATTGAAAGGCTCTTAGAAGGAGAATCAATTTTAAAATTAGATCAAGATAAAAAGCAAAAAGACATCCGTTTTTTAAGCGGAGAAACAGGCTATCAAGAAAATACAGTGCTACAGTTTGTACAAGCACATCATTTTGAAAAAGAAAGTAATATAGAAGCTTCTTTTTGGTTTACAGTGTTAGGGATGCCCTTTTATGAAGAACAAGAATACAGTAATTTAGAGGCGCATCGTCAATACCTTAAAGAGCGGCTTTCGCAGTTGGAAGAATCAGGACTACTAAAAGCTTTAGATAGCGCTTTTAAAACCAATAAAATAACAAAAGTTCCTAAAAAAAACATCAATCAGTGGCTTACTAAATTCTATGATTATATAGCTAAAGCGCAGCTGTCTATTCCTAAAGCAGAAAAATCGTTTACTAAAAGAGCTTTAACAGCATCCGGAATTAAAGACCTAAAAAAGCAAACCGCTTTTGTTAAACTTTTTAATGCGCATAAATCGTTCTCTCCAAAGTTGGTTGATCAACTTAAAAAAAACAAATTATTTAAGTCTGCTGAGATTAAAGACCTTCAAGCTTCATACGAATTAAGAAAGTATGTAAATGGCGATTTCACTTTAATAAAAGCAATTAAAGATACTTATAAAGTTAAAACTCCAGAAGCTATTAGAGAGCTGGCAAAAAATAGTGAAAAAGATTGGGAAGCGTTAATAGCTAAAACGGCAAAAAAAGAAACGATACAACTCCCATATGACCTTAAGTTACCAGAAAATGAAACAGAAATATTTACAGTAGCTTATGGAAAAATGTTGCATAAACAGTTACAGAAATCATACCCAACAGTATCGTTTTTAGGTAGCTTAGAAAGGACTTTACATACAGATAATACAAGTACAGGCATTTTAAATGCCTCTAAAATTAAAAACGTATTAGATAAGAACCCAGACTTTGAATTTTTAACGACTCCTATTGACGAATTGGTTAAAAAAGAACCATTACTAAAAAAAGATGAGGCATTAAAAACAGAGTTTAAGGCAGTACAACGGGTATTTAAGTTATCTCCAAGTTTTGAAGCGTCTAACACCTTATTAAAAGATAAAGTACATTCGGGGTATAGTATCTATAAAATGGGAGAAACCGAGTTTGTAAGACGCTATGAAAACCAACCAGGATTTGATAGAGAAAGTGCAAGAGCAACTTGGTCGCGTGCAGAAGCAACTCATGCAGCTACTGTTACGTTACTGGCCGAACTTAAAGCAACAGAAAATGCAGGAGCTGTAGCAGCATTATCAGCTGGTAGTGAAGGGATTTCCGACTTTCCAAACTGGAATAATCTCTTTAGAGGTGGCGACACCTGCGAATGCGAACATTGTAGATCTGTTTATAGTCCAGCAGCATACTTTGCAGATATTTTAATGTTTCTTAAAGAAAGACGATCTAATGGCACACCCGTAAAAGATATTTTATTTGATCGTAGACCAGATTTAGGCTACCTTGAGTTGAATTGCGAAAATGCCAATGTAACACTGCCATACATAGATGTGGTTTGCGAAGTTCTGGAAAATGTAGTAGCCAATGGGAATAATGATTTAGAATTAAATGGCTTAACAGGTATTACTACCACAGATCTAGATCAGGCAAAAAATGAAGTAACAACAGCATTTCAGAATGAAAATATCTCATTACAGGAACCTATACATCTTTCCAGATTGGATAGTGTTGATAAATGGGTAGTGCATACAGACACTCTTACGTATTTACTTAAAAAGAAAAGTACAGCTAATTATTTTGCTGAAATATTGAGAAATACCAAGGCTTCTTCAGAAGAACTCAAGGCAAATCCACAGTATGTTAACCCAGAAGCTTATAACGTATTAAGAGAAGCAAAGCACCCTTTTAGCCTTCCTTTCGATCTTTATAATGAAGAAGTAAAGGCGCTATTTAAAAAAGTAAAAGTGAAACGTTGGGAGCTCATGCAACTTTTTAAAGGTACTGTAGCCCCTAACAATCCTTCAGAAGGCGATATCGCGACAGCATACTTTGGTATATCGTCCGATCCATCGGCATTGGCAGATGAGAAACGTATTTTATTACAAGCAGCAGCAGCACAACAATTCGAATTTTGGGGCGCTAACAACAATGCCGCTTTATTAAATACAATTAAAACCGTAAAAACGTTCTTAAATGTTACTAAACTGGAATATAATGAGTTGTTAACACTTCTAGACTTAGCGTTTATAAATCCAGATAAAACAATACATATTGAGCATCTCCAACCCAATTGCGATACCGATCAAAAAATAATAACACCATTAAGTGCTTCAATTTTGGATCGTATGCATCGTTTTATAAGACTTTGGAGAAAATTAGGCTGGGAGATGTGGGAAGTCGATTTGGTAATAAACCACTCAGCTATTGGATCAGGTAGCATTAATGAGCCCTTTTTAATCAACCTGATGTACTTTTCAGAATTAAAAAATAAACTAGGTAAAAAGATAAGTATAGAACAAGTTTGTAGTTTACTGGGAAATATAAATACAACTACTAAATTTACCGAATTACATAAACCTAGAAAAAACGCATTATACCACAACCTGTTTCTTAACAAGCGCTTAATACATCCTTTAAACCCTTCTTTTGAAGTTGATAATGTAAATGGCGCTACCAACACAGAAAAGATTGCAACGCATAAAGAACTTATACAAGCTGCGCTTAGAATAAAAGAGACCGATTTGGATCTATTTTTAAACCTAACTAAAGCATCAGATGGTACGAATTATATCCCTAATAATGTAAATGGAGACCTTATATTAGACCATTTATCATTTTTATATAGACACGCTCTTCTCTCTAAAATTTTAAAGATTAAAGCAGACGATTGGGCACTTTTGCTAAAAACATACAATCAAGATATAGCATTATTTGCAAATCCTAAAATAGCCTGTGAGTTTGTAGAACTTGTGCATACTATAAAAGCATCAGATTTTAGTTTTGATGAAATAAATTACGCGTTAACTGCAGATTTAGAGTCTAAATCTGCACCAACCGAAGCACAGGTTGCTAAGTTTTTAATGACACTTAGAACTAGTTTACAAGAAACAGTGTCTCAATATGATGTATCACAATATCCTTTTGTTACAGAAGCACCTCCAACAGATACAGAACAATTGGTTACGCTTATAACCCAGCTATTACAAACCCTCAATAAGAGTGATGAAAGGTTAAATTATATATTGAGTGTTCTGGAAAATATTGCAGTCACCGAAACAGATGTTACAGGAATGCCTGTAGCATTTAATTTTCCTAATGCTATAGCAAGCACAATTAAAATACAGTACAATGAAACCTCTGGAGTGATTCGCTTTACAGGTTTGATGACTGATGCCGAAAGAAATATGTTATTAACAGATGCCTCTTTGGTAGCTGTAACAGGCATTGTATCTTATCAAGAAGCTATAGAGGAGTTGTATCAACAACCAAGATTGGCACTTAAATTCTATGAAGAAAAATTTGAAGCACCTTTATCTAATTTACCTAGCACAATTGATTTTAAGAATCAACTAGCAGAAGAAATAGCTTCAAAAATTGTATTTAACGTACAAGAAAAAAGAATTGAGTTTTCTGGTATCATGACTAAGGCTGAGAAAGCAGCACTAGATATACTGTCTACAGATGTAGATTATTTAAATGCTATTAATAGTATATATACACAACCAATAAATGGTGTTTTTGATGCTGCTAAACTTTGGATAGCTCCTGCAGATTTAGATTATTCGGTAGCAAATTTCTTTGAAATACACCTTGCTACAGGCATACAGAAATTATTGAACTTTTTATTAGAAAAAGACAGTGAAATCACTATTGTTAGTCAATTAAGTGTAGCGTTAGATCTTACCGAAAGCGTGGTGGAGAAGCTTATAAAAGCATATCAAATTATAGGTGCCGAAAGCATTTTTATACACATTAAAGATACTTTTGGAGCAACTACAGGAGTCGTAGATTATACAACTTCAAAAGATACATTCGACACGTATCATTGGTTATCCAGAGTAGGTATGTTTATTAACAAATGGAATTTAGGTTTCGAAGATGTAGAATGGCTAATTAAATACCATAATCCATCACAAACATTAGACTTTAATAAACTACCTGTAGATGCCATAGGGAATATTGCATCATTAGATGAGGTGATACAAACAGAAAAATTGTTTGTCTTTAATGCACGTTTTAAACATGATGAGCTAAGTATACTTAAAATAATAAGCAAACTTAATGATTTAGAATATACAGATAAAACTGCGTTTTCTGTTGAGGTAGAAGAGCTCACAGAATGGTTGGCAGTTGAGGTGGAAACTTGGATTGATAATGTAGCTCTTACTTATCATACAGATTATTTATTGATAACAAACTGGGAGCGCATCTGGAAATCGATGAAACTTCTAGATCAGTTAAATGCAAGTGTTGTAACTGCTTTAGCTTTTGCAAATGCCACGCAAAATGAGAATGAAGCAGCGATACTTAAGCAATTGCTTAGGTCTAAATATGGTACAGAAACCTGGTTAACTATTAGTACCGAAATTCAGGATGAGATTCGTGAACAAAAACGAGATGCGCTGTCTGCTTATTTATTAGCACAGCCTAAACCAACAGATGCGCCTTCTGGCAAATGGGAAAACACTAATGATTTATATGCTTACTATTTACTGGATACAGAAATGAATTCATGTATGCTTACATCCAGATTAGTACAAGCTTCAGGCTCTGTACAATTATTTGTTCAACGCTGTTTTATGGGGTTAGAACCAGATGTAACTGTAAAAGCAGATGGAGATGATGGTGATAGTGCATGGAAATGGTGGAAATGGATGCGAAAATATCGCGTATGGGAAGCCAATAGAAAAGTATTTTTGTATCCTGAAAATTGGATAGAACCAGAGTTGCGTAAAGATAAATCATCGTTTTTTCAGGATTTAGAAAATGAATTGCTGCAGAATGAGATCACACAACTAAATGTAGAAAAAGCCTATTTAAATTATCTGGATAAATTAAATGATGTTGCTCGACTAGATATTGCAGGTTTTTACCACGAAGATGATGCAGACCAAACCTTTATTCATGTGTTTGGACGTTCGGCAAATGCAGACCCTCACATTTATTATTACCGTAAGTTTGATTATCGATTGTGGACACCTTGGGAGAAAATAGAAGTAGATATTCAGGGAGACCATTTGATTCCTATGGTAGTTAATAAACGTTTGTATTTATTTTGGCCAGAATTTCAAGAAGTACCAGATGAAGAAGCAAACAATACAACATCAATACCAGACGCAGATGATAGCTCGGCAACTATTGAAAAAACGATGAAGAAAACCCAATTGCGACTGGCAGGAACTGAGTATCGCAATAATATCTGGATGCCTAAAAAAGTCTCTAAAGATTATGATGAATCATTTTCGTCTACAGATTCGTTTGATAGAGCTTCCTTAAAGTTTTACCCTATAGATCGTAGTGATTTTGATGGTAAAGTTGGGATACGATATGAAGGAGGGATGTATGGTGCTTTTGAGCTATTTGGTTGCGAAGGTGTTCCTGTAAAGTCTAGTATTCCAGGGTTCTTTACTCATATAACCTACCCGGATCAAAGTCTTGCGGAAGCGCAGGATTATAATGAAGATCCGTATAGAAGCGATAATCCAAGAGACTTTTCTTTGGTTCAAAATACGTTAAATAATGATGGTAGTAATTTATATGAGATATTACAAAAAACACCAGGGTTATTTAATTCGCACTTTGCATGGCATTTTTCTTATCTTGATAAATATTTACTAGGTTTAGATAACCTACTTCCTAATGTTTCTGATGGTATTACAATCCCCTTAGGCTCGTGGTTACCTTTTTTCTATGCAGACAGACATAAAACTTTTGTAGCATTTCCAATGGTAGATTTAGGTAGGGGAAATTCTGCTATAGATGCATTCTTTGGAGAAGAAGGAAAAACAAAGTTGTATTATCCAGATATAAAAGAGGGCTTTAGAGAGTTTGAAGGGGCAGCCGAAGGCGCATTGAGAACTATGGTGGATAACATCGATTTGAGTGTGTTTACTCAAGCACAGAAAGTAGCAGCAGCAAATTTTTTGATACAGTACCTTAATGAAGACCCAGTAACAACAATTACAGATGAAGAATTAAGAGATTTAACCGTTAGATTTTACATGCAAATCTTTAAAATATACTTAGGGAATGCATCGTTAAGTCTATTTAATTCAAGGAAATACCATTTTAAGAATTTCTACCATCCGTTTGTTTGCGATTTTATTAAAAAAGTATATAATCCTAATAAAGGTATTCCCGCTATGTTAAGCAGGGAAACACAATTAATGGAAGGGCCACTTAATTTTACAAAGCGATATTCGCCTACCAATAAAGTGTTCGATTTTAATCAAGGCAAATATTATCCAAAAGAAGAGGTAGATTTTTCACCAGACGGTAGCTATTCACCTTATAATTGGGAGCTATTTTACCATACGCCATTACATATTGCTAATAGCTTAAGTAAAAATCAACGCTTTGAAGAAGCAATGGAATGGTACCATTATATTTTTAATCCTATAGGAGTGGAAGGCACCTTACCAAATGGCACAAACGCTCCTGCACCACAAAAGTATTGGATTACTAAGCCTTTTTTTCTAACAAGTAATCAAGAATATTCTAAACAACGTATTGATACTATTTTAAGCGTATTAGCTGGTGATGAGCCAGGCGATGCCGAATTTAAAAGTGATTTGATAGGGCAAGTAAGCGACTGGCGATACAATCCATTTGAGCCACACCGTATCGCCCAATATAGAACGGTAGCTTATCAGAAAACAGTGTTTATGAAGTATTTGGATAATCTCATAGCTTGGGGAGATTATCTCTTTAGACAGGACTCTATGGAGTCTATTAATGAGGCTACCCAGTTATATGTTTTAGCTGCTGAGTTATTAGGGCCAAAACCAAAAAATATTCCGCCACAAGTAAAACCACCTATAGAAACTTACAATGAACTTGAAAATGATTTTGACGATTTTAGTAATGCTTTAATAGAAGTAGAAAATTATATCCCCGCCTTACCTGCAGGAGATGAAGACACCAGTAGTTTACCCCCAATTCCTACGCTATATTTTTGTATTCCTAAAAATGATAAATTACTTGGTTATTGGGATGTGGTTGCAGATCGCTTATTCAAAATTCGTAATTGTATGAATATTGAAGGGGTAGTGAGGCAATTATCTCTTTTTGAACCAGAAATAGATCCAGGTGCTTTGGTAAAAGCAGTAGCAGGAGGTATGGATATTGCAGGTGCTATAGCAGATTTAAATACACCTTTGCCATATTATAGATTTCAAACACTGTTACAAAAAGCAAACGAAGTTTGCAATGATGTAAAATCTTTGGGATCTGCTTTGCTTTCAGCTTTAGAGAAAAAAGATGCCGAAGAATTAGTATTGTTGAGACAGCAACATGAATATAAGTTATTGGATGCAATTCGTACGGTACGGGAAGTACAAATAGAAGAAGCCAAAATAAATCTAGACGCTTTAAAAGAAAGTAAAACACTTACAGAAATAAAAAGAGATTATTACGGCGGTAAAGACTTTATGAATGCAGGTGAGATTGTAGGAACAGTACTTAGTGGTCTTTCTATTGTATCTCATACCATTGGTACAGTAGCCGATGTTTTAGCAGGAGTTATGTTTATAATTCCCGATTTTAAAATGGGTGCATCTGGATTTGGAGGCAGCCCTCATTTTACAGCAGAAACAGGAGGTAATAGTGCTGGTAATGCTGCGGAACGGGGCGCCAATGGCTTATACAATATTGCGACTATATTAGACAAATCTGCTAGTATGGCTAATACTATTGCCAGCTACCAAAGGAGACAAGAAGAATGGGATTTTCAAAAGGATATAGCAGATCAGGAATTGATACAAATAGACGAACAAATTAAAGCTTCGGAATTGAGAATCACAGTTGCAGAAAAAGAATTGGACAATCAAAAACTTCAAATAAAACATTCTGAAGAGGTAGACGATTATATGAAATCTAAATACACCAACAAAGAATTGTACCAGTGGATGGTAGGTCAAGTATCGCAAGTCTATTTTAAAAGTTATAAGCAAGCGTACGATTTGGCCAAAAAAGCAGAACGATGCTACCGTTTTGAATTGGGCGTACAAGATTCCAGCTTTATAAAATTTGGATACTGGGATAGCCTTAAAAAAGGATTACTCTCAGGAGATAGGTTACAGTATGATTTAAGAAAACTTGAATCTGCCTATATGGATCAAAATAAAAGAGAATTAGAACTAACCAAGCATGTTTCGTTACGTTTATTAGACCCATTAGCACTGGTAAAATTAAAAGAGACCGGTAAATGTTTCTTTACCTTTCCAGAAGAACTGTTTGATCTCGATTTTCCAGGACATTATTTTAGACGCATAAAATCTGTTAGTATTTCTATTCCTTGTGTTACAGGACCTTATACTACCATATCGGCTTCACTACGTATTTTAAAGAACCATATTCGTGTAAAAACAGAGTTGCTAGATGGCTATGAACATAATAATGAGGAAGGTACTTGGGTAAGTGATAGTAGGTTTGTACAAAACAATATTCCAATAAAATCTATAGCAACGAGTAGTGCGCAGGGTGATAGTGGGTTATTTCAACTAGATTTTAGAGATGAACGTTACTTACCTTTTGAAGGCGCAGGCGTTATTAGTGATTGGACTATAGATTTGTTTAATGACGCTAATGATCCTGATTTTGGAAAGGCTTTGAGACAATTTGATTTTTCAACTATTACAGATGCTATTGTAAGTATTCAATATACAGCACGAGAAGCAGGAGGAACATTAAAAGAGGCAGCTATAGCTAATCTTAAAGAATACTTTGGTAAAGATGATGGTACGCCATCCTTTAAAATTATTGACCTAAAACGAGAATTTGCGTCTAGTTGGTATAAAATGATACATCCAAATGATGGTGTAGATGTTAATGCAATGTCATTTCAAATAACAGAACACCTTTTCCCATATAGAGATAAGGAGCATACAATAAAAGTAAATTCAATAGCACTTATGGCTAAGTGTAAAGAGCAAGGGGATTATGAAATAGCATTTAACCCACCACTACCAACACCGCCACCAGCTGGAGTTAATAAAATGACGCTTACTCAAGTAACCGAATATGGTAATTTGCATTATGCTGTAAAAGATACCTCTGCAGATAGTATCTCATTAGATTTTTCCAATGACATTTTTTGGAATTTGATTGTAGAATCCCCTACAGGAAATATGTTGGAAGATAATGAGGTAGAGGAATTCTATCTGCTATTAGGGTATGAATGGGAATAACGTATTGAATTTTGGGAAATTTATGAGAGCTGAATGTACAAATTCGTCTAACCAAACCTATGGACTGTAAGTCCATAGGTTTGGTTCGCAGACTGAAAGTCTGCCAGGTGAAATACGTAATCAAATCTGTGTAAATTCGTGTAATTCGTGTCAAAAGTTTTTAGAAGCTAAAGCGAAATGCACTAAAGTACATAGTTTCGACTAAATTTGAGACCAATGAATTCAAACTATATTATTACAAAGACTTTATAGTAAACTTATGAGATTAGTATCAAAAAGTGATATTTTTCTCAAAAGTTTACTAAAGTTGAATCTCTCTACTTTCATACGATAAAGCTCAGAATAGTAACTCTATAAATAATATATTTGGTATTATAATGGTAAATATTAATTAAAATATGTATATTTAACCATTATATTGGTATAATATGTTAGAGGTTACTACAATAAAAGATGTGAAAGTCAAGATCGGCGAGGTGTGTAAGGCACTTCGTAAATTAAATGCGCTATCTAGAGACGAACTTGCGGAAGTGCTTGATGTCTCTAGCACCACCATTCAAAACATCGAGAATGGTAAAAATGCTACGCTCGATACTATTTTAAAAGTAGCAAATCATTTTGGATTACTACAATCTATAGCCAATCAAATAGATAAAGTCATTGTTGATCAAAATGACATTTCATTGTATTAATAGATGGCTAGAGATAAAATTATAGATGTAATTGCTTTTGGCCAAGAGATTGGCAAATTAGGTTTTGATATAGATCAGGGTAAATCCTTTTTTCAATATAATCCTGAATTCTTAGAGTCTGGAAAATACTCAAAACTTTTCCCCTTTATTTTCAAACGTACCAAACCAACGCAGGTATTTACCGAATACCAGCAAGAAACATTTCAAGGTTTACCGCCCATGATAGCCGATTCCCTGCCAGATACCTTTGGAAATATCATTTTCCAAGAGTGGTTAACTTCAAGAGGCATACAAAAAGTGACACCATTGGAACAATTGGCTTATGTGGCTGACCGTGGTATGGGAGCCTTAGAGTACAAACCCGTAAAAGAGCTACCCAATACATCATCTATAAACATTGAAGACATTATTACCATCTTAGAAAAGGTATTAAAATTAAAAGAGGATACGTCTGGAGCAGCTCTTGATGAATTATCTTTACTTAATGTGTTTAAAATAGGAACTTCCGCAGGTGGAGCTAGGCCTAAAATCTTGATATCAGAGCATAAAAAAACTGGTAAAATCATAGAAGGAGACAGAGAAACAAGTGAAGACTACCATCACTATTTGGTAAAGCTACACCTTGATGATAACGATGGTTACAACAAAGAAAAAGTAGAATACGCCTATTATTTATTAGCACAAGAAGCAGGTATAGATATGATGCCTTCTAAGCTCATTGAAAATAAGCACTTTGCTACACTAAGATATGATAGACAACACGGAGAAAAACAGCACGTATTGACTGTTACAGGTTTAACAGGTTGGGATTTTAAAAGTCAGCCAGAAAACTCATCGTATGAGAATGTTTTTAAAGTAGCCTTAGGATTAGAAGTGCCACACAAAGATTTACAGGAACTGTTCAAGCGTATGGTATTTAATGTAGTATTTAGAAATGTGGATGACCATTTAAAGAACCACAGTTTTATTTATAACAAAGAAAAAGATAGTTGGAACTTGGCACCTGCATATGATCTTACATATGCGCTCAATCCTCTATTTACATTTAAGACGACCTCCAGAGCTTTATCTATTAATGGTATGCGTACTGAGATTACTTTAAAAGATTTGCTTGCAATTGCAGAAGAGTTTATCATTAAGAATCCCAAAGGAATTATTGATGATGTATTGTCATTGATCCCAAGATGGATAGAGCTTGCCAAGGAATTGGAAATTCCAGAAAATATTATTAGCAAAATAGGAAAAGACTTTGTTGTAATAACGTAAATTAAACAAAAAAGACAAAAAATTAAAAAAGCCCATAAACATAATGTTTACGGGCTTTTGGTAGAATTTAGTAAATTCTCAGCGGAGAAAGAGGAACTATCCATAATCTCTACTTTATCAGTTTTTAAAAGGGGTTTCAAGAGGTCTAAAAATTTAGAGACACCGAATTAGCCCCTTTTTAACTATACTTTAACATTTTTGATGAAATTTAGCTATGTTAAAAACGAAATAGGTACTTATATCCAATAATTTTTAGTTAAAACTTAAAATAATTAATCTAGTTTTAAATAAAAACTAGTAGCTATATAAAATCAGTTTGTTAAATTTGTTCCTATCCAAATCAAAAACTGATGAGAAATACAACCTTAATACTCTTATCATCAATTGTAATCTTAGCAATCGGATGTAATTCCAGTGATGACTCGGTTCAGCCAGGAAACTCTGAAACCCCTATATATGACTTAGGAACACTTCCAGATATTGCTAAAGATATAGAATGGCCTCTTGAACCAAGAATTACAGAGCAAAGAGAGATATTTACCAATGCTGAATTACAAGAAGCCATATCAACCAATGGCACGTCAGCCAAAGTAGCAGCTGGAATTTATAATGGTGTCAATATCACTTGTGATGATTGTGAGTTCATCTTAGAAGATGGAGCAGAAATTCAGGGTAGTTTAACCTTTACGGGCACTCGAATAAAGTGGCAAGGTGGTCTTGTTACCACAGGACCAGTTGTTATGAATAGTAATGGTGATGTACTTATAGATAATTTACACTCCATCACAAATGGAGGTGAATTAAATAACTTCTCAGGCCCAGTTACAGGATGGAACCGAGTGGCATTAATAAACTCAACTTTAGAGGTTGTCAACGGGGATTTTAATGGGGATTGGGCACTATTTATCCAGGGAAAGAATGGAACTGACTTTAGAGGTAGAAATCTCATTCTGGCCAATGTTCGCTTGGAATCCGATGCGCAGAACAATAGATTTCAATCTATTCAAAATTTGGTTGTAGTTGACTCATACTTTAATTCTAATGTAAATGCTAAAAATGGATTACGGATTCATCAAGGTTCTGAGGACGTATTTATGAGAGATGTAATTATTGTGGGTGCTAATACCAATTCAGGAGAAGAGACCCAAATTACCAATGGTGTATTTGAGCGAATTACTAGATACAACGATGTAAACAATCATTTTTCAAACGGAATAGGTTTTAATACGGTCAATGTCACCATAAATTACTCACAATGCTATACCGCTTCATCAAACGGCATTGGAGAACCACCGTCTCTCGGTGTTGCCTCAGGTAATAATCCAGGTATGAAGGTCTGGGATGGAGTAACGGTTCCAGATGTATCCAATTTTGGTTCAGACCACTAAAACTAAAAAAAGTAAATTGTTTGTCGTTATCAAAACATCAATCATGAAAACAAATATTTTTAGCCTTTTAATAATTATTATTCTTGCCTTTTCATGCAAATCTAAAGGAGGAGATTACGTGTGTACCCCATGCAATTTACCATGTGATGAGCTTAGTTTTTCAAAGTCAGGAGTTTGTCCTAAATGTGATATGGCTCTTATTAAAAAGAGTGATTTAAAGTTGAAAAAGGAATTAGTTTTGAATGAAATAAATATTGTAGAAGGCTCTGGGGTATTCTTAATTGAAGGAGGAAAAGGAAAAGTTGATAAACTAATAAAAGTGTATTATCACAAGCCTAGAAATTTCAATGTGAACTCAAAAATCTTATTGGTTATTCCTGGAGCAGGAAGAAATGGAGACAGTTATAGAGATGCGTGGGTTGAAGAATCTGAGAAATATAGCGTCCTTATTCTTTCTCCCATGTACGAGGAAAAATATTATCCCTTTGAAGATTACCACCTATGTGGATTAATGAGCAATCTCAATTTAGAGAACAGCACTACTCGTATTGAAAATACAAATATGGTGAAGCTTGATGAAGCTAATTTAGCTTTTACCGTAAACCCAAATAGGGACGAATGGATTTTCAATGATTTCGATAGAATATTTGACCTTGTTGTAAATGAACTTAAATCCAATCAAACCGAATACGATGCCTTTGGACATTCTGCCGGTGGGCAAATTCTACACCGACTAGCGGTCTGTACAAAATCCTCAAAAGTTAACCGAATTTTAGCTTCAAATTCTGGATTTTATACCCTTCCTGATTTAGATATTTCATTGCCATTTGGACTTAAAGGAACTGAACTAACTAAAGAAGATTTAAAAAATTCTTTTAAAAGGAACTTAGTTCTATTTACAGGCGAGCTCGATAATGAAAACGAAACTGGTGGAACACTACTTCGTTCCAACTCGGTCGATTTACAAGGGATGCATAGATTGGAAAGAGCTAAAAACTATTTTAAAACCTCTAAGGCTATAGCAAAAGAAATACAATATGACTTTAATTGGAAGTTAGAAATAGTACCAAATGTTGGACATAATCATCGAAAAATGGGTGATGCTGCAGCAATTCACCTTTATGAGTAGTAAATAACACATAATTGAAAATTAGAGATAACCCCAAACTTCTAGGTTTGGGGTTTTTAATTGGAATGAAATTATGCATTACTTCCACTTCCTTCCATTTTAAACTTCACATAGTTTTTTATTTCACTTATCGAGCCCTCGCTACTACACTTTTTTTGTCAGCAAAACAACAACATTCAGTTTTGAACTACGGCATAAACCAGGCTCGTTCCTCCCTCTTTTTTATACGTCTTATCAAAACTGAATATTGAATCACACGGGGCATCAAAAAAAGGTAACAACGAAGGCTCTATGGGAAGTAAATCAAAATATCGAACTATGAAATCATCTCAAAATATCCAAAAAGGAAGTGAAACTAAAAAAATAAAAAAGGAAAACACTCTGGATATAATAAGTAAATCACTTTTAAAACAAATGAATATTAATCTTTAAATCTATAATTATGAGTACCATTAAAAATCATGTACAGTTAGTTGGAAATGTTGGACAAGAACCAACGATTACAAACCTAGAAAACGGTAAAAAAGTAGCACGCTTATCCTTAGCTACAAATGAAAATTACAAGGATACCAATGGAGAAAAACAAACAGATACTAACTGGCATACAGTAGTTGCTTGGGGTAAAGTTGCTGAAATCATTGAAAAATATGTCACTAAAGGAAAGGAGATTGGAATTAGCGGAAAATTAAAAACACGAACCTACGAAACTGAAAGCGGAATTACACGATACGTTGCTGAAGTTGAAGCAAACGAAATATTACTATTAGGTAGCAAGTAGACCAAAAAATAAAGAGGGCATCTCTCGGAAAAGTTCTGCCCTCTTTTTCATTATTAATCCTCTAAAGAAAATAACAATGAAGAACAAAGTTAATGAAATACAGATTAGTTACAAAGAGCGTGTGCCATCACCTTTTTGGAAAAAGATAAATTCATCGCAAGATGCTAGTGAATTATTATATGAGCATTGGAACAAAAACACCATAGAGGTGCAAGAATCTTTCAAAATCATACTACTAAATAATAGTAATAAGGTAAAAGGCATTTATCAACTCTCACAAGGTGGAATCACGGCAACTATGATTGACCTACGCATTTTGTTTGCGGTAGTACTAAAATCATTATCTGTTGCTATTATCTTAACACATAACCATCCATCGGGTAAATTAGAAGCCAGTAAAGCAGACATTCAACTCACGAACAAAATAAAAAAAGCAGCAGCTCTTTTTGATATCAACGTGCTTGACCATTTGATTATTACGCCCAATGGAGACTATTACAGTTTTGCAGATAATTCAATTCTTTAAGTTATGGTCTATTTGAATTACAATAACCTGGATGAAGAAACACAGCAATATTTACTATCTGTTTCTAAAGAAGATGTAGAAAATAAAATTGGAAAAGATTTGAAAACCTACGCAAAAGAAAATCACATTAAATACGATACTATCTTATATGAAGAGGCGGTAAAAAATCTCTACAACTATAAGTATATTTTCAATATCTAACCTTTAAAATAATCATATTATGCCCTTGAATTTTCAAGGGCTTTTTTAAGATTGAATAAAACCTTACTTTTTATTCATTTCACTAAGTAGCTTTTTTTTGGCAGATTTTAAAATCGCGTGCAATTCAATTAAAGTAATTTCCTTGGCATTGTTAAAGTCCACTAAGACATGGTCATATTTTTTAGGATATTTTTCTTGTATTGCATCTCTTACAAATTTTACTGCAGGTCTTAAATGGCGATATTCCCCATCGACAATAATAGAGGATTCATACAATGCACAAAACAAACTATAGGAATTATTAGACTCACATATTCGATTATCATTTTTGTTCCAGCTATCTTGAGAAGATAGTAATTTTATTGTATTATCAATGATTCTTACTTCTATTTCATTAGGCTTAAACCAATTACCTTGTAGTTGAGCATCTTGAAAGTTAAATTTCTTTATTACAATTGGGAGTATTTTTGTTCCATCTTCAAAATTCCCTGCATAATATCCATCAGTATACTGAATAAGCGTTGCAATTCTTTCAGGCTTATTTGGCCATGAAATCTCTACAAACCTTTGAACAGTATCGTTCTTCATAATATTAAATTTCATTGGAAGTTTTCCATAGGGAGCGAGAACAATACTTGTTAAAGCTCTACCATTTTTTACTATATTAAATCTTCCTTGATGTACTTTTCCTTCTTCACTAGTGTATGTTCCAAACCATAGTTCTTCTTCCTGAGAATAAACATTGACACAAAAGCTAATTAAGAAAATAAAATAAAAGCATTTTGACAAAATTGTAAAGTGATTTTTTTTGATTGATGAGTTCATGATATTTTATATTTACTTATAAGAGTCCTTTTTTATCAAATAGTTACAGGTCTACAATAATTATTCTCTGGTAAAAAATTATAATAGCTATTTCAAATCTGACGTTCTATTTCCAACTTCATTATATATTCATAAAAATAGCTATTAAAACAAGGTATTTGACCCCGTTCTACGTTTTAGTATTTCACTTCAAATAGATAGATTTATAAGGCTTGTTACTCATAAAAAAGCAACTGACTTTTGGGTCAGGTTGTTTGGATTTTTGTTCGCTTTTGGCGAACGAAATGGAAAAGCAAGAGGGTAACACGCGCTGCGATGTTTCAGTAAGTCTCTTGTTTTTAAACAACTGTAATACAGTATTTTAAAGAATTGATTTAATTGAAATAATATTTAAAGTATTGGTTTTTAGAGTAAAAAGGCGTTCAGCCCAGAAAAACCAATGAATTTTTAGAGTAAAAATGGATAACGGATACGAAAAAGAACAATTTACTACTATCAGTTTTAAAAGCTCGATAGCCAAAAAGTTTCGTGCTTTTAGCAAGAAAATGGGAGCATCCAATTCCATGACCTTACTCATGATGTTGGAATTTTTTGAAACCAATAATGTTTCTCCAAAAGAGTCCATTGGTACTACTGTCCATACTCTTGAAAATTTGATTAAAAAAAGAGTAAGTGCGGTCATTGCCATTCTAAGAGATATGGAAAAAAGTCAGACCCGACCCACCGTGGCCATGATGCAATCCCTTTTTGAAGAAGCAGAACCCAAAAACAAACCACCAATAGTCGAAAAGAAAGTGTTATTTCAGGAGAAGAAGAACAATGAAAATCAATTATAAGTCAAAATGTATATCACTATAACACCTCAAAAGCTCGGAGGTTCATATTCACAAAGTGTTGCTGATTATGTGGATTATCTGGAAAAAGAAAATCAAGGTTTGGAGCAACAGGATATGGAACATTTTTTCAATCAATATGGTGATGAAATAACAGCTAAAGAGGTCATTAAAGATATTGATAGCAACACCGCAAAACTAAAAAAGACTGAACCTAAGTTTTATTCCATTACCATAAGCCCAAGCAAATATGAATTGAAACAATTACAATATGATAGCAAAGACTTGAAAGCTTACACAAGAGAATTAATGAAAGACTATGTGAAGTCTTTCAATCGAGAAATCAACGGAAAACCAATAACTATTGATGATATAAAATACTATGCTAAAATTGAGCATCAACGAAAGTATAAAGGAACAGATTTTCAGGTCAAGGAAAACCAACCCTATGCCACTAAAATAATTCAGTTGAAACAAGACATTCGAAAAATTGAAAATGGCAAACTGGAAGGCAATATTTCAAAACTGAAGAAAAGAATCAATCAGCTTGAAAAAGAAGCACCGCATCAACAAAACGGGAAGCGAATTGTACAAGGGATGAAAAAAGAAGGAAACCAAAGTCATATCCATATCATCGTAAGTCGAAAGGATGCTTCCAATTCCGTGAGCCTGTCTCCAGGAAGTAAATACAAAGCTTCGGAAGTCGTTATGAATGGAAAGAATGTAAAGCGGGGGTTTGATAGAGATTCATTTTTCGCTAATGCAGAAAAGACCTTTGACAAGCAGTTTGGGTACAAGCGGAATTATGCAGAAACCTATCAAGCCAAAAAGGATTTTATTAAAAACCCGAAGCTCTATTTTTCAGTATTAATGGGATTGCCCACTAATGAAAAGGCAGCAGCGTTTAAAATTTTGGGCAAATCAGGAGTTCCCATGATGAACATTCCGACCAATAAGGCGCAATTGGCTATCAAAGCTTTTAAACGACTTAAAAAAGGAGTTGATATTGCCATTAAATCAAGCTCCATTGGAATATGAGTTGGTCAGTGGCACATATCGTCCTTTTTATAATTGCTCCAACACTGTTTTTATGTACCGTGCTTTATGTGTTTTTAAGTTCTTCAAGTAGTAAAGTGGACAAAAAATATCTGGTTCAGTTCAAAACTAAATCGAGTAAGTTCCAAATCGATAATATCAAACGAGGGGCTTTGGTAATAGGTTCTGCGGGGAGTGGAAAAACCGAAAGTGTGGTCTATAATTTTCTAAGGCATTTTAGTCGGTATTCTTTTTGCGGAATCATTCACGATTACAAACATTTTGAACTTACGGAGATTGCTTATCCTTTATTCAAAGCAGCTGAAATTCCGTTTTACATTGTATCCTTTGATACTATTTATCATCGGGTAAACCCTATTGCACCTCGCTATATGATAAACGAAGAAAGTGTTAACGAAGTTTCCAGAGTGTTGATTGAAAATTTATTGGAACAAAAAGAATCAGGTAGTTCAGGAACATCTAAGTTTTTTACCGACGCTGCAGAGGGATTAGTAAGTGGACTGATTTGGAAACTAAAAACGTCATATCCTGAATACTGTACATTACCTCATTTAATAGCCATTTATCAACTCTTAGATACCGAAAGTCTAATTGCTTTCTTGGAAAGTAATGTAACCGCCAGAGCTATGGCTGATGCCTTTATCAGTGGTAAGGATTCAGATAGGCAAACTGCAGGAGTAAAAAGCACATTGGCTAATGTCTTTAAAAAGATAAGTACACAGCGCATTTTTATGGTATTATCCTCAGATGAAATGCCATTAGATATTAATAGTCAAGAAAACCCAGGTGTGATTTCTGTGGTGAATAATCCCAAATATGAATCAGCTTATTCTCCTATCATTGCAACCATAGTCCATACCATAACCAAGCAAATGAGTGTACGGAATGCAAAGCCTTCGTTTTTGATGATGGAGGAAGCACCAACAATTCGATTGTTAAATATGCATCGTATTCCTGCTACTTTACGCAGTTACAATATTTCCACGGTTTATGTAATGCAAGATAAGATTCAGAATGATATGATGTATGGCGATAAAGCAAGCAAAGCGATTTTGAGCAACCTATCCTATCAATTCTTTGGAAAGGTTAATGACCCAGATACCGCCAAATACTATGAACGTTTTTTTGAGCTCATAAAACAGCCAACTAAGAGCATCAGTAAAAGTAGTGGGCTGAGTTTTGAGAGCCGAATCACTAAAGGCGAAAAGGAAGTATCTAAACGTAGAGCTGATATCTTCTTTAGACTAAAACAAGGTGAGTTTATCACGTTTGCAGATGGAAAGGATAAGAAGGTACGGTTTAAGTTGCCTAGAATTGAAAAATCCCTTCCTGGGCAAAAACAGCAATTTTCAGAATCTGATTTACAAGAGAATTTTGAGAAGGTTTACAATGATGTGAGGTCACTATTTAAATAGTTCATAATTAAAAAAATAAAAGGATAGTTGACAATAATATATTGTCAGCCTATATTTTTAACTTTGTGTTAGATTTCATATGAATAGATTAACACGAATAACATCCATACTTATACAGCTACAGTCAAAAAAAGTAGTAACTGCAAGAGAGATTGCCGATAGATTTGAAATTAGTTTAAGAACGGTTTATCGAGATATAAAAACACTTCAGGATGCAGGAGTACCCATTGGCTCTGAGAATGGAACAGGATATTTCATTGTTGACGGTTATAACCTTCCACCAATGATGATTACCGAAGAAGAAGCCAATGCATTGATTATTTCAGAAAAATTTATAGAAAACCAAGGGGACTTATCTCTAAAAAAAGACTTCTCTTCTTTTCTGTTCAAAATTAAATCTGTTTTAAGAACTACCGAAAAAGAGGGGGTAAATAAACTTGAAAAGAGGATAACACCATCTTACTTAAAAAAAGGGGTGCAAAGTAATTGGTTATCTGTTATTCAAAAGGCAATTACCAATACTACTGTTTTGGAAATTGAATATCATTCTATTTACAAGAATGAGAAGACTAAGCGGTATATAGAATCATTAGGTCTTTACTATACTGAAAACAATGCCTGGGTTGTTATAGCTTATTGTAGGTTACGAAAAGAGCTGCGAGAATTTCGTATAGATAGAATTTTAAAAGCAAGAGAAATTTTTGATTCCTTTGATTATCAAGACAATTTCACGCTCCAAGGATATTTCTCAAAATATTCCGAACCATGTTGACATAGGGCTGTCACCGTTGACTTGTAATTTTGTTTCATAAAATTAAAAACTTCAAAAATGGAACAAAAAAACATTCTGGCGGTAGCAGAAAAGTATCCGCAGGCATTTAAACTAATGGACATCAGTTTGATTGATACTTACTTTACCAAAAATGCTACTAAAACTGGATTTATCTATGATTATGAAAAAGAAGAATGGATGGATTTGTCTACTGTAGGGATACCAGAAATCAAAGAATGGGCGAGAACTTTTAACAAGGAAGGCATAATGCCCGATACCGAACTTAAAATGGATATTCTGGACGCACAGGATAGAACAGCAGTTGTGAAATTAGAAATGGAATGGTTGTCAGGAAAAAAAGGTAGTGATTACATTCTTTTAGTAAAGAATGAAAACCATTGGAAAATTGAAACAATTATTTACCAAAGTATACTCTAATTCAAAATGTATGAAACACGAATGGCGCAAAAAAGAAAAGGCAATTTACTTACCAAAAACGCAACCCGAAATAGTAGATGTGCCTACATATAAATTCATAACTATTTCAGGCGAAGGAAACCCAAATAGTAAACTTTTTGCCGATTGTATAGCTGTACTATACCCCATATCCTATGCGATAAAAATGAATCCAAAGAAAATGAAAAAACCTCCTTTGGGTTATTACGATTACACAGTCTATCCATTAGAAGGCATTTGGGACTTGAATGAAGAAGCAAAGAAAAACTATGATGGCACTTTAAATAAAGATGATTTAGTGTTTAAACTTATGATTAGACAACCCGATTTTGTAACTGAAGATTTTTTTTATGAAATGCTAACCCTTACTAAGAAAAAAAAGCCACATTCATTATTGAAACATCTAAATTTTGAAACCATTACCGATGGAAAATGCATACAAATGATGCATATGGGACACTACGACAATGAACCCGAAAGTTTCAGGCAAATGGAACAATTTGCAGAAGAACAGGGAGTAGAAAGATTATCAAAAGTACACAGGGAAATTTATCTCTCAGATTTTAGGAAGGTTGTACCTGAAAAATTAAAAACCGTACTACGATTTAAAATAAAAACATAATGGGGTGGAATCTAAATGAAAACAGAACAATGAATAAAGCTATCTGTGAAAAAATAATTTCTGTTTGCGAGGATAAAATTCAGGAAAAAGGTGAAAATGTAGGACTCTCATTTTATGCTTTTTTTGCCAATAAAAATGATAATCCAAAATTACTGATGGAAGTTGCGCAATGGTGGATTTTAACACATCAGATCAATCATTTCGAAAAGGCTACCAAGATTCTGGAAATGATAAAGTTTGAATATAAAAACCTATAAATAAACGCATTATGGAATTATTCAAAAACATCTACAATCAAGAATTTTACAATCGATTTACTGAAGTAATTTCTGAAGTTATTCCAACTTTTAACCCAAAACAGTTTCTAGCTGAGATTTTTGATGATGCATGGGAAAATCGTGAGCTGAAACAACGTATGCGTCATACCACAGAAACTTTGCATCGTCAACTTTCGGATAATTATGAGGAGGATATAGTAAAGATTCTTAGCTTTATTGAGCTATGGAATGAAAAAGGGATACAAGTTAGTCCAAACGATGGTCTCGCATTTATATTTCTACCTGATTATGTTGAACAATATGGATTAGACCATTACCAAACCTCTATGAATGCCATGGAGATAATAACCGTATTTACAAGTTGTGAATTTTCTGTTCGGCCATTTATCATAAAATACCCAAAGGAAAGTATGGCTCAAATGCTGGCATGGTCATCACACGAAAATTTACATGTTAGGAGATTGGCGTCAGAAGGTTCTAGACCAAGATTACCTTGGGCAATGGCGATTCCCCGATTAAAGAAAGACCCAACACCCATTCTTCCAATTTTGGAAAAACTAAAAAACGACCCTTCAGAATATGTACGTAGAAGCGTTGCCAATAACCTTAATGATATTGCTAAAGATAATCCTAAAGTAGTTATACAAATTGCCAAACAATGGAAGGGAATTTCTAAGGAAACCGATTGGGTGGTTAAGCATGCCTGTAGAACGTTGTTAAAACAAGGCAACCTAGAACTAATGGAACTTTTTGGTTTCGGGAAAGTGGATAAGATTAAACTTTCTAAATTCAAGATAAGCACACCTACGGTCAAAACCGGAGAATATTTGGAGTTTTCATTTGATTTGACTAATACTAATAAGGTTACTTCCAAAATACGGTTGGAATATGGATTGTATTACCAAAAAGCTAATGGTTCACTATCCAAAAAAGTATTTAAAATTAGCGAGAAGGATTATTCTGCTCAAACTACCACATCTATAACTAGAAGGCAATCCTTTAAAATTATCACTACAAGGAAATTTTATGTTGGAAAGCATCAGCTATCCATTATCATTAACGGGAAAGAATTGGATAAATCAGATTTTGAGCTTACAAAATAGCTGAATAATTTATGAAAACAATCTAAAAAAACCAGTTTTAATTAAAAACTGGTTTTGTATTTTTAACCTTTAAATGAATTCTAATTCAATCAGTTTTGAGGAATAGGAAGATAAAAAAGAACACAAAAAGTTACAACTTGTCCCATGTTAATTTCCGCAATTTTAATAGCTTCATTAGGCCTTACACTATTTTTTACTTTTTTGATTTTTTCAAAAAAACAGCGTGTTTTCGCCGATACCACCCTAATAGTATGGTTACTATTAATAGCTTTCCATTTGATTGCCTATTATTTTGAGGTAAACCAACTCAACTATTACGATGTGCTGGCAGAGTTTTCTGGAGCTTTTGTTTTTTTACATGGACCATTGATTCTTTTATACATCACCGCCATATATGAACAGAGGTCATTTTCAAAACTACAACTGCTACATTTTGCCCCTATGTTTTTGAACATGATTATAATACCAACTTTGGTTAATTATGACAATTACTCGATAGATATGGCTTTAGCCATTTTCAAAATAGCTAGTTGTTTTGTTTATCCTATTGTAATACTTCAATTTTTATCGCGGTACAAAGAAGAAATGAAGGTTGTTTTTTCCGAAATTGAATCAAAACAAATGAATTGGTTGAAAATTATTGTCGTTGGATTTTTGCTGATTAATGTTGTTAGTGCTATCTGCCTAACATTACAAGAAATGAGACTTGTTTATATTGGGATTGATGGGGAATTGTTTACTGTACTATTTTTATCGTTTTATGTGTTTACCTTTGGTTATTATGGCTTACGACAAACAGATGTTTTTTTAAATGATATTCCAATTTTCAAAGAAACAGAATACAGGATTGAGGTAAAGCAAAGTAGCATAAAATCAGATGAAAAATATTTAAGAACAGGTCTTGATACAAAAGCTTCCATCTCGAAATACAAAGAATTGCAAAATTTTATAGTTGAACATAAGCCATATCTTGACCCAGAAATAACCCTCTTTAAGTTGGCAGAACAATTTAAGATGCCATCAAACCAATTATCGCAAGTAATTAACCAAAATGCAAATAAGAGTTTCTTTGAGTTTATTAACACTTTCCGCGTTTATGAGGTCATTAAACAAATTGAGCAAGAAAAACATAAAGAGTTAACACTGTTATCCATTGCTTTTTCGGCAGGATTTAATTCCAAATCATCTTTCAATCGGGTTTTTAAAAAGAATATGAAATGTACACCTAGCGAATATATTAAACAATACAAAAGTGGCAAAAACGAAGTGGCAACTTACATGACACCACTTTAATCACTTACTTAAAATACTATTTCGCATTTTTTAGTGCCATCTTGTAAGATGAAGCGATAGACCTACATCTTTTCCTTTGCTTTGACACTTTAAGCAAAGGCAAAATCAATGATTAAAAACATCCTCATATCATATCTACTTTTTAGTTCTATAAACTTATTTTCTCAAAATTCTTTAGAAAAAATTGAAACCCCGACTAATGTCCGTTTAGGTTATAATAGCTCTATTATATATCCTGGACTTAAGGCAGGTCTTGAAATACCTATTAGAAAAAAACAAATCGAGAAAACAAAGAAATCTGGAAAACAAAAACGCTATTTTAAGGATAGGTTTCTTACAGCGAATTTTGGTTGGTATCATCACAAAACTTTTCATGACAATGTTTATCTAACAGCAGGATATACATTCAGAAGAACTCATAATAAAGGGTTCTTTACAGAATTATCACCAGAAATTGGATACAGTAGAACCTTTTTGGGCGGTACAACCTATCGTGTAGATGACAATGTATCCATCAAAAAAGGTGCGGGTTACAACTATGCACTAGTGTCATTTGGTGGTGGCTTGGGATATGATTTTTCCATTACAAAATCGAAACCTATAGCCATTTACTACAAACTAAATCTACTGACCATGTTCCCGTATAACAGCACAATTTATTTAAGGCCAACTATGGAATTAGGCATTATCTATAAACCATCAAAATTCTTGATGTTCAAACCAAAAACAAAACACATTACTAAAGATAATTTTCAAAAATGAAATACTTATATGTCATATTAATCGTATCTATTCTTTTGTCATCTTGCCAAAAAGAAGAAATCAAAATCGGGACAAATGTTTCTGAAACATTTTATGTAGAAAACAAAAAAGCGTCCATGCGTGTATTGGTTGAGGGAAACACCACAAGTAAGACTGTATTGCTATTTGTGCATGGTGGCCCTGGCTCTAGTTCTTATTTCTATAATTCAGATTATATCTCACAACATATTGAAGACAAATATGCCGTAGCCTATTGGGACCAAAGAAATGCAGGAGCCTCCCAAGGAAACAACAATGGAGACAATCTCAACCTTCCTACAATGACTGAAGATTTGAAAAAGGTTATTCATGTACTAAAACACAGATATGGAAGCGATATTAGCGTTTTTCTACTTGCTCACAGTTTTGGAGGTATATTAAGCACTTCATTTATTACCAAAGAAGATAATCAAAATCTTATTAAAGGATGGATAGTTTGCAGTGCCTCGCACAACTACCCTTTAAATGATAGATTGACACGTGATGCTTTGGTTAATCACGCCAACCAAGAATTGGTTTTAGGCAATCATGTAAACGAGTGGCAAGAGATATTGAATTTTTGTAACAATCTGCCTACGGGAACATTAAGTCTTAAAAAAGCAGACCAATTAAACGATTATGCCACGGATGCTGAAGAATACTTTTCGGAAGTCGTACCGTTCTCAATTATGGATGTGATTAAGGCAAATGCCATCAAACAAAACTATGCGGTTACCAGTACGTTTCTCAACCATAGGTATAGCCAGAATGCTGATATTCAAGACGAATTAAGAACGTATGATTTCACGGAAAAGCTCAGCAATGTGACTATACCTGTAATGACACTATATGGCAAGTACGACTTTGTATGTCCTCCAGCATTGGGGAATAATATTCTTGATAACGTAAGTTCAACCGAGACTTTCAGTCATTTATTACCCAATAGTGGACATACTGGTATGTATCAAGACCAAGAATTATTTTGCCAGAGGGTAAATGAATTTATTGAACAGTTTAAGCCTTAAAACATAGCTTATGAATAAAATTGAAAAAATAATAAAAAAGCTGGGTTTAAAACCTCATCCAGAAGGAGGCTATTTTAAAGAGACCTACAGAAGCAAAGGTGAAATTAAAGAAAATAGTTTACCTTCAGATTTTTGTAGCAAAAGAAACTACTCAACTTGCATATATTTTTTATTGACTTCAGAAACTTTTTCTGCATTTCATAAAATAAAACAAGATGAAATCTGGCATTTTTATGATGGTTCTCCAATTGAACTCCATATCATTTCTCCCGAAGGAGGCCATTCTAAACATATAATAGGCAGGGATTTTTCTAAGGGCGAAGTGCCTCAATTTGTCGTGCCAAATAACCATTTTTTTGCAGCAAAACTTTTAAATGATTATGACTATTCACTTGTTGGCTGTACAGTATCTCCTGGATTTGAATTTGGTGATTTTGAACTACCTAGTAAAAAAGAGTTAATAGCTAAATTTCCCGAACATTCTTCAATAATATCTGAATTCACCAATCATTAAAAATTGATTTAATGCTATAAAATATAGGCTTCATATTCCTTACCTAATTATTTCTTCTTACTAACCTTTGCCTTAGGGTTAAATTCCAAACATTTTTTAACCCAAAATTCCAAATCTTCATCTAAATCAAAACCCTCAGGACTTATAGACAAATATCCCTTCATTGGCTTACTGCCGTGCATCATCTGTATTGCTCCATCACGTTGTATTAGTTCTTCCAATTCATCAGGCTCAATACGTGCCATAAGACCTCCTTTGTAGATACTGATGCACATTTTTCTTCAACCACCCAGGTGATACCACCCATCATTTCCTTTTCATAGAAGTTTACCTGATTTTGCTTCATGATTTGGGTAATCTTATCGGCTAGAAACCTATCGTATGCCATGTCTTAGTTTTTAGATTCAATATATGATTTCATACTTTCAAAAACACCTTGTAATGTACTATTCATTTTGTTCTCAAGAACAAGCGCATTTAGTATAGCACCAAAAGCTCCAAACTTTACTTGATACTCTAATTTTTGGGTAACTAAAGCCCCCCCATTTTTATCTGCAATAGCCGTTCTCCACTTCATATTTTTAACAGGCCAATTACTTTCATACAACTCCATGGTAATTGCGTTATCGGGTTCAATATTGGTAATACGCTCTTTTACCTTAGAGCCATCTTTCATAGTACATTCCCTACTAGCTCCAATTCCTGTTTTGTTGTTAGAAATGCAAAGTGCTTTTTCAACTTGGGGATTGTAGTCTGCTACAGCTTCTATTTCATTTAATGTTTTCCAAACTAAACTTGGCGAATTATCAATTTGTATTTGATGTTCCAATACTATTGTTTTTCCAGACTTCACTTGAAATACAATTAAGACCAATGCAATTACTGCTAATACACTTCCTAAAATCATTTTTTTCTTATGTTTCATTTTAAATTATTACTTTCGTTTCGGAAGTAAATATATAAATTACTTTCAAAATAGAAGTAAAAAAATGAAAAAAAATATTAGTCACAGGTCAGATTGCCCTATAAGTTCTGCATTGGATTTTTTTGGAGATAAGTGGTCGTTATTGATAATCAGGGATATTATGTTTTTTGGAGAGCGAACTTTCAAAAATTTCAGTGATGAAAGCGAGGGAATATCTTCTTCAAGATTGTCAGAACGATTGACGCGCTTAGAATCCTTGGATATCATCACAAAAAAAAGACATCCTACCAACAAAAAAGTTTATTTATATAATTTGACCCAAAAGGGTGTGGATTTGTTCCCGATAATTGCAGAGTACGTATTGTGGAGCGATAAATATTTGGACACTCACATCTCGCCTCAATCAAAGGCATTTGCAAAGCAATTAAAAGGTAGCAAAGAGGAAACTATTAAATATATGGCCAAACAATTCAATAAGAAATGACCACAAAGTTTTGTTTTCTGAAATCGTGCATTAAAACGGAGCTTTTTCCCGCAGTCCTTTTTCAGTTACTTTCCATTGTCTATCTATTTTGACCAACTTAAATGTTTCAGGTTTCTCCTCGTAAGAGGTAGTGAATTTTACCCAAGCAACATCGCCTTCAACCAACTCTTGAATGAGTGTAAAGTTAGCTGCTCCACTTTCTGCAGCTGTCATCAAATCTTGAATGGATAAAAAAGCATCATAGCTCTCTTTGGTGGTATGCTTTTGAAGTTTACCATTGTTTTTTTGATAAAAACTTTCAACGACTATTTGTGCCACTTTTGTAGGAGAGGTAGAACTTTGAGAGCACGAGATACATGCTACGATTAAACAACTGAAGATTAAATTTTTCATGATGAATTATATTTTGATAGATAATTATTTCTTTTACTACTCTGAACTCTGCAATGGTTCTAATACTTCTATTGTTACAGTGTTCAATTCAATTAGTTCAAGTAATTTCTTTAATGATTCCTTTTCTGCCATACGCTCATTTGAGAGATGCGCATTTTCTGCAGTATCCCAATAATAAACATCAACCCAATAATTGTTTTTGTCTTTATATAGCACCTGACTAATAAATCCATCAAGTTTTTTCAAATCAGGAACCATAGCATTTACTACATCAATCATTTTTTTGTCCGAAACATTTGGTTTCGCTTTCCATTTTACAATTTCTAATACACTCATTTATTTTTTATTTAGTTGTTTCTTTTATAAGCTTCTGAATGAAGTATCCATCCACTTGTAGTTCTTTCATATAATTTTTTATATTCAGCATATTCTGATGAATCGTAGAATGCCAAAGCCATTTCATTGGAATCGAATTCAATGACGATAATAACTTCAAGAGGCTCGCCACTTAGAGTTGTTGATTTAGGTGTTGCTACCAAAAATTTGCCTCCGAACTTTTCTAATATTTCATTAATTGTTTTTACTGGAGGTACATAATCATCCTGATTTGTAACCTCATAATTTTCTATGATATATCCTTTGCTCATGCTTTTATCTTTTTAAAAATATTTGAGAACGCTTAACCTAAAGAAGCTATCCTCCTGAAAATTAGATAGTATAAACTCACGATTATCAATATTGCTAAAAAAGCGTCCTTCTACTTCTAGCTTCCAACTTTCGCCTAATCGTCTTGACGCTTCTAAACTGAATATTTTACTACTCTTTTCGAGGTCTGCTATACCACCAATTAATATTTCGGTACTCTGTACATCATTAAAGGCAATGCGACTTCCAAAGAATACATCATTTTGAAGTCCCGTTAATGCCAATTCATCTCTATCATCGTACAGGTATTCTAGCAAAAAACCTACATCCAAACCACTACTTTTAATATTACTAAAAGTGTATTCCACACCACCTACGAGAGCAAAAAAGTCCTGGGCATCACTTGTTCTGTAGATGGATTCCAACTTCCATAAAAAGGCGTTGTTCGTAACCTGAATATCAAGTCCTGTTTGGTTAATGATGGGGTAAAATGCTTCAATGTTGAAATCGTAGTTAAGGATAAACAAGGGCTCCCTTCCTGTGCCATAAAAATGGGATAGACCTATATCAACACTGCCTATATAGTGCTTCCATCGTATTGCAAAGTCCTGATGCCATTCTTCAGCACTGCTTTCGTAGTTTAAATCGTCCTGGTCAATGACAATAGGAAAGCGTAATCTTGCTTTAGTTCCTGGAAATGTGCGTTTTCTGTGAAAGGGTAGATAAAAGAAGTCGAACGTTCCTATATTTTTGGTAGAAAGTGAAAACTGGGCCATGGGCTGTCCCAACTTTTTCTCTCCATCAAAACTTTCAACCGCATCGGTCTGGTTGATAATATCAACTAGGTGATTACTTTCGGTAACACCCCAATACACCTTTTTTAAGCCTAAACTGATTTCCCAGTTCTTCTTTGACTTTTGATAATAGAGCTCCCGTATATCCCAATGCGTTCTTTCATCGTCAACATCCAAACGAAAAAAACCTTTAAAGTTCAGCACATCATAGCCTTTGTTCCAACTCAGGGAGTATTCTGGTGAAATTGCCAAAGATGGGAAATGGTCTTTTTGACCTTCAAAAGCAGCTTCGTTAGGAAAGTATCTGTACTCAGCTTCAAGCTCTAGCTCAAAATCATCATTTACTTTTTTTTCTTGGCCATAGGATACGACACAGAGAAAAACAGCGAATATGGAAACGTATTTCTTCATAATATTTGGAAAATAGAAGGAATCGGAACCTCACATGAAGGATTCCGATTCTCCATCATCAATCAAAAAGCTATCAATCAGCCACCAATTCTTTTTAGGGCGTTTTCTGTAAAATCCTCATCAGCCAGTTCTACCCCGAAGTTGTAATCAGAAAAAAGCAAGGTGGTTTCCTTTCCACTTTGGTGATTCGTCATTACCATAGTACCAGACCGCCAATGTTTGTTTTTATACTGCTTATAATCTTTATGCACCAGCGTTTTTAATAGTTCATTCTTACGGTCATAGAACTCAATTTTTTCTACACGATAGCCTTTGTTCTTATTGTATGAAACCAGTCTACGGGCATAACCTGACTTTGGGTCTACAGGGTCTTGTTCTACAATCAATAAACCTTCTTTTTCTTCTACGAACTTGTAGACGTACTTTTCAACTTCATCAGAGGATAAATCTTCAAAGGCAAATTCACTGCCCATAAAAGGTCCAGATTTATTACTGGAGGAAATTCGTTTTACCCTTTTGATGGAGGGCAAATACAACCACTGGTCATCACTTCCAACTTTATGGGTGAAAGTTAAAGTTGCTGTTCCTTTGACATCTCTAGGGGTATTGAATGCCACCAACGATTTGTCGCCATCTTCAATCTGTTCCAAAATCTTATTGGTGATTTCACGTTCACTTACCTGACCGTTCTTGTTTTTAAGAATCATTTTCAGGTTCACTTCCAAGCTTCCAAAACCTTCATCGGCTTTATTGGCTGCTTTTGCTATTTCAAGTCCTTTTTCTTCAGGACTTTGAGCGATTACCATTGACACACTGCCAACTAGTAATGCGAAAACAATTATTCTTTTCATCATATATGTTTTATTCTAATTCAACTTGTGTTTATTGTTTTTATCTACCATTCAGAAGCCAAATGCTTTTTCAATTCACCATAATAGGCACCATTAATTACCTGTCCGTTTTCTGTAGTGAGATTATAGGTAATACTATATTCTTCATTTGTTTTAGCAATGGTCATTTCACCTCCAGTAATGTTTAAATCTTCCTCCGTTTGAGAATAACATTGACTGTCTAATTCAAAACCATAAAAAGCTTGAGAATATGGATTTATACCTGCCTCATTTTGTTGAGTACTATATGTGTAAGTACCAGCAGCTATTTCATCATCTAAAATAGACCTAAGCCTTATTTTAATGCCCTGAGTCATGTTTTCTACCCAAGGACAAGGAATACCATTTTCAGGATTTGTTATTGGAACAAGTTCGCCGTCAATGAAATAAAGAACAAAATTGTCTTTCTCTCCTTCTAGTTCGACCTGAGTGTAATACCCATTAGCTGTTGCATAAGGTGTGCCCCCATCAATTTTAAATTCTGAAACAGGATTATTTGTTTGAGAATTGTCATCATCAGAATTACATCCAATTAAAATACAGATGCATAGGAATAGGTAAAATTTGAGTGTGTTTTTCATAGTCATTTTTTTAATTAATGTTTTGTTTTTACTACTTCTTTATCATTGCTTGCCAAAATCAACAGTGATGGCAGCAAAATAAAATCTACCAATAAGGCTGCAGGAATAATGATACAGGTTATTCTTGCCATATAGCTGGTCATGGCAAAAGACGATTGTGCTAAAACCAGAAATCCTGATAACAGTACCACTGTAGTGATAATAAGGGCTTTACCTACGGTTTCAAAGGCATACTTAACTGCTTCTGGGGCTGAATATCCTAACTCTCTTCGTGCCCTTAAAAACTTGGAAACAAAGTGTACTGTATCATCTACAATGACACCTAGAGTCATACCGAATACTACGACCATACCCGTATTTATTTCGCCCAGATAGAGTGCCCACAAACCAAATCCTATGGCTACGGGAGCTACATTAGGGATAATACTCAATAAGCCAATTTTGAAGTGTCTAAGAGCCAACATTAAAATCAGTGAAATCAAAATGAGGGCTATAATATTTCCACTCATCATACTATCGGCTTGTCTTACCCCTAGTTTTGAGAACATCAACGTACTACTGGTACCTAATGCTTTCATTTCTTCGGAAGCGTTCTCCTTTAGCCATTTTTCGCCACTTTCCGAAAGGGCAATTAATTCAGAACTTCTGAGATTTCTTGTGGTAACTGTAAAACGGGTTTCCGATTTATCGACGTTGACCTGATTATTTAAATCCAAACCAAAGGGCAATGACATTTCATAAAGCAGTAGATATTGGGCAGCTTCTTGTCTGGAATCTGGCACTCGGTAATAGGCTTCATTATCTCCATGCATGGATTTATTGATGCGTCTGGCGACTTCTGTAAAGGAGTTTACATGTACCACCTTGGGTTGTTTTTCAAACCACTTTTCAAACTCCTCTAATTTTTTAAGGTACTTAGGGTTATTGATGCCTCCACTTTCCCCAGCACCTATGGAGTATTCGATATTGTATATCCCAGTGATATTATCACTGATGTAATCACTATCGATTCTAAAATCAACAGTTTCGTCGAAATACTTAATGAACTCGTCATCAAAGAAATTCCTAAAGGATAATACGGATAGGATTCCGATAACCACTAAAGAAATACCCGCCAACTTTTTCGGGTTTGCCGAAACATATTCCCCGAAACGATACAACCAATCTTTCTTTAAATGTTTAGCCGTATTACTTTGTGGTTCTCGTTGCTTGATTGGCATAATGGCAATAAACGCAGGCAAGAATGTTAATGAGAATACTAGTGCGGCCAAAATTCCAACGGAAACGATGTTGCCTAAATCGGCAAATGGTGGTACGTCTCCAAAGTTCATAGAAAGAAAGCCTATAATGGTTGTAATACTTGTTATGAAGACAGGCATAAAATTCAATCGAAGACTTTCTACAATTGCAAAGTTTTTAGGCAGTCCTTTTTTACGAATATTATGTAAAAATGTAACTAGGATGTGAATACTATCTGCCACCGCCAGAGTCAATACAATGGTAGGGAAAGATGCCGAAGAAGGTGTAAGCTTGATACCTGCAAGTCCCAAGAAACCTATGGCGACAGCAATCGAAAAGATTATAGTCAATAGTGTTACTATGGTGCTAAGGAAACTACGTGTGAGAATGATTATCATGAGAATGACAATCACAAACATTATCATGGTGTACATCATGTCTTTCTGGGCTGTAGAGAACATGGCATCCTGTAGCATAACAATCCCTGAAAGGTGCACATCAAACTGCGGATGCTTTTGCTTGAATTCTTCAATCATGTTGCGTACAAAGGCAACGGTCTTGGGGTTTTCATCATCGCTCAACCCAGGAAAGGTTACGTTTACATTTACTGCCGTAATGGAACCATCTTTGTTAATCAGTCTATTGACCAGTAAGGGTTCTTTCAAGGCAATCTCTCTTATCCGTTTAATATCCTCTTCAGATTTTAAACTGGTTTCATAGGACAAATCCTCTACATACAAATCATCATTGTCTGCTCTGGTATGCTGAAAGTTGGTAATGGCATCCACACGGTTGGAAAATGGCGTGTTCCAAGCTTCCGCAGCCAATTCTTCAATGGCCATTAAATTTTCCTTAGTGAAAATATCTCCATTCTTTGCAGTCAGTACAATGAAAGCATTATCGTCTTTGGTGTACTTTTCCTGAAGACCATCAAAGGCTAAAAGTTCTGGGTTATCATCACTGAAATAGGTGTGATAATCCCCATCAAATTCCATTTTTCCATGGGAAGCAATCCCAAAAGCCAGTAATATACTGGCTAATAGGACTCCCCACTTGTATTTAATGATGAACTCGCCCCATTTAATAGCAAATGCGTTGAGTTTTTCTTCTGTTTTTTTTAAGGCACTCATATAATGTATTGTTGGTTGTTATTTATTCCAAGATGTGACCACCAGAATGGTTGAGCATAGTTCCCGTCATATATCCTGCAAGGTCTGAGGCAGCAAGAACTATCACATCCGCAGTGTCTGCTGTTGATGGCAAACGTTTTAAAGCGGTTTTTTGCTGTTCTATAAATCCTTGCATTTCATCCCTACTCATACCCATATTGGCACCCATAGTTTCAAAGGTGTAATCTATAGTTGGGGAATCTGGCATAGCTTCTGAACGCACCCCGAGAACCCGGACACCTTCCGCACCCCATTCACTCGCAAGGCTTTTAACCAAGCCTTCCGTGGCAGCATGTGAGGCCGTAAGTGCAGCACTCCAGGGGGAACCAACTTTTGCCAATGTGGAAGTGATGAAAATGATAACACCACTATTTTGTTTGGCCATCAATGGGAATGCTGCTTTTGCCGTTACAAATTGATTGGCAGTTGTAGTCTTTAACGGGATTAGAAATTGCTCTAAGGAAACATCCAATGCAGGTTTTCCATGGTTGTATTCTGCAGGATTTGAAGCGCTCAAATTAATGACAATATCAACAGCTACATTTTCACGGTCGAACCATGAAAAATAACCATTTACTTCCTCCTCGTTCAAAGTATCAACTTTTCTTATTTCACCTAAATCAGAGGTTTCTATTCCCTCAACATTAATATCAGATAAGTATATATTCGCGCCACTTTCTTTAAAAGCTTTAGCTACTTGTTTTCCTAATGCTCCTTTTGCACCAAAGATTAATGCGTTTTTGTTTTCTAATAATTGGTTTTTCATTTTTATTTATTTTAATTTTATTCGTATTTCATTGCCTCGTAGCCAAAAGCTTTTCTTATTAGAGCTATTTGTCCAATAGCGTAAGATTCTCTATCTATTAAGAATAGTAAAGTTCCTAACAAGTTGTTTTTTTCTAATGTTTTGGGTATAAAAAGAGGCGATTTAGTAACCAATTGTTCTGGCGTTAATTCGATAAGCCTCTTTTCTAAAATTGGTGTAATTCTATCCCAATCTTTTATTATTTCTTCTAAAGAGGGATATTGTGTATCTGAAATAATTGCTTTGTGTCCTTCGAAGAATTCCGGAAAGGCTTGTTGTATTTCTATACCAATGGTATTTCCTAGGTTAAATCTAGTAGCTGCTAAATTTCCAGCAATCCATGAGATATGATTGGTAATTCCGTTTAGTCTAACATGTGTGTGTTTTGGCTCAACGCCTTTTAACACATTTCTAAAGAGTATACTATGATATTTGTATTGTTCCTGTAGTCGTGTAATTGATAAGTCCATTTCCATATTTTCTAATGTTGAATATTATTGTATATTTGACTGGTTGCAAAAAACAACTGGACAAATATATGTAAAACTAATTGTATTTTACAAGTGGTTTTATAATAAAATTAGTTTTATATGAAAAATTGTAAGTCATATTGCCCAATTAATCAGGCTTTAGAAGTGTTTGGAGATAAATGGACTTTGTTGATTATTAGGGATATAATGTTCGATGGGAAGCGATATTTTAGAGAAATGTTAAACTCTGACGAGAAAATAGCTAGTAATATTTTAACAGATAGATTAAACAAATTAGAGCAATTTGGAATTTTAATTAAGACCAAAGATGCGCATCATAAGCAAAAGAATGTCTATAGTTTAACTGAAAAAGGTATAGACTTAATGCCTGTTATGCTAAATATAGCCAATTGGAGTGCGCATCATAGAGATGTTACTGAGGAAGGGAAAATTAAAGTCAAAAATTATGTTGATGGAGGAAAAGAGCTTCAGGATAAAATGCGGAAAGCACTTAAAGAAGAACTTAAATTAGTCTTAAAAGATAGATAACAAATTACTGTCTATTCTTTTAAGTATGTCGTATTGTTTAAAAAGTTATGTTAGACCATTATCAAAAAGAGTTTCTAGATTTTAAAAATGAACTGTCGTCTTTTATCTTTAGGTTATTAACGAATAAGCAAGATACAGAAGACCTTGTACAAGATACTTACATTAAAGTATTTGAAAAGTTAGATACATTTCAAAAGAAATCTTCATTTAAAACTTGGGTATTTAGTATTGCACTAAATACTGCTAAAAACCATTTAACTAAGTATAAAAGATGGAAAGAGAATGCTCAAGATTTAGGTGCAAATTCGCATTCAAAATCTTTGGAATTATCTACTAAAATGAAAGTTGTTTTTGAACAAACACCCGAACGAAATTATGAGATAAAAGAACATATTAATTATTGTTTTAATTGCATAAACAAAACATTGCTCTTAAAACAACAAATCTGTTTATTACTCAAGGAAGTTTATCATTTTAAAGTATCAGAAATCATGGAAATCACAACGTTTTCTGAGGGTGTTGTTAAACACGCTTTGGCTGATGCTCGAAAGAATATGATGCGTATTTTTAAAGACAGATGTGCATTTATCAATAAGAATGGAACATGCCACCAATGTACTACATTAAAGGGTGTTTTAAATCCTAATCAAGATACTCATATTCAGGAACAACAAATAAAACTTATAAAAGAAGGTAATTCAGATAATCATGAATATCTTTTAAATTTAAGATTAGAGCTTGTTAATGGTATAGACCCATTGCATTCTAATAACTCAATATTAAATATTTACATGCTGGAAAATTTAGAAAGTTGGGGTACGAATTAAAAAAATAGAATTTCTCGTCCGAAATGATGTCTCCATTTGTCTAAATAATATAAATCATTAAAAAAATAATAGAAAAATGAGTAAAACAGCATTAGAAATTTTAGAAGCTTTTCAACAATCTATGGGAGCACAAACTTCTGATTGGATGGATTTAATGGATGAGAACATTGTGTTTCAAGGACCTGTTGATATAGTAAAAGGCAAAGAAGCAAACATTAATTTACATTTAGAGTTTGGGAAACTCGTAAGGGGGCATGAATTGTTAAGCATTGTTTCAGGGGAGAACATGGTAGTTACCCAAGTTGTATTAAAAATAGAAGCACCATCTGGAAAGATAATAGATTTAGATATTGCAGAGTTTTATACCATGGAAAAAGGAAAAATAAAAACGATGAAGGTATACTATGACCCAGCTGAATATAAGAAAGAGTTTAACTTATAAAGAATTATAGGAATGATAAAAAAGATAATTCTTGGTACGCTAGCTTATACTGTTATAACATTTATAATTGCTATTATATGGCATATTGTATTGTTTGAGGATAAGTATTTAGCGTTTGGTTACTTTAAAGGAGAGCCAAATATGGTTATTGGATTTTTAACAATTTTAATTCAGGGTATGGTACTTACTTATTTATATAACTTTTTCTCATTTACAGGAAGTAATTTAGTAAAAAGTATGAGGTATGTGTTAATAGTAGGGCTGTTCTTTTGGACATCTCATGTGCTAGCATTAGTTGCAAAACAAAATATAGAAAACGCCATCCAATTTATACTAATGGAAAGTTTTTATTTAACCATTCAGTTTGGGGTATTTGGAATATGCTTAAGTATTATTAATAAAAAAAAGGAAAAACAATTATTTAACAGCTAACAGTCTTAATCATTTAGTTGATTACCAAGAAAAACGCTAAGAGTAAAAAACACTTTTGATATAAAATTTTAGGATTGCTAGTTCATCTATTGTATTAATAATTATTGCAGTTTTATTTTCTAGCAATCCTTTTTTAGGTTTAGGTTTTTCATGAGTTATTTCTCAGGTTTACCAATCCCATTTTCTATATAGGACTTAAGGCTATCTGTGATAAAATAATCCCAGGCTTTGGCACAAACATCATAACAATTAAATGCAGGAACTAGACCTTCATGTACAAAGTCAATCTTGGTCGTTTTAGCATCTTCTTCTATGATATTCCAATATAATTTAGTGCCTAACCATTCTTCTTTAACACCTTTCAGACCATCATGCACCTGATTAGATTTTATGCATTCCCATGTTAAAACACTGTTCTCTTTAAAGTCAATTACTTTAAAAACCCAAAAGGCTTCTCCGAAGGAAACTTTAAAAGTGGTTCCAAGCTTTGTGGCTGGTTGGTCAACATCACCCCACCATTTATCAATGCTTAAAGTAAGCGCATTAAAAATTCCTTTTTTGCTTCCCGTTATCTGAACAGATTGCGTGTAATTATCCATTTTAATATGATTATAGAAATTAATTTGTTGCAAATGTATAAAACTAATATTGTATTGCAACTGGTTTTTTAATGAAATCAGTTTTGGTTAGCTAAAAATTAATTGAATGAAAAGGAATATTAGATGGCATTAGTATATTAAAAGAACAGTTTTCTTATAATTAATTTTTGTCACGTTTTTTTCTTCTTAATTGTTATTATAATAACTAACAAATTCTAAAATGAAGAGTTAAACGGATGAATAATTATCAAGAAATGTTCGATTTTAATAAATATCAAGATGTACTGTTTCCCTTTGCATATAACATATTGGGGTCAACTGATGATGCAAAAGATGCAATACAAGACACATTAAATAATTTCATTTCAAGTTCAAAAAATGAAATAGAAAATCCCAAAGCTTATTTAATAAAGTCTGTAATAAATACCTCTATAAATAAGAAAAACAGGAAGAAAAAATTTATATCTAATGCTATTACGCTTCCTGAACCAATTGCGACTGATACTGCCGATAATGAAATAAACATGAAAGACATTGTTTCATACTCATTATTAATTCTACTTGAAGAATTAAACGTGAAAGAGCGAGCTGTATTTATTTTAAAAGAAGCATTTAATTACTCTCACAAAGATATAGCCGAAGTTCTTTCTAGCACAACGGAGAATTCAAGGAAACTATTAAGTAGAGCTAAGTTAAAGTTGAAGGATTCAAATCCATCAAAAAAAATATTTAGTGATAAGAAGACCAATGAGTATTTAGAAAGCTACATTTCTGCAATTCGTAATAGAGATATAAGAGGGTTAGAAAATCTTTTTACTAATGATATTGCTGTAGTTGCTGATGGGGGAGATGAAATTAAAGTTCTGAAGAACTTCTCTACTGGAAAAGAAGAATGCATTGAGTTACTTATTATGGCTTATGAAAAATTCCAGAGCCAACAAGATATTAAGTTTGTTGAAGTTAACCATCAACCTGCAATCTTGTATTTCAATGATGGTCTACTTTCTGCTTGTCAAATATTTTCGATTAATGCAAAACAAAAAATAAACAAAATAAGTTCTGTTTTAGACTCTAAAAAGCTTAAAAACATTGCACAGCTTATAAGCTAATTTAAAATCAATATTTTAAAAATCTCTAAAATAAAGTCACGTTTTTTTCTTCTGATTTGTCATATGAGTAATAGGATAAATCAAAAGAAACATGAAAAAATTATTAAGAATAGATTGTAGCCCTAGAATAAATGGGTCGCATTCTAGAGAGATTACTGACTACTTTGAACACCTTTGGAAAAACTCTTATCCAGACGGAAAAGTAATTTATAGGGATTTAGTTAAAAATCAAATTCCTCACATATCAGATGAAACCATAAAAGGTTTTTATACTCCAAAAAATAAACTAACACCAAAAGAGTCAAAGGCTATTGTATTATCAGATATGCTTGTTACAGAATTAAAGAACGCAGATGAAATCATTATCAGTAGCCCACTCTATAATTTTGGAACCGCTTCAAACCTTAAAGCCTATTTAGACCATATAGTTCGGGTTGGACACACTTTTAAAGTAAATGAAGATGGTAGCTATTCAGGTTTGTTAAAGACAAAAGCTACCCATTTGGTTACTGCAAAAGGTGGAAGTTATAAAGGTACCTCTATGGAAAAAAATGATTTTCAAGTGCCTCATATACAAGCTGTTTTCAATACTCTTGGTATAGATAACATTAATTTACTCTCATTAGAAGGAACAAGTAATAAGCATACTTTAGTGAAAAACGAAAAACTTATAAAGGAACAGATATCAGAATATTTTAAAACTAACAATTATGAATACTAAAGAAATAATTATTAAAAAAGATGAAGATTTTTTTAATGATACATTAGAAAATAAAGCGGTATTGGTCAAACCAAATGAAGGTGAATCCTTTAATATTAACGGTATTCAATTCACTTTCAAAATAACGAGTGAAATGTCTAATGACCAACTAGGTGTTTATGAAATTGTACTAGCTCCAAAAGCTATAGGAGCGAAACTTCATTATCACAGATTCATGGATGAAACATTTATTGTAAACAAAGGCACACTCACTATTCTTACAGGAACAAAAGGAGAAAAACATTTGGCAGGTCCAGGAACAGTAGCTTATGCACCTCGCATGACACCTCATGGATTCTTAAATGACACAGATGAAGAAGTTATACTTACATTACTATTTAATCCTTCGCAAAAAAGAGAAAATTTCTTTAGAGGTTTAAATGAAACACTCAGCGAGGAAACTATAAACCCAGATAAATATTTGAAACTGTACAACAAATATGATAGTTTTCCTGTAGACACTTCTAATATGTTACCGATTAGAGATTAAAGATTGATTTTCATTGGGTACAAGTCATTATAAAATTGATTTGTACCTAATAAAAATAGATTAATAACGTTTTTAGTTGCCCTAATATCGCTCGCCAATTCACCAAAATTTATTTCTGTATAATGAGTTAGTTAAATCTCTTTAAAAATTAATATATTTGAACACTTGTTTTTTGCAAGCTAAATTTAATAAGTAAATGAAAATGGAAGTATTAGGGTATAATGACACTCTAGAAAAGTATAGAAAAAATCAGAATTTAGAGTCATTTGAAGTAGGCAGAGTCATTTTAGAACATAAAGAAAGGTATATAGTAAAGACACCAGAAAACGAATTTGATTCAGAACTTATAGGTAATTTAAGATTTACGGCAGAAAGTAGATACGACTTCCCTGCAGTTGGAGATTGGGTAGCTTTTTCTAGTTATGATGCTAACAAAGCATTAATACATGCTATTTATCCTCGAAAATCTATAATTGAAAGAAAAGCTGTTGGAAAATCTGGCCAAGTACAAATTATAGCAACTAATGTGAATTTCGGCTTAATTGTTCAAGCAGTTGACAGAGATTTTAATTTAAACAGATTAGAAAGGTATTTAACTATTTGTAATGCCTCTAATGTTAACCCTATAATAGTTTTGAGTAAAATAGATTTAATAAATAAATCTGAATTGGACGCTATAGAAGCTCAAATTAATCATCGCATAAAAGACGTTCCAATATTAAGTATTAGTAACCAAAGTACAGAAAAATATCAAGAGTTGTTAGCTATAATACAGAAAGGAAAAACATATTGTTTATTGGGGTCTTCTGGGGTTGGGAAATCGACACTTCTTAATGGGCTTTCAGGTGAATTCTTAATGAAAACAAGTGAGATAAGTTCTAGTGTAAATAAAGGGAAACACACTACGAGCCACCGCGAATTAATTGTATTGAATCAAGGGGGAATCATGATAGATAATCCAGGGATGCGAGAAATTGGAATTGCAGATACGGCTGATGGATTAGAAATCACTTTTGAATCTATCCTTGACTATTCTAAAGACTGTAGATTCAAAGATTGTACTCATATGCATGAAAAGGGATGCGCTATCCTTGAAGCTGTCGAAAATGGAGAGATTGATGAAGAATCTTATACCAATTTTCAGAAAATGGAAAAAGAAAAAACACATTTTGAATCTAATCAAATAGATAGAAAAAAGAAGGACAAGAATTTAGGGAAAATGATTAAGAATATTCAGAAGCAGAGAAGAAACAATAAGTATTAATTAGAAGAATTAAAATAATAAATGAAAATATTTGATGCTCATTTTCACATTATCAATCCCAATTTTCCTCTCGTTGAAAATAATGGTTATTTACCGCCAGATTTCACCGTTAAAAACTATAAAGAGAAAACTGAAGGTTATGGAATTTCTGGTGGTGCTATAGTTTCAGGGTCATTTCAAAAATTTGACCAAAACTACTTATTAGACGCTTTGAAAGTATTTGGAGAAAACTATTTTGGTGTTGCCAATATTCCAATTACAATGGAAAGTAAAGAGTTGGAAAAGCTGAATCAATCAAATATTCGAGCGGTTAGATTCAATCTTAAAAGAGGAGGCTCGGAGCGCTTAAAAAATTTAGTAAAATTATCAAATAAATTATTCGACACCTATGGTTGGCATACAGAGCTATATGTAGATAGCAAGAACTTAAAGGAACTGAAAACAATCCTTGGACAAATTCCGATATTTTCGATTGACCACCTTGGACTTTCAAAAGATGGGCTTAATGATTTGTATTACTGGGCAGATAAAGGTGTAAAAATAAAAGCGACTGGGTTCGGGCGGTTAGATTTTAATCCAATTACTGCAATGAAGAAAATTTATTCCATCAACCCAGATGCTTTAATGTTTGGTACAGACTTACCATCAACACGAGCTAAAACACCTTTTTCATTTGAACATTTGCAAAGGATTAAAGATAATTTTTCTGATGAAGCTCAAAAAAAAATAGTATACCAAAATGCATTAAAATGGTACTCAAAAGATTAAGCAAGTTTCGGGTTTTATAAAAGTTAAAATAAAAATATTTTTGCTGCAATTGAAACTAATTTTAATGGAAAACCAAGCATCTATTGATTATGCACGAATAGCAGAAGCAATAGAATACATAGAACAGCGGTTTGCGGAGCAACCTACTCTTGATGAAATTGCTAAAAAAATAAATTTAAGTCCTTTTCACTTCCAAAGGCTTTTTACTAATTGGGCTGGTGTTAGTCCTAAAAAATTCTTGCAATTTGTAAGTGTTCAGCATGCAAAAAAAATACTGAGCAATTCTCAAACATCACTATTTGAAACAGCATTAGAAACGGGACTTTCTGGAACAAGTAGGTTACACGATTTATTTGTGAATATAGAAGGGATGACCCCCGGAGAATACAAAAACAAGGGAGAAAAATTAACTATAAATTTTAGTTTTTCAAATAGTAGGTTTGGTAAAATTTTAGTTGCCTCTACACACAAAGGTATTTGCTATATGGGGTTTTCAGATAACGAACAAGTAGCTTTTTTAGAATTACAAAAACGTTTTGAGAAAGCTAATTTTATGCAGCAAACAGATGAAATTCAAAAAAATGCTTTACGTATTTATACACAAGATTGGAGCAACATAAACAAAATAAAATTACATTTAAAAGGAACAGATTTTCAATTAAAAGTATGGGAGGCACTTTTAAAAATTCCAACTGGAAATTTAACCACTTACGGAAGTATAGCAAAAGCTATTGAGAACCCTAAAGCTTCTAGAGCTGTAGGAACCGCAATTGGAAATAATCCTATTGCTTTTTTAATTCCTTGTCATAGAGTTATCCAGTCTACTGGAGTATTTGGTGGGTATATGTGGGGAACAACTAGAAAAACTGCAATTATTGGTTGGGAAGCATCTAAGCTTAGTTTATAAAACACCTAAATTAAACACCGCAAGTTTCGGGTTTTATTGCCTTATTTACCAAGGTAACTTTGCATTGTAAATTAAAACAATATGCAAATGCAAACATTAAAAAGCAAAGTAATACTTATTACAGGAGCCAATAGAGGAATTGGAAAATCACTCGTAAAATCGTCATTAGAAAAAGGAGCAAAAAAGATTTATGCTACTTGCCGAGACTTAAGTAAAATGCCAAATTTTGGAGATGAAAGAGTAGTGAGTTTGGAATTAGATATTACTAATAACGAACAAATTTTGAAGATAGCTGAAAAAACAACAGATGTTGAAGTACTTATCAATAATGCTGGAGTTTTAAGTCCAGGTAATGTTTTGGAAAGTGATATTAATGCATTTGAAAATGACATGGATATTAACTACTATGGCACTTTAAACATGATGAAAGCGTTCGCACCAATATTAGAGAGAAATGCACCTTCAAAAATAGTCAATATTGTTTCTATAGTTGCGTATTCACCTCTTCCATTAATTGCACGTTATTCAGCATCAAAAGCAGCTTTGTATTCTGTAACACTTTCAGTAAGAACAGAATTAGCTAAAAAAGGGGTAACATTACATGCAGTAAATCCAGGAGCAATAGATACAGATATGAATAAGGGAAGCGAATGGGAAATGCCTGCTCCAGACGAAATTGCTACTATAATATTAAATAGGGTTGAGGCGGAAGAATTAGATATTGTTCCTGACGAAATGGGATTAGGCATGTTAAACGCTTGGAAAGAAGACCCTTCGAAATTGGCTGAAATGTTTTATGGTTTATTTCATGGAGAATAAGTAAAGGGTGTATAATTAATTACGTTTATCCTTCCAAGCTTTTACTGCATGTAAATAAGCACTAGATTCTGAATAGCCTAAAATATGAGCAATATCCTTAGTTTTTAAATGTTTTTCATTAGTTAGATAATTAGAAAGCTCTTCTTTTATGGCATTTACTATACCTCTAAAAGATACGCCTTCATCTGTTAACTTGCGTTGCATAGTACGCTTACTATATGGAAATTGTTTTTGTACCTGTTCAAAATTTGGTATCTCTGGAGAGCACATATTCAAAGTCATATTGCGAATCTGGTTTGAGAGAACATTTTTCTCTTTAGTACTGTCATTTAGCATAGCTATAAATTTTGGTAATAGAAGCTCTATTTCCTTAATCTTAGTTCTGTTTATTTCTGTGTTAACTATAGCTAATGGTAGTATTATTTGATGGTTAGTATTATAAATTACCTTAGCTTTTAAAGCATCTTTATAAGGATTGTTTTTACTAAATGGTAATCTAATTTTAGGAGTAAAAGGTTGTGGTAGCATTAACTTTAATTCTCTATATATAATACTTAACACCATATCTAAAAGATGCCTCTTTAATTTTGAATCTTCAACAGAACTATCCAATTGTAAAATATAGCTTTCCGAATCTTGAACGACTGTAACAGAAACTAAAGGAAACTTATTATTCAAGAAGTTTTGAAGTATAAAAACACCTTGTTCAATACTAGAAGTATTTAAAGAGATTTCAAGTACCAAACCTAAGGCACCTAAATTAAGATAGCACCCAAAATTTAAACCACAGTAATCATTATTTGTAGCTTCAATTATCTTATCAAATACTGCTAAATACTCTTCGGCATTTATCATTTCCTCTGGATTACTAAAATCTAAATCCGGACGCTCTAAAACATCTTTTAAAACAACATATTCAATGTCTTGGTATTCTGCGTATTCCAGTAAGCTTTGTAAATAAGGTGCAAAAATCTTCATAATTCAAACATACAAAAAATTGGCGTAAAGTATCAATAAAACTATGTTCTTTAGTTATAATATTGCACTATAAAATAATTGATATTATTATGAATAAATTACAAAAGTACCTAACGGCTAATGCATTATTTTCAACATTAAATGGAATATTATCACTAGTTTATCAAGAAAAAATAGAGCAAATTTTTAAGGTAGAACCAAGCAATTTTTTCTTCATACTTGGTTTACTACTACTGTTCTTTTCGCTAACCATAATTATAGAAATTAAAAAACAAAGGGCTTTACCTATTCTTTGGATTATTATACAAGATATACTTTGGGTAATAGGCAGTATTGTTTTACTCGTATGGAATCCTTTTGACATTTCTACTGAGGGTAATATAATTATAGCTCTTGTTGCCTTAGTCGTGTTTTTGCTTGGTTTAGGTCAAGCCAAAGGACTAGCAAGAATTGATGAAGGAAACAAAAAAGGACAAAAATCATTCAAGTTTAAAAGAAAAGTTAAAGGTACTAAGCAAAAAGTTTGGAAGGTGATATCTGATGTTGCCAATTACCACGAAGTAGCACCCAATATTGATGACTCAAAAGTGATTTCAGGAGAAAAAAAAGGAATGGTGCGTACTTGCTCTCACGGTAAAGATACTTGGTCTGAAACCTGTACGCTTTGGGAAGAAGAAAGGCAATATTCATTTGTTGTAAACACTCATGCACCAGATTACCCTTATCCATTAAAGACTTTAAAGGGAACTTGGATAGTTGATGAGATTTCTAATAATGAAAATGAAATAACTATGATATTCGAGTTTGAATACAAAAAGCCAATACAGAATATTCTTGTACATCCTTTAATGAAATATAAGTTCACAAAAGTATGCAAGGAGCTACTGGATAATTGGCAAAATATGATAGAAAATTAATTAACCTCAAAAACGTAAATAAATGAAAAATCAAACTATTATGACAAAAGAAGCTATTGTTACACAATTCTTAAGCGGTTTTAATGACCCATCTAAAATTGCAGAATCATTTGCATTATTAACAGACGACTACCATTTCACCGACCCAATGGAGAATATTAACTCTAAAGTTGAATTTATTAATCTCTCTAAAGAATTAGCATCAGTACTTACGGGTATAGAAATTAAACGATTAGCAGTAAACGGTAATTGGGTAGCTGTAAATTACATTTTTAATTCTTCAATAAAAGGTTTAGAAGTTAATACAGGAAATGAATGGTTTAGAGTTGAAGATGGTAAAATTCAAGAATCACATTTAATCTATGATGCTTCAGAATGGAGAAAAGTACTTGAAAATATGAAAAACTAAATAAAATCATGAACAGAAAATCATTTTTCAATACTTGTATAGTTGGTAGTTTGGGGCTAAGTTTAGCCCCAAACTTAGCTTTAGGCATGAGTCAACCGACTCCTAAGCCTATGAAATCTAAAATAGTGAAAGAGTTTGTAATTGCGGGTCATTTCAATTTAAACAAAGTGAAAGAAATGCTTCATGACTACCCGAATCTCATCTATACCAAGCACGATTGGGGAAATGGAGATTTTGAGGAGGCAATAGAAGGTGCAGGTCACAAGGGCAATAAGGAAGTAGCGAATTACCTAATTGAAAAAGGAGCTAGAGTGAATTTATTTGTTCTAACAATGCTGGGAAAAACGGCCTTGGTTAAGTCAATGTTGGAAGAATATCCTAATCTCATTCTCTCAAAAGGGGCTCATGGATTAACACTACTGCATCATGCTGAAATTGGTGGAGAAGAATCAAAAGAACTATTTTACTATTTATAAATGAAAGGATTGAAAAAAAGGCAGTTAAAACTAAGATAAAGTGAAGCATACTAACTAAAAATTTAAGAAATTAATAAGAATATTATACGAATGATTCTTTTATTTTTGTTTTGTATGGAACAAATTGTTAGATAATTAAAGAATCTAATATTTAGTAAAAACTTATGTAACTAGCTTTTGCATAGGTTTATTTCTGTTTTATCATAATTAAACAAAAATCAATATTATTAATGGGGTTAGTGCTCGATTTTATTTTAGTAACTGGTATCACAGTAATAAACATAATTTTATTTTTACTAATAAAATCTAAGCAAAAACAGTTATCACAAAAGATTTTAATAGTGTTTTTTGTATTACTTCTATTTGTTTCTGTTTTTTCTTATGCCAATATGCATAATTTAATTTGGCTATTACACATAGCATTTGTTCCAAATGATGTTACTGTTGTAATGATTGGACCACTTTTGTATTTGTACATAAAATCATTATTCTTAGAGGAAAAAAATCTAGTAATAAATACACTAAAACATTTTATTCCAGCAGGAATATATTTAATATTCATTGCAGTACCTACATTAATTTATAGCATATTTGGGGTAGAGGTATTATCTTATGTGATTTCAGAATTTATAGCTATTACTATAAAATTAGAGAATGTATATTTAATACTATACCTTATTCTTTCATTACAACAATTATCTAATTATAGAAGTGCTTTAAAAAGCAACTATTCTAACTTATCTAAATATGATTACAATTGGATTAAAATAATGTTGATTGGAGCGTTGTCCATTATTAGTCTTTATTTATCCATTAGTATTTATGAACTCTTATATAAGGATTCTATTTGGTATCAAGAATATTTAATTACCGTTATAATGATTCTATTTATAATTTACTTAGGATATTACGGTATAAATCAATCAAAAGTTTTATTGCCTAATTTTTTATTGAATGAAGATAAACCAATTATTAATAAGTCAAAAAAAATATATTTATCTGACGCAAAAAGAGAAGAATTTGAATTGTTAGAGCAAAACCTAGAGTCTGTTTTAAAAGCACAAAAACCGTATTTAGACGAGGATTTAACTTTGGGCAAATTGGCTAAACAACTTTCGACTACAGATAAAAAACTATCTATCCTTCTTAATCAATATATGAATACCACATTTTACGATTTAATTAATAAATATAGAGTAAATGCTGTAATCGAAAAGATGAAGCAAGAAGAATATAAAAACTACAGTCTGTTTGGTATTGCTTGCGATTGTGGTTTTAAGTCAAGAACTAGTTTCAATAGAACTTTTAAAAAAGAGGCAGGTTCATCGCCTTCTGTCTATAAAGAAAATCTATCCTAAAACTTTAACTTCTTTTTTAACATATTCTAACGCACCAATGCTTCCATTGGTCAATAAATGCACTTTAAAATTATTTGTTTTGTGGTCAATCTAAAATCATAAAACGAATATGAGAAAAATAGTATTAGTATCTTTTTTTTGCACATTTAGCCTAATAGTAAAGTCACAAGAAGCAAGTGTTGAAAAATCAACATTTGGAATACAAACAGGGTTTGCTGGTCTATGGGCATATAACGAATTAAAACTTTCTAATCAATTTGCATTACGAAGCGAAATAGGGTTTGATGCCAATTATGGAAATGATGATTTTTATCCTGACACGGACTTTCTATTAACAACTGTAGTAACTTTAGAGCCTCGATGGTATTACAATTTGAACAAACGAGAAAGCAACTCAAAATCAATAGAAGGCAATAGTGGAAACTTCTTCTCACTAAAAACAAGTCTGCATCATTCAGACTTACTAATTGTTTTTGGAAATGATGAAGAAGCAAAAATAGTTACAGATTTGGCTATAGTTCCTACTTGGGGAATGCGAAGAAATCTTGGAAAACACTTTAATTACGAAGCAGGAATTGGAGCTGGCTATATTCACTTTTTTGGGAAAAATGCTGGATTCTCTGAGGATAAAGGAGAACTTGCTATAAACCTTCATTTAAGACTAGGCTACAGGTTTTAATTATGAATTCTATAAAAAAAAATCGCATAAAATCAATTGTAAAATTAAAAACACTTTTGAGTAGTGCGATTATTTTTTTATTTGGAATAGTAATGTATGGACAAGAAACGGATATTTTAACGCCAACAACAAAACTTACGATTAATGATTTTGCTGTACCAAGAGTTTGGTGGAGTAGTGAACAGCATTCAAGCTTTAAAATTGACTATAAAATAAGTCCAAGTCTTTTTTTTGAGTGGAGAGGGTACTATGATAGTTATAGGCTAGCAGATGTGTTTAAAACACCTCTTTTAGCAAAATTTTATATAACAAATAGATTATACATGTTTTCAGGTATAGAATTGGAGATGGAGCGTGACAAAATGCAGATAGATTTGCCTCCTCCACAACTAAAATATAAAAATGGTTTTGGGTATGACGTTCAAAGAAACTTTATGCTCCAATTTGAGCATGATTTACATTTCAATAAATCAATTATTGGCGCTTATGGAACTCCAAGTCTTTTCTCTTTAAGTGGTAAGTATAAGTTCTAAATTAAGGATAAAGTTGCATTTTAATCTCTAACAAAAGTTCTTATGCATTCCATTTTCTAAAGAAGAAATAACTTCCTTAAGTAAATTTTCCTTGTCATTTATAAATCGTTCATAGAATTCAGGAACAACTTTTGTTGAATCATCAAAACTTACTCCCCAAACTAGCATTTCTAATATAAATGGAACTGTATCAATTCCCATTTGGGTAAGTCCATATTGCTTTCTTGTCTTTAGTTTTTCGTATTTCTTACTTATAATAATTCCTTTTTCTTCCAACATTTTTAACCTATCGGATAACACGTTGGTAGCTATCCCTTCACCAGAATCTAAAAATTCATTGTAAAATTGAAAGCCTCTAAATGCTAAATCCCTCATAATCAGTAAAGTCCATTTGTCTCCAAAAATATCTAATGCTCTGCTAATTGGACAATCTGACCTTTTATCTATTTTTCTCATCTATTCACTTGTTTTTTGCAAGTTATTGAATATATTTACAATGCTTGTTTTTTACAAGTGAGTAAAAATAAACATTTAAATTGAAAGAAATGAATAATACAAACAAATCTTTACAGGTCGTACAAGAGTTTTTTAGTGCCATAAATATGGGGAATATGGAAAAGGCAGCCAGTTATATGGCTAAAAACCATCAATACACTGGCCCTATGTTTTCAACAGATAATCCAGAAGATTACTTTAAAGCTTTAGGCAATTTTGAAATGCAATTTAACGTAGAAACGCAAGATTTAATTGGTTATGAGAACTCTGTAACCCATGTTTCTATTTTAAATGTAGTGTCTCCTGTACAAGCAAGTATTCCTTGTTGTGAGGTTTTTGATATTGAAAATGACAAAATCGTAAGACAACGTTTCTTTTTTGACACGGCATTATTTCCAAAACCTTAAGTAAAATTTAATAATTAATTTAATTATGAAAACAATTAATCTTAGTGGGCTTACTAAGTCCAATTGGCTATTTATAGTAATAGCCTTATTATCAATAAACACAACATTTTCTCAAACTTCCAAGAAAGTCAAGGCTAGTACAAAAGAGTCATTAGCAGTTGTCAAAGGGTTCTTCGAAGCCATCAATTCTGGTGACATGAAAAAGGCGCGTACCTACATGGCAGACAATCACCAATATATTGGTCCGATGTTCTCTACGAATAATCCGGAAGATTTCTTTAAAGCACTAGGCGAATTTGAAATGGAATTCGCAGTATAAACTCAAGATTTAATTGGCTACAAGAATTCTGTAACTCATATTTCTATTTTGAAGGTCGTGTCTCCAACCATGCTGTGAGGTTTTTGACATAGAAAATGGAAAAATAGTAAAACAACGTTTCTTTTTTGACACAGCATTATTCCCAAAACCTTAAAATATAATAATAATTTAAGATGATTTTTATTTGGCGTAAAACATCAATAATAAGAAGGAATTTGGTGATAGTTTTGTCATAAATAGTAAGGCAACATTTAATATTATTAAATGTCATTCAATATATATTAAAATTTTTTTAATCTTTTTTTCACACTTGCTAAAAACAAGTGTTAATTAAAACAGAATAACCATTATGAGTACTTTAAAAAAAGTAGAAAAGAAAGTAGATGCCTTTGCAACCAAATGGGCAGAACTTGTTATTAAATATAAATGGCTTGTTTTTACGGGTGTTATTCTTTTTGCTGTAGGTATAGCGTCACAAGGTGATATGCAATTTGATGCTGATTATCATGTCTTTTTTAGTGAGGAAAATCCAGAGCTTTTAGCTTTTGATGGCTTACAAGAAAAATACACAAAAGATGATAGCGCACTAATAGTTTTAACACCAAAAAATGGAGATGTATTTACCAAAGAAAATCTTATTGCAATCGAAGAATTAACTGCAGAGGCTTGGAAAACACCTTTTTCTTCAAGAGTTGATGCAATTACAAATTTTCAACATACAAGAGCCGATGGCGATGATTTATATGTAGAAGATTTATCCTATGAAACCGCATTAAAAAGCAAAGAAGAAATTCAAAATATTAAAGAGGTCGCGTTAAGCGAACCTCTATTAGTTAATAGGATAATAAATGAAGACGGAACGGTTACGGCTATTAATATTACAGTCAAGTTTCCAAATAAAAGTTTAGATGAAAACCCTACAACCGTTGCATTTATTAAAAAAACGATAGAAGAATTTAAGAAAAAACACCCACAGTTCGAGGTACATTTATCTGGTCTTGTAATTATGAATGATGCCTTTTTTGTAGCTGCACAGGAAGACCTCATGTATACATTATTAATGCTGGTTATTATTTTAATAACTGTTCTCTTATTAACGAAGAATTTTTTCAGTACTATAGGCACATTTTTTATAATCGTTTTCTCTATATCTACTGCTATAGGTTTTATGGGAATAGTAGGTATTAAACTTACACCACCTTCCGCTACATTTCCAACAATTATACTCACATTAGCCGTGGCAGATAGTATTCATTTATTGGTAACATATCTACAAGGTATTAGAAAAAAAGGGTTAAATAAAATGGATGCTATGGTTGAGAGTATACGTCTCAATTTTATGCCAGTAATGATTACCAGTATCACTACTATTATTGGGTTTTTAACTATGAATTTTGGAGATGTGCCTCCGTTTGGCGATTTAGGCAATTTAGTCTCGATTGGAATATTTGCAGCTTTACTATACTCTCTAACTTTTTTACCCGCTTTTATGGTAATTATGCCAATAAAACAAAAACAAGTTGAAGCCTTCAAAGATAACACCGAACATACTGGCTTACTTGTAAAATTAGGTGGTTTTATATCCGAAAGACCTAAGAAAATCACCTTAGTCTCATTATTAATTATTGGTTTTTTATCGGTTCTAGCCTTTAAGAATGAGTTTAATGACCAGTTTATAAAGTATTTTGACGAAACCGTTGATTTTAGAAAAAACAGTGATTATATAAGTGAAAATCTAACTGGAATTTACAACGTAGAATATTCGGTAGGTGCAGGTGAAAGTGGTGGAATAAATAACCCAGAATATTTAAAAAAGCTTGAAGAGTTTGAAAAATGGTTTAAAAAGCAACCAGAAGTCATTCATGTAAATTCTTTTGCAGAAATCTCTAGAAGAGTAAACAAATCTATGCATAGCGATTTAGTTAGTAGCTATGTCATTCCGGATAATCGCCAAGAAGCAGCCCAATATTTATTGTTATATGAGATGTCTCTGCCATTTGGACTAGACCTAAACAACCAAATTAATGTCGATAAATCTGAAACCAGAGTAACAGTTACAACTCAAAACCTAAAGAGTTCAGAACTTATTGAATTATCGGAACGAGGCGAAAATTGGTTAAAAGAAAATGCTCCAGAGCATATGCATGCCATTGGTACTAGTGCAACCCTAATGTTTTCTAAATTAGGTGTACGACAAGCAAAAAGTATGCTTAAAGGAAATATCATAGCGCTAATATTAATTACCCTAATACTAATGGTAGCGTTGCGAAATTTCAAATTGGGCTTATTGAGCATCATACCTAACCTAGCACCTGTTTTTATTGGTTTTGGCTTTTGGGCAGTATTCAAAGGGCAAATTAATACAGGAATGGTCATTGTTTTTGGTATGACATTGGGAATAATTGTAGACGATACGGTGCATTTTATGGCCAAATTTTTAAGGGCAAAAAATGAGTTAGGTTACGACTCTAGGTTAGCAGTTAAATATGCGTTTAAAACAGTTGGAGAAGCCCTAGTGATTACCACTATTGTTTTAGTGGCAGGATTTTTAATTCTATCACGGTCAACATTTGCCTTAAATAGTCATATGGCTCAAATCTCTACAATCATCATCGTAGTAGCTTTAATTGTTGATTTTGTATTACTTCCAGCGCTTTTAATTCTTATAAGTAACGACTCCCCAAATAAAATAAATAAAGCAAACAATTAAATCAAAAATTCAAGAAATGAAAAGCGTACTCAAATTTTGTCTACTATTTTGTATCAGTATATGCATTGGATGTAATTCTGATGATGATAATTCTCAGCTCAATAATCCTATATCAGAGTATAAGATTAATGGAAGTACAACTTATGCCACTCCTAACGGTTATTACAGTCAATATACGACATTAGGAGATCGAGATAACTTTACACTATATTTTATAGACGGGAAATTTATTCCAATCACAAATACTCAAGCTGGTATTCCATGCCCATGGGTGGAGAATATGACCCAAGGAATTACAATCCGGTTTAGGTCTAATTTAGATGATGAAATTGGTCTAGGGGATTATAAATACACAACAGATAATACTATAGGTATAAAATCAAATTCTAACGCTTTCTATGGTTTTCTATCAGATGATGATTGTTTTTCTCAAACGGAAGAAAATTTAAAGATAACAGATGGAGAAATGACTATTTCTAAAAAAGACAGTCTATATACAATTACGTACAGTTTTGTCTCTGAAAATGGAAAGAAAATTGATGGTGTTTATTATGGAAAACTAAAGAAGTATATAGAGCTTGACTGGTAGGTTTTTGTAAAGAGAATAAAATAATTTAAAAGAATAAAAATCATGAAAAAAATAATTGTAATAGCATTAGTACTTGGTAATATGTCAATGTTAACAGCCCAAAACCAGGAAAAAAAAGGGATTGAAATAGCCAAAGCAGCAAATCTAGCAGACCAAGGATTTGGAAGCTTGGAAGTGAACTTAAAAATGATTCTTAAAAATAAGAATGGACAAGTGAGTGAACGTCAAATGACAAATAAAGTGCTAGAGCTTATAGAAGATGGAGACAAATCACTTGTTGCTTTTAATACACCTAAAGATGTAAAAGGAACAGCAACGTTAACCTTTACTCATAAAATAGGCAGTGATGACCAATGGTTATACCTGCCATCAATAAAGAGAGTAAAACGTATTTCTTCTAGTAATAAATCTGGACCTTTTATGGGCAGTGAATTTGCTTTTGAAGATTTATCATCGGATGAAGTAGAAAAGTATACCTATAAATTTATAGAGGAAAATGATGGGTTACTGAAAGTAGAGCAAGACCCAGTTGACCCCAAATCTGGCTATGCTAGACGATTAGTTACATACAATAAGAATAAAGGATATAGACTAGAGACCATAGAATTTTATGACCGTAAAAATGCACTACTAAAAACATTGATATATAGTGACTATAGACAATATAAAAGTAAGCATTGGAGACCAGGAAGAATGACGATGACTAATCATCAAAATAATAAAGAAACAACGTTGTTCTTTTCTGACTATAATTTTGGATTAGAATTATCTGATGAAGATTTTACAGAGAATGCCTTGAAAAGAATTGGTAACTAATCCCCTTTATTGTTTAATAGCAAGGAATCGGAAACCCAAATTGGTGTAACTGGTTCCTTTTTCATTTATTAATTTTATGAGAATATATATAAGCATAGTATTCATTCTTATTTTCATTCTTAGCTATGGGCAAGAAAAAAAAGTAAATGATGATTTTGAGCTAGAGCTTGAAGCTGAATACAGATATTTTCCAAATGAAGCCGCTTTTGAAGGTCAAAAAGACCATTTCCCTTCTTTAGCAATTACCCCTGAATATTCCCTAAGTTGGAATAAAGGTTATGATATGCTAAACTTTAAAGGTTTTTTTCGTCTGGATGTTGATGACGAAAGAACCCATTGGGATATTCGAGAATTTTATTATCAAAAATCAAAGAAAAACTGGGAAATCAGTTTAGGGTTAAAAAAAGTATATTGGGGTGTTACGGAAAGTAACCATCTAGTAGATATAATCAACCAGACAGACGCAGTCGAGAGCTTCGATGGCGAGAAAAAACTAGGGCAACCCATGGCTCAATTTTCCCTTTCAACTAAAAAGATAGGAACGTTCGACTTCTTTTATTTGCCCTATCATAGAAAACGTACTTTCCCTGGCATGAAAGCAAGACTACGCTTTCCCATAGTCATTGATAATGACGATTTAAACTATGAAAGTAGCGCTGAAGAATGGCATCAAGATTTTGCCATACGATGGAAACACTATATCGGTAGTGTTGATATTGGCTTGTCCCATTTTTATGGTACGGGTAGAGAACCGTTCTTCACTTATAATTACGATTTCAATATTGAAGCATTTTACCCTATAATCAATCAAACAGGACTCGATATTCAGGTTACTAACAACGCTTTTTTGTGGAAGTTCGAGTCCATTTATAGAACAAGTAAAGTACAAGATTTTTTCGCATTAACTGGTGGAGTAGAATATACATTTAGTAACATTAAGAGTAGTGGTATTGATGTGGGTATTCTCTTAGAATATCTCTATGATGATAGGAATGAGCTGGCACTAACAGGACTTCAAAACGATGTATTCTTTGGAAGTAGAATAGCATTTAATGATGTACAGAGCACTGAAATATTGATTGGAGGTATTACAGACCTTAAAAAAAGCAGTAAGATTTTTAGTTTGGAAGCATCAAGAAGGCTAGGAGAAAGCTGGAAACTAGAAGTTGAAGGACGCTTTTTTAGTAACATTGAGAATAGGGAACTCATCCTATCAAACTTTCAAGAAGACAGTTTTTTAAGGTTAAGCTTTCTCAAATATTTTTAGCAAACATTAACACACCAATTCATCCATTGGTCAACCCAAGTAGCAACATTTTCTTTTATTTGAAATTTTTACAAATCTTATTTAAATATGAAAAACTTTATTAAAGTTAGCATCGTGTTGTCTATTGTTGTTTTAGCTTGCAATAATAATGATGACGATAAAACTATAAATACAGATAATACGACGTATGATTTAGGAACACTTCCTGATATCGTTGCGGATATAGAGTGGCCGCTTGAACCAGAACTTACAGAACAAAGAGCGATAACGAACGACAAAGAACTACAGGAAGCTGTAGCTATTAACGGTGTATCTGCTAAAGTGTTAAGTGGTAAATATAGTAGTGTTAATATCACTTGTAATGATTGCGAATTTATTTTTGAAAATACAGCCGAAATTCAAGGTAGTTTAACTTTTACAGGTACTCGGATACGATGGAAGGGGGGAGTAGTGACTACTGGACCAATTGTTATGGATAGCGACCAAGGAGATATTTTGATTGATAATTTACACTCAATTACAGAAGGAGGCAAACTAAATAATTTCTCTGGCCGAGCGACAGAGTGGAATCGTGTAGCACTTATTAATTCTACATTGGAAGTGATTAATGGTAATGACAACGGTGATTGGGCAATTTTTATGCAAGGCAAACAAGGGACTACTTTTAGAGGAAAAAACTTAATCCTTGCTAATGTTCGTCTAGAATCTGATGCGCAAAACAATAGATTTCAGTCAATTCAGAATCTAGTTATTGTGGACTCTTATTTTAATTCTAATATAACATCAAAGAATGGCTTACGAATGCATAAAGGATGTGAAGATGTCTATATGCGTGATGTTATTATTGTAGGTGCTAACACCAACTCTGGTGAAGAAACTCAAATAACGAATGGTGTCTTTGAACGAATTACAAGGTACAATAACGTAAACAATCACTTTTCTATTGGCATTGGTTTTAATACAGTTAATGTAACTATAAATGATTCGCAATGTTATACATCTTCTACAAATAGTAATGCCATCGGGCAATCTCCAGCATTGGGTGTTGCTACAGGAGTTAATCCAGGTCTCAAAACTTGGGATGGTGTAACGGTACCAGATGCTACCAATGTAGGTGCAGACCATTAAAACGTTTATTTTTGAACGCTTCATATACCAAAATAGTAAAACAATTAGATGAAAAATTAGAGCTTCTCGAATCGGAAGTCGAAGATGCTTTGGTAAAGGCTGAACAAGGTATTAAACTCACCAAAATAGCACTAGAAGAATTGAGAAATGAAACCGTGAATTGTAGTTTTGAAAGTAAGGCCAAAGAAATAAATTTCTTCAAGAATATTAAACCTCAAATTTTCAGTAAACTCATTTATTTTGTCAAACTGTTTAATATTGAAAGTAAAAGACCTAGAAGCAGTAATAAGTCTCAAACCAAATATTTAAACAGTCATATTGATAAACTTCAAATGTATTTCCTTGATAATTTAGAGTTCTATCATTATTATCGCAGAGGAGCATCTTTTTTAGATGAGCAATATTTCCTCAGGGGTAAAAGTGATATTAGGCTTCACCCAGAGACTTTTCATTTTTTTACAGATGAACAATTTTCAACGAGTCATGATAGTACGGTAGCCACCATACTTGCATACGATATGCTTATAATACATTTAAAAAAAGAAACCAGTAAACTAGAAAACACAAACGGAATGGAAATAGAATCTCCCTCATTTCAAAAGCAGTCAAAGCTCTTTTGGACCAATAGCAAAACAGATTTAATAGAGCTTATATATGCACTACATAGCAGTGGGGCAATTAATAACGGTACAGCAGACATTAAAGAAATGGCAACCGCATACGAACAAATTTTCAATATAGATTTAGGAAACTTCTACCATACGTTTATTGAACTTAGGTCTCGAAAATCTAACAATACTAAATTTTTAGATGCACTTAAAGATGCCTTGATAAGCCGAATGAGAGATTCTGATAGTTAATTTCCTAAAACAATAATAATTTTTTCCAGTGAACCATTGATAGTACTTAAACATAATTAAATAAAATGAACATTAGAAAGGCAACAAAAAAAGATATTAATCAAGTTTGGGAAATATTCTTAAAAGTGATTGAAACCGGAGATACGCATGTGTTCAATCCTGACACACCTAAAAGTGATTCACAAATTTAAAATGCCAAATCTAGTCAAGACTGGAGAGAAAAAACGGTTTGTGTATGTACTGTCTAAGTTTGTTTTAGGTGATAATGAGAAATTAGAGATTGAGTTTAAGGAGCTAAAGGGAAGTAGGAAGATTGTTTTAAAGGATTAAAAAAAATCCAAAAATTAGTTTTTATTGTATATTACCTAAAAGTAAACAATCTATACAATTCTATATAAACCGAATTGTAAGTGGGTTGTAATTTTAGGCTAACTCTTATGAACAATGTCAATAAACTAAATACATCAGCATTAAAATATGAAGTGCGAACATTAAAACGAAGAGAATTAGAACCTTTTGTTAAACGCATTTCCTATATAGAAAATGAAACTATAGAACCTCAGTCTCACTTACTTCCTCCACTTGACACCATTGGGTTTACCTTTTTTTTTGGAGACCAGATGAGGACTGCACATAGACAAGAAATTGTACTTCTCCCTAAAAGAGCTTGTATAGCTGGGATTATAACAAAAGAAGATGTTTCAATAGTGCACCAAGGTATTGTTAAGCAGGTTTTTGTGAAATTCACACCCACAGGATTTTATCGTTTGTTTAAAAAGGAAGGCAAAGAATTTACAAATAAGCCCCCTTCCGATTTATCTACTATAAATGCGCAAGCATTGGAAATGGAGTTGGAAAATTGTCCAAGAAAGATAGAACATATTCAAGAAGTTATTGAAAACTACTTATTTTCCAAAATACCTACGGCACTTCCAGAAATACCACTCGTAAATACAGTAATAGAATTGATGAAAGAAGATATTACTGGTAGAAGAAATGTAGAAGATATTTGTGAGAAAGTTGGTGTGAACCAGCGCTATCTCTTCCGATTGTTTAAAAAGATTATAGGAATCTCCCCTAAAAAATACTACAAAACATTACAGTGGAATACCATCATGAGTATCATCAATCAGAACGAAGAAGAGTCATTAACTAGAATCGCATTAGAATGCGGATTTTATGACCATCCATCTTTCACTAGAGAATTCAAAAAAATTATGGGAGTATCTCCAAGTAAGTTCATTAACAATGATGTTCAATTAGCAGAACTTGCTTTAAAAGGAAGCAACTAATAACATCCTTCTTGTTTTCATCAAAAAAAATATCTAGTAAAATTACAATATGATTTGTAAAAAAACATTTCACTTAATATCTTTTACTAAAAGTTTTGAAATATGAAAAAAATAATTCTTGCTATATTTTTTATGAATATAACTATAAGTTATACGCAAGATTTATTACCAATTTCTAAAATTGAAAATTCACCGAATCAATCAATAAATGAAATAATACAAGATAGTTTAGGCTTTATTTGGATTGGAACAAATAATGGTCTTTATAGATATGATGGTTATAGGTTTAATAGTCTACGTCGCTCTATAGAAAATGAAAATTCACTTACAACTAATGCTGTTAATCAAATAGAAGCTTACCCAAATAATGAATACTGGATAGCAACACATGGTGGAGGATTAAATATTTTTAATCCTAAAAAACGAAAAATTGAAAGCTTATTAGATATTAGTTTAAAAAAATCTACCATAATATCTGTGATGCAAAAAATATCTTCTAACCTATTAGCCATGGTAACTGATGGAGGGGTATATATTTTTGATAAAGAGACTAGAAACATTAAAAAGATTATAGAAGGAGCTACAGTAAGTTTAATACAAGTTCAAGGTAATTATTTATGGTTTACTAATAGGAAAACACTATATAAATATAACATCTTGGAAGATAAAATACAATTCTCTCAAACCTTTGACAATAATATTAGAATGATAAATGTGGTACAAGATAATCTTGTATTGTCGATAGGTAAAAGATTGCTTTTTTATTCAGGAAATATCATTTCAAAAGATATGCTAGTAGAAGATAAGATAAGCCAAGCTATACAAAAAGACAAATTAATCTACTTCGCTTCAGATAATCATTTATATACATTTAATTCCAAACAAAATCAGTTAATAAAAATTCGCTCAGATTTATCAACCGACAAAGTATCTATTAAAAAATTGTTTATTGATTCTCAAAATAAGTTATGGATAGGTACTTCTAAAGGGGTTTATAGAGAATCGTTAAAGCTTCCTTTATTTAACAAGAAACTTATTCCTTGTGTAGCTAGAAAGATTGAAAAGCATAACAATACTCTATACATAGGAGGACGCAAAGGGTTGCAAAAAGTGAGCAATGATAATACTCTTAAAACTATATTTAGAACCCACATTTTGGGGCTTCGTGAATTTGGAGATTACTTATACGGAACTAATGTACAGGGGCAATTATTAAAAATTAAAAATGATAGCATTTATCAAAAGGTTTCGCTAAAAGAATCTGATCACAAAAACTTTAGGATCTATGATCTAGAACAAGATGGAAAAAACAGAATATGGATTGGAACCTGGTCCTCTGGAATTACTGTGACGGATAAAAACCTAAAAGTAATTAAACGAATAAAGTTAAATACTGAATCAGATATCGGAGAATCTAAGATTTTAGAAATGCTAATAGATAATAATGACCGTCTTTGGATTGTTACTGCGACTTACGGCATATTTATGTTGCCTAATGTTACATCTATTGATTTATCTATGAAAAAACTTCCTTTTAAACATTACATATTTAATGAAACCGATATACATTCTTTAAATTCAAATATCACATTTTCTATTACTCAAGACAATATTGGAGATATTTGGATTGCAACCGAAAGCGGCATATCTAAATATAATAATCAGGAAAGTAATTTTGAACGATTACGAATTGATAATAATATTTTTGATAAAAAAATCAATGCAATAAGGTCAGATTTTAAAAATAATATATGGATGTCTACCGATAATGATGGGATATGCATTTATAATGTTCGAGAGAAAAGGTTAATTAATTATAAAACGGAGGATGGGCTTGTGTCAAATTCTTATTTATTTACTTCGGCATATTATGATTCAACTAACAATATGATTTATTTTGGTGGTTCTCAAGGTGTGCAAAGTATAGACGTTAAACACCACCCTATTGATAAAAATAAACCTAAACCAGTTTTAACAGATATTTTAATAAATGGGAAACAAGAAAAGTATTTATCTAATTTTGAAGCTCCTTTTGTAAATAAAATAACTTTATCACATTGGCAAAATGACTTTACACTCCGTTTTTCAAATTTTGATTATAATCACACAGATAATATTAACTATGCTTACAAGCTAGATAATGAAGGGTGGAAAGTAACAAATAGCCAAGAAATCTATTTTTCAAATATAGTTTATGGAAAACACGTCTTAACAGTTAAGCCTGTTTACAAAGCTTATATAAATGATAAAGATAATGTGAGCATACTACAAATTAGCCTTAAAATAAAACCACCATGGTATAAAACTACCATTGCTTACATTTTATATATACTATTAATTTTAAGTGGTATTGTCTTTGCCGTCTACCTTTTTCTAAAAATCAAAATAGCCAATATAAAAACCCAAAAAACAAGAGAGATAAATACACTACAATCTAAAATGTATGCCAACATCTCCCACGAATTTAGAACACCATTAACGGTTATTGACGGGCTATCTAAGCGGCTACAAAAAAACTATTCTGAAAAAAGTGTTATCGATAACGCGAAACATATTGAAAAAAGTAGCAATCAATTATTGCAATTGGTCGTTCAAATGCTTGATTTGGTATCGATAGATGCTAAGCAAATGGAAGTAAATTATAAGCAGGCAGACATTGTTTTGTTTTTAAAAACTGCTGTTTCGAATTACTATTCCTTAGCGCAATCTAAACATATAGATTTACAATTTTCATCAAAATTAAAAACGCTTATCATGGATTTTGATGATGATAAATTGCAGAAAATAATAAATAACTTGCTTTCTAACGCTGTAAAATTCACAAAGGAAAATGGTGTGGTTACTGTGATAGTTGAAAAGAAGAGGCAACAATTATGTGTTCAAGTTATAGATACAGGAACAGGAATAGAAGCTAAACACTTACCAAACATTTTTAATCGTTATTACAAAACTTTTGATGTAAATAATAACTTGGGAAATGGCATTGGTATGGCTCTAACCAAAGAATTGACAGAATTAATGCAAGGAAAAATTGAAGTGAAAAGTGAGGTAAGTAAGGGGTCTCAGTTTTTTATTTGGTTGCCAATAAACAATAATGCAACTTTTACATCACCTAAATTATCTCAACCATTTATAGAAGCAAGTGAAAACTTGAAAGAAGCAATTAAAAATCAACAACCAGTAAAGACTAGTACCAATTTTTCAATACTTATAGTTGAAGATAATCTAGAGATTAGAGCTTATTTAAAACAATTACTTCAAAATATGTATCGTATTTATACAGCAGTGAATGGAGAAGAAGGAATTAGAATAGCTCAAAATAAAACGATAGATTTTATTATAAGTGATGTGGCTATGCCTATAATGGATGGTTTTGAATTTTGTAAAAGAATAAAACAAAACGGAATAACATCCCATATCCCTTTTATAATAGTAAGTGCCAGAACAGAAACAGAAGCAAAATTAAAAGGCTATAAACTTGGAGTAGATGCCTATTTATACAAACCTTTTAATGAACAAGAATTACTACTTATCATTAGTAATTTATTAAAGAAAGTAGAGCGTACCAGAACGTATTTTAGCAAAATACTTCAATTACAGCAATCAGAACAACCCAGTATACAGAAAATAGACATTGATTTTATAGAGCAAATTCAAACTTATGCATTATCTAAAACAACTAAGCTTTCTGTAGATGAACTAGCAAAATCGTTAAGTACAAGTCGAGCTCAATTGCATAGAAAAATTAAAGCTTTAACAGGAAAATCAATAACATTATATATTAACACAATTCGGTTAGAAAAGGCAAAATCACTATTAGAAAACACGAACCTTAATATAAGTGAAGTTGCCTATGAAGTCAATTTTGAAGATGTAGCATACTTTTCTAGAATTTTTAAGAAGAATTATTCAAGTTCCCCTTCCCAATATCGAGAATACCACAAAACAAAGTAATTTTAATGGTTATGAGACATTGGTCCATGTGTTTGAAACGATAATACAAAACATCTTTTACTTCCTCACATAGCTTTGACTATATATTAAAAAAATATACAGTCATGCTACATTATTCAAACTCCTCAATAGTAGAGTTAATCAACTTAATACTTATTGTATTAGGACAATCGATAAAACGAAGCAATGATATCGATGGAAAATCAATCAATAGCCAATTAGGACATATCATATGCTTAAGTACAAACATGAACACCGAGGCTTCAGGTGCTTCAGTGAATGTTATTTCCAGTTGTGTAATGTTTAGATTTTCAGGTGTTTATCGGTTTTGTGAATTCTCATTATACCCCAAAATCTTATAAAACAACAGAAGCTGTAAGCTCACTTAAGTCTTCCACTATTTCATAGTCCAAAATGTATAGCACAGTTAAATATGTCTCATTCTGAGCCATAGTTGGGCATTAAATTTTCGAAGACTCTTCCAAAGGTGGTCAAGAATACTTAAGACCAATCAAAATGCTTTAAATCCTAAAATTACAAGCTATGTCAAATCTTAAATTTACAATCCTACCATTACAACAAAATGCTTTAACACCCTTTGTGAAAAGGATATGTTATATCGAAAACGAAACTTCTGATCCCCAGTTGCACCCAATAACACCTTCAGATACCATTCGGCTTACCTTTTTCTTTGGAGACTTAATGCGGACTTTATCTGACCAAAAAGATGAAGTTCTATCTAAAAGAGCTTATGTCTTAGGGGTTACGACAAAAGAAGGTGTTTCAATGGTGCATCAGGGTAGTATTAAACAGATTTCTATTGAGTTTACACCAACTGGGTTTTATCGTTTGTTTCATAAACATGGATGCAAATTTACTGATAATCCTCCTGCCGATTTTTCTATTATAGGTGCCCAAATTTTGGAAGACCAACTAGAAAACTGTCCCAGAAATGTAAACAATATTCAAGAGGTTTTTGAAGACTATCTATTAAGTATAATCCCCAACGCTCTTCCTAAAATTTCTTTGATAGATACAGTTATAGAATTTATGCAAACAGATATTCGAGGTAAAAGAAGTGTAAATAACCTTTGTGAAAAAGTCGGCGTACATCAAAAATATCTTCTGCGCTTGTTTAAAAAAGTTATAGGAATCTCTCCAAAAAAATACTACAAAACATTGCAATGGAATACTATTATGACCATTATAAATGAAAATGAAGAAGAATCATTAACTAGAATTGCATTGGAGTGTGGTTTTTACGACCATCCTTCTTTTACAAAAGAGTTTAAAAAATTTATGGGAATCTCTCCAAGTAAGTTTCTTAATAATGATATTCAATTGGCTGAACTAGCTTTAAAAAGAAATGGCTAATAACACTTCTATGTATTCAATCTACAATATATTATCATGGTATATTGGTAATCTTCACAATTAGATATATCCATATTATTTTTTAAAGTCTATGTCCATTTTATACAAGACTTAGCTGATAATAACACCTAGATTTATCGGTTAGTTTAAAAATAAAAAACATGAAAAAATTAATTGTAGTATTATTATTGTGTGCCGCTCCAATTTTTGGACAACAAAATAAGACAATAACGGTAATCGGCGAAGCTTCCAAAAAATTTGATGTTAATGAGTATGTTATTCATGTCGATTTTAAAGACATTGTTACTAATGTATATCAAAATAGTGACCCCATAAAAAAGGAGCAAGTTATTGAAGAGTATAAAAATCAATTAGAAAAAGTAGGTATTGATTTTAAAAAGTTTAAACTAAATAAATTGTATAATTTTTCAACATCAACCTATAATAGAATTTTAACTTATCAATATATAACAGCATCTTTTGAAGAAGCAAAAAAAGTGTTGGAGCAGCGAATGAATGGAGTATCAGTTGTGGTGGATATTTTAACTAAAAACAATACAAATTCAGACCTTGCGATACTTGATGAAATGGCTATAAAAAATGCTATAGATAGAGCTAATTTAACAGCAAAAAAGATTAACAAAAAGATTGGTACTATTCAGCATATAGAAACCTCGCCTAATACCAATAAAGCTACATCATATTTTAATGCAGCAAGACCTTACGAACTTCAAAAACATTATGTTAAAGTAACTTTTGCTTTAGAATAGTTTTTAAAATCTCAAAAAGGATTCCACTCTTAAAGTTTTATTGTCAAAAAAATCAATAGATTATTGACAGTGTGATGTTATGTAAAGACTTTGATAGAAAGGCTTCTTTGATTTCCGCCAGATTATGATGATGAAATTAACAAGAAAAGTATTTACTCTTTTAGTATGCCTAATGAGCGTATTCTATACGCAAGGTCAGGAAGTTAGAAGTACTGAGAAAACCTCGAAAAAATTTCAATTTAATTTTTATTTAAGTCCTGCTGCTTTTGGTAACCAAGGAGTAGCATTGCCCCTTATGATGACTAAACTTTTGCCAAGTGTAGAATATAGCATTACAAAAAAAACATCGACATATGCGTCATCAGGAATTACTATAGGAATAGCACCATTTACTGTTTTACATTTTGAAACAGGAATAGCATTTAAAGGTTTCACGGTAGATTATAGTACTAATGCATTCATAAGTCTAGTGAAAGAAGAAGATGATGAAGATGACAATGTAAAACGAACAGCCAGTAATGGTAATATCAATTTAGGGTTCAGATTTAGATTAGGCAAGAACAAAGGAACACTACTATGGTTAAAGATAGGTAAAAGTATTTCAGAACAAGGGTTTGATGGTGTACATCCAATTTGGAATGGAAATCATGCAGAAATTAGAATATTAATGGACTAATATATGGATACGGAGATAAACAAAATCAACAAAAAAATATTGCCTTTTTTAATATGTTTAATGAGTGTATTCCATATACAAAGTCAGGAAATTAAAAGTGCTAACGAAGCTTCTAAAAAAGTTCAACTTAATCTTCAATTAGCCGACTTTTCCCTTGGTTATCAAGGGTTCGCAATTCCCATTTTATTTAATAAAATACTATTAGGTACAGAGTACAATGTAATAAAAGAAGTGCCAGTATATACCGCAATAGGAATGACATTAGTGCCCATTATACCCATAAACTTTCATTTAGAAACAGGATTTGCATTTAAAGGTTTTACAGTAGACTATAGTGCAAACTTTTTTTCAAACGAAGTGTGGATAGAAGAAGAAGAACGAAGAGAACGACGAAAAGGTAGTAATGGTAACCTTAATTTAGGATTCAGGCATAGGTTCGGTAAATACTTGTTATGGTTAAAAGTAGGTCAAGGTATTTCTGGAAAAGCATGGGGTAGTGATGTTGATGATGGAGCATTTGGTGCGAAAGGTACTCATATAGAATTTAGAACAATAATACCCCTTTAGATAGTTAAAAACAAATTACAGGTTTTGCAAACATGAATGTTTATATCAATTTATTATGAGAAAATTACCAAAAAAAGTTATCCTTTTAATATGTGTAATGAGTGTGTTTTATATACAAAGTCAGGAAATTAAAAGTACTAACGAAGCTTCTAAAAAAATTCAATTTAATCTTCAATTAGCTGGTTTTTCCCTTGGTTACCAAGGGGCGGCATTTCCCATTTTATATAATAAAATACTATTAGGTACAGAGTACAATGTAATAAAAGAAGTGCCTGTATATACCGCAATAGGAATGACATTAGTGACCATTATACCCGCAAACTTTCATTTAGAAACAGGATTTGCATTTAAAGGTTTTACAGTAGACTATAGCGCAAACTTTTTTACAAACGAAGTGTGGATAGAAGAAGAAGAACGAAGAGAACGACGAAAAGTTAGTAATGGTAACCTTAATTTAGGGTTCAGGTATAGGGTCGATAGTGAATACTTGTTATGGTTAAAAGTAGGTCAAGGTATTTCTGGAAAGGCATGGGGCAATAATGATGATGGAGCATTTGGCGATGCTAAAAATATGCATGTAGAACTTAGAATAATAATGCTACTATAGTTGTAACACAGAAAAATAAGTATGAATTAAAAAATAAAAAAGATGAAAAAAATTATGAATTTAATGTTAGTTGTCCCTTTCATAACTTTCGGGCAATGGATTCAATCGGGTACAGATCTAGATGGGATAACTACCAATGATCAATTTGGATATTCAACAAGTTTAAGTGCAGATGGAAATGTTTTAGCTGTGGGAACTCCATTCCAATCATCATCATCTGGACAAGTTCGCGTTTTTGGTAATCAATCAGGAGATTGGGTGCAAATAGGTAATGCTATTATAGGAGTAACCCCAAATGAACAATCTGGCTTTTCAATTAGTTTAAGCGATGATGGAAATACATTAGCAATAGGAGCCCCCCGAAACAACAGTACTGGTATTTTCGACACAGGACAAGTGCGTATTTATAGAAAAGCACAATCCCCAAATTGGACACAGGTAGGTAATGGTATTAATGGTGAAGCATTTGGTGATGAATTTGGGACGTCTGTAAGTATAAGTGGAGACGGTAACAGGGTGGCTATAGGAGCACCAGATGCCTTTAGTGTACCAGGTGTTGGCAGTAGTTATGGCCAAGTTCGCATTTATGAAAATCAATTAAGGAATTGGGTGCAAATAGGAAATAGTATTAATGGGGAAGCACCAAACGATAAGTCTGGGCATTCCATAAGTTTAAATCAAGATGGAAGCATTGTTGCAGTGGGAGCACCTTTTAATGGTGAACAGGGAGCAGTTAATGGGCATGTTCGTGTGTATAGGTATCAATCAAATAACTGGGAACAAATAGGTAATGATATTGATGGAGAAGCGGATGGTGATCGCTTTGGAGTTTCAGTAAGTATTAGTAATGATGGAGATATTGTTGCTATTGGTGCAAATAACCATAATCCAGCTGGGCATGTACGTGTTTATGAAAATCAATTGGGGAGCTGGAAACAAATAGGTGATGATATTGATGGAGAACAGTCAACAGATGAATTTGGGCGTTCTGTAAGTTTAAATGGGATTGGAAATATCGTTGCCATAGGTGCACCATTAAATGATGGTAGCAGTATTAATACTGGGCATGTTCGAGTATATATAAATCAATCAGGAACTTGGGAACAAATAGAGAATGATATAGATGGAGAAACTAATAATGACCAGTCAGGGCATTCTGTGAGTATAAGTGATAGCGGTAACACGGTAGCTATAGGAGCACGATTTAATGATAGTAATGGTGTTAGTTCCGGTCATGTTCGAGTATATGCGAATTCTGCTACATTGAGTATAAAAGATTCTAGTTTTAGCAATTCTTTTACGATCCATCCAAACCCTGTTAACAACAATATCTCTTTAAGTTTAAGTAAGGCACATTCATTCAATCTAAAAATATATGATGCATTAGGCAGAGAAGTACACACGCAAAGCTACAAAGAAGTACAAGCAATAAGTATAAATACGAGTAATTATTCACAAGGTCTATATCATATTAAAATAGTATCAAAGAACAAACAAGCTACGTTTAAGTTTGTCAAAGAGTAAACGTTTTACCTTAAAAATAGAACAACATATCAAAAAAAACCGAATGTAATTTTAATTAGAAACCAAACCTGCTATAGTTATGATTTTAAGAAAAGTATGTGTTATATTACTGTTTGTATTTACAAAGGTGTGTTACACCCAAGCAAGAGAGTCAGGAATTAATTTAATAGGAATAAATTATTATTCCATAGAATACATTTTTACAGATAGCTTTAAACAATCCAGAGTATGGATTCCACATGAGGCTCAACCAAATTCGCCTTGGAATAGCGGTGTGGAAATACCTGTCAATGAAAACGGATATCCAACTGTAATCCCTTATGATAATGGTATAGACCCGCCACAAATTGCCAGAGCTATATTATTTACAGATTCTAATGGGCATAATCCATCAGGAATGCATAGATTAATTGTTTCTGGTAGTGGACAGGTTAGTGTAAGACAAGATACATCTAATGCCATAACTACATATACAACACCTGTTGATGTTCTAGTTCCAGTAGATGCTTCGCATGGTAGAGTTTTAATTGAAATTGAAGAATCATTACAAAGTGACCCTATTAATGATATTAAGTTCATTCTGCCAGATTATGTTGATACATACCAAACGCAACAATTTACCACCGAAATACTTGATTTTATTGATGATTTTCAGACCATTCGTTTTATGGATTGGTCTGAAACTAATTTCTCTGAAAACGAAATTTGGAGTGAAAGAACACAAAAAGATAATGCATCCCAAGCTATTGAAAAAGGAGTGGCGTGGGAATATGTTATTGATTTATGTAATACAGCTCAAAAGAATGCTTGGATAAACATTCCACATAGAGCAGATGATAATTATATAACCGAATTGGCAACCCTTTTTAGGGATAACTTAAATCCCAACCTTAAAATTTATTTAGAATATAGTAATGAAGTATGGAATACAAATTTTACCCAAACACATGAAGTAGGCGCATTTGCCCAAAATTTAGGGTATACAGGACAACTTTTAGAACGTTCACGTAAATATACAGCAAAACGCTCCGCAGATATATTTCATACGTTCGAAACTGTATTTCAAGGTAATGAAAGGTTAGTGAAAGTTATTCCTGGTTGGGCTGGTAGTACCTTTCATAACAACCAACTATTGACTTTTTTCAATGACCCGTTATATAATCCAAGTATGGTTACGGCAGATGCATTGGCAATAGCCCCGTATTTTGGCAATGGCATAGGTAATACCATTGGCAATAACGGACAAATAGAAACGATTACAGTTTCTGAAATTTTAGACCTGTTAGAAGCCGAGTTAACAACAGCTTATAACAGAATGGACCAAAATAAAGATATTGCTGATGCCTATAATTTAGGCCTTATTGCTTACGAAGCGGGTCAGCATTTGGTGGCTCAAGGCGTATATCAACAAAATAATACATTGGGTAACATGTTAACTAATAAGTTAACCCAGGCAAATAGAGATTCTAGAATTCAAGATATGTACTGCGAATATATTGATTATTGGTATGGAAATACACAAGGAGGCTTGCTATCCTTTTTCTCATCTCATCAGCCTTACGGAAGGTTTGGTAGCTGGGGGATAAAAGAATATATGGACGAAGAGCACACTCCAAAATACGATGCCATAACCAATTGTGTATTTAATTACAATACACTTTCAATACCACCAACTACAACCACAGCAGGTTCATCATTTAAAATATATCCTAATCCAGCTTTTAAAACAATCAATATTTCAAATGACAATGATGTAAAGTCCTTAGAACTTTATACCATGGGAGGCAGGCAGGTGCTTAAAGCGGAAGATACCAATACTCTAAATATAGAAAACCTCACATCTGGATTGTTTCTGCTTAAAGTAGTGGACATTGGAGGAGCAATAAAGTTTAATAAGATTCTTGTAAAATAATATGACGGACATCAAATAATCCAATCAAACGAAACCTTTAATTTAAAATCAAATAATAGACCGAAGAAACATGTCAAATCTTAAATTTAGCATCGTACCATTAAAAGAAAAAGCATTAACACCCTTTGTAAAACGCATGTCTTATATAGAGAATGAAACGGAGGTGCCCCAGTTGCACCCTATACCTCCCTTAGATACAACTGGGCTCACCTTTTTCTTTGGAGACCTTATGCGAAACGTATATGACCAAAAAAATGAACCTCTGCCAAAAAGAGCTTATGTATTGGGAATAACAACAAAAGGAGGCGTCTCAATAGTGCACCAAGGTATTGTTAAACAAATTTTTATTGAGTTTACACCTACAGGGTTTTATCGTTTGTTCCATAAAGAAGGAAGTAATTTTACTAATCATCCTCCTGCCGATTTCTCTACCATAGGTGCTCAAATATTGGAAGATAAATTAGAAAATTGTCCCAGAGATATAAAAAGCATACAAGAAGTTTTTGAACATTATCTATTAAGTATAATACCTACTGCTCTTCCTGAAATTCCTTTGATAGATATTGTTGTAGAATTAATGCAAACAGATATTGTGGGCAAAAGAAGTATAGAAGGCATTTGCGAAAAAATTGGAGTGCACCAAAAGTATCTTTTTCGCTTATTTAAAAAGGTAATAGGTATATCACCTAAAAAATATTATAGAACCCTACAATGGAATACCATTATGGCCGGTATCAATCAAAATGAAGAAGAAACGTTAACTAAATTAGCATTAGAATGTGGGTTTTATGACCATCCATCTTTCACTAAAGAATTTAAAAAGTTTATGCAAATACCTCCAAGTGAATTTATAAATGGAGATGTTAGTTTAACGGAAATGGTTCTTAAGAGAAAACCCTACAAATAAGGAATCGAAAATGTTTGGCTTTATTAAAAAAGAAATTATAAATATACCTAAAACAGCAACATTCTAATTTATTCAAATTTCGTGTAAGACATTGTAAATAAATAGTTATAGCTTAAGATAAACTTAAAAAACGTTATCTGCGGAGGCGTATTTTTGATGAATATAATAAATACTATTTAGAAGACGTTCTTTTACTTTCGATACACTAATTAAATACGTAAACTTAAAATTTTATTAAATATGAAAATTCCTTTTTTATTATGCACGCTACTTGTAATATTAGCATTTACCTCTTGTAATAATGATGATGATGATAAGATTAATAACTCTATAGTAGGCTCTTGGAAATTAGCTAATGCAACTGATACAGATGGTGCCCCAATTAGCCTTTTAGATTGCGAAAAAAACACAATATATACATTAACAGATAATATGTTTAGTCAAAGAACTTTTGAAGCAAATCAGGATAGAACAGATTGTTTACCTGTAGTTGAGAGTTCTGCTAGTTATAGAACTAATGGTGATAAAATTGAGTTTCTTGATGCCCAAGGTGCTGTAATTACATCAACAGAATCACAATTTACGTTTTCTGTAGCAGCAGACAAATTAGAAATAATAGATACAGACCCTACAAGTGGAGATGTAATTATTGAAAGATTTTTTGACAGACAATAAATCATCTCATTTTTATTGCAAAAAAATGTTAAAAGTAAGCCTATGGTCATGCTCATGACCATAGGCTTACTTATTAAGAATCCTTAAAAACGAATAGTAATATTCAATACCTCCAGACAGAAATTTTAAGTATCTCAATAATTTTATTTAGAATTATTCTACCATGTCCATTTTGTACAAGACTTGATTAATCTTCACAACTAAATTTGCTATTTCATACTTATAAACTTAAAATTATGAAAGCAAAAAAAAAAATAGTTAGGTTAATAATGATACTTATAGTATCGATTTCAATTTTTTCATGCTCAGATGGCGAAGACGGTGCCATAGGGCCAGCTGGTCCTGCAGGAGCCGATGGTGTTGATGGAACAAATGGGCAAGATGGAGAAAATGGGGAACCTGGAACAGCAAATGTTATATATTCTGAATGGATTGAAAACGGATTTGCCCCTGGTTCTGGAACAGGAGTAACGAGTGTAGATTTTGATATTAAGGCTCCTGAAATAACAGAGAGTGTATTAGACCAGGGGGTTGTTTTGGTATTTGCTCGAACACTCACCGAAGTAGCTGAGGAGGTAGAAATTGATGTCTTTCAACTACCCCACACTTTCCATAGTGTCAATGTACAATATCGTCATAGAATTGAGTTTAATCCTCCAACTGTAGCTACGGAGAAGCCTATTGCAATAATCAAAATCCAAGCAGTATCAACTAATGGTACTAATTTGAATGGAGTTATAAACAGGTTTAATCAATATCGATATGTTATAATACCTGGCGGAACCCCATTAGCATCAGCATCTGTGTCAGGGAAATCATTAAGTGTTGATTATTCTAAAATGTCATACGAAGAAATCAAGACTCAATTTAATATTTCAGAATAACAATTATAAATCAAAAATTAGAAATATCCCTAATTTCTAATTTTTGCTTTACCCCTCAAGAGCCTGTAAGGTTCTTCAGGGGTTTTTATTCTTTTTTATTGAAAAAGAAGATTGAATAAAAAATATCAATCTATAAATTTCTATACGCTAAATCTTACAAAGAAATGGCTTTGTTAAACAGAAAATAATCTATTTAAAAAAACACGCAATGAAAACAATCAAAACTATTCAATATTTAAGTCTTGTATTTTTAGTTTTTGTTACTTCATGTGGAAGTGACGACAATAATGCTCCAGACCCAGTTTCAGAACCTGACCCTGTAGAAGGAAACAAATCTCCTGAAACCTTTAATCTTATTGCGCTTGCAGATGGTGAGGTAGATGTCGATATAAAACCAACTTTTAGTTGGGAAGTTGCAAACGACCCTGATGGAGATGCAGTAACGTATGATATATATCTTGATGTTAAAAACCCACCAGAAGCTTTATTTAGTGAAAATTTAAGTACTACTAGTTTTGAAACAACAGAGCACTTAGGCTTGTTAAAAAATTATCATTGGAAAGTAGTGGCAAAAGATGATAAAGACGGTAGTACGGAAAGTGCGGTACACAGCTTTACTACCCGAGATTTACAAATGCCAAATGAACCAATAACATTAAATGCAGAATTTAAGAATAGACGCAGAGCATCTGTTGTAGAATTTAAGGATAAATTATGGGTCATTGGTGGATTTACAGATGATTTCTCTCATTTAAATGATGTTTGGCAAAGTGAAGATGGAGTTAAGTGGGAACAAGTAACATCTGAAGCCCAATTCTCAGCTAGACGAGAGCATACCTCTGTTGTGTTTGATGATAAAATATGGATTATCGGTGGATATGATGGAGATGTATACTTAAATGATATTTGGTATAGCGAAGATGGTGAAAATTGGACGCAAGCAACTATAAGTGCTCAATTTTCAGCACGCGGAAGACACACCTCAGTAGTCTACAAAGACAAAGTATGGGTGCTAGGAGGATATGATGGCGGTAATTACAATGAGGTTTGGTCCAGCGAAGACGGAATAACCTGGACGGAAACCAAACCTGTTACTTCAATTTTTTCAGAAAGGTCGCTTCATACCTCCGTAGTGTTTGATGATAAACTATGGGTAATTGCAGGAACAGATGATACGCGTCAAAACGATGTTTGGTACACAGAAGATGGAGCTAATTGGACAGAAGCCACTTCTGCAGCTCCATTTGCCAAAAGAATTAGGCATACTTCCGTAGTATTTGATAATAGAATTTGGCTGTTTGGTGGAGCTGCACCTAGTAGTCTTAATGATATTTGGTATAGTACTGATGGTGTTGAGTGGAAACAACTCACTAACAATGCACCTTTTTCCAAGAGGTCTGACCATATTTCAACAGTATTTAAAGAAAAGATTTGGGTAATAGGAGGATATGATGGGAACTTCTTAAATGATGTTTGGGCATTTGATTAATCAACAGACAGTTTTGTAAAAAACATAATATGACCGCACAATTTTAAAAAAATAAAACGATGAAAGCAAAAAATAAATTAACTACAGTAGTAATGATGCTAATGATATTGGTTTTTAGTATTTCATGCTCAAGTGATGACGACAACAACACAGTAGTAGAAAATAAACCACCTGAAACCTTTAATCTTATAACGGTTGCAGATGATGAAGTAGATGTTGACGTGCGACCAACTTTTAGTTGGGAAGCCGCAAACGACCCCGATGGAGATGCAGTAACGTATGATGTATATCTTGATGTTAAAAATCCGCCAGAAGCTATATATAGTGAAAATATAAGTGCTATTAATTTTGAAACTACAAACCGTTTAGGAGTGTCCAACGATTATTATTGGCGTGTAGTGGCAAAAGACGATAAAGGTGGTCGTACAGAAAGCGCAGTACATAGCTTTAACACCCGAGATTTAAAAATGCCCAACGATCCTATAACTCTACATACTCAATTTTCAGAACGAAGCGGGCACACTTCTGTAGAGTTCAACGGTAAAATGTGGGTCATTGGTGGCGTTGATAACAATTTCCTCCAACACCTTGATGATGTTTGGTATAGTGAAGACGGAGAAAATTGGACCGTAGCAACTCCAAATGCTCAATTTCCAGCACGTACAAATCATACTTCTGTAGTATTCGATGGTAAAATATGGGTCATTGGTGGGCGTGATGGTGATAATCAACGCTTAAATGATGTTTGGTATAGTAAAGATGGTAAAGATTGGACTATAGCAACGCCAAAAGCGCTATTCTCTGATAGACATTTCCATACTTCAGTAGTATTTGATAATAAAATGTGGGTCATTGGTGGACAAGATACTGATGGTAGTCTAAATGATGTTTGGTATAGTGAAAATGGTATAAATTGGGCAGAAGCTACTACAAGTGCTCAATTCTCTGCTAGAAGTAACCATGCTTCTGTGGTATTTGATGATAAATTATGGGTCATTGGTGGACAAGGGAATGGTTTTAAAAATGATGCTTGGTTTAGTGAAGATGGGGTTTCGTGGAAACAAGCTGCAACTGAAGCTCTCTTTGATGAAAGAGCAGCCCATACTTCTGTAGTATTCGATGATAAATTGTGGGTCATTGGAGGGTCTATAGTAGCTAGTAATTTTAGTGATATTTGGTACAGTACCAATGGTGTCGAATGGAAACAAGCAACTGATAATGCACCTTTCTCCCAAAGATTCCACCATACATCGATAACATTCAAAGAAAAAATTTGGGTCATTGGTGGACGAGATGTCGATGGTGCTCTAAACGATGTTTGGGCATTTGAATAATCAACAGACATCTCTGTAAATGTCTGAATATGATATGTATAATCAAAAAAAAAAACGATGAAACCAAAAAATAAATTAACAAATGTATTAATGATGCTAATGATATTGGTTTTTAGTATTTCATGCTCAAGTGATGACGATAACAACACAGTAGCAGAAAATAAACCACCTGAAACCTTTAACCTTATAACGGTTGCAGATGATGAAGTAGATGTTGATGTGCGACCAACCTTTAGTTGGGAAGCCGCAAACGACCCCGATGGAGATGCAGTAACGTATGATATATATCTTGATGTTAAAAATCCGCCAGAAGCTTTATATAGTGAAAATATAAGCACTGTTACTTTTGAAACTACAGAACGTTTAGGAGTGTCCAACGATTATTATTGGCGTGTAGTAGCAAAAGACGATAAAGGTGGCAGTACAGAAAGCGCAGTACATAGCTTTAACACACGAGAGTTAAGAATGCCTGAAGCCCCTATAACTTTACATGCTCAATTCTCTGGTAGACATAGCCATACTTCTGTAGAGTTTAATGGTAAAATATGGGTCATTGGAGGACGAGATGGTGATAATCAACGCTTAAATGATGTTTGGCATAGTGAAGATGGTATAAATTGGACCGAAGCAACAGCTAATGCTCAATTTTCAGGGCGTACAAGTCATAGTTCTGTGGTGTTTGATGGTAAAATATGGGTCATTGGTGGGAGTGATGGAGAACGCTTGCACGATGCTTGGTATAGTGAAGATGGTATAAATTGGACCGCAGCCACACTAAAAGCACAATTTTCAGAACGAGCTGGCCATACTTCTGTAGTTTTTGATAATAAAATATGGGTGATTGGTAATGGAGGCAATCTAAATGATGTTTGGTACAGTGAAAATGGTATAAATTGGACCGAAGCAACTACAAATGCTCAATTTTCAGAAAGATTTGGCAATACTTCTGTAGTGTTTAATAATAAAATATGGACTATTGGTGGACATGATGGCGGTTTTAAAAATGATGTTTGGAGTAGTAAAGATGGTATAAATTGGACCAAAGCAACTAAAAGTGCTCAATTCTCTGGTAGAGTTATTCATACTTCAGTAGTATTTGATGGTAAAATCTGGGTAATTGGTGGGCAAGAAAGTGGTGGTAGAAAAAATGATGTTTGGTATAGTGCCAATGGTGTTGATTGGGAGGAAGTTACAAACAATGCATCTTTTTCAGAACGGACTTCCCATACCTCAGTAGTATTTGATAGTAAGATATGGGTCATTGGTGGATCCGGTGGTGGACCGCGCTTAGATGATGTTTGGGCATTTGAATAATCAACAAAAGATTCCATTGGAGTTCTGAATGTGCAATCAAAAAAAATAAAACGATGAAAACAAAAAATAAATTAATCGCTGTATTAACTATGCTAATTGTACTTGTTAGTTCATGTGGAAGTGATGATGATAACCCTGTCGAAGAAAGAATGCTTAAACCTATAACGTTAAATGCTCAATTTTCAAGTCGCAGCCGTCATACTTCTGTAGTATTTGATAATAAAATATGGACCATTGGAGGATATGGTGGTGGCACCAACTTAAATGATGTTTGGCAAAGTGAAGATGGAAAAGATTGGACCGAAGCAACTCCAAGTGCTCAATTCTCTGTTAGACGAAACCATACTTCTGTAGTATTTAATGATAAAATGTGGGTCATTGGCGGACAAGATGTCGATGGTGGTCTAAATGATGTTTGGTATAGTGAAGATGGTATAAATTGGACTCAAGCAACTGCAAGTGCTCAATTCTCTGAAAGGTTTGATCATGCTTCTGTAATTTTTGATGGTAAAATATGGGTAATAAGTGGGCGTGATCTCAACAACAACCAATACTTAAATGATGTTTGGTATAGTGAAGACGGTAAAGATTGGACCGAAGCGACTGCAAGTGCTGCATTTTTAGGACGCAGAGGACATACTTCTGTAGTGTTTGGTAATAAAATATGGGTCACCAATGGATATAATGATGGTAACAATTTAAACGATGTTTGGTATAGTGAAGATGGAGAAAATTGGACTGAAGCGATAGCAAGTACTCAGTTTTCTGGTAGACGTGACCATACTTCTGTGGTCTTTGATGATAAAATATGGGTTATTGGTGGGTTCACAGATGATTTGGTTAATGATATTTGGTACAGTGCTAATGGTACCTTATGGAATCAAATCCCAAGTAACACATCTTTCTCTTCAAGATACAATCTTACATCAATAGCATTCAAAGAAAAGATTTGGGTCATTGGTGGAAATAATGGTCAAGACTTAGGAGATGTTTGGGCATTTGATTAATCAAAAAGTAGTGCTACTGGAATTCTGAATATACAATCAAAAAAGATAAAAAGATGAAAACAAAAAATAAAATAATCACTGTATTAATAATGATGCTAATTGTATTTGTTAGTTCATGTGGAAGTGATGATGATAATGCTCCAGATGAAATTTCAGAACCTAATCCTGTAGAAGGGAATGAACCTCCTGAAGCTTTTAATCTTATTGCAGTTTCAGATAATGAAAAGGATGTAGATACGCGACCAACTTTTAGTTGGGAAGAGTCAAAAGACCCCGATGGAGACCCTGTAACGTATGACATATATATTGATGTTAAAAATCCGCCAGAAGCTTTATATAGAGAAAATATAAGTGCTGTTACTTTCGAAGCAACAAAAAGTTTAGGATTGCTAAAAGATTATTATTGGAGAGTTGAGGCAAAAGACGATAAAGGTGGTCGTGCTGAAAGTGCAACATACAGCTTTAGCACAAGAGATATAAAAATGCCAAATGAACCTATAACCTTAAATGTGAAATCTGGTGAAAGAGCTGAGGCATCTTCTGTGATGTTCAATGATAAATTATGGGTTATTGGAGGAACTAGTTTATCAGGAAAACTAAATGACGTTTGGTACAGCGAAGATGGAGAAAATTGGATTGAAGCAACTCCAAATGCTCAATTTCCTGCTAGACATTCTCATGCTTCTGTAGTGTTCGATGGTAAAATATGGGTTATTGCAGGCAGTGGTAATGGTGGTTCTTTAAATGATGTTTGGTATAGTGAAGATGGTATAAATTGGATTGAAGCCACTCCAAATGCCCAATTCTCTCCTATGCAAGATCATACTTCTGTAGTATTTGATAATGAAATATACGTCATTAACGGGAATGCCGGTGTTGATGGTGATGATAAAAGTGAAGTTTGGTCTAGTGAAGACGGAATAAATTGGAAGATAAAATCATTTCTTCCACAAAGGAATAACCATACATCAGTAGTATTTGATGATAAAATATGGATTATTGGAGGATTAGGTGATGGAGAGTTTAAAAACGATGTTTGGCAAAGTGAAGATGGTTATAACTGGAATCAAGTTGCAACCGGATCGCTTCTCTTTGACAAAAGAGTAGGACTTACTTCTGTAGTATTTGATGATAAAATGTGGGTCATTGGTGGGCGTGGTAGTGGTATTCTTTTTAATGATGTTTGGTATAGTGCAGACGGTTTTGAGTGGAAGCCAATCATTAGTTTTGCGCCTTCTTTTCCAGGAAGAAGCGACCATATGTCAACGGTATTCAAAGAAAAAATTTGGGTTATTGGAGGACGTGATAGTTTTCAAGCCTTAGGAGATGTTTGGACAATTGATTAATTAGTAAGTGTACTAGTAAACATCTAAATGTGCAATCAAAAAAATAAAAAGATGAAAACAAAAAATAAATTAGCCAATGCATTAGTAATGCTAACAATATTAATTTTTGTAGCCTCATGCGGAAGTGACGACAATAACGTCATACCCCCAGATGAAATTTCAGAACCAGATCCTATCCAAGAGAATACGCCTCCCGAAAGCTTTAACCTTATAGCTGTAGCAGATAATGAAATAGATGTTGATGTGCGACCAAATTTTAGTTGGGAAGCAGCAAAAGACCCAGATGGAGACCCTGTAACTTATGAATTACATCTTACCGATAATTATAATGATTTTTTAATACATCCTAATACCGAAAATCAGCCAAACCCCTTATATAGTGAGAATTTTAGCTTTCTTGCTTTTCAAGCTACAGAAAGTTTAGGATTGTTAAAAGATTATTATTGGCGTGTAGTAGCAAAAGATAATAGAGGAGGTAGAAGAGCCAGTACAATACATAGCTTTAGGACAAGAGGGTTAAGAATACCTGATGGTCCAATAACATCAAATACTCAATTCAACGGATACGGCAGAACTTCTGTAGTTTTTGATGATAAAATATGGGTCATTGGTGGAGGCTCTAGTGATGTCTGGTACAGTGAAAATGGTATAAATTGGACCGAATCGACCTCAAATGCTCAATTTCCATGGCGTGCAGAACACACTTCTGTAGTTTTTGATGATAAAATGTGGGTCATTGGTGGGAGTGGGTCTTTTTTTAATGATGATGTTTGGTACAGTGAAAATGGTAAAAATTGGACCGAAGTAACCACTAGTGCACAATTTTCATGGCGTACAAGACACACTTCCGTAGTGTTTGATGATAAGATGTGGGTTATTGGTGGATTAAGGCCTAATGGGGAACGCTTAAATGATGTTTGGTACAGTGAAGATGGAGAAAATTGGATTGAAGCAACGGCAAATGCTCAATTCTCTGCTAGGATTAATCATACCTCTGTCGTGTTTGATGGTAAGGTATGGGTTATTGGAGGAAGTGGTGATAATCTTGAAATATTTACCGATGTTTGGTATAGTAAAGATGGTAAAGATTGGACCCAAGCAACGGCAAATGCTCAATTCTCTAGTAGACGAAATCATACTTCTGTAGTGTTTGATGATAAAATCTGGGTCATTGGAGGAGGCGGTAATGGTGGTTCTTTAAATGATGTTTGGTATAGTGCTAATGGTACCGAGTGGAACCAAGTTGCAAACGATGCATCTTTTCCAGAACGAAGTGGGCACACTTCTGTAGTTTTTGATAATAAAATATGGGTCATTGGAGGACAAAATGCTGATGGTCCTCAAAACAATGTTTGGGCACTAGATTAATCAAAAAGAGTTTCATACTAAGAAACATCTAATTGTAAAATCAAAAAAATAAAAAGATGAAACACCCATCATTAACTTAAATCACACAGCAAAATGTTAATTAGGTGCTACATACCCGCACTGGGTGGTACATTGAGCCTGTCGAAGTGCAGAGTCGAAGTGTGACTTCTAAAACAATAAATATTAACAGATGAAAACAAAAAATAAATTAGCCAATGCATTAGTAATGCTTACAATATTAATTTTTGTAGCCTCATGCGGAAGTGACGACAATAATACTGCAGCCCCGGTAGAAGAAAACAAACCACCCGAAACCTTTAATCTTATAGCCGTTGCAGATAATGAAAAGGATGTTGATGTGCGACCAACCTTTAGTTGGGAACCAGCAAATGATCCTGATGGGGATGCACTAACGTATGATATATATCTTACCGATCAGATAGCACTTCTGGATCACAGAAATCTATCACCGTACGCCTTATACAAAGAAAATTTAAACACCGTTACTTTCAAAGCAACAGAAAGGTTAGAGTTATCAAAAGATTATTATTGGCGTGTAATAGCAAAAGATGAAAAAGGAAGTAGTTCTGCAAGTGCAATACATAGCTTTAAAACAAGAGATTTAAGGATCCCTAATGATGCTATAATAGCAAATGCTCAATTTTCAGAACGCAGAGATTTCACTTCTGTAGTATTTAATGATAAAATATGGGTAATAGGTGGACGTAATAATAATTTAGAAAATCTTAATGATGTTTGGCATAGTGAAAATGGAGAAAATTGGACCGAAGCAACTACTAATGCTCAATTCTCTGCCAGAAGAGGCCATACTTCTATAGTATTTGATAGTAAAATATGGATTATTGGTGGATATGATAATAATAGCCAATATCTAAATGATGTTTGGTATAGTGCAGATGGAATAAATTGGACAGAAGCAAGTGCAAGTGCTCAATTTTCTGGTAGGCGTAATCATACTTCCGTAGTATTTAATGATAAAATGTGGGTCATTGGTGGGGATAGAGGTGCATCACGCTTTAATGATGTTTGGCAAAGTGAAGATGGGGTTGCGTGGAATCAAGTTACAGCAAGTGCACAATTCTCTAGTAGAAATAACCATACCGTTGTAGTATTTGATGATAAATTGTGGGTTATTGGAGGACATGATGGTAATAATTATAAAAATGATGTTTGGCAAAGTGAAGATGGGGTTGTGTGGAATCAAGTTGCAACCGGATCCCTCTTTAACGAAAGAGTTGGTCATACTTCTGTAATTTTTGATGATAAAATATGGGTTGTTGGTGGCGTGGCACCTGGTGGTCTTTTTAATGACATTTGGTACACTTCCAGTGGTAATGTATGGAAGCAAGTTAAAAACAATGTCTCTTTTTCCAAAAGATACTATCATACGTCAATAGTATTCAAAGAAAAAATTTGGTTAATAGCTGGATATGATGGGAGTTTTTTAAATGATGTTTGGGCATTAGAATAATACAATAGGTAACTAAGAAACACCTGAATGTACAATCGAAAAAAATAAAACGATGAAAACAAAAAATAAATTAGCAGATATATTAATGATACTAATGGTGACGGTTTTTGTTACTTCATGTTCAAATGACGACAATAACATCTCAGAGCCAGTAACAAACCCAGACCCTACAGAAGAAAACAAATCTCCTGAAATCTTTAATCTTATAGCGGTTGCAGATGGAGAAGTAAATGTTAATGTAAAACCAGTTTTTAGCTGGGAAAAGGCAATAGACCCTGATGGCGATTCTGTAACCTACGACTTATATATTGATGTTAAAAATCCTCCAGAAGCTATATATAGTGAAAATTTAAACACTGTTAGTTTTGAAGTCACCGAACGTTTGGGAATATCAAAAGATTATTATTGGTGCGTTATGGCAAAAGATAAAAAAGGAGGTAATACGCCAAGTGCAATACATAGCTTTAAAACTAGGGATTTGAGAATACCTAACGCTCCTATAACGGCTAAAGTTCCATTTTCAGAACGAAGCAGTCACACTTCTATTGAGTTCAACGGTAAAATATGGGTCATTGGAGGGATAAATGATGATAATCAACGCTTACACGATGTTTGGAATAGTGAAGATGGAGAAAATTGGATTGAAGTAACTCCAAGTGCTCAATTTTCTGCTAGAAGTAACCATACTTCTGTAGTATTAGATAATAAAATATGGGTGATTGGTGGAAATAATGGACAACGTTTAAATGATGTTTGGTATAGTAAAGACGGTAAAGATTGGATTGAAGCAACTCCAAGTGCTCAATTTTCTGCTAGAAATAGCCATACTTCTGTAGTATTCGATAATAAAATATGGGTGATTGGTGGAAATAATGGACAACGCTTAAATGATGTTTGGTATAGTAAAGACGGTAAAGATTGGATTGAAGCAACTGCAAATGCTCAGTTCTCTGGTAGGCAAGGCCATACTTCTGTAGAGTTTGATGATAAAATATGGGTCATTGGAGGGTATGATGGCAATTTCCCATTCTTAAATGATGTTTGGTATAGTAATGATGGTAAAGATTGGACCAAAGCAACTAAAAGTGCTCAATTCTCTGGTAGATTTATTCATACTTCAGTAGTATTTGCTGATAAGTTATGGGTCATTGGAGGGGAAGATGATGATGATTTTCAAAATGATGTTTGGTACAGTGCTAATGGTACCGAGTGGTACCAAGTTGCAAACGATGCATCTTTTTCAGAACGAAGCACCCATATTTCTGTAGTGTTCGATGATAAAATATGGGTGATTGGTGGAATTGATGGAAGTGGTTACTTAAATGATGTTTGGGCATTAGAATAATACAATAGGTAACTAAGAAACACCTGAATGTACAATCGAAAAAAATAAAGCGATGAAAACAAAAAATAAATTAGCAGATATATTAATGATACTCATGGTGACGGTTTTTATTATCTCATGCGGAAGTGACGACAATAACGCTCCAGATACAATTTCTGAACCTGACTCAGTAATAAATCCAGACCCAGTAGAAGAAAATAATCCCCCAGACTCTTTTAATCTAAATGAGATAACTAATGGAGCAACGGATATAGATGTATTACCTGTTTTTAGTTGGGAAACAGCAAACGATCCTGATGGAGATACTGTAGTCTACGATATGTATTTGGGTACAGAACAGGCTGCAACAAATTTGTATGTAGCGAATTTAACCACTACAGATTTTAACGTTACAAATCAATTGAATTTTTCTGAAACCTATTATTGGAGAGTAGTAGCAAAGGACGATCAAGGTGGAGAAACTAGTAGTACTGTATATAGTTTCATAACCAAATCAGAAGAAAACAATACGGTCTCAATTGTAGATGATTTTGATGGTACTGGTCCGCTAATAGATTATGTAACAAATAATGCCGAAGTATTGCCTAACGTAGGTAGGGTTTCAGGACGATATCATGCACTCCTTGATAATAATACAAACAATCAAACCTTGCATTTTAACGAAGAACAAGGACGATTAGATGCTAAATTAATGACCTTTCCTTTTGAGGTTATTGCAAGAAATATAGGTATTGGTATAACCACAGATTCGCAAACAGCACCAGTCCATAACGGAACACAATACAATTTTGCAGGAATCCAAGTGCATGCAGAAGATTTTAATTCTATAAACTCTTCTCATATAGTGGTAGGTCATAGAGGAATAAGACAGTTTACCATAGAAGGAAAAAACACTGTTGATGGCGTTTCCTTTGTAAATGATGCAGGTATAGATACAGCCCCTTTAGGACGAGTAGATATACGCATTGTTGGTGATGAAAATAATGAGCTTACTTTTTATTGGCAACAACCAAACCTAAGTAGTGGTGCTACTCCAGATGAATGGACACTTTATACTGGTACAGGTAAATTACCAGGAACAGCGCCCTCATATGGCAATCAGGTATACGTAGGCCTTATTACCTATGCCTTTGGAAATGCAGGAATTCCATTTGTAGGTACTTGTGATGCCATTGAGTTTAACAATTTATAAATGAACTACAATGAAAAAGAAGATAATACACATTAGTATGGCTATACTCCTGATTTTTACAATTGGAGCTTGTAGCAATGATGATGATACCATAACAGGTATAAGTGTAACATATGCTGAAACAAAAATCGAAAACACCTTTTTTGAAGAAGGAGTAACCTCTCCTCCAGTAGTAGATTGGAAAGGAGAAGAAGGAACTTTCAGTTCATCCAGTGAAATTGTAGCCAGTGGAGATGTGAAAATTGATGAAAACACAGGTGTAATTTCATGGAATAGAAACATGCCCTTGGGAGAGGTAGAAATAGATATAGAAGTTGCTAATTCTACTTATAAGACTATGGTGAAAATTATAATCAATACAGTTTTTAAAGAAGGTGTTTTTGTAGGAGGTTATAATAACGACACTTCAAATGAACCTGACTATTCCAACATTAATATAGATTATTATATTCATTTTTTTGATGATGGGACACTAACATTATCTAAACCCAATTATCCTAGCTTTTCAGGAATAGGAACTTGGCAGTCGGATGGTCCTAATATATCAATTAGATACAAAACTACAGAATCAACATCAGAAGGATTAGTAATGGTTGGTGTTATTACAAGCGCAAGTTCTGGTACTTCTTTTAAAGGCGTATGGGGAGATGGAGGTTTTGATAATGGTGGTAACGTCAAAATACCTAAAGGAGTATTTAGTTTTTATGTAACATAAAATTATGTACGGAAGCGAGAGGTTCCTTTATTTCCAATATGTACTTAATAATAAATAAAAAATGATTAAAAAAGAAATATACACTAGTGAGAAAAAAGCAATGCGACTTCTTGTAATCTCATTATTTTTTATTGCTCTTAGTGTTTGTTTTATAATAAACCCCAAAGTTTTTATTAACCCATTTTTACAAGCTTCTTACCTTATTCAGGGAATAGGTCTATTGAGTGTATTGTTTTTTGGATTTGGTATGTACGTTGCAACTAGGCGTATAGTAAAAACGGAACTTGCGTTGGTTGTAGATGTAGAAGGAATACATATGTATCCTAAAAAGGCAAATAGCAAATTAATTAATTGGGAATGCATTATAGGCTTTTCTGAAATTAAAATTAATGGTCAAAAAATTCTAATTATCAAAGTGTCTAATCCAGAGTATTGGTTGCTTCGTGAAAGTAATATGATTAAGAAAAAAATGATGCAGTTTAACTTTTCTAATTATGGCTCTCCATTAAGTATTTCAACAGGTTTTCTTGCAATTAGTCAAGAAGATTTGGTGCAAATATTAGAAGAGGGTTTAAGTGCGAAGAAAGTGGAAACAACCGGGAAAGAAGGTGATTTTTTTATCTCTGAAACTCAAGTAATAAAAAGCTAAACTCGTTTGTATACCATTTCAAAGCCGTAAGCATAATTATTTATGATTTTAATGTATTGCAACAATGAGAATAAAACAATTAATCATTTTAGTTTTTAGCCTATCGATAGCGTTTTCATGTAGAGAATATATGGATAAGGAAGCAACCAATTATCAATATTTTGATAAATCGGTATCCGACACTATCTCAACAGAAAAGTTAATAGCCGTCACAGATGAAGAACACCTTCAATATGGTGTAAGAGTAGCATATGTAAATGAAAAGAATGATACGATAATCCCGTTTGGAAAATATGCTTACTATGGAACAGATACTTTAGAGTATTATGCCAATGTTATTGAACATCCAAATGACACTACATACAGAAGGCTGATTGCTATAGACAGAAATCAGAATATTTTGTTTGATGCTGTGGTGTTTAACAATGGCCCGGAGCCTTTTGTTGAAGGGTTAACAAGGGTAATTCGAAATGGAAAAATGGGGTTTGCTAATAAATTTGGGCAAGTCGTTATTCCTTGTGTATATAATTTTGCCAAATCATTTAAAAATGGGAAGGCTAAAGTAGCATATGATGCAAAAGAATATTTGAATATGGACAAACACAAAAAAGTTGAAAGCGATGAATGGTTTGTAATAGATAAAAAAGGAAACATATTAAAAAAGGATTGCGATATTGACTATAATCTTGTTAAGAAAAATGATAGTATAATAGCGTCTTTTGACATGAAAACTACTATGGAAGCAAGATTTTGGTGGAATAGATGGAATAACATGAATGAACCAAACTTAAGAGAAGCGACTATTGAATCATATCGTTTGACTATAATAGGCGATGCTATAACAGTTTTTAGAATCCAAAAAAACAAAAAGGCTATGAAGCTAATAGAAAAACGGCAGTTAGCAACATCAAAATATAGACCTGAACCCGAAGACTTTCCCCCCTTTCATTATTCTGAAAAAAAAATAAAAGCTAGTGAATGGAATGACTTTGTTGATTTGATAAACCAAATGAATTTTTGGACAATGCCTGCTAAAATGCATAATACAATACTAGTGAACAACGATTCTCCTTTTCTGTTGTTAGAAGGAATTATGTCCGAACTTAATAATTGTACAAAAAGAAATTATCATATGGTTATTCGTGAGTCACCAATGGATACAGCAACAAACTTTAAAAGGTTATATGACAAAATATATGAGCTTAGTAATAAACAGAGATAACAGTCTTCATAGAAAACTCTAATCTATTATTGATACTTGAATAAATCGTTTGTAAAAAATAAAAAAGAGTAAAAATGAATACATTTTCAGAATACGAGAAAATGCCCAGTAATTTTGAAAAATTAGGATTAAATGCTCATGATTTTTCAAAAATGGAAAAACTTCAATGGGTCGTTACTGAAAAAGTTCATGGCGCAAATTTTAGTTTTGTTTACGAAAATGGGAACTTAAAATATGCGAAGAGAAAAGAGTATTTATCTTGGAATGATGACTTTTTTGGTTTTCAGCTTGTGGTAAACAACGTAGAGAATGCTATTATGCAACTATTCGAAGATTTAAGCCTCAAAATAAAAGCCGCCAAATATATTGTTTACGGAGAGCTTTTTGGTGGAGAATATCCGCACCCTTCTGTAGAACCGATTCCTGATGTGCAAGCTATTCAAACAGGAGTATATTATGCCCCAACAATTAATTTTTGTGCCTTTGATATTGCCATGGAAACAGAGGGTATAGAGACCAAATTGTATCTAGACTACGAATCATCACTCTCTTACTTTGAAAAGCACAACATATTTCATGCTAAACCCTTATTTATTGGAAAGTTTGGAGAGGCCGTAAATTTTAACACAAGAATTAATTCCACCATTCCAAGGCAGCTAAAACTCCCTGAAATAAAAGAAAACCTAATAGAAGGTGTTGTGATAAAACCCTTTAATCAAGTTGATTATAAATCGATTCATTTAAGACCTATAATCAAATTAAAAAACAAAGAATTTGAAGAAGAAAAGAAATATCATCAAGCTGAAAAATGGACATACATTCCAAATATTTCATCCAAATCAGAAGATTTATCTTTCTTATTAGATGAATTAAGAGATTATATCACTGTAAACAGATTGCAAAGCGCTATATCTAAAATAGGAGCATTAAACTTTACTAATGAGCAAAGGGTAACTGATATTAAATCTGAATTTTTTAGAGATGTATTAGTTGACTTTAACGAAGACAATGAGAATCTTTTGGATGAGCTATCTAATGATGAAAAAAAATGGATTGATGAGAGAGTTTATGCTGAAATAAAGAAGGTAATAACTTTTGTTAAGGCTATTTGAGAATGGTTCATTATAAATTTACTTGTGGTATTTTATTTTGTTTATTTCTTATCGGCTGTGAGACATCTCTGGAAAGAGAATTAATGCATCATAAATTTAACTCCGGAATATTTAGAATTACGTATCGCGAACCAGATGCTCCTTTTTCTGCGCACCATATAACTTTAAGTTACACAGATAGTCTAGGTAGAGCTGTATTTGTAAAGAAAACAGAATTATTCAATGACGGAAAAAATTTGACTCATAATAATGTCAAGATTCAAAAGATTAATGGAAGCATTGAATTTGTATTGATGGGTGAAGAACAGCAACCAGAACATTGGGAATTACACCCACTATCTGGATTTGAAAAACTAATAAAACCTACTTTTTAAAATGAGATAATGATGAACACAGCTTTACATAACGTACTACTATTACTAATTGTTTTGACAACTTTAGCTTGTAATGATGATAAAACCAATATTGTCGTAACGGGGCAAATAATTGACGAAATAACAGGAAAACCCATTCCAAACGCTGAAGTACTTGTTCATTGTTGGTATCGTCACAGTATTGATGACAATTCACTCGAGGAAGAAACGCTAACAACAGATAACTATGGCTGGTATGAAATTAAATTTAGCAAGGGGCATAAAGTAGATGTTGCAGCAACAGCGCATAATTACCAACCAAACAGAAGCCTCAATGAACTTAAAGACAACTTGATACAAGTTAATTTGAAACTACGTAAAATAAAAGAAAACCCTACCTTAACTAGTACGGTTTTGTATAAAGCCCCTCCATATCTTAAAGTTCGTATTCCAGCGGATAAAGATGGAGAAGAAATGGATTTTGAGAATGCTCAATCATTTGGCTTTGACTTTAAATCCTTAAAAACAAACCTCGACACAATACAAACAGACTTTTGGTATAAAATTGAAGACAGAGAAGGAATACCTTCAACAATAGTAACTTCTACTAAAGGTGGATTGATTCCAATATTTAGCGATGAAGTTAAATCCTCTTTTGCTTATGACTTGGTTTATGAAAAGACTGCAGCGCCAACTAAAGGATATACGCCTATATATACATTAACAGGTAAAGAAGTAGGCTTTTTTGTTCGTTGTAGAGATGGGAAGACCTATGGGAAGATGATTTTTGGGGGAGCAGAGATGGACGTAAGCGCACCAGATGAACAAGGGAGTTTTTACAGAGAGTTCGGAAAGAATATTATTTGTTTATACCAATCAAATGGAACAACGGATTTGTCTTATCCTCAAACAGATGTAGATTTAAAAAGTTTCTTGAGAGGATTTTTTTAGAAAGGAAAGATGAAAATTATTGAGAAGATTAAAAATTTAGCGAGTACCATTCTATGGGGTATAGTTAAGTTTTTTTTATTTATTCTGTCAATTCCTTTCATGATAGTTTTTCTTCCTGCAAAGTATTTTTGGCGGAAAAAATTTGAAAATAAATATGCTGGTTTTTTAAGTATAAATCATGGGAAAAATTTCTTTTGTTACAACAATAGGAACAACTCGAAAACATATATAGAAGAAAATATAATCCCTAAACTTGCTAATACAATTGAAATAGTATATCTAAACGGAAAAGAAATTGAATCAGATTACAACATTGAATTTATCTCGAAATCTTTATACAAATTAAAGACCTACAATAGATTTCCTCATTTAATGAAAATTAGGAATGGGAAATTAATTGACAAGTCAATTAATAACCAATTTTACAACGTGCTAAATATGAGCAAATCGAAAACAGAATTATTGAATGAAATCCATCTATTTTTTGAAGATTGAAATAACTCTATCTTATAATACACATTAAAGCGGAGGAATGTAAAAGATTTATCTATGTATTGTCCAAGTTTGTGTTAAGCGATAATGAAAAGCTAATGGTTGAGTTGGTAGAAATTAATGGTAAACGAATGTTGGTTATTTAGTAAGTTTTTAAATAGTTTTCATTGTGTTTTTTCCAAATAATAAAAACAAAATTGTTTGGACTTTTTCCTTGGCAGATTCACGTAATATACTAAAGGCTCTTGATAAATGATACTCTACACCTTTTACCGAAATATTTAAATATTCAGCTATTTCAATATTAGTTAAGCCTTCTTTTCTACTTAATAGAAATGCTTCTCTACATTTAGGGGGAAGGTTTTCAATTTCTCTTTTTACAATTTCAATTAGTTTTTGAAGATAGCTTTCATCTTCAGTTTCAACAATTGTATTTAAGTCATCAATATATTTTTTCTCAATTGCTAAGATTGATTTTTGTTTACGATGCTGATCAATGTATTCATTGTAAACAGACTTATATAAGTAGTTTTTTAATATAAAATCGTCCTTCAATTTATCTCGCCTCCTCCAAATATTAATAAATACATTTTGAACTACATCTTCAGCAAAATCATTGTCATTAGTCAAACTAAACGCATAAACACAAAGTTTATGATGGTAATTACGTAAGAGAAATGAATAGGCATCTGCGTCTTCATTCTTTAATGCTTTAATGAGAGAGATATCATCATTATATAGTGTCTTCATATGATAATTTGATAATTTTTGGCATTATTAATTACGAAAATAGCAAAAAAAATATTATTCAATTACTAGGGTATTAGTTTTTGGGGTTCGTTATAGTGATAGATTTATGTAAAATATGTTAGGAAAAAGAGAACATGAACTTATTGTAAAGTATTTAACAAATACAATAACTTATCCTGAAATAGAGGAGCTTGAAGATTGGTTACAGGATGATTTTAATAAAAAAGTATTTTTAGATTATAATAGAACGAATTATATAATTAATCACAACTTGAAAAATTTCGATTTAGACAAAGCGGAAAAAAACCTTAGAGCTATCATAGAAAAGGAAAAGAGCAAAAAGAAGGTTTTAGGAATTAATAATTTAAATAGAATAATGAAATATGCAGCTGTTCTAGTTATTGCTTTAACTGCTTCATATTTTCTTTTAAATAATTCAGATAATAATTCTTCTGTAATCAGTAATACTGTAGTTGATACCGAAATTAAACCGGGAACAAACAAAGCTATATTAGAGTTGGAAGATGGTTCTAAAGTAAATTTAGAAAAAGGTGAGTTGGTACAAACTAATAATGCTAAAAGTAACGGTGCAGAAATTATTTATACAACTAAGTCTACTACAGCATACAAACTTGAATACAATACTTTGACTATTCCGAGAGGAGGACAATATTTTGTCGAATTGTCTGACGGAACCAAAGTATGGATGAATTCAGAATCTCAGTTAAGATATCCAGTGAGTTTTGTCGCAGGACAGGCAAGAAAAATTGAGTTGGTTTATGGGGAAGCTTATTTTGATGTTTCTCCTAGCTCCAATCACAATGGAGCCGAATTTAAAGTGTTTAATAGCGGGCAAGAAATTAAGGTTTTAGGTACTGAGTTTAATGTTAAAGCCTATAAAGAAGAATCTCATATATATACAACTTTAGTTGAGGGTAAAGTACTTGTTTCATATGATGACTTAGAGCAAGAATTATTACCAAATCAACAATCTAATATAAATGTAAAGAGTAAAATTTTAATGGTTAAGACAGTAGATGTTTACAATGAGATATCATGGAAAGAAGGTGTTTTTAGTTTTGAGAAAAAGCCTTTCAAGGAAGTAATGACAGTACTATCCCGTTGGTTTGACATGGATGTGACTATTAAAAATAAAGAAATTGAAACTGTACTATTTGACGGTGTTCTTGGAAAAGAACAAGATATAGACGAAATACTAACTGTAGTTAAAGATTTTGGAATAATAAATAACTACCAAATTATTGATAAACATGTAGTATTAGAATAAGAAAAGGAAACGAAGTAAAGATATTTTCCGACATCATACTTCGCTCCTTCATTACGTATTAATTATTAACTAACTAACACAAGGCAAATTTATGAAAATTAAATTATTTAAAGGATGCTCGTTTGTTCGTAAACGACTCTCATTAATTATTATGAAAGCATTTATTTTTTTCTTTTGTACCGCGGCATTTAGTTTAAGCACTAATAATTCTTTTGCCCAGGAAAAAATACAAATCGAAAATACTTCAGAAGTAACGGTTTATGAGGTGTTTAAGATTGTCAAAAAACAAACAGATTATCGTTTTCTTTATCCTAGAAAACTGTTTAAAGATTTTCCAAAAGTGAAACTAGAAAAAGGAGAAATTACTTTAGATGAATTGCTTAAAAAGAGTTTTGAGAAAGGGAATATAAGTTTCAATTTAACAGGCTCAAACAATATTATTGTTAAAGAGAATGAGGAGAAAGAAACAGCCAATAGAGAAAAACAAAATCAAGAAACTCAGATTAATGGTGTTGTTACCGATGCTTCAGGAGTTCCTTTACCAGGAGTGAATGTTGTTGTAAAAGGAACGACTAAAGGAGTACAAACGAATTTTGATGGAAATTATACTATAGAAGCTTCAATTGGAGATACCTTAATCTTCAGTTATATAGGGTTTACTACTCAAGAAGTTTTAATAAAAAGTGATAAAAAGATAGATATTCAATTGTCTGAGGATATTGGGAAGTTAGATGAAGTGATTGTTATTGGTTACGGTACAAGAAAGAAAAGTGACTTAACTGGAGCAATTGCATCAGTTAGCAAAGAACAATTAACAGCTAGACCTGTTGCGAGCATTGGTGATGCTCTTCAAGGACAAGCACCAGGGCTATTAGTTAGAACCAATTCTGCAGCGCCTGGAGGTAGTACATCAATAGTAATTAGAGGACAAAATTCTGTAAACAGTAATTCTGCTCCGCTTTATGTAGTTGATGGTGTTCCCCTTAATGATATAGATAATATTCCTGTTGAAGATATAGAAGCAATTGAAGTATTAAAAGACGCTTCAAGTACTGCAATATATGGTTCTAGAGGAGCAAATGGTGTAGTCCTCATAACATCTAAAAAGGGTAAAATAGGAAAACCTAGAATTTCATACAATGCAAGGACAACTACGCAAAACATTACAAACGACCTTAATTTAATGGATGGCGCTGAGTTTGCCAACACCTTTTCTCAATGGGAAATTGCCAGAGGTACTGCTCCTACCGATCTTTTTTATAATGGTAGTTCTGATTTAAGACCTTTAGCTTCAGAAGTAGGCACGGGTACAGATTGGTTTGATGAAATAATGGGTAATGGTCAAATTCAAAATCATCAACTAAGTGTTTCAGGAGGAAGTGAATCCAATAGATATAGTACATCTTTAAACTATCTTAATCATGATGGTTTGGTTATTAACAGTGGTTATAAAAGATATGGTTTTAGATTGTCTAATCAAACAAACATAGCCAAGTGGTTAAAAGTTGATGTTAACTTATATGCAACGCATGAGAAAGCAAATGGAGCTGGAGAAAACACTAATCCTGAAGGAGGTCAGGGTACTATTAACCAGGCGATAAAAATGTCTCCTGTACTTCCTGTATTTAATGGTGATGGTTCTTACACATCAAATAATCTACCGACAACCCAGGGAAGAGAAAATCCTGTGGCAAGGGTTTTAGAGGAAACCAGATTAGTACGTAATTGGGATGTAGTCGGAAATTTTGGATTGACCTTCAAAATACTTGATAATCTTACTTTTAGAACAAGTGGAGGTGGAGATTTTAATAATAGAAAAAGATCGGTATATATACCTAGTACGACCTTCGAAGGAGGTCTAGTAGATGGTATTGCTGAGATATATAATAGTAATAGATCACATATCATTAATGAAAACATCTTGAATTATAAAGGTGAGTTTGGTATGCATAGTTTAGATGTAATTGCTGGTATGACATATGAAGAACAAACATTTGAAGATTTTGGAGCACGATCTACAGGATTTTTTACTGATGCATTTTTATATGATAATATTGATGGAGCTACCTCGCCGGGAGCACCTTTTTCATCAAAATCAAAATGGCAATTAGCATCTTATTTAAGTAGAGCAAGTTATAACTATGCTGATAAATATTTGCTTTCTCTTACGGCTCGCTATGATGGTAGTTCTAGATTTGGAGAAGGAAATAAATGGGGGTTCTTCCCTGCAGCATCTGCAGCATGGGTAATGTCTCGCGAGTCTTTTTTAGAAAATTCTAAAGCACTTACCTTTTTGAAATTAAGAACAGGCTGGGGGCGTACAGGTAATCAAAATATTGGTGTACAACGTTCTTTAGGGATATTTGGATTAGCAAATTATCCAATAGGAGGGAATGTTCAAGGAGGCGTTGCAGCAACTAGCTTAGATAATCCTAACTTACAATGGGAAACTACTGAAAGTATAAACCTTGGATTAGATTTTGAGTTGTTCGATAGAGTAAATATGTCCTTTGATTGGTATACCAAAAATACAACGGATCTTTTATTGCAAGTAGCTTTAGTTGAAACATCAGGTTTCTCTAGTGCTTTAATTAATACTGGTGAATTAAAGAATAATGGAATTGAAATATCTATGAATGCTTTAGTAATTGATAAAGAGGATTTCGATTTTAGATTACGAGTAGATTTCTTTAAAAACAGAAATGAAATTGTTAGCCTCGTTGGAGATTCTACTCAAGATTGGAGAGTTGGGCAACCATTAGGGGTTCGTAGGGGCGTTTTAAGTGGAGGTATTATTAGGACACAAGAACAATTAGATGCTTATGTAGATGATAATGGTAACCCAATTAATGGTGTACAGCTTGGAGATGAGAGTGCAGTAGATATTAATGATGACGGTGTTATCGATGGAGATGATTTAGCAGTTATTTTTGACCCAAATCCCGATTTTTCATATACTATAAGTCCCTCTTTTACATATAAGAATCTATCATTAGATTTCACTATTTATGGTCTTGAAGGTAATCAGATATGGAATCAAACTAAGGAATTTTTAACCAATACTGCTGAGATTAGAACTAATCTTTCTAGAGATGTATTAAACAATACTTGGACTCCAGATAACCCTAATGCTCATTATGCGAGATTAGGTACGCAAGCAAATGGTTTTGGAAACCAAAGAAATATTGTTGAAGATGGTAGTTTTATAAGACTTCAAAATGTTAGGTTAGGTTATACTTTACCTAAAACAAAATTTTATTCAAGTGCTTCATTGTATATAAGTGGACAAAACCTATTAACTATAACTGATTACTCAGGCTTTGACCCTGATGTGAATTCAACACCAGGTAATAATTCGTTTGGAATTGATCGTAATGCACATCCTGTTGCAAAATCATATACATTAGGTCTTCAAGTTAACTTTTAAAAAATGCAATTATGAAAAAATATAAATTAATATTAAATATGACATTATTATCATTGCTAATCTTAGGATTCCATTCTTGTGGTAATGACGCTCTAGAGGAAGAGGTGTTTGATAAGGTTACGAGTAATAATTTCTTTCAAAAAGAATCCGATGCTATTATCGGCGTGAATGGTATATACGATGGACTACAACATACTGGTTTCTGGTATAGACAATGGATGCTACAAGAAACTGTACCTGGTTCCATGTCACATACTTGGAATGAGTCACTTAATACTCTGAATTACACAAATAATACAGGTAATTTATGGGTTCTGTGGAGACAAAGTTATAATGTGATTGGAAGAGCCAATGCAATCTTAAAAGCTTTAGAGAACTCAACTCTAGATACAGATGCTAAAAATCAGCTGATAGGCGAATCAAGATATCTTAGAGGAATGGTTTATTTTAATTTAGTTAGAATGTTTGGGCATGTTCCACTAGTAAAAAGTGCACCCGAATCAATTGTAGATGCCTTTGTTCCAACAGATTCTATTGCAGCTGCACAATCACAATCAGAATTTTTAAGACAAGCAGACAGAGATGATGTATATGATTTTATTATCGAGGATTTAGAATTTGCAGAATTGAATTTACCAGATGCTAATTTTTCTGGAGGTAACGAAGATGGAAGAGTTAAAAAAGGAGCTGCAACTGCGTTACTAGGTAAAGTATATTTAACACAAGCTGGAGTACAATATAATTATGAGACTGGGAACTTAGATACTGGTGATGCCTCAAAATGGGGGCTTGCGGCTAGTAAATTATCTGAATTGATAAATAGTGGTAATTATTCCTTACAGTCTAACTATGACGATATTTTTCTTAATAGTAATGAGAATAACTCTGAAGTAATTTTTTCTATACAATATTTATCTGCTGCTGAAAGTGGAGGTATTACTGGAGAAGGAAGCCAGTTTGTAAATAGAACAGGAATTGTTAGATCAGATATTACTCCAGGATCATGGAGACAAGCACATTCAAGTTTACCTTTCTTCAATGCTTGGGTAGCAGCAAATGGTACAGATGATAATCGTTTTAGTCGTACATGGAAAACCCAGTTTGTTAATAATGCTGGAGAAACTATCAATTTTGGAGATATTAATGGCTTTGAATTACCACACCTTTGGAAGTTTATAAGTAATGAATATGGAACTGAAGCTATTAATGGAGCAAACGATTATGGTGATAATATGATTTATTTGAGATATTCTGATGTATTATTAATGCATTCTGAAGCATTGAATGAATCTGAACCAACTCCCACTGCAAATACTCTAGCTGGCTTAAATGCAGTTAGGCAAAGAGCAGGGAAAGCTCCAATTACCTTACCTATTTCAAAAAGTGATTTACGGGAAGCCATTTGGAGTGAAAGAAAGTGGGAACTAGTTGGAGAACAACATTATTTCTTTGATTGCCAAAGAACAGGTAGGTTATTGGATGAGATAATTGCAAATTGGTATGAAAAGAGTCCAGGTGTAACAGGAAGAATAATCTCGATTGGGGCATTAAGTAATAAGTTTTATGTGTTACCAATACATTTTAATGCACTATCATCTAACCCAAGCTTAGTACAAAATCACGGATGGTAATTTTTTACACAAACTTAGTTTCAAGTAGTTGAGTTTAGTTTTAGTTTGTTTTGACAGGGAAGAGTCAAACACTCTTTCCTGTTCTTTCTAAACTATGTCTAAATTAATGTTACTCAGGAATTAATCAATTAATAAATTGGTTAAGTGGTCATTCCTATGTTTAAAAGAAACATTTATAAAATTATCACATAGAGACAGATGTAGTCTTTTAGTGTGGAATAACTGTATTTTGAATTATCATTTTTAATACAACTTCAGAATGCAGAATCAATCATTTTCAAACGAATAGAAATGAAATTTAAACGTTATTCGATACAGGTCGTTCTGATATTGTTATGCCTTGTATGTTCTTGCAATTTTTTAGAAAAAAATTCTGATTCCAAAAATTTGGATTCTGAAAAAGCAATACCAAAACCTGAAAGAAATCGTAACCCCAATATCATATATATTCTAGCTGATGATTTGGGTTATGGTGACTTAAGCTGTTATGGACAGACTAAGTTTACAACACCTAATATAGATAAATTAGCTAAACAGGGAATGTTATTTACTCAGCATTATTCTGGAAGTACAGTCTGCGCACCCTCTCGTTCAGTATTGTTAACAGGAATGCATACAGGACATACACCTATTCGTGGTAATAAAGGGCATTATCCTGAAGGGCAACATCCGCTACCTGATTCTACTTATACATTGCCAGAAATATTAAAGGAAAAAGGATATGCTACTGGAGCTTTTGGTAAGTGGGGGTTAGGTTTTCCAGGATCAGAGGGAGACCCAATTAATCAAGGGTTTGATACCTTTTTTGGGTACAATTGCCAACGTTTCGGGCATAGCTATTATCCTGAACATTTATGGTCTAATAAGGATTCAATTGTTTTGACAGGGAATAGTGGTACTAAAAAGGAAGTTTATGCTCCAACTCTAATACATGAAAAAACTTTAGAGTTTATCGAAAAAAATAAGGACAATCCATTTTTTCTTTACGTTCCATCTATAATACCTCATGCAGAACTAGCTGCACCATCGGATGTCATAGATAGGTTTCAGGATGAATTTTCTCCTGAAGTTGAGTTTAAAGGAGTAGATGATGGACCAGATTACAAAACAGGAGGATATGCATCTCAAAAAAATCCTCATGCAGCCTTTGCTGCCATGGTTTCCATTTTAGATAATCAGGTTGGAGACATCATGAATAAAGTACAAGAATTAGGAATAAGGGATAACACTATTATCATTTTTACTTCAGATAATGGTCCTCATATTGAAGGTGGAGCAGACCCAGATTTTTTGACAGCAATGGTTCCCTAAAGGGTTATAAGAGAGATTTATATGAAGGAGGCATAAGAGTTCCTATGATTGTGAGTTGGCCTGAAGTTATTAAACAAAATTCAAAATCAGAACATGTCTCGGCTTTCTGGGATGTAGTGCCTACAGTTTGTGAAATTATTGGAGAGGAAGCTCCTGGTAATATTGATGGTTTGTCATTTTTACCAGAATTGATTAATGATAAAAAAGCCCAAAAGCAGCACGAGTATTTGTATTGGGAATTTCATGAGTTAGGTGGGCGTCAGGCATTACTAATGGGCGATTGGAAAGCTGTTAGGTATAATGTTTTTGATACTGAAAATTCAACAATAGAATTATATAACCTCTCTGAAGATATTGGCGAAACAAATAATGTCTCTCAAGAACACCCCGAAATTATTAAAAAGGTAGAAACACTATTTCAAAAGGCTAGGATACCATCTGAGACTTTCAGCTTTCAACCTTAATAATACCTACTAATATTTAATATAAACTTTAAAATTCTAGATATGAAAAAAAATAATTACAAAGTAATTGCCATGTTTTTTGTGGCTTGTTTATTTGTTTTTTCAAACGTGTATTCTCAAGCCAATTATAATTGGAAGCAGGTTAGAATAGGTGGTGGAGGTTACATCACGGGTATGAAGATACACCCCAATAATAATAATGTAAGATATTTTAGAACAGATGTTGGAGGCGCTTATAAGTGGGATGCAGCTAAGAACGAAATGGTTCAAATCCTCAATTTTGGGTCAGACAAAAAGAACTATTACGGAGTAGCAGGTATTGCATTGCACCCTACAAAACAAAACATTGTTTATTTGGCTGTTGATAGAGGAAATACTACTCAAACATCTAAAATATTATATTCTGAAGATTATGGTAATAATTGGCAAGAGATAGATGTTACAGGAGGAATTAAGTTTGGAGCTAACGGAGGACGAGAAGGAGGAACAGGAATTAATGATATAGATAGAGAAGGTTCTCCAATTGCAATAAATCCCCTAAACACAAATGAACTTTGGGTTGGTACACGAGAAAAAGGAGTTTGGGTCCTAGATCTAACCAAAGCCACCCCTTGGAGAAAAATCAGCGACATTCCTGATAATAATCAAGAAGCTAGTGTTCGTGCAATAATTTTTCACCCAGTACAACCCAGGTTCATATTTGTTGCATATGCAAGCCATGGAATTTACAGGAGTTCTAATAGTGGATCATCATTTAAGCTTATAAATCATGGAAGTGATGATTTGAAATTAGTTTCTGATTTAAGTATTTCTAAAAACGGGACAGAACTTTATGCAGCGGTTAGAAACAAAGGAATTTATAGGATAATATATCCAGCAACTGATGCACCTTGGACAAAATTGAATATTCCATTTGCCGATGTTTTTCGTGGGTATTTAACTGTTACTACTAGCCCCTATGATAATATGACTGTTGTAGCCTGTCCTGCTTCAGCTGTGGGTAATAATTTGCAACGTTTTCAAGTCTCTACAGATGCAGGTGAAACTTGGACAACAAAATCTAATGTAAATTTCGTAAATACGTTTGAATGGGATTCTGATGATAATGTAGGAGCATATACGTCTCAAATAGCCTTTGACCCTAGTAATAATGGTAAAATATACATGACAGGTTGGTTTGGCTTATGGCATACTAATGACTGGAGAGCATCTCAGGTTGCTTGGAGAAATAATGAATCTAAAGGTCATGAAGAAATTGTTTCCTCTGGTCTTGTAACATTTAGAAGCAATTCAAGTAATAATACTTTAGGAGTTAATTCGGCAGATTATCCAGCTGTTATTGTTAAAAACCCAGATAGTTTTGATAATTCAGATATAAGAAGCCTTATGAACAACCCAACTAAAGCATTCAAAGGACAGGATATTGCGATTGCAGATACTTATCCAAATAATTTTGCAATATCAACAACGGATCAATGGACTGGTACAGCAGCAAATCCAACTCATGGATCACTATTTTTAACAAAAAATGGAGGTCAAAGCTATACTAAATTAACAAGTTATAATCCAAATTGGGGTAAATCCTTAGTTGGAATGTCAACAAAAGACCCTAACAATATCGTGGTGGTTCATGGTAAGGAAATTCACTATTCTAGGGATGGAGGTACTACTTTTAGTAAGGCTACTACACCAACATTAAACACAGTTGTAGAGGACAATGTGTTTATGAGACATAGACCATTTGCTCAAGATTTAGAGGTTAATCACTTATCTTACTTATACGATAGGGTAAGTGGCTTTGTATATAGAAGTGAGAATGGTGGGCAAAATTGGTTTAAAACATCTAATGGTCTTCCTAATCATGCTTCTAATCCATGGACTAGTGCGTCGTTAAAAGCAACTCCTAAAAACTCAGGGCATTTATGGTTTAATCATCCAGCTGAAGGATTATATAGAAGTACCAACAAAGGAGATACTTGGACAAAAATTAGTAATGTAAAAAGAGCAAAGGTTCTGGCTTTAGGTAAATCAATGACTAATAATGGATATCCAACAATTTATATAGTTGGAGAATTAAATGGTTCACCAGAAGGAATATATAGATCTACAGATCAAGGAGCTAGTTGGACTAGACTTGATGGAGCAAATACCAAGTTTTTACTTTCGGGACCAAGACACTTAGCAGCTGATAGAAATGTTTTTGGTAAAGTATATTTAGGATTAGATGGTATGGGAGTTTGGCAAGGTGTTATTAGCAATGGATTAGGCTTAAACAATAAAGCTGTTAATAAAGATGAAGTTAGATTATACCCAGTTCCTGTAGACGATATCCTAAATATTGATTTTGGAAATAGCAATTCAGAAAAAAGTAAATGGCAACTATTCGATATGAATGGAAGGTTCTTAAAAGAAGGAAAGTCCAATCAAATTGAAGTAGGTAATCTTTCAAAAGGAGGTATGTATATTGTAGTTATCTCATCTGGAAATCAAACTACAGTAAAGAAAATCATAAAATAGTCATTAATAGCTCGGGTATATGCGATTTCACTTGGAAGTTTTTATGCCCTAACCAACAAAGATTCTTCTACTAAAAGCATTTCATATTGCTTTTGGTAGAAGAAATTTTAAAATGAAGGATATAACTAGAAGCCTAATACTTTTTTTACTATTACTCTTAGGGAGTAGCTGTTCTAGACAGATATTTCAATCAGACTTTAAAAATAATGGAGTCACTCCTTGGACAAATTTAAACCTTAAGAAATCATCAGAAGATTTCAGTTTTGCCATAGTAAGTGATAATTCTGGAGGAGAAAGAAAAGGAGTCTTTGAGGATGCAATCATAAAGTTAAATCGGATGAGACCCGATTTTGTTATATCCATTGGAGATTTAATTGATACAAAAGGATTTAGTTTAGATTCTACAAAGTTTGATGATAAACTAATTGAAGAAAAATGGTTGGATTTAAATAGTATTACTAAACAATTGGAGGTTCCCTTTTTTTATGTAGTTGGTAACAATGATGTACGAAACCATAAAATGGAATCTCATTGGATAAAACAGTTTGGAGTAACATATTACCATTTTAAATATAAGAAGTCCTTATTCATCATACTAAATTCCGAAGACTCTCCAGGAAGTGCAAAAGGAGCATTGGGTGAAGAACAAATAAGTTGGCTTAAAAAGGTTTTAGAAGAGAATACTTCAGTTAAGTGGACTTTCGTTTTTCTTCATCGACCCATGTGGCAATATGAAAATAATGAAGAGTGGAAAAAAGTTGAGGAGCTCTTAAAAAATAGACCATTATCAATTTTTGCAGGCCATCATCATAAATATTCTAAATCTGCTATTCATGGTTATAATTATTATGGCTTAGCTACTACTGGAGGGGCAAGTTCATTAGAGTTTGGTAAAAATCAATTTGACCATTTTTTATGGGTCTCCTTGAATGATAATATTCCGCAAATCAGTAATATTTTATTGAAAGGAGTTTTTGGAGACAACCCATTAGAAGAATTTAAAATACAGAACAATGATTAAAAAGTATATAAACAAAGTGTTTAAGGACTTAAGAAGGCTCTCATAACTTAAGGTTTATAAGAAATCGCTTTGCCTTTTTAACAGTATCTCTGTTTCTGCGAATTATACTAAAAACAATAATATTAAAAATGAAACAATATAATTTCCTAATATTTATTACCATTATTTTTATTTGTTCTTGTAAAGAACATAAAAAGGAAAGACCTGTATATGCTCAAGAGATATGGGAGAATCCTGAATGGGAAAACCCAAAAATATTTGAGCTAAATAGAGAAGTCCCCACAGCTTCATTTTACAGGTATACAAAGCCTGAGTCCTCCCTTGAAAATGAGAGTTGGGAAAACTCAAAGTTGTATAAACCTTTAAATGGTGTTTGGAATTTTTATTATGCAGATAGTGTAGGAGCTAGACCAAAAGATTTCCATAAAAAAAGTTTTGATATTACAGGTTGGGACACTATTAGAGTACCATCAAATTGGGAATTAAAAGGATTTGGTATTCCTGTTTATACCAATATCAAATATATGTTTCCCCCAAACCCACCCCAAATACCCCACAACATAAATAATAACGGCAGTTATAAAAGAGAATTTGAAATACACAAGGACTGGAAAAATAAAGACATCTATTTACATTTTGCAGGTGTGAGTGGTGCTATGTACGTTTGGGTCAATGATTATTTAGTTGGATATAATGAAGGTAGTAAAACGCCAGCAGAATTTAATATTACTGATGTTGTTAAAAGTGGTAAAAATAGTATAGCGGTTCAAGTATTTCGATGGTCTGATGCCAGTTATTTAGAAGATCAAGATTTTTGGAGGTTATCAGGTATTGAGCGAGATGTCTACGTGTATGCTACAAATAAATCTACACTTAAAGATTTTAAGGTAATTTCAGATTTAACTAATAACTATAGAGATGGGATTTTAAAGCTGTCTTTAAAATTAGATAACAATGAGGATAAAAGATTATCAAAAGATTTGCAAGTTACGTTGCTAGACAATAATCAAGAGGTTTTTAGTTCAGTAGAAAAAGTTATCCTAAAGCCAGGTAGAACTAGTTTAGATATAACTAAAAAAATAGCAAATGTAAAAACATGGAATGCTGAACATCCTAATTTATATACACTACTTATAGGTTATAATGACGAATATGTCAGTGCGAAAGTAGGCTTTAGAAATGTTGCCATTAAAAACAATCAATTCTTGGTTAATGGAAAACCCGTTTTAATTAAAGGAGTAAACTTACATGATCACAGTGATATTGATGGACATGTGGTTTCTGAGTCTCTCACATTAAAAGATATGAAATTAATGAAAGAGAACAACATCAATGCTATTCGCTGTAGTCATTACCCAAAGAATCCATTTTTTTATCGCCTTTGTGATGAATATGGTTTTTATGTTATTGATGAGGCCAATATAGAAACGCATGGAATGGGAGCTACTAATCAAGGTCTAGATGAAGATAAGGAAAGACAGGCTGTGCATCCTGCATATTTGGCTGAGTGGGAAGATATGCATTTAGATAGAACCGTAAGAATGTTTGAACGAGATAAGAATCATCCATCAATAGTAACTTGGTCATTAGGAAATGAAGCAGGTAATGGAAATAATTTCTATGAGACCTACAAGTGGTTGAAGGCTAATGATAGTACAAGGCCCACACAATATGAAGGAGCAATGAGCTATGAAAATACAGATATTCACCCACCGATGTATTGGACTATTGATGAAATTATTGAGTATGCAGAAAATAACCCAAAAAGACCTTTAATTCAATGTGAATATGCTCATGCAATGGGTAATAGTGTGGGCAATCTTCAAGATTACTGGAATGTTATTGAAAGATATGATGTATTACAAGGTGGTTTTATTTGGGATTGGGTAGATCAGGGTATTTTAAGTCAAAACGAAAAGGAAGAATCTTTTTGGGCTTATGGAGGTGATTTAGGTGGAGCAAAATTGCAAAACGATAAAAATTTCTGCTTAAATGGTATTGTTAATCCAGATAGAACACCACATCCATCCTTACACGAAGTAAAGAAAGTATATCAAAATATTAAGTTCAAACTATCAAACTTGAATAACAATGAAGTTACAATCAAGAATAGTTTTGACTTTACCAATTTGAATGTATTTGACTTTTCATGGGTGCTTCTTAAGGAAGGTAAAGAAATAGCAAAAGGAGAATTACCTTCTTTAGAAATAGAGCCTTATGAATCTAAAGACATCAAACTTGACTTACCATTATTAGAAAATTCATTTTCAGACTATCATTTAAATATTTATGCAAAAGCTAAAAACAATTCTGGGTTACTTGATAAAGGACATATTGTGGCATACGAACAAATAGAATTACAAAAGTCAACAAAATTAAAACATAAGGAAAGAACCTTGGAAACAATAAAGGTGACGACGAATAAGGATTCGATTATTATTGAAAATAACACCTTTAAAATAGTTTTCGACAAGAATAAAGGAGTTCTTGATAAAGTTGATTATGGTTTTGGTAATGTTTTAATAGATGGAATAAAAGCTAACTTTTGGAGAGCAACTACAGACAATGATTTTGGATATGACATGCCTAAAAAACTTGGTCTTTGGAAAGAAGCATCAAAAAACCAGAAACCAATTTCTGTTAAGGAAAGGATTGTAAATAAAGGTAAAGTAGAAATTAAAACTTTATTTCAATTAGAAGCAATAAATGGCAAAGTATCTATTGATTATATAGTGGATGATTCTGGAGAAATTTTAGTTAAAACAAGTTTAATCGGAATTGATTCCAGCCTTCCTGTTTTACCAAGGTTTGGAAATAATTTTATCATTAATAATGAATTTAATCAAGTTGAATGGTTAGGTAGAGGACCTCATGAAAATTATCAGGATAGGAATAGTTCAGCATTAGTAGGCCTGTATAATGGAACAGTTCAAGATTTGTATTTTCCTTATATAAGACCTCAGGAAAATGGAACTAGAACGGATATCAGATGGGTTTCATTTACGAATAACTCAGGTAAAGGAGTTCAAATATCTTCATCGGACCATTTTAGTTTTAGTGCACACCACCAATATAACGATGATTTTGATGCTGGAGTTGTTAAACAACAGAGACACACTACAGATATTGAGAAAAGAAACCTAGTAAATATAAATATTGATAGTAAGCAAATGGGGATAGGAGGAGATAACAGTTGGGGAAGAATGCCCCTTAAAAAGTATCAAATATCCGCAGCTAATCATACGTATAGTTATACCATAAAACCTTTAAAATAGATTAGAATAATGAGTTTGTATAAAACAAAAGCAGTTTTACTGTTTACGCTGACAATTGTATGTGTTTACTCTTGCGAAGTGGTTAAGAAAGATAAATTGTCATTAGAGACTATTAATTATGATTGGAAACAGTCCTATTTGGGAGGAGGAGGTTATATAGTTGGGTTGTTACAAAACCCTAAAGAAACAAATATTTTGTATGCTAGGTGCGATGTCGCAGGAATGTTTAGAAGTAATGATAGAGGAAAAAGTTGGACTCCAATTAATAAAGGGATGACTGAATGCCATCATCATAGTGTTGAAAGTTTTGCCATTAGCCCACATAATCCTGATATTCTTTTTAGATGTTCTGGTGAAGCGAGAGGGCATAAAATTTTTGGAGACATTCATAAAAGTACTGATGGAGGAAATTCGTGGTATCCTGTTCTAAATAAGCTTGATTATGCAGGAAACGGTCCTAATAGAATGTTAGGTGAAATGATATCAGTTAATCCCTTTAACTCAAATAGCGTAGCTGCAGGAGGTTTCTCTAAAGGAATTTATATAAGTAGTAATTTAGGTGAATCATGGACTTATTCTGGGTTAGAAGGAGAACCAATTGGTGTTGTAGCATATCATCCATATATCAAAAATATGCTGTATGTGGGAACTCTATCTGAAGTCCGATACAAAGACTATTTATATCCGAATGATGATTATAAGCGCCCTAAAATTGGGAAATTATATCTTTCTGAAGACGGTGGGAAGAATTGGCAGGTAATTTTTGAAAAGGAAGATATGGAGTTCGGAGATTTGTCGTTTAGTAAAACTAATCCAGAAACCATTTTAGTTGCTGGTTTAAATGGGGGTGTTTATAGAAGCGATGATTTAGGTAAGACGTTTAATTCTGTCATGAATGGGTTACCCACAGGTGCACCGTATAGTACAGTATGTTCAGATCCTAATATTTCTGGGGTTTATTACACTGCCCCCAGTAGAAGAGGAAAGCATAAGCATATACCGCTAGTACCACTATATAAAACATCTGACTATGGAGATTCATGGAGTTTAATTAAAGAGTATAAAGAAGAGGATTTCTCTGATTATCCTGAGTATATAGAAGACCGTGAATTTATAGGTTGGGCAATTTCAAAAATTAGAGTGGATATTGAACAGTCAGATCGATTGTATATGTCTAATTGGTTTGGAGTATCCATATCAGGAAATGACGGAAAGACCTGGAGTGGAAACAATTTTAAAGGTACAGAGACCATATGTGCAGAATCAATAATAAGTGATTCTAATGATTCAAAAACATTTATGTATACAATGGCAGACCACCAGCCAGCTATTAGTAACGACAATGGTTTGTCATATGAGCAGTTTGTAAAGCGAATACCAGGACAAGCATATTTTACAAGCAGTACGGCAATAGAAACTTCACCACATAAACCAGGGTTTATTCTTTATGGGTTAACGGAAAGAGGTACAATTAAGTCAGGAATCCGTAAAACTACTGATTACGGAAAAACAGCCAATATGGTTAAGTTGTTTAAAGAAGGACTATTTGTACAGGCTATAAAAGGAGATGACAAAATCCCAGGAACATTTTACGCATATTTAGATGGACAAATAAATGAAGGTGCAGGTCTGTATAAATCTTCTGATTGGGGAGAAAATTGGGAATTCATTTCAATTGGTCTTCCTGAATATGTAAAAGAGTTGCCTCATAAAAAAAATTGGATAGAATCTGAATTATTATCTATCGTTTACAATCAGGTAAAGAATGTTTGTGGTACAAACCAATTATTGGCAGTTGATCCATTTCAGGATAATACACTTTATGTAGGGGAGTGGACTGAAGGTCTATACATGACTACAGATGATGGAGCTACATGGAAAAATATCGGTAAGAACTTGCCTTTTAACAAGGAAGAATCATCAACCTTAAACACTATAGTTATTGATTCCAACAATGATGGAGTTGTTTATGCTGGTTTTATTCGGGAAGGTTTGTGGCGTTCAAGTAACCGTGGAGAGGATTGGGAAAAAATTTACCCTAAAGATGATTCGGTTTTTAATGCTACAAGTGTAATTGTAGGTGGAGTTACAAATGACGAATTGTATATAGCAAGTGAACCCTTATATTGGTCAAAAAGTCCATCAAAAGTTGTTTTTAGTAATGATAGCGGAAAAACCTGGAAGGCTATATACAACGGAGAGTTAGGGGCATTAAGATGGAAAGGAATAGCAGTAAATAAAAAAACAGGAGATTTACAAGGTGTAACTGCAGGAAATGGAGCGTTTTACGCTAAACGTAATGCGTTGTTAAATAATTAATAAAGCGATTTGAGATAATCATCACAGATAAAAATCTAGTATTAACAAACAATTAAACCTTGACCCTGCAGCCAAAATAAGTAATTATGAAATCCTTACAATTAGTTTTACTATTCTTAAGTATCACCGTGTTTTCGCAAACACCTAAAGTATATAAAGCACCGAAATTTGAATCTACATGGCATTTACCGTCTAAGCACCCTGATAGGATTGTGCTAAACTTGGGGCAAAATCCTGAAAATTCAACTTCAGTAACATGGAGAACGACCTCAGAAATCAATCAAGGGTTTGCTGAAATTGCCAAAGCAACTGCAGCACCTAAATTTTGGAGAACAGCGCAAACTATAAAAGCCACAAAATATGCATTGGACGGTACAAATGTCCCCCATGCAGGCATAAAATCAAACTATTTTTCAGTAAAATTCAGAGATTTAGAACCCAATACAATCTATGGATATCGTGTAGGTAATGGTGAGTATTGGAGTGAGTGGATTCAGTTTAAAACAGCTTCTGACAAACCTGAGAAATTCAGTTTTTTATATGTGGGGGATACACAAAATTATATTTTAGAATTATGGTCTAGATTAATTCGTCAAGGCTATAAAATGTCCCCTAATGCTAGTTTTATTATTCATGCTGGTGATTTAGTTAATCATGCACATAATGAACAAGAATGGTCAGAGTGGTTTGACGCAGGAGGTTGGATACATAGAGTATTACCATCGATTCCAGTTTCGGGTAATCATGAGTATAGACCCATTAAAGAAGGTAGCAAACAACGTGAATTATCAATACAATGGAATCCTCAGTTTACTTTACCTGAAAATGGACCAAAAGGGTTAAAAGAAACTGTGTACTATACAGATTATCAAGGTTTAAGAATTGTTGTTCTTAATACAAATAGAGATATTGATAAACAATTACCATGGTTAGAAAACCTTTTAGCAAATAACCCTAATAAGTGGACTGTAGTTACCTACCATCATCCTTTATACTCTGCATCTGCAAGTCGTGATAATGAAGAATTACGTGGTAAATTGAAACCAATTTTCGATAAATATAAGGTTGATTTGTCATTACAAGGTCATGATCATAGTTATGCAAGAGGACGAGTATTGCCTTTAGAAGAAAACGTTGTTGATGGGATGAATAAGCGTGATGTAACGGGTACTGTTTATGTAGTTTCTGTTAGTGGAGGTAAGATGTATCAATTAAGTGATGGATGGGATAGTTTAGGAGCAAAAAGAGATAGAGGGGCAGAAAACACACAATTATTTCAGTTAATTACTATTGATGGAGATAAATTATCGTATGAATCTTATACTGCCACAGGAGACTTATATGATGCTTTTGATTTAATTAAAAACCAAAAAGGAGCAAACACTTTTGTAGAAAGAAAAAATGAAGCTATTCGCGCAAGAAGGTACAGTAATACCATTTCATATTACGATGAATTACCATTAGATATTAAAGAAAAAATACTAAATACTTATAAAGAATATAAAATTAATAAAACAGAAACCTTTGAAAAGGATGGTAACTTGTTTTATAATGTTGAAGTCTTAAATGGTAATGCGAAAATTAATTTATTACTCAATAATAAAGGGGAGGTAGTGAAAAGTAATTAGTGATACTTGAATATTCATTGTTTTGCTTATTAGAATGTTTGCTATATTCTAAAAGAATTATACATCATTTTATCCCTAAAATTTAAAAAGTTTTTCAATTCTGCTTTTATATCAGTATGTTATTTATAAAAATAATTATGTACATTATTACAGAAAGCTTATTTCGCAAAGCTTTCATATCATCACTAACTTTTCTATCTAAAATTTTGGCATAATGTTGAGTTGTTCTTAATGATTTATGGCCAAGCATTTTGCTAACAGATTCAATAGGTACACCATTGGTAAGTGTAACAGTAGTAGCAAATGTATGGCGTGCTAAGTGAAACGTTAAGTTCTTATTGATTTTGCATAAGTCAGCTATTTCCTTTAAATAAGCATTCATCTTTTGATTACTCAAAACGGGTAGTAATTTATCATTAGTTAATAAATCAGACTGATTTGCATATTTTTCAATTAGGGCTTCAGCAGTAGGTAATATTGGAATATTACTTCTAGTGTCTGTTTTAGTTCTTTTAATTTTAATCCATTTATCTCCATCAATACCAATAACGATATCGTCTTTAGAAAGTTTCTTAACATCAGAATAAGCCAACCCTGTAAAGCAGCAAAAAATAAAAATATCTTTTACCTGGTCTAAGCGCTCAGTATGTAGTTCTTTCTCTACCATTTTTTGAATTTCCTCTTCAGTCAAAAACTCTCTATCTACAGTTTTAAGTTTCGCTTTCCAATGAAGAAAAGGGTCTTTATCAATCCAATCGTTAGCAAAGGCAATACGGATTATCTTTTTAAAATTAGTGATGTATTTAATGGCAGTATTGTGGCTGCAATTTCGTTCTGTTTTTAAATAATATTCAAAACCAGTTATAAATTTGTGGTTAACATCTTTGACTAAAATATCTTTAGCTCTGTATTCTTTTTGAATATACTCTGATACATGTTTCTTTGCTGTTCTATAGCGTTCTGCCGTTCCTTCAGCAAAGTCACTACCAACAAGTTTACTTACTCTTTTATTATGGTCTTCAAAGATTTCAAGAAGCATTTTTTTACTGGAGTCTTTGCCTAAATACGAATCTCTAAGAGAGATTGCGGTAATAGGTTTGCCTTCAGATACACTTCGTTGTTCAATAGTGTATATCTTATTTTTGATTGTACTGATATATCTATTAATACCCTTAGATTCTTCAGAATTCCCGCGAGCCATATTCATATCAGAGTTCCATTTTTCAACTAATACTTTACGCCTAATGCTTAATTCGGCTCGTTGTCCATTTAGAGTTATTCTGAGGTAAATGTTTGCTTTACCATTATTATCTGCTTTACACTTTTTAATATAAAAAAGTAATGAAAATGAATTATTCATAGTATTTCTTGTATATTTCTCTTTCAAATTACAAAAAATAAAATAAAAAATAATTAACGGAAAGCCTTTATTTATAGGCTTTTTGAGATTATTCGGGGTCAGTTAAAGAGGGGTAGAAGTGACCCCGAATTAGCCCCTTTTTATTTGGCAATTTTTGCTATTATTTAGCAATTGATAAAATTAAAAAAGCCCATAAACATAATGTTTACGGGCTTTTAGTAGAATTTAGTAAATTATTTGCGGAGAAAGAGGAACTATCCAAATTTTAATTTTTATAACGCCAATAGGAGGTAATTATCGCATCAGTTTTTTTACGCACCTAATTACGCACCTCTTTATAAAATTTTATATTTAATTTGGTGAAATTTGAGGTATTTGACTATTGTGAATAGTCGAAGTCATAATCCGAAAACATTGGTTTGAGTCCAATAATATCTACAAACAAAGAAAAGGTTTCAATAAATTGAAACCTTTTTTATATCTCATTAAAATCATGTGAATTTCTGGTATGCAAATGCTTTACTTTAAAAATAGGGTTTCTAAATGATTCGAAACAAGTAAATAAAACTAATAGAGGGCTATAGTATTAAGTATGAAATTCTTATTTTTATGGAAAACTAACCCGCCAAAATGAAAAAATCCCTCATATTTTTCGTTGCATTGTTTTTGCAATTAAGTTATTCTCAAAATATAAATATTGGTCTTTTAACAGACAGTGACACGCCAGAAGTTCAACCTTTGTTAGAACAGTTAAAAACTGAAATTAGAGCCGTTTTAGGACAAGATAAAACAGTGGATTTTCAAAAGGTACTTTCTAATAATTTTAGTCTGAAGAAAGCCAAAGAGAACTATCAATCGTTAGTTAATGGTGATGCAGATATTATTTTGGCTTTTGGGGTTATGGATAATATTGTTTTAAGCCAACAAGAAAGTTATACTAAACCAGTTATTGTTTTTGGTTCGATTAATTCAGACTTTATAAATCTACCCCCAGAACGCAAAACATCAGAAATAAATAATATCACATACATCATAGCGCCTTTGTCTTATAAAAAGGACTTGGATGCTTTTAAAACAATTTATGATTATAAGAATATCGGGGTTTTAATTGAGCAGTACATTATTGATGCATTGCCTCTAGAAACGATATTTGACCCATATTTTCAGAAGGAAGGAAAAAAGTACCGTTTAATACCTTTATCTGAAAATGGTATTAGTGCATCTGATTTGGAAGGTCTTGATGCAGTTTACTTAGCAGGTGGTTTTGAATTTACCGATACTCAATTTGACAAATTAACATCAGCTATTAATTCTAAAAAATTACCGTCTTTTTCAGCGAACAGAGTTAAGGATGTTGAACGTGGTATATTGGCTACTAACCAGCCCCAAACAAATTTAAATCAGTTTTTCAGGCGTATTGCATTAAATATTGAAGCTATTACAAATGGGGCTAACGCCTCAGAACTACCCTTGTTGTTAGAGTATAAAAACAAGCTAACCATTAATTACAACACTGCTAAAAAAATTGATTTTCCATTGCGTTATGCCATGTTGGGGACTGCCGACTTTATAGGTGGTAAATCAGAACCCAATTCAGAAGACATGATGTCTATATTGGATATTATGAATGGTGTTCTCGATAAGAATTTAAGTCTATCTTCTAGTGAAAAGAGTGTAGAGCTAAGTGGGCAGGATGTTAAAACAGCTAAAAGTGGTTATTTGCCAAATGTGTCTGCTGGGGTAAGTGGGGTTTATCTTGACCCTAGAGTGGCGGAAATTTCAAATGGCGCAAATCCAGAGTTCTCAACATCGGGAAATGTGGTTTTAGAGCAACTCATCTATTCAGAAAGTGCTTCTGCCAATATCGATATTAGGAAAGAATTACAAAAAGCAGAACAAGCTATTTATGATACAAACGAACTCGATGCTTTATTGAATGCTACTGTAGCTTATTTTAATGCCTTGATTTTAAAGACTAATACGAGTATTCAGAATCAAAATTTACAAGTTACTAAGCGTAATTTAGAAATAGCAGAACAAAACTTTGAAGCAGGTGAATCTGGAAAATCAGATGTGTTGCGTTTCAGAAGTCAATTAGCTCAAAACATGCAAAGTCTTATAGAGGCTAGAAATCAATTGCAACAAGCATTTTTCACTATTAATCAATTGATGAATGTATCAATTAATAAAGACATAGATATTCTGGATGCTGAACTTTCCGAAGGTGTTTTTAAGAATTATAAATATGATGACTTTTACAAGATTCTAGACGACCCGAAATTACAACCCACTTTAATTGAATTTTTGGTACAAGAAGCAAAAACCAACTCACCTGAGTTAAAGAATATAGATTATAATTTAAATGTTACAAAACGAACCTATGACTTAAACGATTATGGTCGTTTTATACCAACAGTTGCTTTACAGGGGCAATACAATCTGGCAATTTCTCAGTCTGGAAAAGGTTCTACCATACCGTCTGGAATTCCAACAGCACCAGACGGCACTTATAATGTTGGATTAAATGTTTCGTTACCAATATTCAACCAGAACCAAAGAAATATTAATAGACAATCAGCTTTAATTCAAGAGGAACAATTGGGTTATGAAAGACAAAATATTGAATTAAACATTGAGAAAAATGTGAATGATGTGGTGCTAGATTTGATTAATCAAATAGCAAACATCGAAATTTCTAAAGTGTCAGAAGAAACAGCAAAAGAAAGTTTAGACCTCACACAAAATGCTTATCAAGAAGGAGCAGTTCCCATTATTCAGTTAATTGATGCACAGACTAATTATTTGCAAGCGCAGTTAGCAAGATCCACTGCTAACTATAACTATTTAATCACGTCTATGCAATTAGAACGCGCTATAGGGTACTTCTTTTTAACCCATTCTGAAGATAACAATCAAGCATTTATTCAAAGAGCCAACCAATATATTTTAAATAAAAACTAACCCATTATGAAATTACACATATATAAATTGTCAATTTTAGCTTTAGTTATAAACCTTTCTTCCTGCAAGGATAAAGTAGAGGTTAAAGAAGAAGTATTGAGACCTGTTAAATATGAAGTTGTTGGAACTCCAAATATTCAAGGCACAAGAACATATAGCGGAACAGCAAAATCTAGTAACGCCATTGGATTAAGTTTTAGAAGTGGTGGAATCATTACTAAAGTAAACCATTGGAAAGGTGCACAGGTTAAAAAAGGAGCTATTATTGCAAGGTTGGATAATGTTGAGGCAAACTTAGCTTATGAGCAATCTGTTTCATCCTTAAATGCCGCTAAATCTGCCATGAATACTGCTAAGTCGAGTTTAGATAGGATTAAATCACTATATGAAAAAGGAAGTAATTCATTGAGTGACTATGAACAAGCAAAAAACTCCTATCAATCTGCTTTAGACCAATTTGAATCTGCAAAGCGAAATAAAAGTATACAAGCTACGCAATTAAGTTATGGTATCATTAAAGCTCCAAAAGATGGTGTAATCGTTTGGACAGATGGCGCAGTTAATGAGCAAGTTTCAGCAGGACATCAATTTGCAGAATTAAATGCAGGTAAAGGTATGAAGGTAGAGGTTGGTTTGCCAGAAGCAGTCATTAATAAAGTGAAAGTAGATATGCCTACCAAGATTGAGTTCTCGGCTATTGAGGGCAAAGTTTTTGAAGGTAGAGTTTTTGAAGTGTCACCAAGTATAGACCCCAATTCGTCTACATATATTACAGCAGTTGCAATAATTAACCCTATTCCAGAAATTAAATCAGGCATGGCAACAAATGTCATTTTTGATTTTGAGCAAGATGAAAGTATTGCAAATGATACATTGGTAGTTCCTGTTAAGTCTGTAGGAGAAGATGGTAACGGTAATTTTGTATTTATAGTAGAATCAAGCGATGGGATAACGGGAACTGTAAAAAAACAACAAATTGAAATTGGTGAATTAACACCATCTGGATTTGAAGTGAAAAAAGGTTTAAATTCTGGTGATAAAATAGCTACTGCTGGCTTGCAGACCTTGTTGGATGGACAAAAAGTAAGATTATAATAACTAAAAAACTAACCTTATGAATCTTACTGAATTTTCAATAAACCGTAATCGTGTTGTATTAAGTATTTTGGCTGTAGTTATGGTGATGGGTATGTTATTTTATGCCTCATTGTCGAGAGATAGTATGCCACCTTATACCATACGAGTAGCATCAATTGTATCATCTTTCCCTGGGGCAAGTCCAGAACGTGTTGAAGAATTAGTTAGTGATAAAATTGAAAAAGTAGCACAGGAATTACCCGAATTAAAAGTAGTAAAAAGTACATCTCGTACAGGACTTTCGGTCGTTCAGGTAGAACTTAAAATGGAAGTTAAGCCAGAAGAACTACAACCTGTTTGGGATAGACTTCGCAGAAAGTTAAGCACCATTCAGGGCTTACCAAGTAATGTGAGCCCTCAATTACAGGATGATGGTATTGGTGAAGTATTTGGTATTGCTGTTGGTTTAATTTCTGATGGTTATGACTATACAGAAATGAAAGATTATGCAGATGACTTGAGAGATGATTTAATAAAACTTGAAGATGCTGCTAAAGTTGAATTGAATGGTGCTCAGGAAGAACGTGTTTTTGTTGAGTTTGAAAACACCAAATTAAAAACCTACGGATTAACATCGAGCAGATTAAAAAACATTATAGGCAGTACTAATATACTTAGTTCTGGAGGAACAATTAATGTTGAAGCGGAACGTATTATTTTGGAGCCCACAGGGAATTTCAATGATTTAAAGTCCATACAGGAGATGTTAATCCCTGTTGGAGAAAATGGACAAGTTATAGCTCTTGAAGACATTACTACAGTAAAAAAAGGGTATATCAATCCGCCAAAACAAAAAGTACGTATTAATGGAATGGATGCTATTTCATTACATGTATCTTTAAAAGAAGGTGCCAATATCATTAAGTTAGGTGAGGAAATTGATGTGTTACTTGGGGAGTGGCAAGATAAATTACCAGTTGGTTTAGAAGTATCTCGTTTAGCATCAATTGATAAATACATCGATTTAAAGATTAGTGATTTTATTGGCAACTTATTACAGGCTATTGCTATCGTATTAGCAGTCATGCTTTTCTTTTTAGGACTAAGAACAGGATTGGTTATAGCCAGTTTAATTCCAATAGTTACCATAACAACGTTGATGGTTATGGGATTAATCGATGTGGGGCTGAATCAAATTTCGTTAGCCGCTTTAATTATGGCTTTGGGAATGATGGTAGATAATGCCATAGTTGTTGCAGAATCGGTCATGGTAAAAATGGAAGCAGGTATTCCCGTTAAGAAAGCTGCAATAGATTCATGCTCAGAATTATTTACACCATTATTAATTTCAACATTAACAACATCTGCGGCCTTTTTAGCATTCTTTATGGCAGAATCTGTGATGGGAGATATTATGGGGCCTATTTTCGTGGTAATTACTATTGCGCTTTTATCGTCATGGATTATCGCATTGAGTATCATTACACTATTTTGTGTCTTTTTCCTAAAAGTAAAACCAAAGGAAGCAGGAAAAGTAAGCTTCTTAGATAGACTCATTAATGGCTTAAAACTCAAGTATAAAAATTTAATTTTATTAGCTCTTAATTGGAAAAAATCGGTTTTAGTTCTTATTGTTTTTATGTTCTTTTTATCCATTTTCGGATTTGGGCTTTTAGGCTTTGTGTTCTTCCCTGATAGTGACCGTAATATGATAACGGTTGATATTAATTTACCAGAGAATACTAAAATTGAGAATACAACATCTGTGGTTTTAGCACTTGAAGACTTTATGCAAAAAGAGCTGAAAGTTACCGAAGATAAACCAAATGGTATTGTAGATTGGTCAGCCTACATTGGTGAAGGCCCTTCAGCTTACGATTTGGGGTATAATGCGGATGAAGCAAATTCAAATTATGCACATATCTTAATTAATACATCATCTTTTTTGGTGAATAATAGCATGATTGAAAAATTGGATGCCTTCAGTTTTGAAAACTTTCCTAATGCCGATATTAAAGTTGGTTTGCTAGGTTCAGGTGGAGGTGGAACACCTGTTGAAATTGAAGTATCAGGAGATGACCCCGATAAATTAGCAAGTATCTCCGAAGCCATTAAAGCGAAATTGTTTACCATTTCTGGTACAAAAAATATTAAAGATGATTGGGGTCCTAAAGGGAAAAAGTTTGTTATAGATATAGACCCTAATAAAGCGCAAACAGCGGGGGTTACCAATCAAGATATTGCTACCTCTTTACAAACTGTTTTAGATGGTTTTCAAGCAGGGGAATATCGCGAAGGTGATAAATCTATCCCTATTGTAATGAAGAGTAATCAAAATAAACAGCAATCCTTATCGTCATTAGAAAGCTTAAATATATATGCACAAAGTTCAGGGAAAAGTGTGCCTTTACTTCAAGTAGCATCTATAATTCCTCAATGGCAGTATTCAAAAATAAAACGTGTTGATTTAACCAGAACAATTAAAGTATCAAGTGAATTAACAACAACGGGTAATGCTTCCGAAGTAACACAAGCCATTACACCTTGGCTTGATGAGCAGAAAGAAATTTGGGGTAAAGACTACACTTATGAATTAGGAGGAGATGCAAAAAGTTCAGCAGAAAATATGGGTGCTGTAGCAAAGTATTTACCACTTTCAGCTTTTATAATTGTCATGCTATTAATCATACAGTTTAATTCATTTAGAAAAATGGTGATGATTGTTTGCACCATTCCGTTGGGAGTTATTGGGATGGTTTTAGGACTTTTACTATTCGGTGTGCCTTTTGGGTTTATGGCGTTTTTAGGCGTTATTTCATTAGCAGGTATTGTTATTAATAATGCGATAGTACTCGTGGATAGGATTGAAATTGAAGAATCGGAATTAAAACGTAAACCACAAGATGCTATAATAGCAGCATGTTTACAACGTTTTAGACCTATTTTGTTAGCCACTTTTACCACCGTTTTAGGTTTAGTGCCTTTATATCTTGGTGGAGGTGAAATGTGGGAACCTATGGCAGTAACTATTATGGTTGGTTTATTATTTGGAACTGTAATTACATTGCTATTTATTCCAGCATTTTATAGTGTGATGTATAAGGTAAATTATAAAGGTTATGAGTTTAATGAACAACTTTTAGATTAAAATGTCAAAGCGCTTATATCCATACCGTTTTGAGATTTTCTTTTTTAGTCAGATAGCTATTTTGTTTGGGTCACTCATTGTACCATCTATGGTCTTTGAAACATTTCTATCACCTGTGCTATTTTTATTAAATCTATTGGCTGGTATAGTACTTTTATTAAAGCAAAGGAAAACCATGTGGTTTTTGGTTGCCTTACTGGTCATCGGTACTTTTTTATTAGGCTCAGATTTAATAAAAACAACTAATGAAGCTACAGTTGGTCTTATCAAAATGTTAACCTATTTTTTGTTTTACATTGTTGTTACTAAAGAGATTATAAAACAGGTTTGGCAAGCAAAAAAGGTAAGTAAAAATGTGATTTTTGGTTTGGTAAGCGGCTATATTTCATTGGGTTTAATCGGTTTTTTTATTTGTCTAAGTATTGAAATGGCATACCCCAATTCGTTTTCAGGCTTAATAGAAGGTATTTCAATTACAGAAAACTTAATGTATTACAGCTATATCACTTTATTAACTATCGGATATGGCGATATTTTACCCATAAGTACATTAGCGCATAAAGCAGCTATTTTAATTGGTTTAATGGGGCAGATTTATTTGGTTGTTATAACTGCGATTGTTGTTGGAAAGTACATTAATCAATCGTCAAAGTAATTTATAAAAATGTAATTTCTAACGATTAATAAATTTTAAAATAGATGTATCTTGTAAAAAAATAACCCATAATTTAAAAGATTTGAAAGGAATAAAAAAAATAACCCTATTATTAGTTTTAGTGATATTTGTGACTAATTGTGCATCAGTAAAGCTTGCAAATTCATGGAATTCTGAAAATTTCGATACCACGAAAACTAGAAAAATTTTAGTTGTGTCAAGAGACAATGATATGGATGTAAGAACTTCTTATGAAAACGCTATGGCTTCAAAATTAAAGGAAGAAGGTGTCAACGCCGTTGCTGCATGTGAACTATTTCCTGATTTAAAAGAAAATAAAAATAGAAGTGAGGAAGAGATTGATGCCATCGTTAAAAATTTTAAATCTAAAGGCATTAATGCAATTATATTAACTGCACTAAAAGACACAAAAATTGAAGAATCTCAATCTCAAAGCAATTCTAATAATTACATTTCTACAGCTAATATTGGTAGATATGGTATTAGTTTTACCGATTATTATAGTGTACATTCCATAGAATATATAAGCAAAGGTCTAAAGCCTGTATATAATGATAATCAAGATTTAGGGACTAAACTATCCTCAACTACTTATGTTCTTGAAGCTGTTGTTTATGATTTAGCTTTGGCAAAAAAGGAACAATTAGTGGGTGTATTCGAAATAGAAGCAACTGATCCTTCATCAGGAAAAAAAGTATTAAATAAATTCACAACATTGATATCAAAACAATTTAAATAATAAATCATGAACCCACTTAAATCAATCCTATTACTTAGCTTAATTTTAGTAACTATAAATGGATTTTCCCAAAAGAAAACTCAAAAACAGAAAGAAAGAGAAAAGAATAAAGTTGAGCTTTATACTCCAGAAGAAAAAGATAATTTACAAGACTTCTATGCAGAAGAAGTAGATAAAATGAAATTATCTGAAGAAGAAAGGGACGAATATTATAGCACTTTATTATTTTATACCCATAGTATGTCTAGACTTGATGATAAGGATAAAGACTACACACAAGCAGAAATTTTAGAGAAATTTAATATTTTGCATTTTAAAATGAATGAAAAAATGAAGATATTATTAACACCAGAACAATATGTTATTCATCTTGAAACTTTTAATAGAATAATATATAGTGTAAGTAGAAAAACAAGTTTATTTAATCAAAAAAAATAAGTTTAGATATGAGCAATGCAAGAAGTACTTATTTTGAGGCTTTTGCCTCCATTATGAAAATTACCTTAAGAGATAATGATGCTACTGATGAGGAAAAGTCGTTTTTACAACATTTTGGCAAAAAATTAGGAGTTACAAGCTCGGAATATTTTGAGTTGAATGATGACAATATGTATATGGAATATGAAATAAAAGCGCCTTACTTATATAGTCAGCGTTTAGAAAGTTTGTATAGAATAACGCAAATTTTACATGAAGATGATGCCATATCAAAATTGATGAAAGAAAAATGGTTATGTAGAATGGGCATTGCTATTGGATTTGACCCAAGCAATATTAAATATGTAGTTGGTAAATCTCTAGACATGTTTACTGCAAACAATGTGTTAACATTAGAGGGCTATAAAGACGGTATCAAAAATATAATGATGTAATTTTAAAAGGACTGTAATCTTCTATTTAAAACGCTTCATTTATACCAAAATAAATGCCAGAATTACCATCGATACCAGAGCCTATGTCAAAGCGTAGCCAGGTGTCTTTGTCTTTAAATATTTTATATCTAGTTCCAAACCCAAAAGAAGGTTTTAGATTATTAATGCTAAAAAAGTCTTCAGGTTTTTCAGCTACTTCTCCAAACAAACCAAATGCATTTATTGTCCATCTAGGTTTAAATCGCCAGCGATATTCTATTTGAGAGACATACATTTGTTTATCAAGAAAGCGACCAAAAAAGTAACCCCTAGCACGATTACCACCTCCATAACTTGCTAAAGCTTGAAAAGGTACATCACCATAATTATTTTCTATATATAATTGAAAAGCTAAAAGACTACGGCTACTTAAAGGTTGATATTCTCTTAAGTCTAAAATAAATTTATTAAAACCAGAAGTTGCACCAAAAAGCTCGCTAGAAAACTGTGCTTTTGCCTGATAGTAAAATCCTTTGTTTGGTGAACCTGTATTATCTCTAGTATCATAATTAAAAACAGCTCCTAATCCAGCAACTACAGTACGTTTGCTTCCTATTACATTTTGTGTGTCTAAAATGCCTCCTTCAGCAATTTCTGTTACTTCATGATTTTTAAATATAAACTGAAAACCAAAATTAAGATCGGGAGGTAGACGTTTTAAAAACGAAATATTAAGAGCATGCGTTGTTTGATTATACACTTCTTCATTTTCGTCTGATGTATTGTTTCCAATGCCCCAAAATAGATTGGGATACACTTCTAATAAATAATGTGCATCAATAAAATAGTTTCCTGATCCAAAATAAATTTGAGGCGTAATTTCAAACATAATCTGTTTGTTCAATGTATATATACCGCTAAAAAGAACGTTGGATAATCTGTTTTTAAATGTGTTTTTTTTATTTAGAAAGAAAAGTTGTCCACCACCCCCAAATCCAAAATCCGTTTCAGGCGTATAAAACGCAATAGGTATTGCTATAAGTTGATAGTTTTTTGTAGTTGAAATAGTATCTATTTTAACTAAATTGTTTTCGTCTTTTCTTTGCGCTAGTGCAGTAAACGAAAAGAATATTAAAAGGATGTATAGGGTTGTTTTTTTCATCTAAAAAAAGAAATCATCCAATATAACGTTAAATCCAAAAGAAAAAGAAACATCATTCGAAGAAATACTAGTATTTGTTATTGTTTGGTTTGGTAGTAACTTTTGTTCTATGTCAACCCAAAATAAGTTCACATTCACACCTAAATCAAAAGCTATAAAATCATTTATGGTATATGAGTAGCCAAAACCTATGATACTCCCTAAACCACCGCCTTCAGAAAGTTGCTGCGTAGCTTGATTTATTAAAGGATCAATTTCCTCTAGCTCTGTTTTGTCTTTATACCTAACATAGCCTAATGATAAACTAGTAAATAAGGACCCCGTTTTATTATCCATAAAATAATAATTAGAAAATGGACCTATATAAAATGTTTCAGTTGTTTTTGTAAAAGCGCCAGAATTACTGATTTTATTGGCTTGAAATATACCTCCAATTAAAAGACGATTTTTGAAGAACTTTCCACTTTGTATGTTTATACCAAAATTATTAGAGGTAGCTTTTGAATTTAAGTTACCTGCATCTGTTGTAGTAGAACTAATACTCCCTGATAAACCCGTAAGAAACCGTCCTTTTCTAAAAGCTGTTTCTAAACTATCGGTAGTCTGCGCAGATATATTACAGATTATAAAAATAGCTACGACTATAAATACATTATGTCTTGTTTTTTTCAAATTATTAAAATTAATTAATCCTTACTTATTTTGCAAAGTAATAATTTTTCCTTCACGTAAAACTGTTAGTTCAAATTTTGGTTTTTTTTCTAAGCTATTTGCAAAATCAGCAATTTTCAATAAGGTGTAGTCTGTAACTTCGTACTTTATATCATTAAAAGCCAATATAATATCACCGCCCAAAATTAGTTTTTTATTACCAACAGTTACCTCAGTATCGCCTTCTTTTACGCCCATTTTGTCAAACAAAGACCCAGAAGCAATACGTTGCACTAATAAACCACTTGTTTGAGGCAGATTAAACAGTTTAGCTTCTTTTTCAGATAAGGAATATAACTCAGCACCAAACCAAGGCATTTTATTATTTAAAAGGAGTTTGGCAGCTAAATTAGACGTTGAAGCATAACCAATACCATCAGAACCTCCAGATAGTGATTTTATGTGACTTACAATACCTATAACATCACCTTCTAAGTTAAACATTGGACTTCCAGAGTTACCTTGATTTATAGCAGCATCTGTTTGAATAAACTCTGTATTAGTAAAAGGATTTCTTCCTAAAAATTGTTTTTTAAAAGCACTAATGTAACCTGAAGATAGAGATAAACCGACACCAAGAGGCACACCAATGATGAACACGCGTTGTCCAACTTTCATTCGGTCTGAATCGCCGAACCTTAAAACTGTAGCATTTATTTTTTGTCTTGATAATTCTAATAAAGCGATGTCTGCACTATCATAGGAAGTAATTACTTTAGCTGGTATAGTTTCTCCATCTGAAAACTGTACAACTAAAGTATCAGGTACTTTTACAACATGAGCAGCTGTTACAACTAGTTTATTAGATATCATAAACCCTGAGCCTAATCCAGAATTTGTAACTGTCTGAGAAACATTATTTTGAGAGGTCGCTATATTGCTTTCTTGAGTGTAAATAGCAACAACGGCAGGACTTACCCTTTCATAAATAGAAGATAGATCTTGGGCATTAGTATAATGTATGGTAAATAAGCATATTAGAATTAATCTAATTATTTTTTTCATAGCTAGTAGAGATATGGTTTTTGTTAAAATTAAGCTTTAAAATATGAATAGTACATTTCAAGAAATAAATCTTGAATCAAAAAGGCCAAATCAAAGGCACTAAAATCAAAGACAAAATGAAAAACAATAATAGTAAAGGCGCACCAACTTTTACATAATCCATAAATTTATAATCGCCTGCAGCCATAACCATGGCATTGGTTGTTGTGCCAACGGGGGTTAAAAAAGCAGTAGATGCACTAATGGCAACAACAATCATAAATGGTTCGGGTGAAATATTCAAAGACGTGGCGGCTAATATGGCTATTGGTGCCATTAAAACAGCAGTTGCTGAATTATTAATGGCTTGACTAAAACCAGTAGTTAATAAAAATATGCCACCTAATAAAACAATAGGGTGTATACTTCCTAAATTAGTAACCAAGCTATTAGCAGCAAGTTCTGCAACACCTGTTTTTTGAAGCGCAATACCCATAGGAATCATTGCTGCAATCATTACGACACTTATCCAACTAATCCCTTTATACGCTTTTGCCATGGGCACACATCCCGTTAATAAAATAACACCCGCAGCAATCATAGCAGCAATGGCTCCAGGAACAACTTTAAATACGAGTAATGCAATCATTAGTAAAAGCATTGCTAATGAAATGTACGATTTATAGGTTAACGTATTTACATCCTTAGACATGCTTTCAGGGTTTCCAGAAATCACTAAATTTTTATAAACGCTTTTTAAATGTTCTATACGCTCCCAAGTGCCTCTAATAATAAAGGCATCTCCAGCTTTTACGGCTACGTTTTTATCTTTTAAAGGCTTGTTATTTCTTGATGCAGCTAATAATTGAATGCCTGCTTGTTCCAAATACAATCCCATAGGTATGTTGTGTCCTAAAAAAAGCGATTTGGGTGTCACAATCATTTCTGCCATACCTACTTCTTGATTTATAAACTCACCCTTTAGCTCATCATTATTATTTTTAAAAGGAATCAAATTGAGTTTAAACTTCAGAATCATTTTATCTACATCTTCTGTGTTTCCTTTTACAGTAATAATGTCATGGTATTGTAAAATGGTATCTGGAGTTGGAAATTCAACATATGGTTTTACGCCTTTTATAACATTTGGAAATCGTCTTCTTAATCTAATTATTGAAACATTGTATTTATTATCAAAATCCCATTCACCAATAGTAGTATTTAACAGAGGAGACATTGAACGTACTCTTAAGCGGTAGATGTTTTCATCAATGCTATAGTTTTCAATCCATTGATGCATTTCAGAATCTATATTTATTGGCTGATTTTCAGAGGTGTTTTTTGGCAATAATTTATAACCAATAAAACGGAAATATAAAATTGAAATAAGTAGCAATGGCAAGCCAATGAGAGCAAATTCAAAAAATGAAAAGGATTCGAACCCATTTTCTACTAAGGCATTACTGGCAATAATATTTGGAGGTGTACCCGTTAATGTCAATAAACCTCCCGTATTTGATCCAAAAGCAACAGGCATTAATAATTTTGAAGGCAATGTGCCCATTTTATATGCGGCAGATACAGTAACTGGTAATAATGTAGCAACAGTTCCAGTATTGCTTACAAAACCAGACAGAATACCAGAGCCTAAGGTGACTAATACTAATAGTTTGGGGATACTTTTACCAGCCCATTTTACAAATTTCTGTCCTGCTAATGCTGTCCATCCTGTTTGAGACAAACCTTCTCCAATAATAAATAAGGAAGCAATCATTATTACTGTAGGGTTACTAAACCCGCTAAGAGTTTCAGGAAGGTCTAAGATGCCAAATAAAAATAAGCTTAACATGGACATAAGCGCTACAATATCTGGTGTGAATTTACCCCAAACAAAAAGTCCTATTGTAATACCCAAAATAATTAAAAGTGTAAGCATAAATTATAAAAAGAAGTTAGTTGGACTAAAATAGTTAAAACTAAAGTCTATTCAAATGAAAAGAGGTGCGTTTCACATTTTCACACCTCTTTTTAAGCTCTGTTTTTTATTCAAATATAATATCACTTGTTTTTAAATTTTCAATATCCTTTTGATTTCTAGTGTTAACAGGAACCTCAATAGTTAAGAAGGTATCTTTTCCATCAGAATCTTCACCTTGATAAAATTTAAAAACATAAGTTTCTTTCTGTAACGCTTTTACTGGTATTGAAAATGTTGTTTCAGTAATAACTTCATTACAACCAATACCATCATCTACATGTACTATGGGGTAAATAAGCCTTGTTGGTCCATCATAAATGTAATCAAACTGGTCATAGTAAAAATAGCAACTATTGGGTAGCGATATGGTTATATTAATTTGGTAAGTACTCCCGTAATTAAATCCATCAGGAAGTTCTGCGTTTATAACACCTGAATACTCTAAGTGGTAGTCGTGGTCGTTATCGTTGTCGCTGCTGCATGATAATACAGATATAGAAAGAACAACGATTGTAATTAATAAATACTTAAATCTTTTCATCTTGTTTTATTTTTAATTCTATTCAAATGTACCCGCGCTTTACATTTTTAATGGATTCATTTGAAGTGTTTAATGTTAATAATGATTTTTTTTCACTCTTATTTCAGTGTATCCAAAAACTCCTATTTGAATTAATGCGGACACTAATACTATGATTTTCACGTATTCTAATAAAATAGTCATAACTTCTAGTGTTTAGTGTCTCATAGCTACTCCTGCAGCTGTTCCATATTCTTCTAGCGTTTTGACAAACCCTTTGATAGTGTTTTTGAAACCTATTTTAACTTTTTCCAGTAGTGTATATGTTGGTTTTTCTTCTATTATAAATCTGTAAAGATCCTTGTTGAATTGAGTCTTGTTAATTGTTGTGCTTTGAGTTCTCATATCTATTTGTGTTTAATGATTATTTATAGTACAAATGTAGCCTGAAGCAACAGAGGAAATCGGAGCTATTTAAGTGAAGTGACCAAATAATTAGGTGAAGTGATTCTACTTGAAAGTGAACTTAAAATGTTAGTATTAAGTAAGTGATATGAGTTGAAGAAAAGGGCTCGTTTTGATGGGCTAACTATAATGATAAGAATTCAAAAATGCTACTCATATTGAAGCGTATCCTCAATACGTGTTACGGAATAGATATTTATTGCTCCTTGTTTACCTTTTAGAAGTATATTACCTTCGAGTGTAGATGTTGTCCATGAGTCGATTTCTACGACTTTTAAAAGCTTTTCTGAAATAAGTAAATCAAACCCTAATCGATTACATTGATCTTGGATTCTTGAAGCTGTATTTATAGTATCACCATGATATGCAATTTCACGTTTATATTCTCCAACTTCTGCAACAGTTACAATACCACAATTCATACCTGCTTTAAATTCTGGTACTAAACTATAAGTTTTTAGATAGTAATCTGTTCTACTATTAATTTGGTCTTTAAAAGCATAAAAAGCACGAATACTTTTAGCGTTTTTAATACCTTCTTTATAAGGCCAAGTTAATACCGCTTCATCTCCTACATATTGGTAAATAGAAGCTTTATATTTATTAATTATGGCTAAATCATAAAAACAGTCTTGAAGGAGTTTACTATATTTTATATGCCCTAATTTTTCAGCGATTGTGGTAGAGTTTCTAAGGTCTAAAAACATGAAAATAAGCTCTTTTTCTTTTGGAGTATAGAATTTTCCTGAAATGAATTTAATCAAATTGCCTTCACCTAGCATTAAATTAATATTGAGAAAAAGGCTTATAAAGAAGTTAACTACTATAGTATAAATAAAGCTTACCCAAATAACAGATAATTGAATAAACTCTGATATTTTAAAAGTAGTGTCTACAAATATTTCAATCTTAACAAACAAATAAAATATAAATATATAAAACCCAATAGCAGATATAATTTGTAGTATAAGTGCAAATACCAATAACTTAGATAATGGAATACGTTTTCTAACCAATTTTTCAAGGAAAATATGGAGTGTGCCGTAAAGTAACCCTTGGGTTATCCATGCTATAATGAATATAAAAAATATATTGGAGAAAGAATCCTCCATATAAGGGATGTTAACGTCCTGAGATCCTCGCAGGAGTTGCCAGACGAGGCTAGCTATTAACCAACCTATGATATAATCCCGTAATATTTTATAATGTCTAGATTTCAAATTAAATCATTGATAGTTAGGCGTTTTTAGTGAGCCTAATTATTTATCCAATTTTTTATTTCGGAAGATTTGGCTTTGCTTATTGTAATGCGCTCTTTAGATGGTGGATTTACATTAATAATTAGTTTTCCATTAAAGTAGAATTTAATATTCTGTATGGCATTTCTATTAAGTATAAATTGCCTGTTTGCCCTATGAAAATTATACGGATCTAATTCGTTTTCAATGTCCTCTAGCTTTTTATCTATAATGTAAGTTTGATTTTTATATGTCACAGCTTTTACAATACTGTTTTCTATATAGAAATAAGCAATATCTTCTGTTTTAACTGGAATTAATTCATCTCTTTGATGTACTAAAAATGTAGTTCTAAAAACCTGATTTTTAGATTGCATTAATTGTACTAATTGTTGGATGTTATCATAAGAGATTGTGTCAATTTTAGCATTAGTTTTAAACTTTTTAATTGAGCTACTTAATTCTTCTTCATTAATTGGCTTTAAAAGATAATCAATGCTATTTAACTTAAATGCTTTTAAAGCATATTGATCATAAGCTGTTGTAAATATTATAGGGATATTGATAGTTACCTGTTCAAAAATTTCAAATGAAATACCATCAGAAAGATGTATATCCATAAAAACTAAAACGGCTTCACTTGGACTAGAAAAATAATCGACAGTAGATTTTACAGAATCCAGAACAGTGAGTATCTCTATGCTAGCATCTATATTATTTATTAAGTAAGTGAGTTGTTCACTTGCTGCTAATTCATCTTCTACAATAACTACTTTCATGGTAATTAATTTAAAGAAAGTTTGACTTTAAAGGTGTTATTTTTGTTACTTATTGTTATGTGCTTCTTTTTTAGAGCATAATACCGCTTATTAAGGTTTGATAAACCGTTTCCTGTTCCAGTAGCTAAACTTTTTCTGGGTCTTATTTCATTTTCAATAATTATGAACGCATCTTCGGAATATATATTAACTTGAAGTGGGTTCTCTTCTGATATTTCATTGTGTTTAATGGCATTTTCAACTAACAACTGAAGCGCTAAAACGGGCACTTCTTTTTTTATCCATTTTTCATGAATATTATAAGTAATGTTAAAACGATTACGATATCTTGTTTTTATTAAATGTATATAACTACTTAAAAACTCAAGCTCTTCTTCTATAGATACTAAATCTCGTTCACTACTTTGTAATATATAACGATACATGGAGGAGAGTTTGTTTATAAAGTTGGTCGCATCTTTGTTTTCTTTGACTAAAGCGCTTAATGAGTTTAGTGAATTGAATAAAAAGTGGGGATTAACTTGATTTTTTAATGCCATCAATTCATTTTGTAAGCTTTGTTGTTTTAAAGCTTCTTGCTCTATTAATTTTTCTTTTAAGCTCATTTGATACCTTAAAATTCTAGCGATAAATATGATTATTATTGCTATAATAAAATATACGAAGTAGGTTAACCCTTGTTCTTCTGAAACCATTGATTCTCCTACTAACCTTGGGTACAAAAAGAAAAACAAATGTAATAAAGCGAAGTATAAAGCAATATTAATTATGATAGTTGTTAACCCTCTTATTACGCTTTGTAATTTTGAATAAAAATATTTAGTGTTTGCATTAAACTCTAATAACAACCAAGAAAAAAAGGTAAACCATAAAAATCGAAAGAGTATATCTTTTACAGAAGCCGTAGTGAAAGCTGTAGATAAGTCATCTACAATATCAAATATAATTAAGATTCTAGGAGAGGTTAAGAGTATTGATATTATAAATGCTATACCTAGTAAAACATTTTGCTTTATAAATTTGGTCGTCAAAATAGTTATAGTGTTATTGATGAAGAACATAACTAATATAGTTAAAATTAATATAAGTTATTTGTATAGTTTAAATATGAAGTTAAAAACAACTGCCAGAGAAGTATGAAAGGTATCTCAATGATTCTCTGGCAGTCAAACTAACCAACCAAACTAACTATACATGAAAATTATTTTATCAATTTTTTTATTATTTGTTTTGAAAAATCTTTAGAAATAGTTCCTAAAGACTTAGGATTATCAATCTCTGTCGTTATAACTGATATTAATTGTTCGTTATCAGTTTTTGTTAAATCGTAAATAACAGTTTCTAGAATGTATTTTTTACCAGTATGGGTAATAGTGCTTTCAGGCTCAGATTTTACATGAATACTATTGTAGTAACGATAGAATGTTCCATTAGGCCCTCTAAAGTATGTGGGAAAATAAAGTGTTGAGTAGCCACCACCAGTTGTTTCTGTTCTGGTATATTCTTGAGTATCTTTTAAAGTATTAAGAATAATGATGTCTACGCCTTTATTTTTCAAGTCCTCAACGATTTTTTGCACTTCATTTTCGTTAAGTTTTACCTCAGTATCAATTTTTGGAAAAACGGTTAAGCTTTCCATAGAATTGAGACCATGCTCCCTTAACTTGTTTACAAGGTCACTCTCAAACTGACTTCTAACAACATTGTCATCCGTTTTACTTATTACCATGATGCGCTTATCATTTAAATTGAGCTCTTTTGAATGGTTCCAAGTACTAACAACTCTTACCGTTGAGCAACTTGTAACCATAACAATTAGTGTTAATATGCTTAATATTTTGTTTATTGTTTTCATGATTTCTAGTGTATTTATATAAACATATGTATGTCATTAATGTCTCTGTTTATTAAATTTAATCTAGCTGAGGTATCATTTTTAGAGTGTTTTATGTTTAAAAACTGTCTTACAAAACTCCATTTTTTTGAAATTGATTTTAACTTTTTCATGACGTTATTGTTTTAATTCTTATACAAATGTATACCATGACTAAAGGCAGAATCATGACTTTTTAAGTGAAGCGACTAAAATCTAAAGTGAAGTGTTTTATATTGAAAGTGAACCGTATTTAAAGTTCAAGTAACCCATTTGTGATTTTAAAAGAAAGGTAGAAACCTGAAGATTGAGCATGAGTTATTTAAGAGAAAAAGCTTTCTTTCTGTAATAAGCTAACACAGATACAATGATGACTACAACAATTAAAACGTAAATGAATGTTGGTATTGGCAAGGGGTCTCCAGCAGCGTAACTATGTAAACCAGATAAATAATAATTAACGCCAAAGGATGTCATGATAATAGAGCCAAATGCGAATACACTTGCAGTATTTAGCATGTAATTGCTTTTTAAACCAGGAATTAAACGAAGGTGTAAAACAATAGCATAGACTATAATACTAATTAAAGCCCAAGTTTCTTTTGGGTCCCAAGCCCAATAACGTCCCCAAGATTCATTTGCCCAAATACCTCCTAAAAATGTGCCTACAGCTAACACGAATAAACCGATAGTCATTGAGATTTCGTTGATATATGTAAGTTCTTTAATTCTAATATCTATTTCTTTCTTTGTTTTTTCAGTTTTAAAAATCATGAGCAATAATGCCATAAAGCCTAATATAGCAGAAAGGGCTAAAGGCGCATAACTACTTACAATGGTAGCTACATGAATTTTTAACCAAAACGATTTTAGTACAGGCATTAAATTGGTTATTTCTGGACTTAACCAATCTAAGTAACTTACAAATAATAAAGCTCCTGAAAACAGCGTGGAAAGTGGTAATGCAAAATCAGATTTTCTAAACGTCATTAACCCACAGAGTAGTAATACCCAAGATACAAACACCAACATTTCATAACCGTTACTCCAAGGCGCATGTTGTGCTATATACCATCTTAGGATAATGTTTCCTGTAAATAAGAGGAAACTGATAAGGGTTATAATGATAAAGCTATTCCAAAGAAATTCAATTACTTTTTTCTTTATAAAAATCTTGCTAATGGCTAAAAACAATAAGATGGCTCCCAAAGTAAAAAACACCTGAAACAACCAAAAGTTTAGATTGAGTTGATTATACCATAATTCTGCTTCAATACGCTTTCTACTTGGTATAATGTCCTTTCCTAAAACATCTTGAAATGTTTTAATATAGCCTAATTTTTCACTAGCATCTACCCAATTTTTAGTAGTAACATCTTTAAAATAGGTTGGTATAATTTGTTTAGCAAATGTACCATCTTCAGAAGGGAAATCTTGAAAATGATGTGTCTGACTATGCCATTTGTTATTTTCATCATTACTATTAGGAAATACTTTTAAATAGTTTCCAGAAAATACGTTGTAAAGAATATTGAAACGCTCATCTACTTTTAAAACCTCTTTATCCAATTCGCTCCGCTCTGCAGGTTTCTTTTTATTAGCCTGTTCAACAGCTTGACCCAATAAGTACTTTCCGTTATCGTCTAATAAGCCTACAAAAGCCACTAAGCCATCTTCGCTTATGTTTAATTTTTTAAAGAGTTCGCCTCCTTTTTTAGGGTCTATTTTTATAAGCGGGATATATTGCCAAACATTTGATGCAGATTGCATTGCCAAAAATGCCTGATTTGCACTAAAGCGAATACTTTCTCCATCTTGTGTAAATTTGAAATAAGGCTTGCGTGATAGTTTTCTTAAAAACTCGGAGGCCAGAGTATTCATTGGTTTTATACGTCCGTCTAAATCTTGTACCATTAAACGACCAAACAATTCTGCGTGTTGTACATCTATATGCTGTTGGGCTACAGTTTGTAAATCAATTTTTAGTGTTTTACTGTTTTCATTTTGAGCAAAAGAGGTATTTGAAAGGCTAAAGAAGAGTAGGAGTATTAGAGCATTTTTTAGTTTCAGTTTTTTTAATTTCTTATTGATTAATGTGAAACGAGATGTTTTTCCAAAGAGGGTAAAAAACATGCCTATCATCATTAAAAAATAACCCAAATAAGTAATATTTGTGCCAATAACATCATGATTAACGGCTAATACGGTTCCTAATTCGTCTGTGTCATAACTGGCTTGAAAAAAACGATAGCCTTTGTAATCCAATACATTATTCATGAAAATGCGGTGTGGTGTTTCTGTGTTATTATCAAGAACTTTAACCTCACTTGCATATGCAGATGGACTTGTTGATCCAGGATAGCGCTCTAATTGAAAATCGTCTAAATGAATTGAAAAAGGTATAGTTATAGCTTCAGCACCATAGGATAGTGATACGTTAATATTGTCAATGTCTACATTGTGTGTTGTTGGTAAAAAGCCTTCACGATATAGTAATGTTGCTTTTTTTAGGGTTTCGTTTACTTGAATATTTACAACTAAAGCATCATCTTTTTGCTCATCGTTGTCTTTTGGTTTTTCAGCAGCACTTACAAGCGCTATTTCTGCATTTGGATGATAGGAGAGTGGTACAAAAGATGCATCGCCATCGCGATACAATGTTCGTAATGACATGTTTTGTAAACTATCTTTTTTTATAGTTCCTGCTATTTCGGTAGCCATCACAAACGTGCTTAAGTTTCTAGGAGATAGGATGCTGAAAACATCATCGTTTTCAATAATATTAATCACATCAGGTTTGTCAACTTCAAAACCTACTTTGTGTTTATGCGCACCAATAGCTTCAACTTCTCCTTTTTCTAAAAACACAGTTTCTCTTCCGTTTCCTGCTGAAACGACCATTTGAATCATGGCTTTCCCGTTTTCTGCATCGTCCTTTATTTCTGGTATGGCATCTGCAACAAATTCATTATAAGAAATGGTAATAGGAGTCGTATTGAATTCTGTAGTAATACTAAAATCGTTATCACTTAATGGAGAAAAATTAAGCTGCTTTTTAATGATTTTTGTGGTCGTACCATCTGATAGATGTACATGAAGGTAATTATTGTTGGATACAATAATATTAGACGATGCACCTTCACGAATTCTCATAACCCCACCATAAGACGCATAGCGTGTAATACTGGCACCTACTAAAATGACTATAAATGCTAAATGAAACATCAACAAAGCCCATTTTTCTAAACGCCAAAGCTTGTATTTATAAATATTCATTATAAAACAAAAGCCTAACCCTAGCATAACGAGTTCAAACCACCAAGCATCATAAATAAGTTTCCAAGCCGTAGCAGTGCCAAAATCGTTTTCAATAAATGTGGCCACAGCCATAGAAATTGCGAAAGTAAATAAGAATAACACTGCTAAAATAGGAGAGGAGAATAGGCGTAAAAGTTTATTCATGTAATTGGTAGCATATAAATTAAAAGATACCTTACTGTTTGTTTAATAAGGTATCTTTGATATAGTAATCTTGAAAATAAATTAGTTTTCTACTGAAGACACTGCATTTATTGGCATTTTATCTTCGCGTGCTTTTGCTTCTTCAAGCCATTTTGGTAATAATGTTTTTTTAAACTCCGCTTTTTCAGCTCTTAATTTTTCCATATCTAGACCTATAAATTCCTGTGCCTTTTCTTTCGTAGAAATATCAGGCATTTCTATTGGTTTATTGTGCCCTAAGTCAGCCAATAAACGTGCAAGTTTAACACGAGCTTCTTGGGCTATAACTAATCCACTACCAATAACACGAGCAGTTTCAACAGGAGAATGAAATGATGCGCCATGCGAAGCTGCCGAATAATCCCAACGCCATTGTCCGTGACGGATGTCTGTTAATATGGGCTTCATCTGTTCTTCAGTTGCTCCTAAATCCCAGCATTTTTTAGCTTCTAAATGTGCTTTTACAAGAAGGTCTTCTAATTTTAATCTATTCTCGGTAGCTTTACGTTGTCTTTCATAAACATTGGCAATGAGTTTATCAGATTCTTCTCTATGACAAACTTGGCACGCATTAGATGTATTTGATAAAGGTGAGCGAATATGATGGTCTGTAAATTTTTGACCTCCTTCACTTTTATATGGCATATGGCAATCGGCACATGATACGCCTCGGTCTGCATGTACACCAGTAACAAAAGTTTCATAACCCGGATGTTGAGCTTTTAGCATGGGAGTTTTACTTAATTTATGTATCCAATCTGAAAACTCTATGTTGTCATAATAGTCTTCCATAGCTTCAACAGTAAAACCACCCTTCCAAGGGAATTTTAAATAGGGAACACCTTCTTTACCAGGTAGTTTTTTATCAAAGTAATACTCAACATGGCATTGTGCGCATACAAGTGAGCGCATCTCATTATGCGTAGCTTTATTAATATCTTTTCCCATGGCATCAAAAGCTTCCACTAAAGCAGGTCTTGTTATACGAAGCTTCATGGTTTCAGGATTATGGCAATCGGCACAACCTATTGGGTTTACTATTTCTGCGCCTTTATCTGCCCATTTTCCACTATAAAATTCTGCAATACCAATTTCATTCATTAAACGAGGTACATCTGGACTTTTACACGTCCAACATGTTGCTGGCATTGGGCCATCTCCTTTTCCTTTCGGTCCACCTGTTCGCAACGTATTATGGATATCTTCTATAGCATAAGCATGTCCGCGTCCTTGATTGTAGTCTTTAGAGAAACCATAGCCTGCAAATAGTACCACTAAACGTGGGTCTTCTTCAAGAACATCTCGCATAGTTGAACCACCTTGATAGGTAGCGAAAGATGTGTCTAAGGTTTGTAAAGATGATTGGTATTCTAAAGGAAAATTTTCTCCCCAAACCGCATTTCTTGGTTCATTTTCTCCAATATTTACTTGTGGTACATATTTATACTTTGCTTCAGACTTTCTATTTACAATACTAGATGCCAAAAGCCCTAGCAGAAAAACGACAATAATGGTTACGATAAATAATACTTTGTTTTTCATACTATATATTTTTATTAATCTTTAATCTGTTTTTTCATCCAAGAAGGTATAACAAGTTCGTCTTCTTCGTCGGTAGGCAATGGGGCAACATTAAATTTTATAGTGGTTAATCCATGTACTTTACCATGAGGAATTTGCTTATGGCAACTCCAACATTGTCGGCCAGTTCTATTTTCTTTATGGCTTTCTAGCCAACCATTATATTTTACTTGTGTAACTTGTTGTACATGGCAACGAATACAGTTATTCTGAACCACTTCTTGTGACGCTTCTTTCATTTCTATAACGTCGGGTTCTGCACGGGCTGTAAAAACAGATGCATGGTATAAACCATCTTTTGCTTTAAAATAATATTTATTGAAAATGTTGTTGTGGGGTACATGGCAGTCATTACATTTTGCCCATTCTCGGTGAGAACTGTGCATCCAACTATTGTAAACGGGAGTCATTACATGACAGTTTACACAGGCTTGTGGGTCATCAGACATATAAGATATTATCCTAGACTCCCTTGCCATAAATAAACCCAAACCAATGACTACCGCAATAAAAAAAACAGCAATAGTTCTCCATTTAGAGGTTTTTGGCGGTAAGAGTCTTAGTTTGAAATTCAATGATTTCGTTTTTTAAGATTTTAATAGAAAAAGAAACTTTTATAAAAGTAGTTAATAAATGTATGGTTTTCAAGAGTTTATTTGATATTTTTTGAGGTTAAGGAAAGATTAATTAAATTTCAGTAAAATTATGTTTTGAGATACTTTTGGATCAGTCTTAAAAGTTGTGGGTGAATTTAATTAGGAATGATATTTTTGCTCAAAAAAACACCTTTTGGATCCATA
>CANMLX010000001.1 GCA_947498845.1 uncultured Flavobacteriaceae bacterium | reverse complement strand
AGGTGTCAAAAATGTAGAATTCTTTCTCTTTAGATTAACGCAAATTTTTGCCTAAACACAACTTTTGCGCTTGATCCCTTAATACACTACCTATTACTGATTAATAATGTTAATAAAACAAAAAAGCATCCCAATTTTCTATGAAGAAAAAAGGAAAGCTTCTCATTGGTTACCAAATTACTTTGGTAAACTACGCCCTAGATTTCTCTAGGAACAACACAACATTTTAAACAAAAAAAGCTCTGTTTTCCAGAGCTTCTTTTTTAATTTTGCGGTCTGGACGGGACTCGAACCCGCGACCCCCTGCGTGACAGGCAGATATTCTAACCAACTGAACTACCAGACCGTTGCTTTATTAGCGGTTGCAAATATACATGGGTTTTTTAATATCTCAAATGTTTTTTTGTGTTTTTTTAGTTATTTTTTTCACTAAGCAAACTTTTGTCGTTCTATCATGTAGGTTGTCAGCACATTATTAAATGATTTATTAATATCTGCCTCAACATATTTAATTCTATATTGTGCACATTTTAGTTTTAAAGCTTCAAAATAAGTATTTACAGCCTTATTATAGTTTTCTTTAATAGTATCTGCATACAAATCGATATGCTCACCTGTTTCTACATCTACAAACCGTTTTGGTTTGTTATCAAAATCAAATGACAACTCTCTTTTCTTATCAAACACATGAAATAATATTACTTCATGTTTATTATATTTTAAATGTTGTAATGCTTCAAAAAGCTTAGTATCATCTTCTGTGGTTTGAAACATATCGGTAAACAAAAATATCATAGAGCGTCTATGAATTTTTTCTGCTATTTCATGTAGATACCTGTAAGTATTAGTTTGCTTGTTTAAAGGCTTAGATATTACTGTTTCGCTTAAACGGTTTAATAACATTTGGTGGTGACGCTCACTACCTTTCTCTGGAGCATAATAATCGTAAGCATCACTATACACACTTAAGCCAACTGCATCACGTTGTTTTTTTAAAATTTGCATTAAAGAAGCTGCTGCCAATACAGAAAAGCTTATTTTATTTAAGTTTTCAATTGAAAAAGTATCTAATTTTGGATAATGCATAGAACTACTATTATCCAGAATAATATGGCATCTTAGATTCGTTTCATCATCAAAACGCTTAGTATATAATTTTTCTGTTTTTGCAAATAACTTCCAATCTATATGGCGTGTACTTTCGCCTCTATTATAAATTTTATGCTCCGCAAATTCTGCCGAAAACCCATGAAACGGACTTTTATGCATCCCAGCAATAAACCCCTCTACAACTTGCTTAGCTAGCAGTTCAAGATTAATAAATCTACTCGTTTTATTAAGTTCGTTTTGCAAATGCATTATAGAATATTATTTTAAAACAGTATCTACAATACCATAAGCCACAGATTCTTCTGCACTCATCCAATGGTCTCTGTTAAAATCTTTTAAAACTTTTTCATAATCTTGGCCACAGTTTTCCGCCAAAATACGAGCACTAAGTTCTTTAGTTTTTATAATTTCTTTAGCAGTTATCTCTATATCACTAGCTTGTCCTTGAGCACCACCACTTGGCTGGTGAATCATAACACGGGCATGAGGTTGTATAAAACGTTTACCTTTTGCCCCTACAGATAATAAAATAGATCCCATTGATGCCGCCAAACCTGTACAAATAGTAGAAACATCACTATTTAAAGACTGGATACAATCGTACATAGCAAAACCAGAAGTAACATAACCGCCCGGGCTATTTATATATAAATGTATATCCTTTGTTTCTAAAGCATCCAGATATAACAATCTATCTATAACATGCTTTGCCGATTTATCATCTACCTGACCCCATAAAAATAGTTTACGTTGCTCTATTAATGTATTATCAATATTGTCTTGTAATTTTAGTTTGCTCATGGTTATCTATAATTTTTATCTAAAATAAAAAAAGGTTCGCCATTGTGGCAAACCTTTTCATGTTTCTTTTTGTTAAAGCTATTATAAAAGTGCATCTATGGCATCTGTATAAGCATTTTTTGGAGCTACGCCTACTTGTCTACCTACTACTTCTCCATTTTGAAATACTAAAACAGTAGGTATGTTACGAACACCATATTTGGCAGCAAATTCCTGATTAGCATCTACATCTACTTTCCCTACAATAGCTTTACCATCATACTCATCACTAATTTGTTCTATAATAGGCCCTACCATTCTACATGGACCACACCAAGCTGCCCAAAAATCTACTAATACAGGTTTATCACTTTTTAATACTGTTTCTTCAAACGAAGCATCTGTTATTTCTAATGCCATAATATGTATGTTTAAATATATTTTTAATTTATTTTAATTACACAAAATTAGTCAAAATATTTTCTAAAGCTTACAAACCAACAATTTGTTTTGTCTATAATAACATTACTTAATATTATATCTTTACAATATGCAACAAAAAAGTTGCGTAATAATATTTGTTTATGTAATTTAGCAACCATAAAGTTGCATTTTAATCAAAAAACGAACAATTATGAAAGATGTTATCAAAAAAGAAGTACTATTTAATCATTCCATAGAAAAAGTATGGGAAGCCATTACCAAAGCCGATGAAATCTCAACATGGTTTATTAAGGCCGATTTTAAAGCTGAAAAAGGATATGAATATGTCTTCACTTCAGAGCCAAATGAAAAAGGGTGTACAACTATTAGTGGTGTTGTTAAAAAAGCAGATCCTTATGTACTTATTTACACCTGGATTGTTGCAGATACTAAAATAGAAACCACTGTGAGTTGGCAGCTAGAGCCAACTGGAAGTGGGACAAAGTTAGTTTTAGCACATTCTGGAATATCTAATTATGAAGGTGAAACCGCAATTGCCATGTTTGAAAGCTTTAATGGAGGTTGGGATAACTGTATTAATGGTTTAACCAATTACTTAAAAGAAGTAATAAATGCAGGATAAAATAACAAAACTTTTTAAAGCTATTGCAGATCCAACAAGGCGCGATATTTTTCACGCCTTGATTGTAGCTTCTACAGCACTTTCTATTAGTCAAATCTCCAACCATTTTGAAATGAGCAGACAAGGTGTAACCAAACATATAAAAATACTTGAAGATGCAGATTTAATAAGTATAAATTCTATTGGTAGAGAACGTTATTGCAATGCTAAACCTAAAGCACTTGAAACACTTAGTAAGTGGCTTAAATTTTATGAGCAATTCTGGGATAGTAAACTTGAAAACTTAGGCACGTATTTAGATAACAACTCATCTTCCTGAGTTCGATTTCATTAGTTATATCATAAGGTAATAGTATATTTTTAACTATATCCTGTAAATTTCTATATATTTGGAGGAACAACATCAAACCCCAAACTATAATAAAAATGTATAGAAAAATTACTTTTGTACTAGCTTTATTTACCTTTTCACTTTTATTTGCTCAAAGCGCAAATCTAGATAGAGGCTATTTTAAGGTCTCTTATGTAAATTTACCTTCAAATCCCATTTTAGACCATTCTAAAAGAACATATTCATCTAATCATAAATCTATTATTCTTAATGGATTTTCTAAAGTAAAATCTAGCGGCTCTTTAGGTATTGATTTTTCATATTATGGCACTATTATAGGCGAAGTTGATATCAAAAAAAACAAACATGAAAAGAAAGACAAAGAAGGAAATGTTACATCTGTAACTTATTCTTATAAAGTTTTTATCCCTTTTACTTCTTCTGCAGGTATTAATATTACCAACGCTATTAATCCTCAAGAAGGATATCAAGATGACTTTTCTAAAAAAGACATACATGATAGTGAGAGTTTCTCAAGTTATTCATCTGCGAAATCTTATTATGATGATAATAAGAATAATTTAAGAAGGGAATACACCTTAAAACACAAAAGTGATTTCATCAATTCAATTAATAGTATACTAGACAATAGATATGGTTATTCTGTTGTAAATAAAATTGATCAATTTTGGATTCTAGGAAATAAAAAACACCCAGAGTTCCAAAAACATAATGAAGCTCTTGATAAAATGAAAACTTCCTTTAGTAAAATGGCTTCGGATCTACCTGTTGATGAATTAAAAAATGAATTAAAACCTATAATAGAATACTTTGATGCTGTGGTTCCTAATTATGTGGGTGACAAGAAAAAAATGAAAAAAGTAAGGTACGCCACTTATTACAATAATGCAAAAATGTATTATTACCTTGATATGCCTGAAAAATCTAAAATTTATGCGAATAAATTAATCAATAATGATTACAGTAAATCTGATGGGAAATATATTAATCGCATATCCAATGAGCTAATAGAACGTTTCAAAGCTAATAGGACAAATTCTAGGCATTTTAAAATCGAGACAAGAAGTTCTGTTCAAGAAGAAAAGAAAGAAGTATCTCTTTCTGAAAAAGAGGCTAAAGCACCTGTAATCGAACCTTTCACTAACCAATATAGCACATTTTACAAGTCAAATGGCGATACTAAATCAGATAATTCTATTGTCCTTATGGCGTTAAAAACAATGAAAGATGTTTTTGCAGCCACAGGTAATTTTTTAGGTTTTTATCCATTAGATAACGATCTTATAATAGATAAAAACTCTAAAAAAATAATGGGCAAAAAATTTATTGTTCCAAATAATAGCCAGGCTTATAAAACCATTTCTTTCAAATGGAAAGATAACTTACTTACACATGCAGACATAGATTCTACAAAAATTGACCTTTATTGGAAAGAAAACCATATAACACGAATCAAAATCAATGGCTATGGAAATTTTGACTACTCAATAAATTATGATGCTCAAAACAACCCTACAACTTTAAAACCCAATATTCCTAATATGAAATGGGATGATGCCATATATAAATTAAACTACAAAGGAGATAAATTAGTATCTAGCAAACTTGAAGTTCAAACATTAATTAAAAATTATGTCATGAAACATAAAACTTTCTTGTATGAAAAAGACAGGATAGCGATCAATGAAGTATTCAAAAAAAATAAAACAAAAGAAATACGTAATGATTCTATATACATATCAAGAATAAGTGATCAAGAAGTGGAAGTTACCTATAAGTGGAATAAAGATTCATCTTCAAAAACAAAGAATTATTATAAATACAGACCTGACGGACAACATCTTCAAAGAATAAAAATAAGTTATGACAGAAACACTAAAGAAGTGCATGACAATTTTTTTAAAGATAATAAAATAGTAAGAACAATAATCACTTCTACAAAAAATGGCATTTCCTATGAAAAAACTATTGTAAATTCTAAGCATTTAGAAAAAAAACCAGAGCATACAAAAGATTACCAATGGAGACATGGGGTATACAAATTTGATAAAGATGGTATCCTAATATTTGAAAAAAGAAAAGGAAAATACAGAGAAAAAATAAATGGTTACTGGACAGATTGGAAATATATACATTATTAAAAAAAGGGTATCTACAAAAAATTAATTTAAAATAATTTTAATTGCCCGTCTTTAAAAGATTCGTGTAAAGCGTGATTTAGTTTTGGCATCTTTTTGTTTTTAAAATATTTTAGCCTTGCTAACTTAATCATGTTATTAATTTGCTCTGCTATTTTCCCCTCACCTCTCATTCTTTTACTATAACGACTATCGTTTAAAGTACCTCCATGACAATCTTTAATTTGATGCAATACTTTTTCGGCTCTATCTGGCATAGTTTTTTTTATCCAGTCTGTAAAAATTTGTCCTATCGCTCCATTTAATCGTACAATGGTGTGCCCGATAGACAATGCTCCAGAATCTGATGCTGCCTTTGCCAAAGGCAAAATTTCGTGACTATTTATCGAAGGGATTATTGGAGCAATCATAACATTTACTGGAATATTATTTTCACTTAAACGCATTACTGTTTGCAAACGCTTTACAGTGGTAGCCGTTCTAGGTTCTAAAATACGTCGTGTTTCTTCAGAGTGTGAGGTTATTGACATATTTACGCCTATCAAATTATCTTTGGCTAATGCTTTTAACAGATCAATATCTTCAAGTATTCTGGAGTTTTTGGTTATAATTGCTACTGGATGCTTATATTTTAAAAATACTTCTAAGCATTGTCTCGTAATCTTAAACTTTTTTTCTGCAGGTTGATAACAATCTGTATTTCCAGACATTACTATGGTATGTGCCTTCCAACTTTTTTTCTTTAGTAATTGCTCTAGTAATTTTGGCGCATCTTTTTTAACTAAAATTCTACGTTCAAAATCTAAACCTGCACTATATCCCCAATATTCATGAGAATTTCTGGCATAACAATAAATACAGCCATGTTCACAACCTTGATAGGGGTTCATACTGTAACGCATGCCTACATCTGGACTTTCAACCTTATTCACTATAGTTTTTGGAAAAACCTCTAAATAGCGGGTTGTATTTTTATCTGCAGCTTCACCTTCTTTTCTGCAAAACTCAAGAAAATCGTCACGTATATCATGACGTAATTCGAAAAAACGATTAGGTACGTTGCCCTGAGCGCCACGACCTTTTATAACAGACTTGGGATTCATAATAACTAAAATTTAAGGTTGCAAACTGGACTAGTAGCACTATAAAATTAGGCATTAAATCATACCAAAAATGTTAAAGAAAAGATAGGTTATTAACAAAAAATAGGCGAAACTTAAATTTTAAGTTTCGCCTATTTATAGTATCTAATCTTAGTCCTTAATTGACTATTACCTTTTTAGTTTTTGCTACTTGTTTACCTTTATTTTTAACAGTAACAAAATAAATCCCATTACTTAAATCATTTATTTTAAACTGAAAATTTGGTTTATACAACGCCTTTTTAATTTCTACTCCATAGATACTCATAAGAGAAACCTCAACACTACTATCAGCATTTTTTATATCTACGTTTATTACATTGGATGCTGGAACCGGATAAACAGTAATTGCATCACTATCAATAAACACATTACTAGTTGATAAAGCTTCTAATTTATGGAATATAATCTTATCTAAATTCCATTGCCATTCAGTTGCACTGGAAGCCTGAATTCTAACTTGATGTGTTCCTGGTGTTAAAGAAAGTACATTACTCCCAGCCTCTAGCTCTTGATAATTATCCCATTCACCATTATTAGCTACATTATCGGCTGAAACTTCTTCCCCGTCTATTTGTATTGTTATTCTTGCACCATCTGAAGGTGAAGAAATCATAAAAACAATTTCATAATCTGCTGTACCTTCTTCTTCTGGAACATTTAATGTATATGTTGCCCAGTCGTTAGTATTTACAAAATTGATCCCTAGACTAGTTTTATTAACTCCTCCTCCAGTAACAGTTCCATCAACATAGCTTCCCCCTGTTTCTAAAAAATCTTCTGCTTCAATAACTAACGAACTACCTGTTCTTATTCTTTGAGGTGTAACAGTAACGTTACTAGTATCTGTAAAATCCCCGTCATCACTTATAACTGTAATGGTTGTATTTCCACTTTTTAATGCAGTAACAACACCAGTAGAATTTACTGTTGCTATATCTTCATTGCTTGAGCTCCAACTTAATGTTTTATTAGTAGCGAAAGAAGGAATTATTGTTGCCGTTAAAGTTCTATTTTCACCCTCTTCTAATTCTACATTTTTTGTAATTATTTCAATTCCCGTAACTGGTTTAGGTATAACAATCACAGTAATTAAGCTTGTATCTGAAAAATTCCCATCTACAGTTGTCGCTGTGATAGTAGCATTACCTTGAGAAATTCCAGTAACATTACCTGAAGAATCAACAGTGGCTATTGTTTCATCACTAGAACTCCAATTAACCAATTGATTAGTAGCATTTCCTGGTGTTAAACTTGTATGTAACTGTAGTAGCAGTCCTTTTTCAACTTCCTCACTTTCTGGTAAATCTATCCCAGTAACTGCAATATCTTCTGGCTCATTAATGTCTTCTGTTCTTCCTGGTTCCTGACTAAATTCCCATACTAGTAAATTAGCTACAGTAGCTTGTCCATTATGCTTAAAGTCAATAGTAAACGTGTTATTTTCCTCTAATAAATCTATAGGCACAGGTATTTCAAAAGTTCCAAAATATCTACTTCTATTTTGTTTTTCTCCTCTCCAATCGTATGGTACTTCTATACTATTTCCATTAACTTCGAATTTCAATAATGATAAAAACCCATCGGGTGTCTGATCTGAATCGAAAAATGCTCCTGTGATTTTTAACATTGCCTCCCCTTTTTCAGGTACATTTACACCATCTATATGAAATACTTTATCTCCTCCGACTACATCAATTCTATGTAAATCTCCTCCTCCTACACTATTTCCATAGTATTTTTTTTCAATAGAAGTTTCGTTAATGGTTACAGCATTAGCATACTTGTATTTCAAAATCATAGTTCCATCTGCTGCAAGCAAAACATTACCAGGAGCTTCATTCACCATATTATTCGATAATGTTACATCTTCTTCTCCTTGTAAAAACATATGCCTAATAGTAACATTTTCAAGAGTATTGCCTGTATTACCAAAAAAGTTTAAATTGACTTTTTTGGCTTGGTGTTCCAGGTTATTTAAAATTAGATAAACTGTATCTCCATCTATGTATGCATCTACTTGAATATCGGCATCGGTAGATTGGGTATCTATTCTTGTACCATCAACATCTGCCCATAATTGATACCATTTAATGTAATCGCTCCATTCCCAATTACCATCTTGATCATCATCTCTTAACATTTTATACTGGTAAAAATGTTCTGGGGTACCATCACCATTAGTATCCACATCTCCCCATTGAGCCTTTACAGGGGTAAAAGGCATAGTTTTTTCAATGTAATCAGGACGTTCTAAAAACTGCATCATCATAGAATTAAATGGTTTTAAAACTTCCCAATCATATCTTCTAGAATGCGTGGTAAATTCCCAAGCTCCCTGTACTGCACCGTATTCCGAAATCACCAATGGTTTTCTATTTTCGATTCCATTTTCATGTACATCGTACCATTCTATCATTTCCAGCATAGCTTCGGTATGTCCTCCTGAGCGTATAGCACCACCTGATGCTGCATAATTTGGCCAATCGTATACATGTACAGAGTAAAAATCCATATTGTCTCCTGCATGATCCATAAAACCACGCCAAAGCACATCCCATTGTGTCCATGGCCCAGTTACATTCAAATAGGCAGATTCAGTTTGCTCTCTGGCATATGCTTTGGCCACCGCATCGGCAGCTGTATTACCATAAAAGGCATCTGAATAACCAATAGTTCTCGATCTGTGCAAATCATCACCAAAAAAATCGTGTAATCCCCATGTCATTCCACCAATCTTAGGAGCACGGTTACCCATACGTTCTCTAATACCCTGAGCTACTAAATTGTGATACTCCCATATATCTTCCCAATTAGTAATCATAAAAGCTCCAGTATTCATGAGCATATCTGGTTCATTTATAACTTCCCAATATTCTGGAAGCAACTCTCCATTTTCATTAAAAGTATCTGTAAACGACTTGTCTAAATACTCAACCATCCATTCTGCAGAGGTCTCAATATCTTGAGGTATCCATTTAGGTGTTCCATCTGGTCCACTTTGATGCCAATAAGAAAGTGTTGGGTAAGTAGGGTGTGGATTTGTACCCATAATCATCCCTGTAGACTTATTTGCAAATTGTGTTCTATCCCTAATAATATTTTCGTATTGGCCATCCCACCAATTGGCAAATGGCTCTATGGATGACAAATCTGCCTTGTTAGGTCTATTTGGATCTACTGGTGTTGCTGCAAACTTCCAAGATGCAGAACCATTATCACGGCCTAGGTACACATCTAAATCATTTAGCAGATAGTTCATCTTATCTATTTCACCTTCCCAGTCTGATTCTCCAAGAGATGAGTGTAATGTTATATGCCTCTCTCGACCAAAATCTGAAACGCCTCCTACCGAATGTTTAATATTTAAATTTACATCTACGTTTACACTTTGAGCATGCTTGTTATACCACAAAAGCGTTGCAAGGATTGCACTTAAAATCTTTAATTTAGTTTTCATTTAGTGTTTAGTTATTAAATAGTTTAATTTCACTTATTAAAAGTAAGTTTCTATTTAAGTAGAATATGGGGAGAATAATACTATCAATAACCTAATAGAAATTTATCTTAAAATTGTTTACAATTACTAAATGATGACCTTAGTTTATATCTAATATCGACTCAATAAGTTAGTAAATAAACACAATATTTAAGTTTTATTCTTTGTTAGTCTAAAGCTATTATTATATTGACTTTCATGATTTTAATTAAATCACTTGAGATAAATATATTAATTAAAAACATTTTGAATACGCCAGATGCTTTTGGCTATATTAAAAACAACTATAAAAAAACTCAACATTTTACTTCTTATTTTATTTACAAAAAATTAAAAACCTGAATATTAAATAATTACAGATCATGGTTTTAAAAAAATAGTTTTAAAAACCTTAAAAACAAAGACTTAGACCATCTGTAGGTTTTAATCGATAAACTCATAGGCGCCTATATCGTAAGCTGTACCTGATGGCCTTTTATTTCCTAGAATATCAACTTGAACTTTATATTTATCGGAGATGTTTTTTCCTTTATCAATAGCTTTTATAGAACCACTAAGCAGTTTATAATTTTCACCAAACTCAATACCTTCATCATCACTAAGTTCTAGGTTATTTTGGTATAAATAATTATCATTATGCCCGTCACTATCTATAAACGCCACCTTAGGTTTATAAATTATGTTATTAATAATTTCATTATTACTAGTTTCATAAGAATTCCAACCTATCCCCTTACCTGGCTCTATTATTGTATTGTTAATAATGTAAAATCCAGTATTAGCTGTTGGACCTCTATCTCCTGTATAAATTCCATCATAAGTAGGTTTAATAATCACATTATTATATATTAAATTATCCCCCTTTCCAAAAACGAAAATACCAAACCCATTCCCTCCATCAATTACATTATTATATAATTTACCTGTGGTACCTGGGTTAATTTGAAACCCCGTCATATGTCCTCCTATGTTGCGCACTCCAAAATTGCGAATTATGTTGTTATGTATTTTAACATCCTTTGAGGCGCTTCCAACTTGTATAGCATCCATTCCAGTATTCTCAACTATATTTTCATAAATTTTCACGCCATGTAGTTCTGGCTCATAAACACCTGGGCACTTCTCATCCCATAATATATGCCAATGAGATCCTCCAATATACATCCCTTCTCCTCCTGTATCATGTACATAATTATGATGTATAAAAGTGTTTTCTTGCGTGAATACATCTCGTGTATTATCTGCATTTACACAATCTGGATAAGGCGGCGGACTGGTTCTTGCCGCTATACCTACATAACCTGCTTCTTGAACTTCTATTGCAAAAATTTCAAAATTGGTAGAATAATCTGTTATATCTACACCAAAATGCCCCTTAAGTTTAAGTCCATATTCATGGGAGGTAGATCCAGCTCCAGACAAAATAAAGTGCTTCACATTTATAAATTGTAAGGCTTTAAATTGGTTAACATCAGTTTCTACTCTAGCCTCTCCATCACAATTAGTTATTACAATAGGGTTTTCTTCTGTTCCTGCAATATTTATAAATTGCACACCTCCTCTAACACCTTTAATACCAATGGTATCTCCTGGCTTTATTATTGCCATGGTACCATCTGGTTTTATTTGCTCTACTGCTCCATCTACTTGCCAAGCGTTGTCTTGTACTATAAAATCGCATGAAGCACATGAAACATCATTATATATTACATCATTGTTGTCTACTACTGGAATTGGGCCTGGATCTGGATTAGAGTTAGGATAAGAATCTACAGTGTCTACAGATTCTTTTTCACATGCAAGACACATACATAACACTAGCACTAAAAATAAGTTAGATTTCATACTATTTGGGGTTGGTTAAGGCATGGTAAATATATACAAAAGTTATAAAAAACCAACAAAACCCCTAATAGATCAAATAGTTACAAACTCATAAATCACACTATTTGTTTTGAATATTATTTATTCTCCAGAAAAATCAGCCTTTCGTTTTTCTAAAAAAGCTGTAACACCTTCATTAAAATCTCTTGTTCCAAAACAATTTCCAAATTCTACAATCTCTGTTTGAAAACCATTTACATCCTTTTTAACACCATTATTAATTGCTTTTATGGCGACCGATATGGCAATTGGTGCATTTTGCGAAATCTTAGTTGCTATTTTTTCACAAAAAGGCAATAACGCTTCTTGCTTTACTACATAATTAACAAGACCGTAAGCCAAGGCTTGTTTTACATCGATCATACTTGCTGTCATTATCATTTCCATAGCACGACCTTTACCAATAAGTTGCGGTAAACGCTGGGTTCCTCCATAACCTGGAATTAAACCTAAAGACACTTCTGGCAATCCCATTTTAGCATTATCGCTAGCTATTCTAAAATGACATGCCAAAGCTAACTCTAATCCTCCTCCCAAAGCAAAACCATTAACTGCTGCAATAACTGGCGTGGATAGATTTTCCACAAAATCGAATAGTATTTTTTGTCCATTGGCAGCTAACTGCGTTCCTTCTTCCACAGTATAATCTGCAAATTCTTTAATATCTGCACCTGCTACAAAGGCTTTTTCTCCACTTCCTGTTAGAATGATTACTCTAATACTTTTATCTTTATTAGCATTGTTAAAAGCTTGATGTAATTCTACTATAGTCTCTTGGTTTAAAGCATTGAGTTGTTTAGGGCGGTTTATGGTAATAATTGCTAAATTATTCTCGACTTCAAATACTATATTATTATAATGCATTGCTTTATGTCTTTAATTATCCTTTGGAAAAACAACTCTAAAAGTAGTTCCTATATCTTTCTCTGAACTAAATGTTATAGAACCTTTATAAATTTCAATAATATTTTTAACCATGGCTAAACCTAATCCCATACCGCTAGTCTTGGTTGTAAATTTGGGTTCAAACACTTTAGCTTTATTCTCTTCAGCCACACCCGAACCATTATCTGTGACCGTAATAATAATATTATCCTCTTCTTTGCCTACATGTACTAATACCTTTGGTGTTCTATCTTCAGGTATAGCTTGAATGCCATTCTTTACTAAATTTGTAACTACTCTTATAAGTTGTGTTCTATCAAACTCTGCAATAATCTTTGGAGCATCAGATGTAAATACGATATAATCTTCACTAAAAATATCCAATCCTAACTTAACAATTTCAACAATATTAAGTGTTTCATTTTTTTGTACTGGCATTTTAGCAAAATTAGAAAACGCCGAAGCTATGGAGCTCATAGTATCTATTTGCTGAATGAGCGTTTTACTGTATTCATCTACTTTGGTATGAATATTTTCATCTTCGGGGTCGAACTTACGCTGAAAATTCTGCACGGTTAAACGCATTGGCGTTAACGGATTTTTAATCTCATGCGCTACCTGTTTTGCCATTTCTCTCCAAGCTTGTTCGCGTTCGCTTGTTGCTAACTTAACAGCACTTTCTTCAAGCTCATCAATCATACTGTTATACGAATTCACAAGTATAGATATTTCTTCACTTGTATCATCAATTTCAATCTTTTCGTTTCGCTTTTCTAATCGGGTTGCATTTATTTTATCACTAATTGTCTGTAATGATTTTGTAATGTATTTGGACAATAAAAAGGCGATTCCTATAGCTATAACTAATACAAAAAGATAGGCATATCCTAATCGCCCTAAAAATTCGTTAAGTTCTTTAGCAAGAAAATCGTCTTTTTCTAAATAAGGTAAATTTATTATCGCTAAAGGTTTAAACTTATTGTCATAGATATAGCTATACAGTGATTGATACGTTTCTCCATTTTCTTTCAATTTATCTACATACCTATGATCTGCAGAAAAAGCAATGGCATCTAGAATTGTAGAATCTATGGTTTTATCGGCTGCTTCTTGTTTTAAATCTGCTTTAGAGGTAATTAATAAGCCGCCTTCTAAATCGTATAAATTGGTTTGCAATTTGTGTACACTTGCTATATTACCAATTTTATCTTTAAATATTAAAGGGACATTCCTTGTTTTAATCTCCCAGGTATTTTGCCTATCGTTTAAAACACTTTTTATATGTGCTTTTATATTTTGCTCTTTACGTTGAAGACGTTTTGTATGATAATCTTTTGTTTCTTCTTTATATTGATAAATAGCAACTGCAGCAATTAAAACAGAGGCCAATAATACCAGAAGTATCATTACAATAAAAATACGGGTACGTAAGGATAGTTTTTTTAATTTCATATTAAGAACTCATCTTGACTTTTTCTATTTCCTAAAAAATGGCTAAAATTCACCCATATTTCGTTACTTTTTTTATTCTTAGCGCTGCTATGACTTTCAAAAAGTGCCTTATTTGGTCAAATTTCAACACATTTTCGGTTAAAAATAAAAAGTCTAAATGAGTTCTAATCTTAAAATCCTAAAGATAGCAATAATCAAACCAAATATGCTTTCTTAAATTCTAAACATTAGACCAATCCTTGAATGAATTTATACTATTTACACTTTGAATTTACTGCAATAAAACACCCTTTTTTCCTTTCTATTTCATTATTAAATGAAACCGTAACTTACGGCTATGCTTTAATTTTCTAATTCATACAAAGAAAAAAATCATCATTTTCTTTTACAGTAAATTCAAAATATAACTGGTATTACTGTAGATAAAAAATAATTATGCTTCAGGATTCTTTTCCCTAATACGTTTGTATAATTTAAATCCTAACATTAAAAGCACGCCTAAAACCAATATACTTACTACACCCCAAATCCAGTTTATAGCACTTTTTAAAATCACTAAAAACACTACTGCAAATAGTATAAAGGTAGCTCCTTCATTCCAAATGCGCATGAAGTTAGATGACGTTTTAACAATATCGTTTTGTAACTGCTTGTAGAATTGGTGTGTTTTTAAATGATATATAACTAATAAGACTACAAATGCTAATTTTACATGCATCCATGATTGCTGTAACCATTCTGGGATTAAAATAAGTAACCACACAGCAAATCCAACGGCTAAAATTGCTGATGGCCACGTGATAATAAACCAAAGGCGCTTGGCCATAAGTTTAAGTTGTTTTCCTAAAATTTCTTTTTCAGGAGAGGGTTTGTGAAATGCCTCTATTTGGTATACAAACAATCGGGGTATATAGAACAATCCAGCAAACCAAGTAATTACAAAAATAAGATGAAAGGATTTTATGTAATCGTAATACTCCATTTAACTTACAGTTAATGACTTACTTACCCAATTGCTAATCCAATTTGCAAGCAAATCTACAAACTCGGCATCATCATTTAAACATGGAATGGTAGTAAATTCTTTACCGCCTACTTCATGAAATAGCTCTTCCCCTTCCATAGCAATCTCTTCTAAAGTTTCTAAACAATCGCTCACAAAAGCAGGCGTTACAATGGCCATATTTTTAACCCCCTGTTTACCTAAACGCTCAATAGTTCTATCGGTGTAAGGTAGTAACCAAGGATCGAACCCTAATCTGGATTGAAATGATGTAGAATATGTGCCTTCTTCAAGATGTAATTTTTTAGCAACCAGTCGTGTTACTTCCAAACATTGATGTCTGTAACAAAACTCATGTGCTTTACTTGGGGTTATGCAACAACTACCATCTATCTTACAATGCGATTTGGTAACATCACTCTTTTTTATATGACGCTCTGGCACGCCATGATAAGAAAACAGCAAATGCTCATAATTTTTATCTTCTAAATGACGTTTTATAGAATTAGAAAGCACTTCGATATAATCTGGCTTATTATAAAAAGCCGGAACAGATTCTATTTTAAGGTCTGGAAAATTTGTTTTTCTAAGCGCTTCTGCAAGAACTAAAATGGTTTCGGTAGTAGCCATAGCAAACTGTGGATACAAGGGAAATATTAACACATCATCCACACCTTTATCAACTAATTCCTGAAGACCTTTTTTAATGCTCATACTTCCATAACGCATGGCTAAACCTACCGGCACATCTACTTGTTGTTGTATTTTATTTTGAAGTCTCTCGGAAATAACAATAAGTGGAGAGCCTTCATCCCACCATATTTTTTTATATGCTGCTGCAGACTGTTTTGGTCGTGTATTTAAGATAATACCTTTTACCAATGCTGTTCTGGCTACAAGAGGAATGTCTATAACACGCTCATCCATTAAAAATTCGCCTAAATATTTTTTTACATCCTTTGGATCTGGACTATCGGGAGAGCCTAAGTTTACGAGTAAAATACCTTTCATATATCACATTATTGTTACAAAAATACAATAGAAATCGTAGAACCTTTTATTTTATCTATTAAAATTATAGTTTGAAAATAAGTAAGGAAATATGATTATATACGACACTTTTTATATTGCTATATAAAAAATTGTATTTTGAAAAAGCTTGTTTCTATTTTAATTCTCCTAAATTTATCGTTAGCTAAATCGCAAACATGCTGTTCGGGAGGCATCCCACTTTCTAATAACGTAGGGCTTTCTAATCAAGAAAAAGGCACTTTACAATTAAGTTTAAATTACGATTATAACAATTTAAACACATTAAATAATGGCTCCGAAACCCTGGATGATAATTCAAGGTTGCGTATTACACACTCTGTTCTGCTTAATGTAGATTATGCTATTACAGACCACTTATCTGTAGAAGGGTTACTCACTTGGGTAAATCAACGTAGAAGAATATCTCAATTTAACAGTGAGAATTTAGATGTAACTTCTGGCATAGGAGACGCTTTAATTCTAGCTAAGTATAATTTTAATAGCATTTTAGGAAAAAACAGTAGTTTACAATTGGGATTAGGTGCAAAAATCCCATTAGGTTCCTCGACCGAAACTAGCGATCAAGGTATTACATTTAACGCAGACTTGCAGCCAGGGAGTAACGCATGGGATGCTATTTACTTTATATCAACCTCAAAAAATCTAAATTTTAGACCTACGCTAACCATTTCTTCAAGATTAATCTACAGAGCTACGGGAGTAAACGTATCTTATTTAGGAAACTCGTCTTATGAATTTGGGAACGAATTTCAAGGGTTTTTAAGTTTTTCCGATCAATTTTTACTATTCAAATCTATAATCAATCCAAGTTTATCATTTAAATACAGAAATGCGCAACAGGATAAAGTCGATGATTTCAATCTAGACAATACTGGTGGAAATTGGATTTTCATTATACCCAATTTCTCCATTAATATAACTCCAAATTTAGCTTTTTCAACTAGAGCAGAACTACCTATTCATAGTTATGTAGACGGCACCCAGTTAACTCCTACGTATAGAATAACTTCTGGGTTTTTACTAAAAATTAAACCTAAACCAAAATTATTAAACTTAAATCGATAGCTATGAAAAAAAATGTTTTTACACTATTAATCTTATTAATAATAGTTTCATGTAGCACTACAGATGATGCACAAAGCAACTTAACGAATCAATCGGATTGGCTTCTCCCCTTAAATCAAATTAAAGATGGAGGACCTGGTAAAGACGGCATCCCATCCATAGACAACCCACAATTTATTGATGCTAATGCGGTATCTTTTTTAAATGATAACGACTTGGTCGTTGGTATAGTTCAAGGCAATGTTGCTAAAGCTTACCCACATATTGTCTTAGATTGGCATGAAGTAGTAAATGACGAAATTAACGGGGCTTTTTTCACTTTAAATTACTGCCCTCTTACAGGAACTGCATTTGCTTGGGAAAGTAAAACTAACACAACACGTACCACATTTGGTGTTTCAGGCTTACTCTATAATGCCAATCTTATAATGTATGATAGAAATACAGATAGCAACTGGTCTCAATTAAGGTTAGAATGTGTTAATGGATCTCTTATTAATGATAAACCTAAATTATATAGCGTAGTAGAAACCGATTGGGCAACATGGCGAACGCTTTATCCTAACACTCAGGTATTATCAACCCAAACTGGATTTTCAAGAACTTATGGTGTTTCCCCATATGGCGATTACGCAACAAATAACAATCGTTTTCTTTTTAGACCAGAAATAACAAATAACGCATTACCTAATAAAGAACGTGTTTACACAATAATTGATGATGATAAATCAAAGGTCTATCAGTTTTCAAAATTTAATGAAGGTAATGCTATTAGAGATACTTTTAATGGTAGTGATTATCTAATTGTAGGCAATAACAATTTAATGTATGGATTTAAACTAGAAAATAACCATAGCGGCTTGGTTTTTGAGTATGATTTCGCAAATTCTGAATCTTTTTTTATAGACAACGAAGGTAATAAATGGTCAATTTTTGGAGAGGCTATAGAAGGTTCTAGACTAGGCGAAAAACTTACTCCTGTAAAATCGGTAATGAGTTATTGGTTTGCTATAGCTGCGTTTTACCCAAACCCAGAAATTTATGCTACGCCATAAAGATTAACGTTTATACCCGCTTGCTTTTAAAAGATTACATTTTTAGTTGGCATTTTATGAAAAACAATACTTTAAAACTTATTTTATGCAGTTTATTATGCTTTAGTTGTCAAACTGATGATCTGGATTTATTTGATCCTGATGCGGTAAGAGATCCTGTAGTGATAAATACAGACATTACCTTTGCCGATCCAAACCTAGTGCAGGAAGCCAAAGATTTACACTCAAAATTACACACAATTACGCAACTTGGTATTGCCTTTGGGCAACAAGAAAGTATAGGTCGTGGCATAAACTTTTTTGATCCTGAATCTTTGGATAGCGATTTTAGCAGAGTAGCTGGAGATTGGCCTGCTGTAATTGGTTTTGACTTGGAACGGATAGAACTAATAAATACGTTTAACTTTTATAGACCCATAGTCGCACAGAGGAAAAGAGATTTAATTATTAAAGCTCATAACAATGGAAGTATTATAGCTCTAAGTTGGCACGCATCAAACCCTATTACTCTGGAAGATTCTTTTGATACGACTAAAGTAGTTAGCGAAATGCTGGAAGGAGGGTCAAAAAGAAATTTATTTCTCTTGTATTTAGAGGAACTAGCATTATTCCTTAAAGATTTAAAAGACGATCAAGGCAAACCAATTCCTGTGCTATTTAGACCCTGGCATGAAATGAATGGTAATTTCTTTTACTGGGGAGAAGGTCATAGATCTACAGAAGAATTTGTTCAACTTTTTAGAGATACAGTAACATTACTATCCAACACATTTAACGTTCATAATGTATTGTATGTTTATTCTCCCAATCACGTATCAAGTGCTTCTGCATATTTAAAAAACTATCCTGGAGATGCGTATGTAGATATGTTAGGTGTAGATATATACGATTTTAAAAATGGGGAATTTTTAAATGATGCCATAAGCAATTTAAATATAGTAGAAGATATTGCCAAAGAAAAAAATATGCTTTTTGCTTTAACCGAAACAGGTCTTGAAAATGTTACTCAAAGTGATTGGTGGACAGAACGTTTATACAAAGCTATACGAAGCAGCGGTATGACCTATAGCATGATATGGAGAAACGCAACAGAAAATCATTTTTTTGGACCGTTTGTTGGGCATGTTTCAGAAGACAACTTTAAAACATTTATATCTAAAGATGTGATACTATTGCATAGTGATATTCAATAAAACACTCTTGTAAACTTTAAAGAAGCAACCTTACTATTTCTTTCATTTCTACAAATGAAATTTCAGAAAACTTATTTGAATTAGAAAGTATATTAGGTGTGTTAATTAAATAATTTAAAAACCTGGATTCTGTACTTTCACTTTCTAAAGTAAAGTCTAGGTAATTATTTTTCTTAAATGAACTCGTTGTAAAATTTTCAATATTCTGAGGGGCAAAAACAAAAATTAAATCTTCCATTTGATTATTTGAAAGAGATAATAACCTTAAAGGTTTGTTAATAATATCATCTTTTATTAACTCTTTAAAGCATTCTTCAAATACAGAATAATTTGAAACATCTTTAACTACTCTTAAATATTTAACTTCTTTTGATTTTAAATCAAAAATGTTGTTATAATTTATAGACTCAAATTCATGAAGGATTATAAGGTAAATTATTACTATGGTTTCAAAATAATTTCCAGAATTATTTAGGTATACATTTGGTATCTGCTTAGAATATCCTCTTGCTTTTATACTTCTTAAAATCTGAAATTTATTTAGCACCTTCTTAACCCTTCGAGGATTAGTAAACTTTAACTCATTAAAAAAACCTGCAAGCATCTCATCTACTCTTTTCCCCATAACTTTATCTAATTTCTCATCGAAATATTGACTTACCAATTTCAATAAATCATCGTGTTTTGGCATGGTGAAAGAAATATCAAAAATTTTCTCCAAATATTCATTAGCTTTTACAACTTCCTTATATTTAGTTTTTACAGCTTCGTTAACTGCTTTTTTATCAACACCACAAAAGAAAATTGTTTTTTCCCCATAAGTAAAAAACAATTTTAATGCAGACAATAAACTCAATACATTTTCTGGCTCACATCTATCTAAATCATCAATAAAAACGATGTTATATTTTGGACTACCCCCTTTAGCAACCTCACTTTCCCATCTTCTAAACTCAGTTTTAAACTTATGTTTTAACTGTAAAAAAGAATCTTCTGGCTCTTCTTCTAAAGTTTCTATAATTTTAGTACCATCTATACTTAACCCTGGGAAATTAACTCGTATAGATTTAGAAAAACCTCTAAATAATTTACTAGCAACTTTAATTATCTCTCCACAAGCTGCTTCGGTTGTATCTTGACTTTTTAATTCTAAAAACTCTAATAAAGATAGAGCTAAATTAGAATCGCTTTCAAACTCCCAAGCCTCAAAAAAAAACGTATTGAAGTTTCCTTTTAATTCTTTTTGCAGATATTTCATCAAAGTACTTTTCCCGCTACCCCATTCTCCATAAAGCGAAAACATTTTTATATCCTTAAATTCACCCGTATTGCTTTCTAAAAAAGTTTTAATGATTTGCCCTTTATCAATAATTCCTAAATAGTCATTAGCTTCATTTAAATCTTCAACTGGTAAATTATTTAGTATTTTAGACATACGATTTGTTTTTCAATAAAAGTAAGAAAACCTAACTTAACCTGAGTTATCCTCTTTAGGGAGCCAAAAAGGTGTCTAAAAGAGTAAAAAAATGAGAAATAAAATAATTCCTTATAATCCAGAATTAAAACAATTTGCAAGAGAACTTCGAAAAAATAGCACTTAGCCTGAGGTTTTATTATGGCAAAACATAAAAAACGGGCCTTTGGAGTTCAATATCATGGACAAGCACCTATGCTAAACTATATTATAGATTTTTATTGTAATGAAATTGGTTTAACTATTCAAATAGAAGGTAAAAATTATGAATAGAGTTTTTGTATGACACAAAAAATATGAGAAGAGCTAGAACTTTATGGGATTAAATTTCTAAGATTTTCTAATAATGAGATTAAAATAATTTGTTTAGTGTTTTATTGATTTTTGAGAAAACCGTGAAAGAATTACAATAATAAAAACATCCCTGTAGTCCCCTCAAAGGACCACCACTCATCCCCAGAACAACTTAATTTAAATTACCTACGTTTATTTTTAGACTTAAACTTAGCTTTATTTTTACGTTGATTAAAAGGAACTGCATCATCAAAGGTATGCTTTGGTTTCCCTGGTTTGTTCTTACGCCATTTTTCGCTTTTTTCAGGAAGTAAAACTTTAAGTAAATCTTTACGCCCGAGCTTATTCAAGGTATTTTTAATCCAGGCTTTATTTTCATCTTTATACCAAAAGAAAAAACGATGCTGCTCATCCTTTTCCTTTCGCGTTTTAGGCGTTTTTACTTTTTTTAGTGTGTAGGGATGGTATCCACTATAATATATTACAGTAGCCACCGTCATAGGTGTTGGTGTAAAACCTTGTACTTGTTCTAATTGAAAACCCATATCTTTTGTTTCGGCAGCAAGATTTGCCATATCTTCTGCTTCACAGGCAGGATGGTTTGATATAAAATAAGGAATGAGTTGCAATTTTAATTTATGTTTTAAATTAATGTTATCGAAACGTTCTTTAAATTTATGAAAATAACTAAACGATGGTTTACGCATTAATTTTAAAACAGGATCACTGGTATGTTCTGGTGCAACTTTAAGGCGTCCAGAAACATGTTTAGTCATCACTTCTTCGGTATAATCATCTAACTCTTTAGGATCTGCGTTTTTATTAAACTCTGGCACTAGCATATCATGACGAATACCACTTCCTATAAACGATTTTTTAACTTTTGGATGACTATCAACAGCTTGATATAACTCGGTTAAAGGTTTATGCGACGTATCTAAATTGCTACAAATTACTGGTGATATACATGAGGGCGCTACACATTTGTCACATATAGACTGTATTTTACCTTTCATTTTATACATGTTAGCGCTAGGCCCACCAATATCAGATAAATAGCCTTTAAAATCAGGCATATTAGCAACCGTATCCACCTCGCGCAACACAGATTCTTTACTACGCGATGCTATAAACTTACCTTGATGTGCAGAAATAGTACAAAAACTACAGCCCCCAAAACACCCACGATGTATATTAATGGAAAACTTAATCATCTCAAACGCAGGAATCGGTCCTCGTTTGTTATATTTTGGATGTGGTAATCGTGTGTAAGGTAATTCAAAAGACGCATCAATCTCATCCTCTGTCATAGTTGGATAAGGCGGATTAATCATCAAGGTTTTATCTCCCACTTTCTGAAAAATACGTCGTGCTGCTAATTTATTAGATTCTTGCTCAATGATTTTAAAATTAGAAGCATAAGCTTTCTTATCCTTTAAACACTTGTCATGTGATATAATTTCAACATCTTCCCAATTACTATTTTTAGGAATTTTTGCGCCTTTATCTAAAAGTACAGCTGTTTGTTTTATTGTTGTTATGCTAGAAAAAGGCACGCCTTTTTGTAACAAGCGAACCACTTCTCGTAACGGTTGTTCTCCCATGCCATACACTAACATGTCTGCTTTAGAGCTTTCTAAAATTGTTGGCATTAATTGATCACTCCAGTAATCGTAATGCGTTACACGACGCAACGAAGCTTCAATACCACCTATTAATACAGGAACGTCTGGCCATTTTTCTTTTAAAATTTTAGAATAAACCGTTGTAGCATAATCTGGTCTAAAACCAATAGCTCCATTAGGGGTATAAGCATCTTTATCTCGACGCTTTTTATTAGCATTGTAATTGCTAATCATTGGATCCATGCAACCGCCAGTAACTCCAAAAAATAATTTTGGCGCTCCCAATTTCACAAAATCCTGAAGATTGTCATTTACATTAGGTTGAGGAACTATAGCAACACGTAAACCATAGCTTTCTAAAATACGCCCAATAACTGCAGGTCCAAACGATGGATGATCTACATAAGCATCACCACTAAATAAAATAACGTCTAGTGTGTCCCAACCGCGTATTTTAACCTCTTTGTTTGTGGTAGGCAACCAAGATGAGAGTTTTAAGTCTTGCATAATGCTGCAAAAATACGTAAAAATCGACGCTTTGCATTTTTAAGCCGTAGACTATTATAACGTACTACTATTATTTATATACTAATCACATAATATATAGTGTTTTATATACTACAACAACACAACAAAAATAAGTCCTCACACTATTTGGTAATCAAATATTTAATCGTAAATTTGCAAACTCTTTTCAAGAGAGGAATGTTTAATCAGAAAAAATTATAAGTGTGGACACATTAAGCTACAAAACGATTTCGGCTAACAAAGCTACTGTAAACAAGCAGTGGGTTTTAGTTGATGCTGAGAATCAAACGCTTGGGCGTTTAGCTTCTAAAGTTGCAAAACTTTTAAGAGGCAAACACAAGCCTAACTTCACACCACACGTTGATTGCGGCGATAATGTAATTATCATTAATGCCGAAAAAATCAACTTATCTGGAAACAAGTGGAACGATAAAACTTATATTCGTCACACAGGATATCCAGGTGGTCAAAGAAGTTTAACTGCTAATGAGCTGTTTGGTAAAGACCCAGCACGCATAGTAGAAAAATCAGTTAAAGGAATGTTACCTAAAAACAAATTAGGAGCAAATTTATTCCGTAACCTTACAGTTGTTGTAGGTACAGAGCACAAACACGAAGCTCAAAAACCTAAAACAATTAACTTAAACGAATTCAATTAATGGAAGTAATTCACAAAATCGGCCGTAGAAAGACGGCTGTTGCTCGTGTGTATGTAGCTCCTGGAAAAGGAGACATCACAGTTAACAAAAAAGACTTAGCTAGTTACTTTACTACAGCTACATTACAGTACAAAGTAAAGCAACCTTTAGTTTTGACTAACAATGATAGCAACTTTGATATTACAGTAAATGTATATGGAGGTGGTATTACTGGACAAGCAGAGGCTGTTCGTTTAGCAATTTCTCGTGCAATGTGCGAAGTTGATACTGAAAACAGAACAACGCTTAAACCAGAAGGCTTATTAACCAGAGATCCAAGAATGGTTGAGCGTAAAAAATTCGGACAGAAGAAAGCGCGTAAAAAATTCCAGTTCTCTAAACGTTAATATTTATATTCTGAACTTGTTTCAGGATCTTTTGAAGATATGCTGTCTACAGTATTAAACTAAAGACACTTCATATTCAAAATATAATTAATTTAAAAAAATTCTGAATTTGTTTCAGAATTAAAAGTTTAGCATCTAAATGAAGCCAACAGCTAATAGCACTAAAAGCTAAAAGCAAAATGGAACATTGCTAATTAACAGAACGTAAACTATTAAAAATGGCAGTAGAAGTAAAAGAATTACTTGAAGCAGGTGTACACTTTGGACACCTTACACGTAAGTGGGATCCAAACATGGCACCTTACGTATATATGGAACGTAATGGTATCCATATAATCAACTTATATAAAACAGCAGCTAAAATTGACGAAGCTGGAGCAGCATTATCTAAAATTGCAGCTTCAGGTCGTAAAATTTTATTTGTTGCAACAAAGAAGCAAGCTAAAGATATTGTAGCAGAAAAAGCAGGTGCTATTAATATGCCTTACATTACCGAAAGATGGCCAGGAGGTATGTTAACTAACTTTGTTACTATTAGAAAAGCTGTTAAAAAAATGGCTGCAATTGATAGAATGAAGAAAGACGGTACTTTCAATACTTTATCTAAAAAAGAACGTTTACAAGTAGATCGTTTAAGAGCTAAATTAGAGAAAAACTTAGGTTCTATTAGCGACATGACACGTTTGCCTGGTGCATTATTTGTTGTTGACATTAAGCGTGAGCACATTGCGATTAAAGAAGCTCAAAAATTAAACATTCCAATTTTTGCTATGGTAGATACCAACTCAGACCCACGTCAAGTTGACTATGTAATACCAGCAAATGATGATGCTTCTAAGTCGATCAATAAAATATTGACTCACGTTACAGGCGCTGTTTCTCAAGGTTTAGCAGAACGCAAAGCTGAAAAAGAAGCTAGTGCTGCGGCTAAAAAAGAAGCTGCTGCTCCAACAAAGGCAGAAGCTCCAAAAGCCGAAGCTAAAAAAGCTACTCCAGTAGCTGCTGAAGAGGAAGAATAAATAACATTAACACAACACAAACAAGTCGTTTAGTTCTTTTCTTTGTTGAAAATATATTGAACGACTTTTTTAAATTATAATTACTATGAGTACTACAGTAAAAATTACAGCCGCTGAAGTAAACAAACTAAGAAAGGCTACCGGAGCAGGAATGATGGATTGCAAAAAAGCTTTAGTGGAAGCTGAAGGTGATTTTGACAAAGCCATTGAGGTATTACGTAAAAAAGGACAAAAAGTTGCTGCAAAAAGAGCCGATAGAGAATCTACTGAAGGTGCTGCTGTAGCTAAAGTAAATGCAGACAATACAGTTGGCGTAGCCATTGTATTAGGTTGTGAAACAGACTTTGTTGGTAAAAACGAAAACTTTTTAGCACTAGCTAGCCAATTAGGTGATATCGCTTTAAATACGGCTTCTAAAGAAGCGTTTTTAGCTGCTGATTTTGATGGGATGTCTGTTGCCGATAAATTAGTTGAGCAAACTGGTGTTATTGGCGAAAAATTAGACATAAAAGCTTTTGAAAAAGTAGAAGCTGCTTATGTTGGTTCTTACGTTCATATTAACAAAATTGCTGCAATAGCAGGATTTTCTAGCGTAGTTGATAATGCCGAAACTTTAGCTAAAGATGTAGCTATGCAAATTGCTTCTATGGGAGCTACTACGTTATCTTATAAAGATTTTGATCCAGCTTTTGTTACTTCTGAAACCGAAGCCAGAATTGCTGCTATTGAAAAAGATAATGAAGAATTAGAGCGTTTAGGTAAAACACTTAAAAACGTACCTAAATACATCTCTCAACTGCAATTAACTCCAGAAGCTATAGCTCAAGCTGAAGAAGCTGCTAAAGCCGAGTTAAAAGCAGAAGGAAAGCCAGAGCAAATTTGGGATAAAATTTTACCTGGTAAAATGCAACGTTTTATCTCTGACAACACAACTTTAGATCAAGAACAATGTTTATTAAACCAAAACTTTATCAAAGATGAAAAGTCTACAGTTGAAAAATATGTTGCTTCTTATGGAGATGTAGAAATTGTAGGTTTTAAACGTGTTACTCTAGGGTAATAATGTAGCAACTGTTTAACTGTTTATAAGTAAAAGTAAAGCAGTACTAATAAATAATAAACCTTCTTAAAGAACCAATGGATTTGGTTTTTTAAGAAGGTTTATTTAATTAAAAATGATACTAGATTCATTCTTTCTAGCTATAACGAAATTACTTATCAATAAATACCAATTCCCAAATGAATTTACTGAGTTAAAAAGTGTCTTTTGAAATGCTATCTTCAACATAAAAAGAACCGTAACCTACAGCTATGCTTATTTTTTATGTCTCGTATAATTCCAAAATCCATCATTTTACTTTACAGTATATTCATTTAAGAACTAATATAATTTTTAAAAATTCTCTATTCTGTTATTGTTAGAATACATTTATCCATTATTTTTTCATCAATATCAGTAACTTTAATAGTATTTTTTCCGCGTTTAAGAAGGACATCCTTAAATTCGGCGATCATATTTTCTGAAGTGCAATTCTTGCAAACTATTTTTTGCCCATTTGCCCATAAAATAAGGCTAGGAGTATTACTATAAACTTTTATGTTTTGAATGGTTCCTTTAAGTTTATCATTTCGTTTTCCAACAATATGAATTGTGGGTTCACTAGACCAATTGGCTTTATAGAAATAAAATGCATCTTTTTTAAAAGAACGATCAAAGCTCACTAGGCCTTTATGGTTAAGATTAGAAACACCGCCGCGATTCCAACCTGCAACCGAAAAGTCAAACATATTCCATATATAAGAACTTAAAACAAAAGGACGCTTTTTTATTATACTCCAAGTAATTTCGTGGTATTTTGTTTGTTCTGGTTCTGGAAAATAATTACCACTTGGTTTTTCTAACTTAGAAATATCTTGTTGAAAAATGTTTCCTCCAATTCCATATTCACTAATTCCAACCGCACGTTTAGGGTATTTTTGATGGTATTCGTCTAACCATGTTCCCATATCTTGATATTCTCCATAATACCAGCCATAATATTTATTCCATGATTGAAGGTCTGAAATGTTTCCCATATTAGACTCCATACCACGATCACTAGCAGAAGTGGTTACACGAGTAGGATCAAGCTCATGAGCAAGCTTATTAAGTTCTTTTGTAAGAGGCACACATGGTTCATCAATGCTATTATAGGCGCGTACTTCATTCCATAAACCCCAAGTATAGATACTAGGATGATTATAATTTTGAAGTATCAATTCTTTTAATTGCTGCTTAGCGTTTTCACCTTCACGACCACTATAGTCATGTACAAAAGGAATTTCAGCCCAAACTAGCAATCCTTTTTCATCTGCTAATTGGTATGTAATATCCGAATGTTGATAATGTGAAAAACGTACAGCTGTAGCTCCAATTTCATCAATCAAATCCATATCCCTTTTATGGTGCTCGTTAGTTAAGGCTGGCCCAACTTGCTTCCATTCTTGATGCATACAAACACCATATAATCGATAAGGACTATCATTTAAAACAAATCCTTTTTCGGGATCTATTTCAAATGATTTTAAACCAAAAGATTGTTCAATGTGATCCTTGCTTTGGCCATCTACAATTTTTATTTCAGCATTATATAAATATGGATTTTTTCTTGCCTGCCAATATTGAGGAGCAGAAATAGTTAGTGTTGTTGATATAACAGTATCTTTTGGAATTCGAGCAAGAGCAATTTTTTTAGTAGCAACTATTTTATCTAATTTATCTTTTAGTTTGATAGATAATGTTCCTTTATTATTTATTGTAGAAGAAATATGTGTTTTTATTTCAATATTTGCTTTATCAACATTATGATCCTTTAAAGTTATAAATGCACCTGATGTTCCAAAATAATTAGGTTTAATATTGGTTTTAGCTGTAGCAAATAATTGAACTGGCCTATATATACCACCATAATGATTAAACAAATTATCGTTAACAGGGATACGTTTATAATCCGGAGCATTAGAAACTTTTACAGTAATAGCATTCTCTTCTCCTACTAAAGCTGCTTTGGTTATTTCAAAACAAAAAGCAGAATACCCTCCAACATGTTTACCTACACTTTGACCATTTACAAATACTTCTGCTTCTTGACCTACGCCTTCAAAACGAATAAAAACACGTTTGTTTGCCATTGAAGATGGAACTAGCAGAGAAGTCCTGTACCAAGCCATCCCTCTATAATACCCAATAGCGTTAATAGCATCCATTGAGTAAGTATGAGGAATATTCACAGCCTCCCAACTAGAGTCGTTAAATTCTTTGTTCTGAGCATTATATATAATTCCTTTTTTGAATTTCCATTGAGAAACGAAAAGCCATTCTCTATCTTCTAGGGATGGGTGTTGAGCAAAAAGACAATTGCAAAATGTAGTAATAATTAAAAAACAAACTATAATTTTTGGCACGACTAAATTCATAAAGAAAAATGATATGTAATTATTGATTAAACACTCTTGGTAGCCATAGGTTAATTTCTGGCACACAACCTGTAACTCTTGCTAATTTTATAGCTTTTATAGGGACTAAAAAGTCCATATCAACGCCATGTTGTTCTTATTTAGTCTTTTATACACCGCTAAAAGCATTAAAACCTCCATCAACAGGAACCACAACTCCGGTTACAAAAGACGAAGCATCGGAACATAACCATTCTAAAGTCCCTAAAAGATCTTCAGGCTTTCCAAATTTGCGCATTGGGGTTTGGTTAATTATAGTATTTCCTCGTTCTGTTAGATTACCATCCTTATTGGTTAATAATGCCCGATTTTGCTCTGTAAGGAAAAATCCAGGAGCAATAGCATTCACTCTAATTTCTACAGATGCAAAATGCACAGCCATCCACTCAGTAAAATTAGAAACAGCGGCTTTCGCTGCACTATATCCCATAACTTTAGTCATGGGCGAATAGGCACTCATAGATGAAATATTAATTATGGAACACCCTTGTTTACCCAGCATATCTTTTCCAAAAATTTGAGAAGGCAGAAAAGTACCCATAAAGTTAACATCTAAAACCTTATTTACTGCAACATGGTCTAAATCGAAAAAACCTTTCCCAGGCACCTCTTCTTCTCCAAAACGCGTATTTCCTGTAGTAGCGTTTGGGTGATTTCCTCCTGCACCATTAATTAAAATATCACAAGTCCCCAAGGTATTGTGAATTTCTTTTCGAGCCTTAAGAAGCCCTTCTTTATCTAATACATCTGTTGCAATACTAACTGCTTGCCCTCCTTTAGATTTTATTTTTTTAGTAACACTTTCTAATTTACTAAATGTTCTTCCTAATAAAGCTATTTTTGCGCCTTTACTAGCTAGGTACATTGCCATTTCACTGCATAATACCCCAGAACCTCCTGTTACCACTATTACTTTATCTGTAATACTTTTACTCATATTTTTTAATCATTAATTAATGCTTATTTGTGATTTTTTAAAAATAGTATATCAATTTTTTGTTTGAATTTGTTCCCTATTAACAATTCTACTACGTTGTTCTTTTGTTAGTCCTTGACTAAAGTAAAGTTTATTAGGCAATAAAATATTCGATTTTTTTAGGCTAGGGTCATTTACCTTTTGGCTTAAATCACAATCAAACCGTCCTAATTTAGTATACATTTTATTCCAATTATCTCCTGCATTTATAAAATGAGAAAGCCCCCAAGTGATTCCATCTCCATCATGATCATCATCAAAAGCATCTGGGGCGTATACGCCTGCTGCTGTAGGCAATAATTGTGTAACAGAAGCAATTTCAAAGTTCACCCAGTCTTTTGCATATTGAATTGTGTAATGTTCAATTCCATCAGTATTTACAATCGCAGCTACCCCTTCTTTAAAAGGGAATAACATAGTTTCATGTCCAGAATTCATTACTGGATTTAGCTTATGTTTAACAAATGGACCTTCTGGCTTATCTGCTATAGCTAGTCCCCAAGCATCCCAAAACTTTCGATTAGCATCTCTTTTGTCTAGACCAGATTTATAATAAATATATATTTTGCCATCATGCACTAATGGATTTGGGTCGTGAATTACTCTGTAATCCCATTCATTTTCATTTCCAAAAGGAATAACTACAGTATTTAGTGGGTGCCATGGACCATCTGGAGAGTCTGCCCATGACATAGTAACTGGACAAATATCATAAGCATCTCTTTTTTTATCATACGTCCCGCTTGGTGCATCAAAAGCTTGATAATATAAGTAATATTTATTTTTGAATTTTAAGATATCTGCTGTAGCAACAGAACGCCATCCAGGATTTGGTTTTGGAGGTCTTGGGATTGCTACCCCTTGTTCTTTCCATGTAAATCCATCTTTACTTGTAGCGTACCAAATTTCGGCTAAGTCCCAATCTGTTGAGGGCACAACATCAGTAGCATTTTTAAAACCCCTAGGTTCTGTTTGCGTATTTCTGTGAGTATACCAAATATAATATTGCCCATTTTCTTTTATTATTTTAGAGGGGTCTCGTCTTGACACTGTTCCATCTCCATTATTATAATTAAAACCTTCTAGTTCTGTGTACTTAAAATTTGTATACAACTCGTTATCTAATAATCTGGGAGCTTCGTAATTATTGAAACTTCTTTTCATGGCCGAACTTAAGGGATGATTACTTGGGATATCTTTGATATAAATAGGAAGAGATGTTGTACTTGCAGCATGTTTTGTTTCATTTTTTTCGCTAGTATTTTCATTATTACAACCTACAATAAGGGATATACAAAAAAGGAGTTTAATAGCATTTAGTTTACAAGTTTTCATAATTTTAATAAGCATTTTGTTTAGTTAAGTAGCTGCTTCATAATAAGAATATTAACTAATTAACCATATTTATAAGGATTTAAGTAACTTTAACGCAACTTTAACGGTGACTATAACCGTTAAAACAATTATTAAACAGCTTGTTTTGAGTAAAAAAGACCTTTCTGAAATACAAAAATCCGTTATAACTAAACTATGTAAAAGTAATACATTCTCCAATGCTCCCACAAGTATTGCTTTGTTACAATACTTATATGCCGAAACAAAAAAAGGGACTTTTTTAAAAGAAACTGTTATTGCATTAGATTTTTTTGGCAAGGAGGCCCCTGAGACTACTGTTAGAGTAAATGTTTATAATTTACGCAAAAAAATAGCTCAGTATTACGAAACCGAAGGCACTAAGGACACTTGGATAGTTCAAATACAAAAAGGTCAATACAAAATAAGTTTTTCCGAAAATAAAAATCAAAGCACTTCTAAAACTACCATTAAAAACATACAAAAATGGTTTTTAGTTTCGGCAATATTGTTTTTTTTAGCTTTGGGATGGTTTTGGCTACCTCGTAACGATACAACATTATTCTGGAAAGACTTTATTAATGATAAGAGACCTACATTACTTGTTGTTGGGGATGTTTTTGGCATAATAGGTAAAACTGCAACTGGGAATGTTGGATTTATAAGAGACTATCAATTAAACACTATAGAAGACTACTATAAGTTTGTACAAACTAATCCAGATTTAAAGAATAAATTTATACCTGCTCCTTATAGCTATACAAATCAAATGGGAGTGGAAGGGTCTTCTCTTTTTTCTACTTTCTTCACTAAAAATAATAGCCAAATTGAAATAAGATTTACCAGTACTATGTCTATAGAAGAACTTAAAGAGAATAATTGCATTTATATTGGTCCAACAAAAACAAAACCTTTTTTTGTTGATCTATTTAACAATGTTAATCCTTATTTTAAAATTAAAGATTCATTATTATATAGAACTAATCATCCTTCGAAAAAAGATACAATTTATAAACTTGAGTATCGCGTACATAATCGCGAATTGGCCATAGTATCAAGGATACCAGGTCCAAATGGAACTAATCAATTATTATTTTTTTCAAACCATGACATAGGAGTAAAATCGTGTATAAAGTATTTTCTATCTAACTCAAAATTAAAAGATTTAACAGCATCACTTAAGGGGAAGTCCTTTTTTACTGCTGTCTTCGAGGCTAAAGGAACTCAACGATCAGACACAAACTTAGAGTTACTTGAAATTATTCCTTTTTAATATTTTTCTTGTTTTAGTTTAAAAAAGAAATTTTACCAAATCTATTAAGAGCACCCCTAACAAATATTAAATACTTTAAGAATAGCCTCTAAATAAACCCTTTTTCGTGAGCCAATTTTATTAAATCTCTATCTCCTCTTCCTTTTACATTAAAAACATCCTTTAATAATCGTTTTCTTCTCTCTAAAGCCGCAAGAGACAAATGTAATATCTTAGGCAATTCGCTCATTCTGGTACCATTGGATAATTCATGAAGTATTTTACGATCTATATGATCTATTACGACATCACTAGCAGATTGTTTTCTAAAAATTTTCATTACACTTCTACTGTAGTAAGGCGGTTCTATAAGTACCGATTTAATAGCATCGATTAATACACCTACTGTTAAATCATTTTTTATTAAGCATGCTTCTGGGTCTATATCCTTTAAAATACAAGAGATTAAATAACTATCGTTAAATGATGTCGACACTATAACTTTTGTTTTCTTAGACTTACTTCTTAAAATACTGCTTAAATCTTCCCCTCCTAATATTTTATTGTCTGAAGACCTAGGCACTCTTACATCTAAAAAAACTAAACGATAAGGATCTTTGCTTTTTATGGAATCCTTAATCTTTAACATAGCTATATCACAATTATTAGCTGTATCAATACTAAATCTATACTTTGTATCTGTTCTTGCTACTTGTCTTAGAGATCTTATATAGGCATCAACTATTAGAGGGTGATCGTCAACTATTAATACTTTGTATAATTTCATAAAGTCAAGGGTTTAAGGGAACTAAACAATTGGTTTTATTTATGTGACAAAAACCACACCAAAATACCTTAAACAAATCTAACACATAGACTTATAAAAAAAACTGATGATAAGCTTAAAATTAGTTAAATGCATGTTTCATTTAGGGAAATGGCACTTTATATAAGTATAACACCTGCTAACAATTATTAAAGATAATACCAAATAAACTATAAAGTTATGCTAAAAACACACCGTTTCTTTTTTCTCTTTTGAAGCTATTGGATGTATGCATAGCATAGCTATGTAAGCGTTACCACAATAAATGAAAGAGGAAAAATGAACACGTATTTTGGCGTAATTATATGGATTATTTGGTATGAGATAGTGAATTACTTATTTTGAAGTATTATTTATTTTGAAGTAAACTACCTCGGAGCATTTAAATCTTGATTATCGAGTAAAAATTTAACAGGAAAACACAACGTATTGCATTTAATTCACTTACTTCCCGTTAAATATATTCATTGTATTATTAACTCCTGATAGCACAAAGGATTTTATAAGCGCAATAGACGTATCCAAACGTTCTAGTAATTTACTATTTTCATCTTCACTCCATTCTCCTAAGACATAATCTACCTGCCTACCTTTACTAAATGCAGCACTAATGCCAAATCTAAATCTATTATATTTGGTTGTATTTAGCTTTGCTTGGATATCTTTAAGACCATTGTGACCTCCATCACTTCCTTTAGTTTTTAATCGAATACTACCAAAAGGTAAATTTAAATCGTCTGTGATAACCAATAGATTTTCTAACGGTATTTTTTCCTTAGTTAACCAATATAACACTGCCTTTCCGCTTAAATTCATAAAGGTACTTGGTTTTAAAAAGTATAAGACTCTACCCTTAATCTTGTACGCAGCAATGTCTCCTAATTTTTGAGTTTCAAAAGAGAGGTTTTCTTTTTTGGCAAAATGATCTAAAACTTTAAATCCTATGTTATGTCGTGTTTCTTCATACTTTTCTCCTATGTTGCCAAGACCTACAATTAAAAACTTCTTCATAATATCAAATTCTTGTTTTTGGTTTTTAGACCTAAAAAATCGAGATAAAAACCTGTACATGATGCTTCTTTTTAGTAAAAATTAAAAAGCATTCTATTTATATTAGAATGCTTTTTGTATTGTATTAAAAATTCTTTCCTTTTATAAGGTTAAGAGACTGCTTTTAACTTTTTTAACGTGTTTTTAGTTAGCTTATCTTCAGCATAGCTTTTTGTTACGTTTAACTTCTTATCGTCACTACTAGGCATCTCAAACATTGCATCCGTTAAAATTTCTTCGCACAAAGAGCGCAATCCTCTTGCCCCAAGCTTGTATTCAATGGCTTTATCAACTATAAAACCTAACGCACCATCGGTAATAGAGAAGGAGATATCATCCATAGCAAACAGTTTTTTGTACTGTTTGATTATGGCATTTTTGGGCTCGGTTAGAATTGCTCTTAATGTATTAGCATCTAGAGGATTCATATATGTAAGCACTGGTAGTCTTCCAATTATTTCCGGGATTAAACCAAAATCTTTTAAATCTTTTGGAATAATGTATTGTAATAAATTATCTTGATCTACTGCTTCATCAGACATTGATGCACTATAACCAACTGCTTTCATGTTTAAGCGCTTAGAAATCACTCTTTCTATACCATCAAAAGCACCTCCAGCAATAAATAAAATATTTTCAGTATTTACTTCTATAAATTTTTGATCTGGGTGCTTTCTACCTCCTTTTGGCGGCACATTTACCACGGTTCCTTCTAAAAGTTTTAATAATGCCTGTTGCACACCTTCTCCTGAAACATCTCTTGTTATTGAAGGGTTATCACTTTTTCGTGCGATCTTATCAATTTCATCAATAAAAACGATACCTTTTTCTGCTTTCTCTAAATTATAGTCTGCAGCTTGTAACAAACGTGTTAATATACTTTCAACATCTTCTCCTACATAACCAGCTTCGGTAAGTACGGTCGCGTCAACAATAGCCAAAGGTACATTAAGCATTCTTGCAATGGTCTTGGCCATTAACGTTTTACCTGTACCAGTTTGCCCAACCATAACGATATTACTCTTTTGAATTTCAATATCATCTTTTGATGGTACTTGCAACAAACGCTTATAGTGATTATAAACAGCTACAGACATTACTTTCTTAGTCATATCCTGACCAATGATGTATTCATCTAAAAAAGCTTTTATTTGCTGTGGCTTTCTAAGCTTAAGTTCAGCAGATAAATCACTACTGTCGTTTTGCTTAGATTCTTCAATAACAATACCATGAGCTTGCTCTATACACCTATCACATATATGCGCATCCAAACCAGCTATAAGCAGGTTTGTCTCTGGTTTTTTTCTACCACAAAACGAACATTCTAATTCTTCTTTTGCCATTAATTATGTATTAAGAAGCTACCTATAAGCAACTTCGTTTGCTATTAATCAATCTTATCTTTTACTTTCTGGCTAAAATCTCATCGATCATACCATACTCCTTAGCCTTATCGGCTTTCATCCAATAATCTCTATCACTATCTGCATATACTTTGTCGTAATCCTGACCTGAATGCTTACTTATAATCTTGTAAAGCTCTTCTTTAAGGATTAAAATTTCTCTAGCCGTAATCTCGATATCACTCGCCTGTCCTTGTGCGCCACCTAATGGTTGATGAATCATTACTCGAGAATGTGTTAACCCACTACGCTTACCTTTTTCTCCTGCACATAACAATACTGCTCCCATTGATGCAGCCATACCTGTACATATTGTTGCTACATCTGGTTTTATAAACTGCATAGTATCATAAATCCCTAACCCCGCATATACACTTCCTCCTGGAGAGTTAATGTAGATTTGAATATCTTTTGTTGCATCTACACTTTCTAAAAACAACAATTGTGCTTGTATTATATTGGCAACCTGATCGTTAATACCTGTTCCCAAAAATATAATTCTATCCATCATTAACCTAGAAAACACATCAAATATTGCGATATTCATTTGTCGTTCTTCAATAATATTCGGTGTAAGACCAGTTGGGTACATACTACTAATAATTTTGTTGTAATACGTGCTGCTTATTCCTTGGTCTTTGATAGCAAATTTTTCAAATTCTTTAGCGTAATCCATAAATAGGTTTCTTGTTTTACTTTAATTTATTAATTTTCAGTTACATAAAACTAACTTTATCAGTTTTTTAACGAAAAAACGCTTAAATCTGTTAAGATTTAAGCGTATAAATATAATGAATTATTATTGGATTATTTATCTCCATAAACTTCTTTTACAAAGTTTTCATAACTCAATTCCTTTACTTTAAGGTTTGCTTTTTCCTTATATAATGCAATTAATTTCTGACTTACTAACTGCTCTGAAATACGACGTGCTTCTTCTTGATTACCTAAAACTCTAGCGGCAATGCCTTCTAATTCTTCATCTGAAGGATTCATTTGACCAAACTGAGCCATTTGCCCTTTTATCATTTCTTTAGCATGATTTTTAATATCATCTAAAGTCACCTGAATACCATTTTCTTCGATTAACTTACCTTCTATTAATTGATAACGTAAGCTTTTTTCTGATTTTTCATATTCTTCTTTTGCCTGCGCTTCGTCTAATTCTTTTTCTCCTGAGGCTTGCATCCATTTTGTTAAAAATTCAGCTGGCAAATCAAATTTTGTGCTATCAACTAAATGCTCGGTGATATCGTTTAAAAGTTTTTGATCCGATTGTTGTAAAAACTGCTTTTCTGCATCTTCTTTGATCTTATCTTTAAGTTCTGTTACTGTTTTAACAGTATCTTTTCCAAACAATTTATCAAATAACTCTTGATCTAATTCTGCTAACTCACGCTTATTAATTTCGTTAATTGTAAAGCTTACTTCAATATCTAAACCATGAGCTTTGTCGTGATCTACCTTTAATGCATGCATTAACTCATGATCATCACTATAAAGTCCTTTTGTTTTTAAAACGATAACATCTCCTGCTTTAGCACCAATAAATTGTTTTTCGGTTGCTTTTCCTTTAAACTTATCTAAAGTCAAAGTAACAGTATTATCTATATCTTCTTCTTCGTTTTTATAAATACCTGTGATCTCGCTATCTTTTTCAACAGTGTCTTGAGATACTAACTTACCATATTGTTTTTGAATGCGCTCTATTTGCTCATCAATCATCTTATCATCGGCAATGATATTGTAATGTGTTATTGCTTTTTTGCTCTTTAAGTTAACATCAAATTCTGGTGATAAACCTAATTCAAACTCAAACGAAAATCCATCTGCATCCCAATCTATATCGTCTTGAGGTTTTGGAAGTGGTTGCCCTAAAACATCTAACTTTTCTTCGGTTAAATACTTATTTAATGCATCTTGCAATAGTTTATTTACCTCATCTACTAAAACAGCTTTTCCATATTGCTTTTTAACCATACCCATTGGCACATGTCCTTTTCTAAAACCAGGTATATTAGCTGTTTTACGGTAGTCTGATAATATTTTTTCTACTTTATCGCTATAATCTTCTTTAGCAATATCTACTTTTACTACCGCATTTAATGCATCTACGTTTTCTCTTGTAATATTCATCTTAAATATATAAAGCCTTATGGCATTTAACAATTTGGTTTATCCCTTAACCCAAAAAATTCATAATTATTTCTATTCCAAAGCCAAACTACCTTTGCTATCTGGAAATGCTCAAAATTTTCAACCCTCAAAATTGGATTACAATTCTTTTAGTAAAAAATCCCTGCGCTCCCCACATATCTCGGCATTTTGACTTTTCATGACGAAAAACCATGAATTTTTCGGGTTAATTTTCTGTAATTAAAATCGGGATGCAAAACTAGTATATTTTTACATCCCAACAAAGTTTTTAACCACTTGATTTAAAGCTAGTTTTTATCTTTTTTAAAAGCAAAAACAACATTACATATTAATATCTAAATTTATATTAACGTTTTACAATATCCAGACTGCTTATTTAACAAACTCAACCACAGCTTCAAAAAAGTCCTTAGGGTTCTCTGCATGCAACCAATGCCCAGAATTTGCTATTGTTGCAATTTTATAATTGGGAAAATGATTTTTTATGCCAGCTTCATCATTTACACCTATATATTCTGAACGATCCCCACGTAAAAATAACACATCCTTATTAAAGTTTGCATGACTTGGCAGAGGCTCTCCTATTTCGCCAACTTCTTCTTTTAAAACAGTAATATTTATTCGCAATCCTAACTGTCCTTTTTCAACCCAGTATAAATTTTTAAGTAAAAATTGTCGTGTTCCTACATCTGTAACATAACCACTTAAAACCTTATCTGCCTCACCTCTACTTTTTATAATATTAAAATCCAAAGTACTTAAACCTTCTAAAATAGCATCATGATGTACTGGGTAAAATCGAGGTGCTATATCTGCGATTACTAATTTTGAAACGAATTCAGGATATTGTGTTGCAAACAACATGGCTGTTTTACCTCCCATGGAATGCCCCAAAAGCACAATATCTTCCAAGTTTTTCTTTTCACAATAATACTTTAAGTCTTCAATTAAAACCTCATAACTAAAATTATCATCATGAAAACTACGCCCGTGGTTTCTTTGGTCTACTAAATGTACTTCAAACCCTTGTTCACTAAACTGTCTCCCAAGCGTCTTCCAGTTATCTCCCATACCCAGAAATCCATGTAAAATAACAAACGGGGTTCCTGCTCCTATTATATTTGAATGTAACAGCATTATTTTAATTTATGTAAATACATTTGAATAACGTTTTCCACACCTAAATATAAACTTTCTGTTACTAAGGCATGTCCTATAGAAACTTCTAACAAATCTGGAATATTATTTTTAAAAAACGCCACATTATCCAATGATAAGTCGTGGCCTGCATTAAGACCCAACCCTAATTGGTTTGCTAGTTTAGCAGCCTCGACATATGGTGTAATTCCATTTTCATTACCTAATTCATAGGTCTTTGCATAAGCTTCAGTATATAATTCTACACGATCTGTTCCTGTAGCTTTTGCGCCTTCTATTTGTTTTAAAACAGGATCTACAAAAATGGAGGTCCTAATACCATTGCTTTTAAATTCTTTAATTACTTCAACTAAAAAATCTTTGTGCTTTATAGTATCCCAACCTGCATTACTGGTAATTGCATCCAGAGCATCTGGTACTAGAGTTACCTGCGTTGGTTTTACATTTAATACCAAATCTATAAATTTTGGTATTGGATTCCCTTCAATATTATACTCTGTATACACTTCTGGTTTAAGATCTCTGGCATCTTGATAACGTATATGCCGTTCATCTGGTCTTGGATGAATCGTTACGCCTTCTGCTCCAAAACGTTGTACATCTTTTGCGAAATTAACAACATTAGGCACATCACCTCCTCTAGAGTTTCTTAAAGTCGCTATTTTATTGATATTTACACTTAATTTTGTCATCAATTTTATTTTAAAAAGCAAAAGTACAAACTAGAAAAACCCCTGAGTCCTTTTTTTTTGATTAATTTGCAGAATACCAAAACTTAGTTATCAATACGCTAAAACACAAAAAAATGAGACTTAACGAATTCATTATAAACGACATAAAACCTCTTAGTAGTGATAGTAAGATTAATGAACTACAACAACTTTTTAATCAGCTCACTTATTCTCATATCCCTATTAAAGATGAAAACAATGTGTTTTTAGGCTCCTTTTTTGAAACTGACGCACATTGTTTTGATAGTGATAAATCGATTAATGATTATTTATATGCGGTTGAAGACTTTTTTGTGAGAGACACCACTCTTTGGCTAGATGTTTTAGAAGCTTTTGCTCAAAACTCTGCAAACATAATGCCCGTTTTAAATGACAAAAATACGTATATGGGCTATTACGAACTTAATGATGTTATAGGTTTGTTTAATGAATCTCCTTTCTTTTTTGAAGCTGGAGGCGTTTTGGTTGTTGAAAAAGGAATTAACGACTACTCTTTTAGTGAAATAAGTCAGATTGTAGAATCTAATAATGGTAAATTACTGGGTGCGTTTGTCTCTAAAATGAAAAATGATATTGTACAGGTCACTCTAAAAATAGGTAATACCAGCCTAAATGACATTATACAAACCTTTAGACGCTATAGTTATAATATAGCTTCTGGTCATGAAGAAGATGCCTTTACCCAAAATTTAAAAGAACGCTCGGACTATTTGAATAAATACTTAAACATGTAAAAGACTTATATACTTTAACAAAAGCCTATATTTGCACCCTACTAAATATTAAAAATTTTACAGATGAAAATTGCCATTTTTGGTCGTTTTAATAACACGTACACGCTCACATCGGTAGATACACTATTAAATTATGTATCTAAAAAAGAGGTAGATATTTATATTGAATCTCAATTTTCAGATTTATTATCATCTGTATCATCAAACAATGCATTTTATAGGTCTTTTAAAACGTTTGAAACATTAAACAAATCATTCGATTTACTCATTAGCATAGGTGGAGATGGTACTATTTTGCGAGCCATTACATTTGTTAAAGATTTAGATATCCCTATAGTAGGTATTAACACGGGAAGATTAGGTTTTCTTGCTACTATACAAGTGGAAGATATAGAAAAAGCCATTCAAAATATTATTGACGGACGCTATAAAATATCTGAACGCAGCTTATTAACATTAGAATCTCCCTCTAAAAACAAAGAGATTTCTTCTTTAAATTTTGCATTAAACGAAATAGCAGTAAGCAGAAAAAACACGACATCCATGATTACTGTAGAAACACTTTTGGATGGTGAATACTTAACCTCCTATTGGTGTGACGGATTAATTATTTCTACCCCTACTGGCTCTACAGGGTATTCTTTAAGTTGTGGTGGCCCTGTGATTACACCAGGAGCTAATAGTTTTGTACTCACGCCTATCGCTCCTCATAACTTAAGCGCACGTCCATTAGTTATTCCAGATTCTACCGAAATACAGTTAAGAGTTAGTGGGAGAGAGGAACAGCACCTTGTTTCTTTGGATTCTAGAATTGCCACTTTTAATAATGATACGATCCTGGAAATTAAAAAAGCAAACTTTAAAATTAAAATGATAGACTTACTTGACGAAAGCTTTTTAAAAACACTTCGAAAGAAAATGCTTTGGGGTGAGGACAGCCGCAATTAGACAATAATTAAGTAAAAAATCTGTTTTAGGCTTATACAATTTGAAGTCATCCTTACTTTTTGCTTTTAAGTGAAATCAAAGATTCATGAACTCTATATTTAAAAATAAGAGTCTTGTGAACTAAAATTAGGTGTTTTTGTTCTGTTAAAGACTTTTTTTGAGTTGCATAGCAGGGCTACGGAAAGAAAAAAAGACAAAAAATAGAGCTTAAAACAGCAATTTTTTAACAAATTGAAAAAGTCAAGGTGACTTCTTTGAATCAAATTGTAATTGGCTAATCTTATTTATTATATTTGCAAACTTTAAACAACTATGCGTCTTTTAAGTACATTAATTATAGGTCTATTAACTTTACATTCAAGTTATTCTCAAATAAACGAAATAGGTATTTTTGTTGGAGGAAGTAACTTTATAGGTGATGTTGGAGCTACAGACTTTATTTCACCAAATCAAGTTGCGTTTGGAGGGTTATATAAATGGAATAGAAGTGCCAGACACTCTTATAGAATATCTGCTATTTTTAGTGAATTAAAAGGTACAGATATTGATTCTGAAGATCCTAGACGCCAAATTAGAGGTTATGAATTCAATAACAGTATCATGGAAATTTCTGCTGGTATGGAATTTACATTTTTGAATTTTAATTTACACAATAGAAAACCTGTTGCGACACCTTACTTATATTCAGGCATTAGTTTTACCAGGTTTGAGAACAATTTTTTTGACACCACTGGACGATTAATTTCTCAAAACGACTCTAGCTGGACTTTTGGTATTCCTATGGTTTTAGGTTTTAAAACGCGTTTTATTGGCAATCTTATCTTAGGAGCAGAAGTTGGCGCTCGCTATACTTTTACAGACGCTCTAGATGGAAGTGTTCCTAAATCGGATACCTTGGATTCATTTCGCTTTGGAAATATAAATAATAATGACTGGTATGTGTTTTCTGGAATTACACTTACCTACACATTTGGCAAAAATCCCTGTTACTGCGTAAATTATTAAATGGACTTAAAAAACAACATACTCTTAAAAAGATTACCTAAGCATATTGCAATAATTATGGATGGTAATGGGCGTTGGGCAAAACAAAAGGGTATGCTTAGAGCTTTTGGTCATGAAAATGGCACAAAAGCCGTAAGAGAAGTAGTTGAAGCCTGTGCAGAATTGGGTGTTGCTAACCTTACACTTTATGCTTTTTCAACCGAAAACTGGAACCGCCCTAAGCTAGAGGTGCAAACATTAATGAAACTATTAGTGTCTTCATTAAAAAAAGAAATTAAAACCCTTCAAGATAATAATATAAGGTTATCGGCGATTGGCAACTTAACCTCTCTCCCTTCTAAAGTTTATAAAGAACTTCATGAAGTTATAGAACTTACTAATCAAAATAACAGGATGACACTTACTTTAGCCCTTAGTTACGGCTCTAGAGAAGAATTATTAAACACTGTTAAAGAAATTAGTAAGAAAGTTAAAAATAATATAATTTCGCCCGAACTTATTGATGAATCAATTATAAATGAGCATCTTTACACGCAAAATTTGCCAGATGTAGATTTATTAATAAGAACGAGTGGCGAACAACGTATTAGTAATTTTTTGCTTTGGCAAATAGCATATGCAGAGTTGTACTTTACAAAGACGCTATGGCCAGATTTTACAAAGCAGCATTTGTATGAAGCTATTATTGAATATCAAAAAAGAGAAAGACGATTTGGGAAAACAAGTGAACAACTTAACTAATTCACCTTTATTAAAAAATTACATTAAACCATATATAGCACTACTAATTTTTGCTTTTGGCTTTAGCAATATTCAAGGGCAGGATATAGCCTATGATAAAGGTAAGAAATATACATTAGGAGGTGTTTCGGTATCTGGAGACACAAGTTTTAACGAACAAACAATAATTGCGTATTCTGGATTAAGAAAAGGAGCAGATATCACCATTCCTGGTGAAGATATAGCCAATGCCATTAAAAAACTATGGAATTCTAAGCTCTTTAGCAACATAGAAGTTTATATAAAAAACATCGAAAACGGTACTGCTTTTTTAGAAATACACTTAGCAGATTTACCACAGCTAAAAGAAGTGAAAATCACAGGTATAAAAAAAGGGCAAATAGAAAGTATTATCAATGATAATAAACTTAAAAAAGGAACAAAAGTTACCGAAAACCTTATCACTACCACCAAAAATTATTTAGTAAAAAAATACAAAAAACAAGGGTTTTACAGTTCTAAAGTAAACATTAACACTATAGAAGTTAAGGACTCCACAGATAAGGCTAAGGTAAATATGGTAGTAGCCATAGATAAAGGAGAGAAAGTTAAAATTAAGGAGATCGCTTTTGATGGTAATACCGCTTTAAAAGACAATGTGCTTAGAAAAGCAATGAAGAGTACCAAAAAGATAAACCGCATACGTATTTTAAAGCGCTCTAAATTTATAGACTCAGCTTATCAGGCAGATCTTGGGCACCTAATTGATAAATATAAAGAAAATGGTTATCGTGATGCTCGTATTATTTCAGATAGTATAAGTGTAAACCCAGATGAAACTATTTCATTACATATAAAATTAGAGGAAGGTAATCTTTATAAATTTGGAGATATAAAGTTTATAGGTAATACCGTTTATAGCGACCAGCAACTTCAAAGATACTTGCGTATTAAAAAGGGAGACACTTATAATGGTATTCTTTTACAAAAACGCATACAGGATAATTCAAAACCAGATGCCGATGATATTACCAACCTATATCAAAACTTTGGTTATTTATTTTCAACAATAAACCCTGTAGAGGTAAAGGCTGAAAATAATGTTATTGATATGGAAATTAGAATTTCGGAAGGTAAACCTGCGTATTTTAATAATGTTTCTGTATCTGGGAATGATAAAACAAACGACCATGTTGTTTATAGGGAATTGAGAACACGTCCAGGTGATTTATATAGTAAAGCGAATGTAGTACGTACTATACGAGAACTTGGGCAATTAGGCTTTTTTGATGCACAAGAATTAGTTCCAGACATTAAAAACCCAAACCCAAACGAAGGTACTGTAGATATTGATTACAAAGTAAAAGAAACTGGATCCAGCCAAATAGAATTACAAGGAGGTTATGGTGGCGGTGGCTTTATAGGTACTTTGGGATTATCTTTTAACAACTTTTCTATAAAGGATATCTTTAAAAAAGATGCTTACAAGCCGATACCCATGGGAGATGGACAAAAATTGGCGTTACGTCTACAAGCAAGTCGTCTTTTTCAAACCTATAGCTTTTCGTTTTCTGAACCTTGGTTAGGAGGTAAAAGACCTGTACAATTCTCTGCTTCCATATCTCATACCAAACAGTTCTTATGGAATCCAGGAAGTAGAACCCCAGATAAAAGTAGAAGTTTTAATATTACGGGAATTACATTAGGTCTTGCCAAGCGCTTATCTGTTCCGGATGATTATTTTACATTATCTCAGTCTTTAAGTTATCAGGTTTACGATTTAAATAATTACAATACAGGATTATTTACATTTGGGGATGGAAGCTCTAAAAATTTATCTTACACAGCAGGCCTTTCCAGAAATAACACAAGAATAGATCCTATTTTCCCAACTGGTGGATCTAATTTCTCTATTACTGCGAAATTATCTCTTCCTTACTCTTTATTTGATGGTGTAGATTATAAAGCCTTAAAACAAGAACGTGATGAAAAGCAACTAGAGCTTACAGACAATAATACAAATAATGATATAGCTGCCTCTACTAGAATTAGCGAAATAGATCAAGAACGTTTTAAATGGCTAGAGTTTTATAAAATAAACTTTAAAGGAGATTGGTATACTGAGTTAGCAAAAAATCTAGTCTTAAGACCTAGTTTTGAATTTGGTTTCTTAGGCGCTTACAATAATGACAGAGGTGTTATTCCTTTTGAAAGGTTCTTTGTTGGAGGTAATGGGCTAGGGAATTTTACTTTAGATGGTCGTCAGGTTGTATCGTTAAGAGGTTATCCAGATCAATCTTTATCAGATAGGGATGGTAGTACCATATATAATAAGTTTTCTTTAGAACTGCGTTACCCTATCACTTTAGAAGCATCTGCAAAAATATATGCGCTAACGTTCTTAGAAGGAGGTAATGCTTTTGATAATTTTAGAGATTACAATCCTTTTAATATCAGAAGATCTGCTGGTGTTGGTGTGCGTATTTTTATGCCTGCATTTGGTTTATTAGGTATAGATTTTGGACGTAGATTCGATGATATTCCTGGAGATCCAGGAACGAGGGGTAATTGGGAAACACACTTTATAATTGGACAGCAATTTTAATACATTTTGTATTTTGGCATGATATTTTCTAATAATAGTTTGATGATTTGAATAAGAATTAAAATTTTTAAGATTATATTTCGTTAATTTTGAAAATATAATTCTTAATGAGTGACAGAAATAATATAAATCATCTGTCGTTTTTAAGATTTATAAACTATAAATTAAAAAACAATTACAGCAGATGAAAAAAAATGTTCTTTTTTTATTGGTATTAGTAGGCCTATTGAGCACTACTATAAATGCGCAACGAGGAGTAAGAATTGCATATATAGATACCGAATATATTTTAGAAAAAGTTCCAGAATATCAAGAAGCCATGGCGCAACTAGATGATAAAGCGCAAAAGTGGAAGAATGAAATCCAGTCTAAACTATCTGAAGTAGAACAAAAACGCAAAGAGTTAAGCAACGAAAAAGTGCTTTTAACTAAAGAATTGATTGAAGAGCGTGAAGAAGATATTGTTTTTGAAGAAAAGGAAATTCTAGACTATCAGCAAAAAAGGTTTGGCCCTAATGGTGATTTAGTCATTCAGCAAAAGCAATTGATGCAGCCTGTTCAAGATCAGATTTTTGCCGCAGTTCAAGATATGGCTGAAAGTAAAAAATACGATTTTATTTTTGACAAATCTTCGGATGTGGTAATGCTATACTCATCAAAACGTCATGACATTAGCGAGCTTGTGTTACGCTCTATAACAAGAACGTCTAAAAGAAAGCAAGCTAAGAGTAGAGCAGAAAGAAAAGCTGCTAAAGAAGAAGAGGTTGTTCCAGAAATAAATTATGAACTCGAAGAGCGCCAAAAAGCTTTAGAAGAGAAAAAAGCAGCCCGTGAAAGCGCTGTTGAAAAGCGTAGACAAGAGATTTTAGCTGCCAGAGAAGCAAAGAAAAAGGAGATGGAAGCTAAGCGCCAAAAAATATTAGAAGAAAGAGAAAAAGCGAAACAAGATAAAATAAATGCTCGTAATAAGGCTGTAGGTGATAAAACTGCTGCTGAAAATAGTACAGAGCCAGCAACTGCAACTAGCGACAGTTCAAAAACGACTAAGACAAAAGAAGAATTAATAGAAGAAAACAGACTTAAAAAATTAAAAGAAAGAGAGGCCAGAAAAAAAGCGTTGGAAGAACGTAAAAAACAAATATTAGAAGAAAGAGAAAAAGCAAACAAACAATAATTAAAACTTTAAAATTATAACACATTAATACAAATTTTTAAAAATGAAACATTTAAAAACAATTTTATTAGCAACTGCTTTATGTATAGGGATGGTGAGTTTTGTAGGAGCTCAAAGCAAAATTGCACATATAAACTCCCAAGAATTAATAAAAGCAATGCCAGAAATGGCTGCAGCACAAACACAATTAGAAACACTTTCTAAAACCTATCAAACAGAATTAAAAACTTTAGGCGAAGAGTTTCAAAAGAAAGTAACGCAATACGATGCTGAGGCTGCTACAAAAACTCAGGAAGAAAATGCTAAGCGTGCTCAAGAAGTTCAAGCTATGCAACAAAATATTAGAGAATACCAAGCAAAAGCGCAGCAAGACTTACAGAAAAAAGAAATTGATTTATTGCAACCTATCCAACTAAAAGCTAGAGAAGCTGTTTTAAAGGTTGCTAAAACCCAAGGCTATGATTATGTTTTAGACGAGTCTCAAGGATCAACTATCGTTATAGCGGGTAAAAACATATTAGCTGATGTAAAAAAATCTTTAAATATCCAATAAGATTATATTTGTGATATAAATATTAACGCTCTAAAAAGCTGCTTTTTTAAAAGCAGCTTTTTATTTTTAGAGAAGCTTTTATTAAAATTTGGTTAACTTATTATAACAATACCAAACCTACTATAAAAAGCGACAATAAGATTTAGAATTAATTTTCGCTTTATCGAGGCTTTAAAATTAATGCATAGCTATAGTTACGGATTCATTTTATAACGATGATAAAGTAGAAAAGTAAACTTAATATGAGTTGCATTTTATAGTAGATTTGGTATAATAACCATAACTCATTTATGGCTAGAAGAAATTCAATAATTTTATTATAAATTAAACTCTATGAGTAAACAGCCCATTGGTATTTTTGATTCTGGTATAGGAGGTACTTCCATATGGAAAGAGATTCACAAACTGTTACCTTATGAGAACACCATCTATCTTGCAGATAGTATTAATGCCCCTTATGGCCCAAAAGGCAAAGAAGCAATTACTAAACTTGCAATAAAAAACACAGAATTACTTTTAGAAAAAAACTGTAAACTTATTGTTGTTGCTTGTAATACAGCAACCACAAATGCAATACGTTACTTAAGGAATACCTATAATGTACCTTTTATAGGTATTGAGCCTGCTATTAAACCTGCTGCACTAAAAACTAAAACCAATGCTATTGGTATTTTAGCCACCAAGGGCACATTGACTAGTGCTTTATTTTCTAAAACTTCAGATTTGTTCGCAAGTGGTATTACAGTTGTTGAACAGATAGGTGAAGGTCTTGTTGAACTTATTGAAAATGGCAAACTAGAATCTCCAGAGATTAAAACTTTATTAGCCGAATATTTAAACCCTATGCTTGAAGCTCATATAGATTATCTTGTATTGGGCTGTACACATTATCCATACTTAGCCCCATTACTTACTGAATTGCTTCCAAAAAGTGTAAAAATTATAGATTCTGGTGAAGCAGTTGCCCGACAGACTAAAACTATCTTACAAAAACATAACCTATTAAATGTAAAACCTTTAAATCCAAGCAATGTATTTTTTTCTAATAGTAACACAAATGTGCTAATATCACTTATAGGAACTCATTTTAAAGTTGACCATTTAAAATTTTAACGGGTCAAGTTTGCGTTAGGGATTGAAATGGCATCCTTTTTTGAAGCATGAAAAAAAGATATAATGTAAAGCCCAACCTTTAGGGAACGCCCATAAATCATTGATTATACCAGGACGCATATTTAATATAATTATCTGCAATTCTATTAATTTCTCCTGATATTAAATCTTTACTTATGTCTTTAACTTTTTTGGCTGGCACACCTGCATATATACTCCCTGTTTCTACTCTGGTATTTTTTGTAACTACCGCGCCTGCTGCAATGATACTATTACTTTCTATAACACAACCATCCATAATAATACTTCCCATACCTACTAAAACATTATCTTGTATAGTGCACCCATGTACTAAGGCATTGTGACCAATAGACACATTATTTCCTATATTAGTTGGTGCGGCTTTATAGGTTCCATGAATAACAACACCATCTTGAACATTCACTTTATTGCCCATTTTTATATAGTTTACATCTCCTCTAACTACAGCACTAAACCAAACACTACATTGATTTCCCATAACAACATCGCCAATTATGGTTGCATTTTCTGCAATAAAACAATCCTTGGGTATTACTGGTAACTTAGATTTTATTGGTAATATTACTGGCATTTTTTTATTAGTTATTAGTTATTAGTTATTAGTTATTAGTTATTAGTTATTAGTTATTAGTTATTAGTTATTAGTTATTAGTTATTAAAATGCAAAAATTTCACACCCCTTCCAAACCTTTAAACCCTTAACCTTCTAAACTTTTGAACATTTATTTTTATTATCATTATCTATTCGTTTTAATGAATTTTCAACAATTAACTGGTTACTTTTGCCTACTGCCTACTGCCTACTGCCTACTTGCAACTGCCTACTTGCAACTGCCTACTGCCTACTGCCTACTGCCTACTGCCTACTGCCTACTTAAAGTAAGATAACAAATCCGATTTTTTTGATGCAGAGACCATCAATTCTTTTCCGTTACTAAGCACAACATGACCGCCTTTGCCTTTTTGATATTTTACAACTTCATTAACATTAACTAAATAGGATTTATGTATTCTGGCAAAACCCGAGTCACTTAATGCTTCTTCAAAATACTTTAGTGTTTTACTTACTATTTTCTTTTTTTCTGTATTTAAATAGATTTCTGTATAATTATCGTCTGCTTTACAGTACAGAATGTCTGACGTATTTAAAACCTCAAAACCACTTTGTTGCGGTATTGTTATTTTACCATTGATAGTTGTTTTTTTAGGAATTAACACTTCACCTTGTAATGCGTTTTCTTTAGTTTTTATTTCGGTAACGTAATCTACTGCTTTAATAAGCTCATCTATAGAAATAGGCTTCATTAAGTAGTAAGACGCATGCGCATTTAACGCTTCAATGGCATAATGATCGTAAGCTGTAACAAAAATGGTTTCAAAATTAATATCACCTACTTTATCCAGTAAATCGAATGCATTACCGTATGGCATCTCTACATCTAAAAACACGAGATCTAAATTATTATTTCTAATTAAAACTAATGCTTCATCTACATTTGCCGCCTCACCAACAACGGCAACATTTGGACAATATTTATGTAAATAATTTTTTAAAATTTTTCGACTTGTTTCCTCGTCTTCTACTACTATCGAAGTTAGTTTCATGAGTTTATAATCTTTTTAATCTTTTTTTAATCTTACTACTACTTTTGTACCTGTATCTTCTTGGTCTTGATAATCGCTAATAAACACATCTACTTTGTCTTTATACATATCGTTTAAAATAGAAACGCGCTTTTTAATATTACCCATGCCTTTTGAGTTTTGCTTTTGTTGATGTTCGGTTTTTAACGCTTTAGATTTTTGTCGTCCTATACCGTTATCTATAATAGCAATTTCTATTTCTTCTTTTCCGTTTTGAGTAATTGCTATTTTTAAAACCCCTTTTTCTTTTTTGTAACGCAAACCATGCCACACAGCATTCTCTATATAAGGCTGTAATAACATAGGAGGAATAACAAAATCTTTCACGCTTATTTCTTCATCTACAGTTATCGTATAATCAAACTTATCCTGAAACCTAAAATGTTCTAATTTGGTATATAATTGTAGTAACTCCATTTCCTTTTCAAGAGGTATAAAATCTTCTTCACTATTTTCTAAAACGGCACGCATTAGCTTAGAAAAGTCGGTTAGATATTTATTGGCTGTGCGTTCATCATTAGACGCTATAAAACTATTTACAGAATTAAGTGCATTAAAAATAAAATGAGGATTCATTTGGCTTCTTAAAGATTTTAAAGCCAGTAAGTTGTTTGCTAAACGCTGTTGTTTAATGTATTTAAACATAAAAAAGGCTAACAATAACAATAATAAAACACCACCAAAAAGCGAATAAATTATCATTTTTTGCCGTTTAGTTTGCTCTATGCTTAGCAAATATTTGCTTTGAGATAATTCTCTTTCACTTTCTAAACTTTCTATTCTGTTTTGTTTTGTTACCAGATTTTTGCTGAAACGTGCAGACTGCGATATTTCTTGCTCTTTCCTAACGTATAACTTATCTACCAGATCTGTATATTCTTTATAAGTAGAAAGCGCTTTTGTAAAATCGCCTTTATTTTCATAAACTTCAGACAGTTTTCTTTTAGCATCTTTTTCTACAATAAGGTCTTCTTTCTTGTAGGCTTCTTCTATACTTTTCCCTAAATACTCAATAGCCTTATCGTATTTGTTTTGGGAATTATACGCTCTACCAATTTTATAATTTTGCTTTTGAGACGTTAGAGGGCTTTCATTACTAATAATGGAATCCATTTCACTTATATCATCTAATGCCTGCTGGCGCAATTCAATCTCAGATTCGTAATTATTGTTCCTATTTAGAAAATCGGCAACCTTAACTTTTTCTTCTACAGCCCTTTTCTTACCTACCGTGTTAGATAATGATAATGATTTATTAAAGTAACCTTCTGCCTCAGCTATCTCTCCTTTTTTATTATAAGCTTCTGCTATCTTGGAATTTAAATCGGTAACTTTTGTAACTATGTTACGTTTTTGAGCCTCTTCTAAACCTTTGTTATAACTTAATAAAGACTGGTTATAATCTTGGGTAGACAAATACGCATCTCCTAAACCCTCATAAAAACTAACCAATTGTTTGCTGGTTAATGCACTTTTATTAATTGCCTTATAGGTTTGAATGCTTTCTTGATAGTTTTTGTTCTCTTTATAAGCTAAAGCCAACTTTAACTTGACCTTATTTATTTCGTTATTTTCCAAACTATTTCTATAATTAGAAAGTGCTAGATCATACTGTTTCCAATACATGTATATGTCTCCCAATACCTCATAAGCTTCGGCATTTTCTTTTTTAGAATCGCTTAATTCTAACGCATTAGTTATATGTTGAATACTTCGCTTAGCATCCTCTTTAAGATGGGTTTTAGCAGAATCTATATACCATTCAAACTGAGGCTTTTTTGTTCTTGAAAGTCTTTTACTTTTGTACTTTTTTTGTTCCTCATCGCTTGGTTCTACTTCTACAATAATGCGTTCATTATCTTTTATAGTATAATAAACGGTTTCAAAATCTTTATGCCTAATAATAAGTTCGTCCCCTTTTTTAGCCTCAATTTTAAAATCGCCAAACATATCTGTTGTTGTATACCCTCCTCCACTAACCTCTATATTTACATTAGCAATAGGCTCTCGTGTATCACTTTTAATAACAGAGCCTTTTAAAGTGAACCTTACATCTTCTACTATACCAAACGTATTGTTTTGCGAGTACCCCAATAGCGTACTAAAGACAATACTCAATACATATATGTGTTTTAGAATTAATCTCATATTTAATTTTACATTAGCTAAACTTACGCACTTTCGTTGGTATATTAAAATAGAGAAAATTAATCACAGCTATTTTTACCACTAAAATAGTATAGCTCACGCATTAAAGTATCGTTTATACGTAATGAAAATAAGCCTTCACTCATTTCGCTTTTTTTAAAAAATACTTTGGTTTTAGTTTTACAGCATAAATCAAAAATTATACACACAGTGCATCTAAAATCAAAAATAATTGGCTTATTTATTTTGTTATCAGGAAGTAGTTTTTCACAAAATGGGACGAAGAATTTTATAGATCAACCCTATATAGAAGTTTCTGGAACGGTAGAAACAGAAATTATCCCTAATGAAATTTTCTTAAAAATTATTTTAAATGAAAATGACAAAAAAGGAAAATTAAGTATTGAAAAACAAGAAAATGAAATGATAACTGCATTAAAAACACTAGGTATAGATGTTAACAAAAACTTTTCTATACAAGATTTTAATGGTCAATACACACGAAAATTCTTAGGAGACAATCATGTCACTAAAATAAAACATTATCAACTTATCATTAACGATGGAAAAACTTTAGGCAACGTTTATAAAACTTTAGACCAAGTTGATATTTCTAACATTTCAATTATTAAAACAACCCATACAGAACTTGAAAAATTTAAAAAGGAAACAAAATTAAAAGCTTTAAAAGTTGCTAAACAGAAAGCTCATGATTATGCCAAAGCAATTGGACAAACCATAGGTAACGCATTACATATTCAAGAAAAGCACTTTAATAACCATCTAATTAACCAAATAACGAGTAATACTAATTTTAGGAGGCGAGAATATGAGACACAAACTAGTTTCAATAAAATTCAAGATTTAAATATTAAATCCATAATCATCAAAGAATCGGTGATCGCAAAATTTGCATTAAATTAAAAAACGATATACTATGAAAATTCGAATCAAAATAGTTACTTTATGCTTAGCCTTATTAGGTTTCACTGCATGTAACGCAAAAAATAAAACGCATGATATTGCTTTAAATAACAGTATTAAAACGGCATCTCATCCAGACACTAAGCAATTTATAAAAGTAGCACTATTATTAGACACTAGTAATAGTATGGATGGCCTTATAGATCAAGCTAAAGCACAACTTTGGGAAATTGTTAACGAGCTGTCCTATGCCAAATGCGGCAACGAAAAACCTAATCTTGAAATCGCACTTTACGAATATGGTAACGATAGATTAAATAGTGACGAGGGTTTTATAAAACAAGTGCTACCTTTTAGCAGTGATCTGGACGAAATTTCTAAAGAATTATTTTCATTAACTACAAACGGCGGTAATGAATATTGTGGCCATGTAATACAAACCTCATTAAACCAACTTAAATGGGGCAAAAATCCAGACGACTTAAAACTCATTTTCATAGCAGGCAATGAACCTTTTACTCAAGGAAAAATAAATTACAAAGATGCAGCAGTAGATGCCAAAGAGAAAGGCGTTACTATAAATACTATTTTCTGTGGTGATTATAGACAAGGCATTTCATCTTACTGGCAAGATGGTGCTCATTTAACCCATGGTGACTATATGGCTATAAATCATAATATTGCCACAGTACATATTGCCTCGCCTTATGATGATGACATTTTATTATTAAACCAACAACTTAATAAAACTTATGTTGCATATGGAAGCAGAGGTCAAGAAAAAATTGCACTACAAGCCAAACAAGATGCTAATGCTAGTGGTTACAGCAAAGCAAACGCCGTAGGTCGTACCATAAGTAAAAGTTCTCACCTCTATAAAAATTCTAAATGGGATTTGGTTGATGCTGTAGAAGCAGAAGAAAGCATCGTTGAAGATTTAGATCAAGAAACACTACCTAGCGAGTTAAAAGGTAAAAGTAAAACAGAAATTAAGGCCTATATCACTAAAAAGCGAGAAGAAAGAGCAGCTATTACTAAAAAAATACAAGAGTTAAACAAAAAACGTAAGGCATACATTTCTAAAAACAAAAAAGAAACCTCTAATGGTTTGGAAAATGCCATGACCAAAGCCATTAAAACCCAAGCTAAAAAGAAAAAATATACTTGGTAAAAACTTCTAAGGTTATACCAGTTCTGATTTAAATTTACTCATAAGAAAAATAATAGATTTTGGCTTAGATGATAAAGAAAATCCAAGCATAGCAGCGCTACGGTTGTATTTTATTTTGAAATATTAGGCAAAAAAAATGAAGTTTTATTGAGTAAATTTAAGTTGGAAATGGTATTAGTTAATGTTGACTAAAATTCGTTAAACCAATTTTGGTTTGGCGAATTTTTTAATTTACCGCAGGACAATTACAATGGTAACGTTCTCTTCTACAATTAAAATTATACCCTAAAGTAATTTGATGAAAACCACCATTGGCAAATACAATCTCATTAGTTTGATAAGTATAATTATACGCAAATACATATTGATTGTAATTAACACCTAATATTGGTGTTATTTGCGATAATTTCTGGCTACTAATATTACCTGAACTTGTTAAAAATTCTGCACCATCCAAACTTTGTCTGTAAGACAAACCACCCCATACTTTACCAAACTCCATAGTTTTATAAACCTTTGCGTTAACGTCTACTGCTGCTTCTTGAGTGCCATCTTTATATTGAAACATCACAGATGGCTCATAACTCCACTCACTACCAAATTTACTTAATACTGCTCCCGCCGAAAGTAAATAACGTCTTAAATTACTTGTAATTTGTAAGTCATTATTTAGTCCAGAGTTTTTAAGTACATTTTTTACTGTACCATGTACGTAATAATCTAAGTAATGATAAGAAAGTCCAAAATCCATATTAAAATTGGTCGCGCTTTGAACGGTACCTTGTATTAAAGGATCAAAACCATCCAAGGGAAATGTAGTTTCATCTAACTGATATTGAATAATCCCTGCACTAATACCAAAAGAAAGCATGTTTAAATCTAGTTCACTTCTGGAAAACATTAAATGGTGTGCATAAGTAGCATAAGCACCTTTTTGGGAATGGTATCCATTTTTATCGGCATACACAATACCACCTATAGCCGATGGCGAATCTCCAATACGCCCGCTAACATTAGCTGTTAAAAGCTTAGGCGCATCTTCATGACCAAACCATTGTTGTCGTCCTGTTATTCTAGCTTTAGAACAATTAGCAACACCAGCCATAGAAGGATGAATTAAATAGTAATTATCTGTTAAATAATCGGTGTAAATAGGAAGCCCCTCTTGAGAATATATATTAGGCACTAAAATAACTCCTAATACAGCGGTAATAATGATAAGTTTAATTTTCATAGACGTAATATCAAAACAATTTGGAACCGTAAACGTTTATATCTCAACATCCAAATTTAAGCATCATAAACACGTCATTTATTTTGTTTAAATAGTTAGTAAAAAACGGTTTACTATTTCCAAATATATACATATCTATCTTTTCTTTTAGTATTTTTACAAAAAAATAGCTAAAATGAGTGATTTTAAGGTCTCTATACAGAACACAACCAACAAAGCCATAGTAAAATTTGAATTGAATAAATTCATAACAAACCATCAAAGTTTTGAATATAACAATATAGACGAAGCTAAATCGTCACCTTTAGCTCGAGAATTATTTTATTTACCTTTTACAAAAAAAGTTTACATTTCAGGAAATTTTATAGCTGTAGAGCGTTACGATATAGTACAATGGCAAGATGTTCAAGATGAAGTAGCCACACAAATTGAAGCCTATTTAAATAATGGTGGTGTAATAATTAACGAAGAAGAAACACCCCAAAAGAAAACAGCCATTACAGTTTATGCCGAAAGCACCCCAAATCCTGGGGTGATGAAGTTTGTAGCCAACAAAAAAATTGTTACAGCTTTATTTGAGTTTACTTCTATAGATGAGGCTAAACTATCGCCTTTAGCGAGCGAGTTATTTCATTTCCCTTTTGTTAAAAGTGTTTTTATTGAAGAAAACTATGTGTCTATTACTAAATATGATATGGCAGAATGGGAGGATGTAACCCTAGAAATTCGAGAATTTATAAAGAATTTTATTGAACAAGGCAAAGATGTTGTTCTTCCTGATGCTACAGAAACATTACAAAAAACAGCATCGCAGTTAGATGCTAAATTCGATGCTTTAGATGATACCTCAAAAGAAATCATCAATATTCTGGAAGAATATATAAAGCCTGCAGTAGCGAGCGATGGAGGTAACATTCAATTTATTGGGTATGATGCCGACGTAAAAAACGTAAGCGTATTGCTTCAAGGGGCATGCAGTGGATGTCCATCATCTACATTTACTTTAAAAAATGGTATCGAAAATATGTTAAAGCAAATGCTTCCTGGAAAAGTAGAAACTGTTGAAGCTATTAATGGGTAGCTAACTAATTGTACTTAAGCATAAAATACCAGAGCCAGTAGTTGGAAACAAGAGCGCTACGCTTTAGAAACAAAATATCTCTTACCTATGCATGATAGTTAATGTGTAACGTAATTAATGCGTTGATTTGTTAATTCGTTTATGGGGTAATGTGCTAATGTGTTGATGCGTTGATTTGTTAATTCGTTTATGGGGTAATGTGTTGATATATTTTTTTTATATGATAATAAGGTCAGTCATCAGTTATCAGTTCTCAGCCACACCAGTAATTGGTCATTGTACTATATTGCATACCTTTTAAATTTTTAACTAATACCAATTCTCAAATGAATTTACTGAGTTAAAAAGTGTCTTTTGAAATGCTATCTTCAACATAAAAAAGAACCGTAACTACGGCTATGCTTATTTTTTCTGCCTTGTATAATTCCAAAATCCATCATTTTTCTTTACAGTATATTCATTTAACCCGCTTTATGCAATAAAAAATTTATTACATCTTGTAGCTACTGTAAATACTACCGCTTCGCTGCGTTTTTCAATTTCACTCCCGCATATGCGGGACTATGGTGAAATTAAGAAAACACTAGTATTTTTTGCATCTACAAGCTTCATGACAACCTTCTATTGCATAAAGCGGGTTTAAGAATTGGTATAAAGTCTACTAAACGTGACTTTCCATATTTTATGGTGTCTTAAAAAATACCTACCTTTAAGCGAGAGGTATAGCTAAATTGATATAAAATGGCATCTAAAATTTAGAAATAAAAAGTTAAAGATTAAGGCGAAAAACACAGGTATAGCATAGCTATAGCGCGTATATTTAACGAAAATATTTTGCTTTTTATGCTAAAGATTACTGTTATTTTTATATTGATTTAGCTATAAATTATTAACCATTAAACTAAATTAGCCATGGCAGTATTAAAAGTTATCGAAATTTTATCAAACTCAGAAAAAAGCTGGGAAGACGCAACAAAAAAAGCAGTAAAAGGCGCGTCTAAAAGCGTTAAAAACATACGTTCAGTATACGTTCAAGATCAAAGTGCTATTGTAAATGACGGTGAGGTAACTGAGTTTAGAGTTAACTTAAAAATTACATTTGAAGTAAAATAAGTTTTCATCTTAAAAAAATTTAAAGCGCTCAAAAGAGCGCTTTTTTTATAATCTATTATCTTACTTTAAACTAAACGTTATTTCACTAATATTTTGTTTGTGTCTGAGAAAAGCTTTTATCTCATAATGCTCTTTTTTCCATATAATATACAAAGGGTTTTCTTCAAAAGTTCCCTCTCTAAAATCTATTATATATTTCTTGGCATCGCGAGCAAAATCATTTTTTTTCTCTATTGATTCCCCAGTTACCTCTCTTCTATTTGAAATAGTTTGAACAAACTGCCTACTGCCTACTGCCTACTACCTACTGCCTACTGCCTACTGCCTACTGCCTACTGCCTACTGCCTACTGCCTACTAAAAACTACAAAAACACCAACACCTCCAAACTTTACCCGCCAAACCTCTTAACCTCTATACCCCTAAACTTCTAAACTTCTAAACTTTTTAATTAACTTTGGTACATGAAGTATCCCTCGTTAGTCTTACTCGTTATTTTATTTAGTTGTAAAGGGCAAAATCCTGAAGCCTCAAAACACCAATACACCAATGCTTTAATTAAAGAAACCAGTCCCTATTTATTACAACATGCCCATAACCCTGTAAACTGGAATGCATGGAACGAAAAAACACTGGCTAAAGCTAAAACCAAAAATAAATTAATGCTTATTAGTGTGGGGTATGCTGCCTGCCACTGGTGCCATGTCATGGAACATGAAAGTTTTGAAGACAGTTTGGTGGCTCAAGTAATGAATAAAAACTTTATTAATGTTAAAGTAGACAGAGAAGAACGCCCCGATGTAGACCAAGTATACATGAATGCTGTGCAATTAATGACAGGCAGCGGAGGATGGCCACTAAATGTTATTGCACTACCAGATGGCAGACCTGTTTGGGGAGGCACTTACTTTCCAAAAGACCAATGGACTAATATTCTAGAACAGCTATCTAAAAAGTATAATGAAACCCCACAAGAGCTTATTGCTTTTGCCGAAAAACTAGAACAAGGCATTAAACAATTAGACATTGTTGAAATAAACAGCGATGCCCCCGTTTTTGAAACGTCTTTTATAGCATCTGCGGTTAAACAGTGGTCTAAACAATTTGATAACACCCATGGTGGCATGAATAGGGCGCCTAAGTTTATGATGCCCAATAACTATCATTTTCTATTACGGTATGCCTACCAAAACAACGATAAAAAGGTGATGGATTTTGTAAACCTTACATTAACTAAAATGGCTTATGGCGGTGTTTACGATCATGTAGGCGGTGGGTTTTCTAGATATTCTACCGATGCCAAATGGCATGTCCCCCATTTTGAAAAAATGCTTTACGATAATGGGCAATTGGTAAGCTTATATGCAGATGCCTACCTGCTAACTAAAAACCAATTATATAAAACTGTTATTACAGAAACCTTAGATTATATTGAAAAGGAAATGACCCATACCAACGGCTCGTTTTATTCGTCGTTAGATGCAGATAGTAAAACTCCCGAGGGAGCACTTGAAGAAGGTGCCTATTACGTTTGGACCAAAAAAGATTTAAAACTACTTCTGGAACATGATTACGATTTATTTTCAGAATATTATAACGTAAACACTTATGGCAGTTGGGAGCATGGGAATTATGTCCTCATTAGAAAAGATGATGATGAAAAAACACTTAAAAAGTACAACATATCAAGACAACAACTCACCCAAAAAAAACAACATTGGAAGTTATTACTCAATAAAGCACGTGATGAGAGAGCAAAACCAAGATTAGATGACAAAACATTAACATCATGGAATGCGCTTATGTTAAAAGGTTATGTAGATGCCTATAAAGCTTTAAACAATGACACCTACCTTAAAGCAGCCAATAAAAATGCTAATTTTATAATAGAACATCAACTACGTAAAGATGGAGGCTTAAACCACAATTACAAAAACGGAAAAAGTAGCATTAATGGTTATCTTGAAGATTATGCGGCTACTATAGATGCTTTTATAGCACTTTATGAGGTCTCTCTAGACACAAAATGGCTCAATACAGCTCACAACTTAGCCAACTATACGTTTGCCCATTTTTTTGATGATAATAGCCAACTTTTTTTCTTCACATCTAATGAAGATAGTGCACTGGTTACAAGAAGTATTGAATATCGTGATAATGTTATTCCTGGAAGTAATTCCATATTAGCAAAAAGCTTATTTAAATTATCGCATTATTTTGATGACACGCGTTATGCTAAAACTGCGATGGCTATGCTTAACAATGTAAAACCTGAAATGACTCAATATCCTTCAGGCTATTCTAATTGGTTCGATTTAATGCTGAATTATACCAATCCTTATTACGAAGTCGCTATAGTTGGCACAGATGCAAAACAAAAAATTTCAGAACTTAATAAAATATACATTCCCAATAAGCTTATTGCTGGTAGCAGTATTGAAAACAATAATCTGCCTTTATTGAAAAACAGATTTAATCCAGACGAAACCTTAGTTTATGTATGTGTAAATAAAGCGTGTAAGCTTCCTGTATCAAATATTAACGACGCCATAAAACTAATTAATAAATGAGACTTATAGCAAATATCCTTATAGCGCTTGTTGCCTTTTTACATCTATACTTTTTAATACTGGAAATGTTTTTATGGACCAAACCTAAAGGCATCAAAGCTTTTGGATTAAAATCTAAACAATTTGCCGAGGAAACTAAAATTCTGGCAGCTAACCAAGGACTATACAATGGGTTTTTAGCAGCTGGATTACTTTTTTCTATAGTAATTGATGATAAAAAAGTAGCATTATTTTTTCTCATTTGTGTGACTATAGCTGGCATATATGGGTCTTATTCAACAAAGAAAATTAAACTGTTTTATGTACAGTCAATCCCTGCCATTATTGCATTGATTATTAGCTTTCTATAAGCGTGTTAATACTTTTTATATAATGGCAACATTTTTACAAGAAATTTATATTTATAACACAAATAAACACATCTAAAAACTATGTATTTCCAAGAAGACGATTTAATTGAAAAAGGAACAGACTATGCTGCTTATGCAATAGATTTTGCAAAAGAGCACGGTCCTAAAGTTTTAACTGCTATTGCCATTTGGATTATTGGTTCATGGGTAATTAAAATGATTAATAAGGCTGCAAGTAAGGTTATGGATAAATCCAACTATGATGTTAGCCTTAAAAAGTTTTTGCTAAACCTTATAAAATGGACTTTAAAAATACTTTTAATTGTTTCAATTTTAGGTACACTTGGTATTGAAACAACCTCATTTGCTGCTATTTTAGCCGCTGCTGGTTTAGCTGTTGGTATGGCTTTACAAGGCTCTTTAGCTAATTTTGCTGGAGGCGTATTACTTATGATTTTTAAGCCCATAAAAATTGGTGACTTAATTGAAGCGCAAGGAGAACTTGGCGTTGTTAAAGAAATAGAAATCTTTACAACTAAAATCGTATCTCCAACCAATAAAGAAATTATTATCCCTAACGCTACGCTATCTAACGGAAATATCACCAATTATTCTACCGAAGGTAAATTACGTGTAGATTTAACTATAGGCGTTAGTTACGATGCAGATATTAAACAAACTAAAGCCGTTTTACTTAAGGTTTTAACAGATAACCCTAAGGTACTAAAAGATCCTGCCCCATCTGTAAATGTATCTGAACTAGCAGATAGCTCGGTAAACTTTGCTGTACGTCCTTACGCAACAGTAGCCGATTACTGGGATGTATACTTTGGAACTGTAGAACAATGTAAATTAGCACTTGATGCTGCTGGTATAGAAATACCATACCCACACAGTGTTGAGATACATAAAGAAGGCTAATTGCTTTTTGAACAATAAACAACATTAGGCCTGTCTGGTTTTAAAACCAGACAGGCCTTTATTATATAATTAATAGAATAGTTTATAGTCCTGAAATTTCAAATAACTCCCAGGCAAAAACATTTATTCTATCACATGTCACCCCTCTGGAATCACCATTATTAGAACTCACATATCTATTATTATTTCCTTTTATCTTATATTTATTTCCACTTCTTTCAAGTGTAAATTGTTCTAAACTTCCTATTCTCGAACGATTACAATTCATAGGTTTAGTTCCATTCTCAGAACTTAAATATTTATTGTTATTTCCTTTAAAAGCTACTTTTCCATTACCAAGATCTACAAGCTTAAATCTTTCCCAAGAACCAACACTTGTTCGATTAATTGTAATTGACTTTTTACCATTTTCACTACTAATATATCTATTGTTATTTCCTTTAATCGAAATAATTTTTCTATTCTGTCTATATATTTTATTTAACCCACTTTTATCTGCCGCAGAAAGTCCATTGCGTTGTGTTGAATAGGTACTACCATCTTTTTTGGTAATTGTAGGTTGTCCATTCTTTGAAAAAGCACGCGACGAATACATCATTATACTATTAAAATCCAAACCATTAGAAAATTCATTACCATCTCTACCTCTTTCAACATAAGTTCTAAAATTGTGGTCTTTACCGTCCTTAATGTTATTAAATAAAATAGTAACATAATTATTCCTGTCTTTTCTACTTTGTTCATGCCATAACCCAACTGCATGACCAATTTCATGAATTGTACTTCCTGTAGAGCATCCATCTGCCAAGGTTATATTTTGTTGCCTCCCTGTTCGTCCTACAAATGAAGAACATCCACTTCCTTTCACAAAATTAACATAAGCACTTTGGTTAGTTCTTACAACAAATGCCACATTTGTGTTAGCTTCCCAATGGTTTATCGCATTGTAAACTCGAGCTTTATTAGGTAAAGCAGGATCTACCCGGTAATAGACTATATTATTTGGCCATCTGTTTTTGGTACGTGCAGTACTCTGCGTAAGTCCTTCACTAGAAACTTGATCTTTACTAAAAACCATGTCGCCCTCCACTATATATTTGCCTTCTATATCTTCGGCTTTAATAATATCGCTACCTAATGTAAAATCCACAATATCACCAGATATACCAGGGTAAGCTTGTTCAACGAAATAATTGTCATTTAAAATTTCTGTGGGTGTATTTTCTTGTTCCAAAACATCTAAATTATTTGTTTCACAAGACATAAAAACACTTAACAGTGCTATTGACAAAATGTTTAATACCGTAGTTTTTAAGTTTTTTTTCATAATAAAATTAGTTTAGTTAGTACTAACTAAACTAATTTTATTTGTGTTTATTTTGCTACCTAAAAGTAAGAATATATTTTTTATGAGTTTAATATAGCTACATAACATTGTTTTCTACCCTCAAGAAAGGGTATTAAAAAACAATGTTATTTTTTAGATTTTAGAGCTACAAAATCTTTTAAATAATAAGGCTCAAAATAAGCGACATCTTCGGTATCGTTTATGGTATATTTCTTATGGGCTAATCCAGCCATTTCATTAGCAGATGGTAATTTTCCTTCTACAAAAACAGCATTAGGATGCTTAATAATTTCTTTTGTTTTATCTACACCATTACCTACAAAATAGACCTTGCCTTTTTCTAAATAATACGCAAAGGATGTTTCGTTTAAAATCTGGGCTTGAGTGTCTCTTACCTGCCCATAATTTGCATCAAAAATAGTCGAATACACTTCCATGCGTCTGGCATCCAACATCACAACAATTACACCATTTTTACAAGTTACCTGATGCGCTAAAGCTTCTAGAGTGGGTACAGAAATCAAGGGTTTATCTAAAGCAAAAGCTAATCCTTTTGCTGTAGAAACACCAATACGCAAACCTGTATAAGATCCAGGTCCTTTACTTATTGCTATAGCAGCTAAATCCTCTCTCTCTATATTAGCCTCTTTTAAAACAGCATCGATAAATACATGTAAGTTTTCTCCATGCGAATAGCCATTACGACTGTCTTCTTTAAGAATAATCGTTTTTCCTTCTTTTGAAATTGAAACCGAGCAATTAGTGGTTGCTGTTTCTATGTTTAAAATTAATGCCAATTTAATTAGTTAAAGATTTTCCCATGTAAAAGTCTAAAACTTTTGTCTTAAAAACAAAATCATACTTTGCATTTATTAGAGAAGACTCTGCACTAATTAGTCTCACTCTGGATTGCTCTAATTCAAAAGCATTCATAACACCAATACTATAACGTTCTTCAGCATTACTAAATGCTAACTTTTGCGAAGTTAAAGATTTTTTGGCTGCTATATAGGTTTTAAAAGCTGCCTGAGCATCGGTATATGCCTGCTGGATATTAGATTCTAAATTTAATTTAGCTTGTTTTAAATCTAATTTAGAATTCTCTTCTTGAATCTTTGACTTAGCTACAGCAGTTTTATTCTGGAACCTTGAAAAAATAGGGATATTAACATTTAAACTAAAATTATGAGCTTTTTGATTATCTAATTGATTCAAAAATGAGGCTTCATTACTAACGATATTTGTAAAAAAAGCATTAGTTCCATATCCATAATTCAAACTAACTGTTGGGTAATATCCAGATTTTGAAACCTCAGTTCCCAATTGCGCATTTTCTATATTCTTATCGGCCAACTTTATTTCATTCCTGTTTTTAAAGGCGTAATCCAGTATAGGATTGATATCATTGTATAACAAAGATTCGGATGGGTTTTCTAACTTAATAAATTCAACATCAAAACCATTAAAAGGCAATTGAAGTAATTGAGATAAGGTGAGTAAAGCTAGATTAAAATTGTTTTCTGCAATGGTAACACTTTGCGCATCACTACTTAATGTCGCTTCAGAATCATAGATATTTACTTTAGGTTGTACACCTGCATCTACTAATTCTTTAACTTGACTTAATTGCTTTTTTGAAAAGGCGTACTGTGCTTTAGCGGTTTCTAAACGCTCTTTATTAAACAATACATTTAGATATGCATTCACTACATTAAGTGAAATATCATCTTTTATGCGCCCCAATTCTAATTTGCTTGTTTCTAAATTCAATTTAGATTGCTTATACAGGTTAGTTAATCTAAATCCATTAAAAATAGTTTGATTAGCACTTATACCTATATTCGTACTATGGGCAGTCCTATCAACAAATTCCCCTGGAAATAACTGGGCATTACCTAGAGATAAACTTTGGCTTGCATTTGCGCCTACAGAAGGTAAAAACTGCCCTTTGGCTGCTATTACGTCTTGTTCGCCTGAAAGCAACCTATTTTCACTCTGCTTCACCGATATATTATGCTCTAGCGCATGGTTAACACATTCTTGTAATGTCCACTTTTTGGTTTGAGAAAATCCTATTATGGTTACAAAAAGTAACCCTATTAAAATGTTATGTTTTAACTGTGTCATTATTTTTTGCCTTTTCTACCTTTTTCTTCCTCCTCTTCGTTATCCTCCGATGCTTTGTTCCAAACTTTTATTTTATCGTCTTTATCCACACCATCTAGGACTTCTACATTAATCCCATCGGAAATACCTATTTTAATATTTTTTCGTTTAAACTTCCCATCTTCATTTTGTATTTCAACAAAGGGCTTATCGCTTCCTCTTTTGTATTGTAACAACGCTTCTTTAATAGCCAAAACACTATCTTTCCCTTCTAAATCTATTTCTGCATTAGCACTATATCCTGCTCTTATGTTTTCTATAGCGTCTATCTTTACATTGGCTTTAATAGTGAATTGTACAGCGCCATTTTCTTCTTTACCTTTTGGTGCTACAAACGTTAATTTTGCTGGAAATTCTTTATCGTTAATCGCTCCTAAAACTACTGTAATGTCTTTGCCTTCACTAATCTTACCTACTTCGGCTTCATCTACTTTACCTTCAAAAATCATATGGCTCATATCTGCAATCGTAGCAATTGTAGTCCCTGCGTTAAAATTATTACTTTGAATCACCTGGTCGCCTTCTCTTACTGGAATCTCTAATATAGTTCCCGATATTTGAGCTATAATATTGGTATTAGCAGCATTCCCTCCAGAAATAGAGCCGCGCTTTATAATTTGGTAATCGTTTTGAGCCTGTCTTAAGGTCTCTTTCGCCTGACTAAAGCTTAACTCACTAGTCTCAAAGTTTTGTATTGAAATTACCCCCTTTTCAAATAGCTTTTTATCGCGTTGGTATTGGGTATTTGTGTTTTCAAAAGATAGTTTTGCCGTTGCTATTCTACTTTTTGCATTGGCTAAACTTTGCTCATTAGGAACCACTCTTATTTTAGCAATTAACTCGCCTTTTTTTACAACGTCCCCTTCTTCTACAATAATTTTATCTACAATCCCTGAGATTTGAGGTTTTAGTTCAATTTCTTCTTCTGGATTAAGTTTTCCTGTAGCTACTGCCTGAGAACTAATAGTGGTATAAAAAGGTGCCTGTACCTTAAATTCTTCTACGTCTTTAGCGTTTGCATCCATAAAATATTTAAGTACAAAAGCTAAAGCAAATACTGCTAATAGTATTAAAATTATTTTTACTGTTTTATTCACTTGTCTAAATTTTATAGTTTTTTGATTGTTTATTCTTCTCTTAATGCTTCTATAGGTTTAACACTTGTGGCTTTAAATGCTGGAATAAGACCAATTAAAGTTCCTAACATAACTAGTATAATCAATGCTATAAATACTACTGCTATAGATACAGAAGGGTTTACAATGGTAGCCTCATCGCCTTGTCCAAAAAAATGATTTAGCGCTATTAAAATCCAGCCTCCTGTTAAAATACCCAATAAACCTGCTATTATAGTTAAGAAAACTGCTTCTACCACAATTTGCCGTTTTATTTCAAAGGGTGTTGCGCCTAGCGCCCTACGCACTCCTATTTCTTTAGTACGTTCCTTAACTGTAATTAATAAAATATTACCTATAGCAAACACACCTGCTATTAATGTTGCTATACCTACAAACCATGTTAAAAACTGCATCCCAGTTAAAAATCCTGTTACTTTTGCAAATTCATCTCCTAAATTAAAACTCCCAAAGGCGCGCTTATCGTCGGGATGTATCTTATTTAGATTTTTGAGTAGCAATTTTGCATCTGCTTCAATTTGTTTGATGTTAAAATCGCGCTTCCCTGTTATCATTATCCATCCAATTCTATCCCCTTGATTAAAGATTTGCTGGAATGTATTAAAAGGGATATGCACATCTGATGAAGGTCCCATAGAGACATTCGACGTTTTAAATACGCCTATTACTTTAAAGTTTATGCCGTTTATAAGGACATACTCATTTATTGCTTTTTCGTCTTTTTCGAAGAGTTGCTTATAAATATCTTCCGAAATCACAGCCACTTTACGCTTGGCGATCATATCTGCTTCATTAATAAAGCGCCCATGCTTTAATTTTTTCTTTTGGACTTTATCTAATAACGGCATATCACCAGCAACACTAAACGAACCTGATAGAAATTTTCTATCCATTTTAGCTTGTCTTTGATTTCGTGGCACTACAAACTCTATACCTTCAATATTTTCTTCTACTTTTTTAGCATCGGTTAATGTTAGTCTTACACCTCTGCCCTCCTGAAAGCCTTTAAAAGGTTTACTGGTACTTTGTCCCCATATAAATACGCTATTGGTTGCAAAGTCTCCAAAAAGTCTATTAAACGAATTTTCTAAGCCTCTTGCCGAACCTAACAACCCAATAAGTAACAATACACCCCACCAAACGCCAACCATGGTTAAGATAGATCTTAGTTTATTTTTACTAAAACTATCAAAAACCTCTTGCCACGTATCTCTATCAAATAAAAATCTAAACATGATTAATCATTTCTTAAGGCGATTATTGGTTTTATTTTTGAGGCTCTTTTTGCTGGGACATACCCTGCAATCGCCCCTGCTATTATCAACGTCATGGTAGCTCCAAACACCAAGGCATTACTTACGCTTGGATCTTTTATAAAATAAGTTTCTAAACTTGGACCTACCAGTTTTAGCACACCAAAACCTATAAGCAACCCCATATATCCAGCTATAGCTGTAATTAAGATAGCTTCTATAAGAATAATGGATACAATAGATTTTGGAGACGCTCCCAAAGCTTTTCGTATGCCTATTTCTTTGGTACGTTCTTTTACAATAAAAATCATAATATTACTTATCCCCACAACACCTGCGATCAAAGTTCCAAAACCTATGACTAAAATTATAATGCCTAAACCTACCATCATACTATCAATCGATTTAGTCGCTTCTGCCATATTCATCACTCTAATCGCGCGTTGGTCATCTCTTGCTATGTTAAACCGCTTTTTTAATTCTTTGGTCAAATCATTCCCAAAACCAATAGCTTGATTGTAATTCAATTTTGGATTATAACCTATATTAATTTGATCTATATAATCATTATTCCCATAAATAAGCTGAGCTGTTGTTACTGGTATGTATATTAATCGTTCCTCATTATCACCGCCATCGTCATTAAAAACACCCACTACTTTATATTGTACGCCACTCAAGTTTATATATTTACCTGTAGCTTCAGTTTTTATAAATAAATCTTCTTCTACCAGCCGTCCAATAACTGCTACTTTGGTTTTATGCTTTAAATCGTTTTGGTTGATATAACGTCCTTTTTTAACCAGAGTTTTTTCTAAAAATTGATGGTCGGGATGTACTGCTCTTAACGTATAATTGTTACTTTCATTTTTATAAGACGCATTAACGTTTTTATATATTCTCGCTGTAAGGTATTGTATTTTATCTTTGTACGCTTCGTCTAAAAAACTAAAATCTTCATTTTTTAATCGAATCCACCTCCCTGCTTGCAACCCATTGTGCGCTTTTGTAGTTCTTCCTGTTCTTATAACTATAGAGTTTTTAGCATCATCTACAAAAGCATCTTTAAATGTATTTTGCAAACCATTTGCAATTCCAAAAAGGATCGTAAATAATAAAATAGCAAAGGCTATAGTGAACCCGGAAAGTAGACTTCTGGTTCTATTTTTATTAATACTTTGAAATATTTCCCGCCAGAGGTCTAGATCAAACATACTGTCCTGCTCTTACTTGGGTTACCTTTTTGTCTTCCATAATCACACCATCACGTAATCTTACAATACGTTTACACATATTTGCTATATCTTCTTCATGAGTTACCATTAAAATGGTTTTGCCTTCATCGTTCAATTGCTGAATAAATTCCATAATTTCATGGGACGTCTTTGTATCTAAAGCTCCTGTGGGTTCATCGGCTAACAATAATTTGGGATTTGCTGCTAATGCTCTTGCTATAGCCACACGTTGTTTTTGCCCTCCAGACAGTTCTTTAGGTAAATGCTGTGCCCAATCGGCCAACCCTACTTTTTCAAGATGAAACATTCCTAACTCCAAACGCTCTTTGCGTTTCATGCCTTGATAGTATAACGGTAACGCTACATTTTCTATGGCATTTTTATAATTTATAAGATTAAAGGATTGAAAAATAAAGCCTAAAAACTTGTTGCGGTAAACGGCTGCTTTTTTTTCGGTAAGATTATCTATAGGTAAGCCATCTAAGATATAGTCTCCAGAATCGGCTTCATCTAGCATACCTATAATATTTAAAAGTGTTGATTTTCCCGACCCTGAAGACCCCATGATCGCGACCATTTCACCTTCATCGACCGATAAATCGATGCCTTTTAAAACATGTAAACTAGAATCTCCTATGGCATAGGACTTGTGCAACCCACTTATTTGTAACATATCTTGATTGATTGGAAAGTAAAATTACTTTACTACTAGACTAACAGCACAAAGAAATGTTACAAATATTCTGAAAAAAAATTTTTATTGTTTTTTTAACTTAAGTAAATACTATGTTCTATTACTTTCTAAACCTTAAAAACATAGCCTTTCCCACGGTGGTTCAAAATTTCAGTATGAGATATCTTTTTTATTTTTTTCCTTAACCTGGAAATATACATATCCAAACTTCTTGAGGTGACCACACCTTTTTTTAACCAAACTTCTTCTGTTAAATATTCACGCGTTACTAATTCACCCTCACTTTCAATAAGAATATTAAAAATATGCATCTCTTTTTCTGTTAACTGTATCGCTTCTCCATTGAAAACAATTGTATTGAAATCGGGAATAATTTTATAACCTTTGATGATATAATGATTATCTCTCTTTTGCTTATTAATTCCTTTGCTAAAAAACAATAGCACACTAAAAATTAAGACAAAACCTCCACCAAGTATTGCAATTGTTCCTTCTGAAATTTTATTAGCCCCCCTAAAAAAACTTACATCAATCCAATAATTAGACTCTGGAAGTACTCTTCCCAAACACGGTATATTATTGTTTTCTAAATGATTAATTTCATAAGTGTATACCGTAGTTTTATTTTTAGCATCTAAGACATTAACAACTGCTCTTGGTGTTATACTTTTTTTTAAATGCTTTAAAGAAATAGCGACTAAACTATCTGGTACAATCATCATAGTTCTTTTTAGTTCTAATCTAAGCGTTATTGAATCGACCTTTTTAATAGGAGGAATAGGATCGTTATAATTCCCTACACTTTTTAACAAATCATCTCCTATTGATCTGATTGCAATTTTGGATTGTTCATCCTGTAATTTATTAGGTTTATCCTTTGGGTTGTATAATTTAGTTAATAACAAGACGGTTGCTATGCCAACACATATAAAAATGATAATCAACACATTGTTTACAGTAAATCGTTTTTTTACATTCATTTTAATCTTTTTTTACAGATGAAATACAAGCAAATCTTAACAGGCTATTTATATTCGATAACAAATTATAAAATTATGATACAAAAATTATTATCGAACAGAATATTTTACACTGGACTTGACATCATTAGAATTATTAGTGGAGGTGTCATTTTTTCTTTCGGTCTGGAAATTATGATGCCTGAGAAAATGTTAGGCTATACAGAATGGTTAATTGACATTGGAATGCCATTTCCAAAAATCATGGTTTATGTTGGAAAATTATCCGAAATTATTTGTGGTTTATTTTTAGCCGTTGGCTTTTTAACTCGCTTAGCATGTATTCCATTAATAATTACAATGTTTGTGGTAACATTTATTATGTTAGATGGAAAAATAAGGGTTGAAACGTTTTATTTACTGTTAATTTTTGCGTGTTTCTTTTTTACAGGAAGCGGAAAATTAAGCGTAGACTATTTATTAAAAAAGAAAAAAACGGTTGCTAAGCCTTAAACTAACAAAAATATTATTCTCTCAAAAGCTTGATTTAACTATTAATACCAACTACTTAGCTCTTGTGTAATATTTCTTGTAAATAAAATATCCTAACCCAGCTACCAGAATATATGGAATAGCCATTAAATAAACTATACCATCGTTTATGCCTTCTGCTGCGGTTTGCCCCTCCTCACTTTCTAAAACAGCGCGACACATGGCACATTGTGCCTCTGTTATTAGAGAATAGAGAAGAGAGAAGAGATATAAGACTGTTTTTTTGTTCATTTTAGTTTTTGTAACAATAAAAATCAAATACTTGTCAATATCGACACCTGCATGCCGGCAGCGAAGTATGAGTGACGAGATATCTTATTATTGTGAGATTCTTCCTCGTTCCTCGCTCAGATGACAATACCAACTTAATCATTCTATATTAAACTAATATTATCAACTTACAATATATTGAGCTCATTTTAATTTATGTGCTCACCCATGCATGCAGCGGGATTAATTCGACTTGCCATATCTTGGGCGTTCTACGAACTTCAATATATGGAGTCTCATTAATAGTAAGGTGATATCATAAGATACACAACTACTCCTGTAATGGCAACATACAACCATAAAGGGAATGTGATTTTGGCTATTTTTTTATGTTTTTCTATGTTATTAGTAATGGCTCTTACATACGTAATTAAAACAAATGGAATTACAACTATTGATAGTAAAATATGTGTTATTAATATAAAATAGTAGATATAAGCAATTGTGCCTTCGCCGCCAAACTTTGTAGAATCACTCGTCATATGATACGCGATATACATCACTAAAAACAATACAGAAAGTACAATTGCAAAGGTCATTAAGCGTTGATGTAATTTTATTTTTTTGTTTTTTATAGCTACAACTGCTGTTATTAATACCAATGCTGTTAATGCATTAATGGAAGCATAAATAGGCGGTAAAAAAACAGGCAATTGCACATCTATTTTAACTCCAAACAATACCGCTACAACTAATGGTATTACTATAGATAACACAACAATCAATTTGTTGTATTTCTTCTCGTTCAAAACAGCTTCTTCTTTATTCATTAAGTAACTTTTTTATGTCTTCTTTTAATGCTGTAATCTCTTGGGTGACGCCATCTTCATCTGTTTTTTCTTCTTCAGAAACTATGCCTCTGTAGTAGATAATAGGGTTACCATGTGCATCTTTTCTTGAACGTATAAAACCTTTTTTATCTATTAACGCAAAATTCCCTGAATGTTCAAAACCTCCTGCTGCTTCTGGGTTTTCTTCGGCATAAATGTTAAATCCTTTATTAGCCAATTGGTATATAGCCTCTTTATCTCCCGTCATTAAATGCCAATTTGGGTTAGTAACCTTATATTTTTTGGCATATGCTTTTAAAACTTCTGGCGTATCATAGTCTGGGTTAATAGTAAACGATGCTACTCCAAAGTTTTCAAAGCCTTTAAAGGTATTCTGAATTTGAACCAAGTTATTATTCATTCTTGGACAAATGGTTGGACATGTGGTAAAAAAGAATTCTAAAACATACACCTTACCCAAATAATCTTTGTTTGTAATAAGCTTCCCTTCTTGATTTGTAAATGAAAACTCAGGCACTTTTTTTGGTTGCCCATGTACTTCTATAAATGCTAAATTGGAAACGTTACCTTTAACCTCTCGTTTTTGATCACTTCTGCTTTCTTGTCTAACAATATCTCCATTAGTAATTCTATCTACTATTTTTGGAACAAATAGTATTCCAAAAACCAGAATTATAAATGCGATGCCTATATAAGAATTATTAGTTTTTTTACCCATTTCTATGTCTTAAATAATGCTACATCTCTACTTGCTTGCCCGTCTGTCAGGAGGGCACTCGATGAGACACATACATTATTAATATTAATTACTTGCGCTCTTTAAATCTTCAGCTCTTCGTGTTTCAGAATTAAATTCTCCTTTACGTTTTTGGCGGTATTCGGTAAACAAAATACGCATATCTTCGCTCATTTTATTTTTTATGGTAGCCACCTCTATACAATTATAAAAGTTTAATCCGTAAACAACTGCATTTCTTTCAATGTCATTATCGGTTCTATCATCTATACGTCCCCTTTGGTTTAAATCCTTATCTATTATAAACACATTGTCCGTAGCGTAATTAGCATCCAATTGTATCTTATGCTTTAAGTGATTAAAAACGGTTGCAATTTTTTCTGGTGAGGCAAATACAAAATGCCAAAATCTTAAATCTTCGTAAAGGGCTATGTCTTTTTTTAACTTTTTAGCAAGTTCTTCTGTGCCTTCTGGCATTACAATAACGACTTGAAATTTTTTAAATCCTTTAAATTTATCATAAACCAATTCTTTTAAGTTTGAAGCGGTAGTGAGCTTATGCATTGGTTTATTTCCAAAAAAACCTAATACTGTAATATGCTCCTTTAATGTTATGGTTTCTTCGGAATTTGATGAAAACCCATTGATATCTAAAACAGCTTCATTTACAATGTCAAGTGGTGTGTAATTATGTGTTGCTGGATATAAAAGCAACAAAAAAGTAACAGGAAGAAAGAATAAAACTCCTAAAATTGAATATCTACCTATTTTTTTATAATCCATTGTGTTTGTTCTTTCTAAACTCAAATTACTTGCTTTTGCAAAAATAAAAAAGGTGGTTTTAACAACCACCTTAATTCTATATTTTTAACACCTAATATTATAATGATCCCGCATTAAAAGCGGGATTAATTCAACTTACTATTTTTATACGCTACTTTGTAGCTTTAAAAATAGAGTTTCATTAAAAGTCTCTTTTTATATAGCCTTTGTCATAGACATCAAATATATAACCTGCTTCTTGTAATAGTATAAACACTAAATAGGCGATTAAGAAAATAGTGATCCATACCACAGCACGCCTTAATCCTTTAGTTTCATCACGCATGTGCATAAAATCCCAAGTAATGTAATACGCTTTTACAATAGTTAGGATAATGAAAATCCAGTTTAAAAGTTTCATTCCCAATACCTGAGACATAAAAACTGCGGGTAAACTTTCTTTGTAGATACCTAAAACAACTTCAATTGCAGTTATAATAGTCAAGAATATTAAAACGCCCCAGATTTTTTGGGTTACAGATTTAAACTTAACTAAACCTCTAAATATTTCTAATTTATGCGCGTGTGCCATTTTTAACTTTCTTTTGGCCCTTAGCTATTCGCTATTGGCTATTTTTATTTATTAGATATCCTTTTTCAAGGACATAGAAAAAACTTATTAATTAATTAAACCAGGTAGAAGAATGTAAATACAAATACCCAAACTAAATCTACAAAGTGCCAGTACAATCCAACTTTTTCTACCATCTCGTAGCTCTTGCGTCTCTCGTAAGTTCCTAACACCACATTAAAGAAAATAATGATATTAATTATTACACCAGAAAATACGTGAAACCCATGAAATCCTGTAATAAAGAAAAAGAAGTCTGCGAATAATGGCGAGCCATATTCATTAACATGAAGATTAGCGCCTTCTACTGCTAGCTTTCCATTTTCTTTCAACTGTTTTAAAGACTCTGCTCTTGTTAGTACTGTTTTCTTTCCTTCTTCATTTAAGATTTGTGTTCTTACTAATATGTTTTTGTTAGCTTCAAATCCATGAATTACTTGCTCCATTGTGTATGGAGGCAAAGTACCTTCAGAGACAAACCATAAGCCATTTTTACGCTCATGTTGTACTCTTTGAGAATGTCCATCTACAACTGCAATATCTCTCAATGCAACTCTATGCCCTTCAGTATCTACAAACTGAAGAATATTCCCTCCCTTTGTTTGTACAGCACCATAATCTCCTTTTATAAAAGTTGCCCACTCCCATGCTTGAGATCCAACAAATATTAGACCGCCTATAACCGTTAAAAACATGTAAAATGTCACTTTAGCTTTGTTTAAGTGATGCCCAGCATCTACAGCTAACACCATAGTTACCGACGACATAATAAGTACAAAGGTCATAAACGCCACATAAATCATTGGGTAATTCCCATGAAAAAATGGAATGTGCGTAAACACCTCATCGGCTATTGGCCATGAATCGATAAACTTAAATCTTGAAAATCCATAGGCTGCTAAAAAACCCGAAAATGTTAGTGCATCAGAAACGATGAAAAACCACATCATCATTTTACCGTAACTTGCTTTTAGAGGTTGGTTTCCTCCGTCCCAAGTTTTACCTTCTGCTACTGCTGTACTCATATATAAAGGTTAATTCCCGTTTTAAATTATTTCATAAAGTATAAAACTCATTTATTACTTTATTATAAAACCCAAACTGGGATTGTTAAAAGTTGCACAAAAATAATCATTTTATTTAGCTTACGAAATATACATCTCTAAATTTTAAAGACTCTAAATAGCTTTTTTTATTTAGCAAAATAGAGAAATAAAAACAGGTACACCCATAGTATATCTATAAAATGCCAAAACGTTGCTGCTAGTTCTAAACCTAGCATATTTTGAGGACTATATTTTTTCTTTAAATGCTTACCAATAACTACCAATAAACAAATTAATCCCACCATAACATGAGCTATATGTACCATGGCTATTAGATAAATATAAGACATGGTTACATTACTTGTCGGCCCTGTAAAATTGTATCCAGAATCTATGATTTGCTGAAATCCTGTAAACTGATTAAAAATAAAAATAACGCCTAATACCAGTGTTACGAATAACCATAGTGTAGTTACTTTATACTTTTCTAATTTCAAACTTCTTTTGGCTAGTATAAAAGATACACTACTTAAAACAATAACTATGGTGCTAATTATAAACGCATTGGGTAGTTGAAAATCTTTTAACCAATCGGGTCTGGATCTACTCACCAAAAAAGCACTCGTCCAACCTCCAAACGACATGATTAAAGAAATGATACCAAACCAAAGCATCATTTTTTTTGCTCTATTATTTTTTTCTTGCTGTGTTCCTTGAGTTAAATCCATTTTAACCTATAAATTTATCGATAACATAAACTATTTGCATTAGGGTAATATAACTTACACTTGCTAGCATTAGTTTTCTTGCAGATGTATTATCCTTATTCTCATAAAGTTTAAACGCAAAAAAAAGCATTACTAATCCCATTGCAAAAACTATAATTGTTGCGAGTATTGATAGATGCAACGTTCCTGTAAATCCAAATACAGGCATTATTGATACTAGCAACATCCATATCGTATACATTATAATTTGAATGGCAGTGCCTTTGTCTTTTTTGCCTGTTGGAAGCATTTTAAAACCTCCTTTTTTATAATCGTCGTCTAACATCCATGCCAAAGCCCAAAAATGCGGGAATTGCCAAAAAAACTGTAAGGCGAATAAGGTCCCTGGTTCTATTCCAAAATCATCTGTCGCTGCCACCCATCCTAACATAAATGGGATAGCGCCTGGTATAGCACCTACAAAAACCGCTAAAGGTGTTTTTGTTTTAAGAGGTGTATAAACACAGGTATACAGAAATATTGAAATAGCGCCAAACATGGCGGTTTGCTTGTTGATTACATACAGAATTACAATGCCTAATATTGTAAATACCGAAGCGATTATAAATGCAGTGGTTACCGCCATACGCCCTGAAGGAATAGGGCGATTTTTAGTACGGTTCATTAATGCATCTAAATCTTTTTCTATAATTTGATTAAATGCATTTGAAGCCCCCACCATAAAATAGCCTCCAAGCGCTAATAAAGTAAGGGTCTTGTAATTTATAGTATCTACACCAAGTAAATAACCTGCTATAGACGAAAAAACGACACTTAATGCCAAGCGCATCTTAGTGATTTCTTTAAAATCTGAAATAACCGAAGATGCTGTTACTGCCATTTTTGTACTAGCCAAAATTTATGATGCTTTACCGCTTATAAATGCGAGTGCAAAGATACGCCTTAAAAGTATTTTGGACAATGTTAACGTTATTTTTAATAGTCTTTATCAAATCAAATCTCACAGTTACTGCCCATAAGGCTTTTAAACACTCTTATAGCCTTGTTTTTATTTTTCTGTATAAATCGTTTTCTAAGGATTTTTTTACACATACAAAGTATTTTCTTCGTATTAATAGAGTTAACTTGTTCATTATTATTAACTTTATAACATAAACTATAAAAAATCAATCATGAAAAAGCTCTACATTTTACTTTCGTTTATTCTTTACTCATCTTTTATCTTTTCTCAAATCAGGTTTACTGCAGTAGACCCTACCAATGGCAATATAACTATCAAAAATTTTGGTAGTACAAGCGAAGACATAAGCGCATTACGGTTTTGCCATCTGTTTAATTATGGAACATTAAGTAATCTTAGCATAGTTACAGGCGACCTAAACCTAGCTCAAAACGAAGAGGTTACTTTATCAAGACCTACACTTGCAAGTAGTAGCGACTTAGGCTTATTTGTTGCTGGTAGTAGTTCTGCCGATTTTGGTGACTCTAGCAAAATGCTTGACTTTTTGCAATGGGGATCTTCTGGAAATGGTAGAGAAAGTGTTGCTGTGAGTAAAGGGATATGGGGTGCTAGTCAATTTATATCAACCTCTGCTCCTTACGTTTTTGGTGGCAATGGGACCGATCATGGCGTGACATTCTGGAGCACATTATCTAGTAACTCTTTAGAATTAAAAAACATAACAGCTATTTACCCAAATCCAAGTAATGGGGTATTTAGTATAGCGTCTGGATCTTTACCAATTTCTAATATCAAAGTCTATACAATTTCTGGTAAATTGGTTTTTGATAATTACTATAACAATACCAATTTGGTTAATTTAAATTTAGATTTAAAATCTGGCGTTTATTTTGTAGAATTATCTTCTAATACGATAAAAAAGCTAGTAATATATTAATTATTGCTATGAATTTAAAAACCGAGATGAATTTTTGATCTCGGTTTTTATTTAGTTTTTTAAAGCAAATTTTTAATTCAAAAAAATCTTTAGTAAAAACAATATGTGCTGAATCAAAATTTACAGTATTCATTAAAAATCAAAATACCAGTTAAACAAATCGGTTCTTATTCCAAAATTAAACCAAAAGGTGTCATTTTTAAATGTCGTTGCTGTGGTTGCTTCGGGGTTAAAGTTTCTAAAGGTAATATCGGTAAATATTTTTAGATTGGATGCTGGATTAATAACATAACCTGCTTGTAAATTACTGTAAAAACTCTTGGTTTTTATTCCCTGGCCTATTTCTACTCCCGTGTCGAAAGGTCGCTCATTATAATTTCTATAAATATCACCTCCATAGCTAAAGTTATCTGCGCCATCGTTAAAATCTAAGCCTCGCGAGCCAAGAATAAATCTAGCATCGGCAAACCAGCGTTGGTATCTATACCTTCCTATTAAAATGAGTTCACTAAAATTAGCCCCCCATAAATGTGCTAATGTTTGATTGTTATGCGCGTAATTAAGTACCACTGTGTTATGAGAATAGGTATAGGGTCGAATTCTGTTATACTCTAACTGCAATAACAAATTATCAACCTTAAAGGCATTATAATATTTTAACCCTAACTGGTAGCCGTATTTATTTTTCCAGCTTTTTTCACCTCCTTTTATATCGCTCAATGAAAATTCGTCTAAGATAAATTGGCCGTACATATTTATATTATCACTCCATTTGTATTTAGCAGAAGCGCCCAATAATGCATTTCCTGCACCTTGACCTGTTTCGAATTCTATAGCACGATAAAACACTATTGGGTTTAAGTAATTAATATCAAAACCTCTATCGTTGCTATTGGTCCAAAGTACAGATTCAAATAATCCTATATTAAGACGCTTAGACACATTCCAACTTAAATAATGATTCGCCACATACTTAGTTAAAAAGGCTTTATCCTCTACTACTGCATCACGCACATCTTTCATCCACATAAACGTATTGGTATACTTAATTTTCCAGAATTTAGTGTTTAGTTTTAAAAATGGATGTGGACTTGTAACATCACTTAATAATAAAGAGCGATAGCCATCTCCTATAAAGTTCTTTCCATGACCAAATTGTACATTTAAAAATTCTGTTGGTGTAAATGATAAGTAGGCTTCGGCTACAGGATAATCGTAAGAATCTTTTTTAAAGCGTTTTGCGATACCACGTCCTGGAATAATCGCTGGGTCTGGACCAAAGGCCTTTAACGTTTCTGAATAGCGGTTCACATAATCTGCAAAGCGCCCCTGACTCTCAAAAACAGACGTATAAAAATTAAATTTTTTACCCAGGCCTCCCCGAACCATAATCCCTCGCGTGTTATTGTATGTCGATGAAAAATCGGCATTAGTATCTGTTCCTGTCTGTAAATCGAAAATAGGATCTATGGTAAACCAATAATCTTTCCCTTGTAATTGTACTAAATGCTCATTCCATAATTTTTTCCCTACCCATGTTTTAGTATTTCGCAATAACGATTCTTGTTCTGCTTTAAAATCGTGATATTTTGAAACATCACTATACAAAAATGGTTTTGATGCAGTATGGCTATTGGTTCCTATAAGGTTCATAGCTCTATCAAATCGCGCATAATCGCTATGCGTAAACGGGATATTTAATTCACTGGACAATGCCTTATTGGTATAAGGTATTATTGATCTGGTTACGCTATCAAATTCCTTTTGTGCTGTTATTTCTAGTTGTGATACCTTCTCTTTTTCAGTTAAACTATTTAACCTTGGTGCTTTGTACTTTTCTAAAGGAATTTTTATTGGAAGCGTGTATTGTTTAAATGTTGGTCTTCCACTATAGGTAGCGGGTTCGATTTTTGGAAATAAGGCAAACACACGTTTGGTTTCTTGTTTTAGAGCATCGTACATGGCATCTATGTACATTAACCGAAATTGCCCTATAGTATCCACTTCAAAAAGTACGATCACTTCACCCTTATAATTATCTTGTATCGCTTTTTGAGGGATTTTAAAATTCTCATAGATGAGTTGATATACATGTCTATCAAAACATACTTTGGCAGAATCTATAACCTTGTTTGCGCATTCTGGAAATACCGGGGGCTTTTCATTAAAATTAGCATCCTGAGAAAATATATGTAATGGCAGTATCAAAAAAAATACTAGTATAAATTGCTTCATGTAACTATGAATCGTTTATTTTGAGGTGAAAGATAGTACATTTTTTATATAGAAGATACCTTCTATATCTTGTAAAACAAAAAACCGCTATCTAAAAAAGATAACGGTTTAAGAGCATGTAAATTATATTGTTACTGTACTGTGAAAATTATAGGCAAACTATATTTTACATTAACTGGTGTATCTCTTTGTCTACCTGGTTTCATTTCGGGAATTTTATTAATCACTCGTTTCGCTTCTTTTTCTAATGCAGGGTGTTGTGCTCGTGTTTGAATTCCTGTTACCTGACCTTGCTTATCAATAAGAAATTCAACATTAATTTTTTGCCTTCCTGATAAGCCATGGTCTGAAGCAATACTCCCATCAAACTTTTTTCTAACGAGTTTATTAATTTTATCAGACATGCATTTTTTCTTGTCTTTGTTTGATTTTTTATTCTCACAACCAGGATATACAGGTACTTCTTCTATAAAAACAAAAGGCACTGTGATATCATCTGGTTTTTCAATAACATCTAATTCATCAGAATCTCTTTCTGATGTATCTAAATCTTGAGTAGAGTCATCAGAAGTATCTAGCTCTTCTTCTTTAAGCAACTCTTTTAAAAGCTCATTATCATCAACAACCTCAAATTCGTCTACTAACGGCGTCTTTTTTGCCATAGCTATAGGTTGCGATTTAACTTTTGGCTTTTCAACTACAAATATTGGTATATCTGCTTCTGCTATGTCATCAGGAGGAAGTTGTGCCTGGGGGTCAAAGGGAATGTTTATCGATTCAAACTTCATTTCCAATAAGCCAAAGGCACCTAGTAAACAAAGAATTAAACCTACCTGAAAATAGAGGGTTGAGTTTTTTTGTAAATTTGCATCATGCTTTTGCGATTTTTTCACGGATTGCTCTTTTAGCCGATCGAGCTCGTGAGATGTTTTTTGATTTTTCATCTGTTTAAAATTTTTTAGATTTCTGAATCTTCAAAAAATTTGAATACATTCAGTAACTCACATAAATTTTAATCCTCCCTACGTGGTATTTAGGGTGAAGAAAATTCATGTTCGTTTCATTTTATTAAAGTGATTTTTTTAACTGAAGTAAAATGATATTCGCTATTGAAACCTTGCAGTTATAGTGCACAAATTCAACTGTAAGTTTAGATATGCTTATTTCAAAATACTATAGTTAAAATGTTAATATTATGACAAAAAAGCAATAAGCATACCAAAAAAGAAATCCCGTCACAAAATTTGCGACGGGATTTTAAATATTTAACATTTTAACACTATCTGCTTACACTTTATGTGTAAATAGCTCTAGTTTTAGTCTTGCACTTGAAAAACAATAGGTAAAGAATATGGAACAGTTACTGGCTTACCACGTTGTTTTCCTGGTTTCATTTTAGGTAGAAGTCCTATTACACGTTTTGCTTCTTTTTCTAAACCTGGGTGTGGTGCTCTTGCTCTAATACCAGTTATACTTCCTGTTTTATCTATTTTAAATAATACACTTATACGTTGTCTACCTGATAATCCTAATTCTGATGCTAAATCTACATCGAACTTTCTATTTACAAATTTTGCAATTTTCTCCGACATACATTTTTTCTTCTTAGCATTGCTCCCTTTTTCACATCCTGGAAAAACTGGAACGTTTTCTATCACTGCAAATGGCACTTCAACATCTTCTTCTATCGTTTCCACTTCTATTTCCTCCACCTCAACAATTTCTGTTTCCTGATCAACTTCTGTAGATTCTATAACGGTTTCCTCAATCACCTCTTCATCTTCTACGATCTCAATAACTTCAGGTGCAGCTGGTGGCGGTGGCGGTGGCGGTGGCACTTGAATCTGCTGTGTGATTGGAATTTCTTCTTCTATTTCTTCTTCTACGTCTAACTTAGCTAGTTCTATTTCAGACTTATCATAAGTTCTGTAATTGATCGCATAGTAAGCTAAAAATAGCATTAAAAGCAAACCTACGGCGAAATATAGCGAACTATTTCTACCTACATTTGATTTTGGATTTTTTTTAGGTTCCATAAAATTATATCGTTTTTCAAGATTGCTAAAATAACTACTTATTTGCTAAAAAAGCAAGCCTTTATTAATATTTAACTTCTATTTTACTTTTAAAGTATATAATACTACACATTAACAATGCGCCTAATGAGTTTGCTACGGCATCGTAGATATCAAAAGACCTTTTAGAGGTTAATGTCCCTTGTAATATCTCAATAAGCATACCAAATACAATAGCTAATATAGTTGCGTAAAGTAATGCTTTACCAATCGTGTTTTCGTATTTAAAGTAAAATACCCAAAACCACAATAACGTAAAAAGGCCGTAAGCCAAAAAGTGAAAAATTTTATCTCCAAAGGACACCCCAACATCTGGCAACTTACCTAAATGCATTAAACTTACTATGGTTAAGGCTATAGTATAAGGTAATGCTAAAAAAAGTGCATATGTTTTAAGCACCAATAATGGCTTTATACCCTTCATCAGATAATAGATTTTCTATTTGAGATGCATCGGAGTATTTTATTTTTATCATCCAACCAGCACCATAGGGGTCTGTATTAACGCTTTCCGGCTCGTCTTCAAGGGCTTCATTAAACGCTACAATCTCACCAGATAAAGGCAAAAATAAATCCGATACTGTTTTAACGGCTTCTACAGTTCCAAAGATGTCATCGGCTTCAAGTGTTTCGTCCAAAGTTTCTACTTCAACATAAACAATATCACCTAATTCACTTTGTGCAAAATCTGTAATACCTACCACTGCTATATCACCTTCTATTCTTACCCATTCGTGATCTTTAGTGTATTTTAATTCTGATGGAATATTCATAAGTTTAATTTTCTACAAATGTATTTATTCAAACTTAGAATTCAAACACGTGTCTTGTTAATTACGCTTTTTAATTACGCTTTCTTATGTAAGAGTGCTTATTTTTTACAATTCTGAATATTATTTTAAAGAGATTCTAGAACTAGTTCAGGATAATATAGCACAGCTATTAATTTCCAAAATTATACCTCAGGGTTACTCCAGATCGAATTGTAGTTTGCGGAAATGCTGTTGAGATAGCATATTCTGAAAACGAGTAATCAAAATAGAAAATACCTGTTAGATTTTTACTAAACGCATAATCTGCGGTATACTTAAGCCCCCATATGGTTTGCCCCGAAGTTACCTGATTGTTTTCTAAATCTAGATATCTAATAATCGTTTTATTATCACGCACAGAGACATCTGCTTTCATATTTAAATCACTAACAATTCGTTTTTTTGGTCCTGCTAATTTTGATTTAATACGTAAATCCTTGATACGATACCCCAAACCAATAATGTATTCATTTCCTAAAATCTCTGTCAACAAATTATTATCAAAACTTAGCGATAACATTCTGTCCTTTTTAACCTCAGCTAAAATCTTTACAGAATTTTTCATTTCCATATCTACTCTAACTAATGGACTAAACATTTCGGCTAAATTAATATTGCTAAACAAGCGCTCGTTTTTAAAGTTTCCTGATTGGTCGAATGCTTCGGCATTCTGGTCGGCATATGCCACTCCAGGAACTGGAAACCTTAATTCTCCATCTGGACGGTTTCGATCTAAGTCCAAGTTTAAATTTGTATTAAACTGATTAATCGTATAAGTTGATCGATACCCGTGAGTTACCGAAAAGCGTTTGAATCGTTTTTTAAACCATTTAAATTTCATAAAACCAGAATATTTAATATCCCAGTTTGGTATGGGTACATCTCTAAAGGCTCTGGTTGTAATTTTATTAGCATCTTTCCCTGTATAAGCAGCTAAAAATGCTGGTAACAACACTTTTTGATTAGTTTTTCCAAAACCTAAAGGAAACCCTTCTGCATCTCTAGAATATCCCGTAGACCCATAAAATTTATCTGCTAGTCGCTCTGCTATTTTTAATCTGTTGGCTCTAAAATCATCAAATGCAGGCGACCCATTTTCATCACTTTTACCAAAAGCTGTTTTTATTAATAATGTAGAGATATTAAAATTACCAAATGTATTGGGCGTAAGCGAAGTATACTCGTTTGTATTTTGGTCAACAACATAATTCTCTGTAAAATTATCGTTATAGGCTCTATTACCTACGACATCTATTTTGAAATTCTTTATAGGTTCCAAACTTGCCGAAATATCCAGTTGTCTTGTACGTGTCTCTGAATATTGCTGATTAAACTCCTGAAATCTCGTTAGCCAGCCTCTTCGCGCAGCCTCATGCCTTATATCTCTCTGGCTACCAAAAGTATATCCTAAACTTGGCCTTAGAGTTCCTATAAACCCTGGGGTTTGGGTATATCCTGGTAAAAAAGTACCATTATTTTCTGAGTAGTTTACCTGTATACGTTTTATACTTGTTAAAAGCCCTATACCTGCATTTAGCCATTTAGTTCCTGCTTTACTTTTTGTTTTAGTTTTTTTATCTTTTTTAGGCTGCTCTCCTGGTGCTTGAGGTGTTGGTGTTGCATTTCTAGCTCTTACTTTCCTTACGGGTTTTTTAGTTAAACCTATATGCTTATACAATTTCTTCATATCTAAATTAGTATTTAGATTATGCGTGTTAGAGTTTTGTATAGTATGCACATCCTGACCGATTTCCTGCCTGTATAAATCTGATCCTTTTTGCCATTGAAAATCACCATTGTATTGATAGGTCGCATCCAGAAAACTCAATGTAGGTAATTTATTAAATGGCAACTTATAGGTAACTCCTAAACTTTGTGTTTGCCTGTTAGGGTCGCCAACATCAAAAAAGCCATCCCAAACATCTAAACTCTTATCTTCTTCACCTCGTATTAAATCATCATCTATAAAATAATTACGCACTATATTATTATTCGCAGCCGTAAAGTTTAATTGTAATGATTCTGTGAGGTTATAATTGATGTTATATTGAAAATCGAACGTATAATTTCTTCTAAACAATTCTTCAACACCAATATTGCTGCCAGCTAAATCTATTTCTCTAAATTTTTGCGTATTAAATTGCCTGTTAATGTTACTGTTTACGCTAAAACTAGCAGGTAATATGTTAAAGTTTAAGTCTTTTAACAACTTCCAATACTTCCCTGTAAACAACGAATCGTTTTTCTTAAACGGTTCTATAGTTATTGGGTTAAAATTAAAAGCGTAGTTAGCACCTGCTCTTACGGTTTTATTTACCGCCTTTTCAATTTCAAAATCGCGATGTTCTTCCTTATTGAATGAATAATTAAATGTGAAATTTTCAACATCATAAAAACGCGGTGTTTTGTCTGAAGTCCTGTTTTTTCTTACGCCTATAAAGTTAATGCTTTGTCGTCTTGTATAGTCTTCAGACCGTTCTTTTATGTCTTCCTCTTCAGCTTTATCTGCAGCTGCATCTAAACGGGATTGTAATTTTAAATCTTTATAAAACTGATCAAACTTAGGTGTGATCAACTCTTCTCCTTGCCCATAGTTAAATGGAATTTGTACCCCCCATTTTTTTGGTAATAATTGCCCCACATTAACATTGGTAACAACATCGTATTGTTGTACATCTTCTAAAGCACGTTCACTAGGGCCTTGCTCAAGTGTTCCAAAACCTGTGGTACTTTGTCTACCTGTGGCACTAATGTTGGCAAAATCTGCAATGTTAGCATCCATACTTAATACAGCTGCCCAACCGCCTTCGTTTTCTAAATCGGATAAACGCAATTCGTTAAACCATACTTGCGCACAGGCATCATTACCACTTGCATTTTTAACCCCAACCATCAAGGTTCTTATATCTCCAAAGTTTGGATTACCCTTTATAGCAACACGATGTTGATTGGTAACATAAGGTGCAAATTGATTATTACTTCCTATTTCTTCTGCTTTATCATTTACAACATCAAAAAACCTAGCTTCCCCATTTGGCAAAGGATCTGCCGATATAGTTTGCGCTTTAATTTGAGTTAACACATCTATAGGTAAGTTTATTTCATTTTCAAAAGGCCATGCTTCATTTTCATTACTTAAATCCCTTGAGGAGTTACCCGATTTTATCAAAGGCTTTTCTATTTGATAATAGTTATCGTTAAGGTCATTCCCTATACGGATAAATCCAACCAGTCCTTCTTCATCTGGAAAACCAGTACCTCCATCTTCATGGGCATGTATAAACATACGTAAGCGTTTATACTGACGCATATCTATATTAATATTTTTAAAAACTGCTCTAGAATCCTCATTATCTAAATCACAAACATTTACCACTAAAGATTGCTCATTTTGTCTTACAACAGTATTGTTATTAAATAATTCTTCAGGTCTTATCTCTGGTGGGGTAACATAAGATCCTTCGTTATCTATTGTACCAACAATACCTACAGAAAAATCTGTACCATCATCGTCAGGATCGTCATTATTAACTTCCAAGGATTGATTATAACGTCTCCAATCACTACGAACCAAATCCATCGTTCCAAAACGAAACACTGTATTTTGATCAAAATCTTTAACATACATTCTAAAAAAACGAGCGGAACGTAAATCTGTAATACCACCTACTGCTCTTGTACTTCTAGCTACTGGTATTCTAAACAGATACCATTTAGGAAATACAACATCACCATTTTGTAATACCCTTCTATTATCCTGACTTTGGGCATCTACATTTTTAGTATCAACAATAAACTCATTATTAATATTTAAAGTTGTAGGTGTGATATCCAATTCATACTCAAAATAGCTATCTATGGTATTCATGGTATTATCACGGTTAATATCCTCTACATCTGGTTGTGTATTCGCGCCTCTATCTGTATCACTAAAGGTATCTGGTGTATTACCTTCTACCCCATTGTATTTTTTATAACGCTCAAAAATATTTCCTTCGGCATTTAAAAAATAAGTATAATTATCGTTTGCAGGATCTTCTAAACCTCTAAAATTATCGTAAATATCATTGAGAAAAAGCTTATCTGCGTCTGTAAAATTAGGGGTTTCTTCAGCATCATCATACCCATCATATCCCACATCTTGATTAGCACGTTCTTCACCAGTAGTGTCAAATGCATAAATTAATGACTGATTTAAAGGCACCACTGTACCCCATTCGGTAGGGTTTTGTTGTAAAATTTCAATATTCCCATCTTCAGGCAACCCATTTTCATAGAGTTTTCTGCCATCTTTAACAATGTCTTCTGAGATATTTCCCAAATTGAAAACCATTTTACCGCCTTGATTTGTTGGGTTTTCTTGAAATGGATCTTGTAGCCAAAACTCAATATATTCTACATTAGATTGTTCTAAATCTGTAGACGTTAACTGCCTAGTAATACCTGCCCAACCTTCTCCTGCTGGAATCGTGCCATTTGCAGATGCAGGGTTATAATTATATGGTCCTCGTTCATTTGGATAATAGGCTAGATCTAAGGTGTTTAATACTGAATTTTGACCTTGCACTAAATCTTGTTGAGGGAATAGCTCGTTAATAAATACACGACTGGTATATAAACTCGATAAATCTTCGTCTGAAACACCATCTGGGCGTCTACTACTGTAAAAAATAGGATCAATAACATACCAGTTTAAAAATGCACGATCATAGCCATTTTGAATGCCACTATCATCTTCTGGTCCTTCACTATAAACTTTTCCTAATTCTTTAGGTCTACTAGATAGAAACCACGACTGTTGTGATTTTAAATCGATCCCGTTTTGAGTCCCCTCAAAGTCATCTATATAAGAGGTTGCTTCCCCGTTTAAATCTGTACCGTTTGGTGCTCCTGGCAACAGGTATGCAAATTCTCCTCTTAGAGATAAATTGGACGGAACATCGGTATCTATATTTGGTAGTTTATTCACCATTCTTGTTAAAAAAGGAACTTCGGTAGAATAATTACCATTTACCCCAAAAATAGTGTTATTTATAGGCTCGGTACCAAAATTGGCTTTTTGAGTAATTGGACGCTCTTTTAAATTTAATAGTGTGGCTCCTAGAACAAAGTTTTCATTAAACTTATGCTCTACATTAACACCCATAAAACGTTTGGTTTGCTGCCTAAACACTGCATTGTTTTCTGTAGACACTTCTATTGGCGTGTTTGATGCTTTTAAAGCTTCGTCTAATATTTCTACCCTTCCCAATTGGTAATTTACGGTATAATCTACGCCTTCTACTAAAACGCGACCTCCAGCAGTGACTCTTACAGAACCACGAGGCACATTAAAAGCGCCTAAAGGAATCCCACCGCCTCCACTAGATTTGTAACGTCCTTTTAATTTAAATTTATTTTTTTCAACCTCTTCTAAAGCTGCTATTTTGGTACTTTTATACAGTAAATCGTAGACATATTTCTCCTGGTTTGGGTTTACATAAACATCGTTTTCATAATTACCAGGGCTATTGGGGTCATCAAGGACATCGAATAAATACTTACCAAAAGGTTCTACCTTAGTGAAAATTATTTTACCATTTTGAGGTAATACGGTTATCCCTGCTACATAATCGAAAAAACCATCACCATTAGCTTGAGGGTCATTATTAAAGTTTAACTTATCGAGATTAAACAATCTTAATAATGGTGTTTCTTGAATCTCTTTATCATCTCCCGTGATAGCTGGTGTATGATTATCAAATAGCGGAAACGACGTACCTTCTACTGGAGATATAAAATTTAAAGGCGAGGCTTCATTATAAAATATGTTAAGCCTAAAATCTTCCTGACTCAAGTTAAAAGCACCTGTATCGTAGATGTTTTTCATCATTAAATCCCATATAGGCTGCTGCACATTAGTAATACTACTTTTAAGCATTTTTAATACCAATGCCTTATTATTTACCGATGTTACTTGACCTTGAGTATTTTGTTGCACCTCATTTGGATCGACACCATCATTAGCAAATTCACCTACTTGAAATACCTGGCCAGCTACCGTGAATTGATAGGCAACAGCTAAAACCTCATCGTTATTTAAACGCTGATTTAATGAAATATATCCTAATTCTGCATTAAGCGTATATTCTTGTCCGTTTATTAACTTTCTCGCATTTTCTATTTTTGAGTAATCTGATCCTTCACTAACTTGGGAAAACAGTGTTCCAAAACCTCTCTGTGCTGTAGCTATATCTCTTATATCTTCGGTTAAAACGCCGCCACTACCTATCGCTGTTGGATCGAACGCGTTATTACCATTATCTGGAAATGCTCCTGGAACTGCTGTTACACTTACTGAAGTTGATAATAAATTATCACTTTCCCCTAAATCTTGTAATGCTACTACATTTCTAACATTATCTGTTCTATTACTTCTGTTAGTTATGTAAACTTCCAGTCTTGTAATTTGTAATCCTCTATTATTAATAAATGGATACGTTCTTAAAGACTCATCGTAAGTATCTCTAAAATATTGTCCTAAAAAGAAATGCCTGTTTTCGTCGTAATCTCTAATAAAAAAATCAAATTCTTCTAAGGTTCCTCCACCTTGAGCTACTACGGTGTTTGATTGAGAATTTTGATTTGCAAATACTCCAGTAACTGTTGTGCGTCCAAATTGTAATTGTGCCTTAACTCCAAATAAGCTTTGTGCCCCGGTAATTAAAGAACTGTTTAAAGGCATGCTTACATTACCTACTTCTATTTTTTGAATAATATCATCCTCTGTAGGGGTATATTCTAATTTAATAATTTCTTGAAAACCAAAGGTGGCCTGTGTATCATAATTAGCATTTACCTGAAGTCTTGTTCCTACTTTCCCTAACAGACTTAGACTAATTCTTTGATCAAAATCAAAGGTAAAATTACTTCTGTTTCTTGGAGAAAACGTTGGATTGTCTTGTTTTGAAAACAAAATTCCTAAATCCATTTCTACAGACCCTTGAGGGATTAATTCTATAGTATTACCCCCAAAAATAGACTCAAAAAAGTTTGAGTTTACATAAAATTCTGGTAAAAGGTTTTTTCTTTTGTCTTCTGCGCCTTCTTTTTTACCATCAAAAGCGTCTATTTTTTCTTTGTAATAGTTTTTTAAATTTTCTTTTGCTACGAAATCTTTATACTCCCTAGGCGTTAAAATTATAGGATAATTAATATTAAATTGTCCTATTTTTTCTGTGTAAATATACCTATCGGTTATAGGGTCGTAGGTGTACTTTGATTCTACCAAACTTGGTTTTGGTGTTTTAATGTTTCCTAAACTAAAACCCGTTTTTGTAGAATCTTGAGGCGTTTGTTGTGCCCATACTGAAAGCGAAAGAAGTAAAATAGCAACTAAAAAGAAATACTTTTTTTTCGATTTATAATAGTTTTGGTTAGTTATATTCAAAATCTCTTATAAGTTTTTTAAGGCTAGTTTTATAATAGTTTCAACGGTCGAATCTGGTTCTGCTGCTATAATTTTATCCACAACACGCTCTGCTTGTTTCTTTGCAAAACCAAGAACTTCTAAAGCAGTTAACGCTTCATTCTTGTTGGTATTGTCTTTGGTAGTTAAATTTTCATCAATATCATAAATCTTTAAAATCTTGTCTTTTAGATCGATAATAACACGTTGAGCGGTTTTCGCTCCAATCCCTTTTATAGACTGTATTAAAGCCACATCTTCGGAGGCTATTCCTTCTCGAACTTGTTTTGGTGTTAAAGAAGACAACATGGTTCTTGCTGTGCTTGCTCCTATACCACTTACTGAAATTAATAGTCTAAAAATCTCTCGTTCTGCTAGAGAAGAAAAACCAAAAAGCGTATGCGCATCTTCTCTAACTTGAAGGTGCGTATATAATTTTAACAATTCTTTGTCTGGGATTTGAGAAAATGTATGTAGAGAAATATGTAATAAATAGCCAACACCATTACAATCTATAACAACATCTGTTGGATTTTTTTCTATTAATTTACCTTGTATATGTGTAATCATTTAAGAGAATGATATTTAGCCTGCCAAATGTAATAAAATTATTTTCTAAACTTTTTCTAAATTAGAAAGCGCCTTTTCTAATTCCCATTTTTCTTTATGCTGCGCATCAATCACTGCAATTGCAGTCATGTTAACAATCTCATCTACACTAGCATCTAATTGTAAAATGTGAACTGGTTTTCGCATTCCCATCATAATAGGTCCTATAGATTCGGCGTCATTTAATTCTTTTAATAACTTATAGGTTATGTTTGCCGAATCCAGATTAGGAAATATTAATGTATTTACTTTTTTTCCCGCCAGTTTAGAAAATGGAAATTGATCTTGAAGCATTTCATCATTCAATGCAAAATCGGTTTGTAATTCCCCATCTACTAGTAATTCTGGTTGAAAACGATGTAAAAGAGACACAGCTTCACTTACTTTAGAGGCTTTTTCGTCTTTAGATGACCCAAAGTTTGAGTACGATATCATTGCTATAGCCGGTTCTAATCCAAACATTTTAACCACTTTAGATGTCATTCTTGTTATTGTATATAAATCTCTGGAAGTCGGTTCTATATTAATTGAAGTGTCACTTAAAAACAGCGGCCCTCGTTTTGTCATCATTACGTTTGTTGTCGCTATTCTGTTTGCTCCTTTTGCCATACCTATTAGCTCCAACATTGGTTTTACTACTGTGGGATAATTACGTGAATACCCAGAGATTAAAGCATCTGCTTCGCCTAAATTCACCATCATGGCCGCAAAATAATTACGCTCTCTCATTAAGCGCTGCGCCGAGTAATAGGTAACACCTTTACGTTTACGTTGCTCCCAATATACTTTAGCATACCTGTTTTTACGATCGTTTTCTTCTTCGGTCTTTGGATCTATAATAACGACATCGGCATCAAAATCAATTTCAGCCATAAGGTTTTCTATAGTTTCTTTTCTACCTAATAAAATTGGAATTGCTATACCCTCATCGTAAGCAATTTGAGCAGCCTTAAGTACTGCTAGTTGATCGGCTTCTGCAAAAACAACACGTTTAGGATCCAACTTAGCTCTATTAAGCAAAAGCCTAACCAGCTTATTATCTGAGCCTAAACGTTGCCTTAGAGTTTCCTTATATTTCTCCCAATCTTTAATAGGCTGTTTGGCTACGCCACTTTCCATGGCTGCTTTTGCTATGGCTAATGGTACTTCGGCTATTAATCTAGGATCAAAAGGTTTTGGAATTATATAATCTCTTCCATAAGCTAGACGTGTTTTTCCATAAGCTATATTTACTTGTTCTGGAACTGGCTCTTTGGCTAATTTAGCTAACGCTTTTACCGCAGCCATTTTCATAGGTTCGTTTATTGCTGAAGACCTTACATCTAAAGCTCCTCTGAAAATAAATGGAAACCCTAATACATTATTTACCTGATTAGGATGATCACTTCTTCCTGTTGCCATAATGATATCATCTCTGGTGTCTATAGCCAACTGGTATTTTATTTCTGGGTCGGGATTAGCCATAGCAAAAACTATAGGATCTTTTGCCATAAGCAACAGCATCTCTGGCGTAAGAATATCTGCTTTAGACAAGCCAATAAACACATCGGCATCTTTTATAGCTTCTTCTAGTGTATCTATTTTTCTGTGTGTTGCAAACTCAGCTTTCTGAGGTGTTAAATTAGTTCTGTCGTTTCTAATAACACCTTTACTATCCAACATCACTAAATTTTCTCGTGTTGCTCCAAAAGATTGGTATAAACGTGAACATGAAATTGCCGCAGCTCCAGCACCACTTACAACAATATTAACATCCTCTATATTTTTATTTATTATTTCTAAAGCATTGATTAAGGCTGCTGCAGAAATAATAGCGGTTCCATGTTGATCGTCGTGCATCACTGGTATATCTAGTTCTGCTTTTAAACGCTTTTCTATCTCAAATGCTTCTGGGGCTTTTATATCTTCAAGGTTAATCCCTCCAAAAGTAGGCGCAATATTTTTTACAGTTTCGATAAATTCGTCTACATTCTCTGTATCTACTTCTATATCGAATACATCGATATCTGCAAAAATCTTAAATAAAAGACCTTTACCTTCCATAACGGGTTTAGATGCATCTGGACCAATATTTCCCAATCCTAACACTGCTGTACCATTAGAAATTACAGCGACTAAATTTCCTTTTGCAGTATATTTATAAGCATTGTTTTTATCTTTTTCAATCTCTAAACAAGGCTCTGCCACACCTGGAGAGTAAGCTAATGACAAGTCTCTCTGCGTAGCATATTTTTTAGTTGGAACAATCTCTATTTTACCCGGTGTAGGCTTTGCATGGTATATAAGGGCCTCTCTTCGTTTGCTTTCTTCGTTCATAATGGATTATTAAAACATCAAATATAACAATCCTTTCTAAGCTTTTTTACGTGTTTCTTAAAAATTAAAGCTTTATATTAGAGATACACTATTTATAAATTTTAGTTAACTCACGTGTCCAGCGTAATTTTCCTTTTTTAGTATAGCTTTCTGTTTTTACGATACCTATACCTTTTACGTACCATTCAATGCCAGATCCTCTAACTTTTATAAACCCCAAGGTAAACACATAATCAAACGACATTTTATACGCGTTAAAAGTTCCTGCTTTATTTGTGAACGATGTATTTTGAGTTACTTTTCTATTCAAAACTTTCATGTTAGCTAAAGCAACACCTGCACCACCTCCTCCATTGCCCATTTTTAACTCAATATAACCGTCTTTTAATTCTAAACCTTCGGTTAAATTATCTGGAAACTCTAAAAAATCGCCTTCTGCCTGAATTTGTAATGTACTTTTTTGCTCATCTGTTTGATGCGCTAAATAGCCTGCCATATCCACATAAAAATTACCATCTACACACTTAAGTATATCTTTTCTTGCTACGCCTTCTTTGTTTTTCTTTGCCTTAGTTTTAGATGCTATTTCTATAACAAGCTCTCCATTACTATTGGTGTTTACCGCCGTTACCTCATAACTATCTATAGACCTCTCTTTCCCCTTTTTATTGTAATTGGTGTATTCCAATTTCATCCCTTGTTTATAGGGTGAAATATCTTCGCAGTTTTGAGCGATTGACAACTGCATTATACATAACACCAAAAGGGTTGTTAAAAATTTTGTTTTCATCTGTTTATTTTTTTGATTTCCGAATGTTTAAAAAATTTGAATACATTAAGGAACTTATACCATTTACACTTTGAATTTACTGCAGTAAAACACCCTTTTTTCCTTTCTATTTCATTATTAAATGAAACCGCAACTTACGGCTATGCTTTAATTTTCTAATTCATACAAAGAAAAAAATCATTATTTTCTTTTATAGTAAATTCAAAATATAACTGGTATTACATAAATTGTAATCATTTCTTTAAGTGAATTTTAAAATGATGAAAATTTATGTTCGTTTCATAAGATTATTATTTGTTAATATATCATAAAAATAAATATCCTAGTTTAGACCATAATATTTTTAAGCTTATATACGATATAAACCGCTTTTTAATCTTTTAAAAACCTAATATTCCTTTTTAAGCCAGAAAACTTAGTGCGTTTTACTGCCGATTTTTTAAATACTTTTCTAAATGTCTCTTCTGTGATCTCTTCCCAATCTTTTTTAGTCATAGACAATAACTCAGGATGCGGATTAAACAATGGCTCATTATGTGGTTTAGAAAAGCGATTCCAAGGGCATACATCCTGACATACATCACAGCCAAACATCCAATCATCAAATTGTCCTTTAAACGCTGTTGGGATGTTTTCTTTTAATTCTATTGTGAAATAAGAAATACATTTACTCCCATCGACTACATAAGGCTCTACAATGGCTTGTGTAGGACATGCATCAATACAAGCTGTACATGTCCCGCAATGATCTGTTGTTGGTGAGTCGTATTCTAACTCCAAATCTATGATTAGCTCTGCAATAAAGTAAAACGATCCTACTTGCTGTGTTAAAAGGTTACTGTGTTTCCCAATCCAACCTAATCCGCTTTTTGCAGCCCAAGCTTTATCCAGTACCGGTGCAGAATCCACAAATGCTCGCCCACTAACTTCACCTATTTCTTCTTGAATAAATTGCAACAAAACCTTTAACTTATCCTTAATAACAAAATGATAATCTGTGCCATAAGCATATTTAGATATTTTAAAGGAATTTTGAGATTGTTCTTCTTCTGGAAAGTAATTTAACAATAATGACACCACACTTTTAGAATCCTCTACTAATTTTGTTGGATCTAATCGTTTATCAAAATGGTTTTCCATATAACGCATCTCTCCATGCATATTATTGTTTAACCATTTCTCTAAACGCGGTGCTTCTTCTTCTAAAAATTGGGCTTTACTTATACCACAAGACATAAAACCTAAGCGTTTTGCTTCCGTTTTTATTAATGCAGTGTATTTCTCCTTAATTCCCATAGATTGTAAAAATACGTAAGTGCTAACTATTAGTCTCTCATTTTTCACAAATAACCTTCTTTTTTCATCCCTATTTCTATATTTTAGTTCACACTCTGTAACAAAACAAAAAGGGAATAGACTTATAGAAGTAAACATCAATCAAAAAACAATAATCATATCATGTTATACATTAAAATCAATCACATCTTAACATTTTTATTCTTAACTTTTAGTTTATCTTTTAGCAATGCGCAAGAAGTTAAAACTACGGCCGAAATTCGCTATAAAGGAATAAATACTGGTCATGAAACACGACTTTTAGATTCGGAGATTAATTCCAAAAGCTATAAACTATTTGTTAGTTTACCCGACACCTACCATAAAGATAAAAACAAAAAGTACCCTGTACTATATCTTTTAGACGGTCAATGGGATTTCACCAATACGGTATCTACGTACAACACAATTAAATACGATGGATTAGCTCCAAATATTATTATCATAGGCATATCTTACGCAGGCGAATCTCCTAACTATACAGATTTAAGAGCAAACGATATGACGCCTACTACATTATCACAAATAAAAAATAGTGGTGATGCCAAAACATTTACCAAAGTATTACGAAAAGAAATTATCCCTTTTATTGAAAGAGAATATAAAGCTTCAAGTGATAACAGAACACTTACTGGAAACTCTTTTGGAGGTCTTTACACACACTACGTTTTATTTAATTCTCCAGATTTATTTCATAATTACATTATATGCAACCCCTCACTATGGTATGATAACGAATTGGCCTTTAAATACGAAAATAAATATTACGAAACCAATAAAACTTTAAATGCCAATGCAACATTAGTTTGGGGCTCATTAGATGATGTAAAAAGACACGAAAAAATGGCAAAACAAATTAAAGCACATAATTATCAAGGGCTTAATTTGCTTACTAGTGTTGAAGAAGGATTTGGCCATAATAGTTCAAAACCTGGAGGTTTCGCCAAGGGTATTTTACATAGCTTTAAGATAAGAGGCGTTATTATACCTGAAAAAGTACTTGAAAAGTACACAGGCGATTATGAGTTATTTCCAGGACAAGCCATTACTTTAATTATTCATGAAGGGCATTTAGCAATTAAAGAATTTAAAGGACAAACCAATATTCCTATTTATTCTATTTCTAAAGACGAATTTTCTTTAATGGGCACCTATAAAGCTTTTGATTTTAATAAAGATGAAGATGGAAACGTTATTAGCTTAACTGTTGAAAATGAAAACAGTACTGTTGATTTAAAAAAGGTGAAGTAAAATCATTATAACTGGGAAGTAAAAGTTATCATAAAAGTTGATTATTTACAAGATTATAATAATGATTTTGCCTTTCTAATAACTCCTCATGAGTTCCTTCCTCTAAAACCATTCCATCATCCAAAACCACAATTTTATCTGCATTTTTTATTGTACTAAGACGATGAGCTATAACAACAACTGTTTTGTTTTCCGTTGCTGAAATCAAATTATTTATAATTATACGTTCATTCTCTGAATCTAATGAATTAGTAGCTTCATCAAAAAATATGAATGATGGGTTTTTATACAAAGCTCTGGCAATGAATAATCTTTGTTTTTGTCCTTGACTTAAACCTTGTCCTTGGCTTCCAATAGTAGTTTGATATTTTAAAGGTTGAGATTCTATCCAATCTTTTATATTAGCAATCTCTACTACCTTATTCAACCACTCAATGTTTACCTTTTGTTGTGTTTTCAACACTATGTTGTTTAAAATAGTATCGTCAAAAATATAGCTGTCTTGCATGACAACCCCACAATCTTCCCTCCAATAATAATCAGAGATAGAATCTAAATTTGTATTCCCAACTTTTACTGCCCCACTGTTAGGTTCATATAACTTAAGTAATAATTTTAGTAATGTAGTTTTTCCGCTGCCACTAGTACCAACAATCGCTGTAGTTGATTTATAAGGGATTCTTAAGTCAATCCCTTTTATAATATTCTCGGAGAATTCTTGTTCATACTTAAAAGTAACATTATCAAAAACTAAATCACTTTCACTGGGTACATCATTAGTTTTTATATTCTTACTTTTTTCTTGATTATTAACGACTTCACTTAATCTTTCTAAACTTATTTTAGCGTCCTGATAAGAATGCGTCATGTTTAAAAAAACTTTCAAAGGGGCTTTTATTTGACCCATAATAAACTGAATAGATAGCATCATTCCAAATGTAATTACACCATCAATAACAGCAGATGAGACCATTATACTAATCAGTATTCCAAAAAAAGAATTAATAATGGTTGCTCCTGTTGATTGAAATTGACCTAGGAGCAATATTTTTTTACTTAATTTGTATGCTTTAGATTGAACCTTTTCCCATTCCCAACGTTTTTCTTTTTGTATGTTATTTAGTATAATTTCTCTCGAACCATAAACAAGTTGTAATAATTTGTTTTCGCTTTCTGCTCCAATCTCAAAACTTTCATAATCAAATTTCCTCCTCTTTTTGAGAAACAATAAAACCCAGCCAATGTAAGCAAGATTTCCAATGAGGAAAACTACAAACAGTTTATAATCATAATAAGCTAATATTAAGGAGTAAATTATAAAATTAAAGACCGATATAGCAATTGAAAAAAACATTTGATTAATAAAGCTTTCAATCCTAGAATTATCTCCAATTCTCTTTAAGATATCACCTGTACTTTTCAATTCAAAAAATTTCATAGGCATTGTCATTAATTTTGAGACATAACCAATAACAAAAGAAAGACTAATTCTAATACTTAAATGAAGAGAAATCCAAGCTTGGATAAAACTAACCATTACACTTCCTGTCTTTAGCATAAATTGAGAAGCTAATATTAAATATATAAAATTTATGTTTTTACCTAAAATCCCAATATCAACTACTGATTGTGTAATAAATGGAGTTAAAATACTCACTAGACTAGAGAAGACAATTGCAAAAAAGAGTTGAATCAATAAGTTTTTATGAGGAAAAAAATACTTCATAAAATATGAAAAAGTAGCTTTTTCTTCATCTTCATCGTTTGCATAAAACTTAGGAGTGGGATTTAATAAAACTACAGTTCCTTTATCTTTTTTGCTATTCCACTTTTCTTGAAATGCTTGATATTCTATTTTATGTAACCCAGAACCAGGGTCAGCAACATATATATACTTTTTCGTTATTCGATGAACTACTACTAAATGATTTCCATTCCAAGTTACAATACAAGGAAGAGGAGCTTTTTTAATTAAAGTATCAATATCTATTTCTGTTACAAAAGATTTTAAGCCGATACTCTCAGCTGCATGCGTCAACCCCATTAAAGTCACACCATCTTTAGAAATGTAACTCAGAGTCCTTAGTTTTTCCAATGAAACCTCTTTCCTGTAATATTTAGCAATCATACGCAAACAGGTCGGCCCACAATCTTTGACATCAAATTGCTTGTAAAATTTAATTTTTGACATAAAACTAATTTTTTAAAAGGTTTTCAAATTGAAAGAACATTCGTTTTAAAACACTTTGCTCTTTAGTTACAATGCTGGCAGTGGCGTTCAATCTCTGCTTAAATTCAATTTTCTTGTCATAACTTGTATCCAAACCATTGGGCAAATCAATAATTATACTGTAAGTGTTGTCTTTGGGGATTTCTGAAATTCTAGAAACTTTCCCATGAATGGTTCCATATTCGTGGTAAGGAAATGCATCAAGTTTAATTATTACTTTTTGATCAACTTCAACCTTCCCTATATTAATTGATGAGAATATTCCTATCGCTTGAAGTTTATTTTCCTGGATCGGAATTAGGGTAACAAGTCGTTCTCCAGCGGAAACAAAATCACCTTCATTGAAATTATTGAAAAAAGATAATCTACTATAAGTCTTGGCTACTATTAAGTACTGAGACTCCCATGATTTTAAACTACTTTTCAATTCATTTAATGCTCTCAAGTACTCTAGTTCCAATCGTTCTTCATATTCCTTTTGCTGAATTTTTAATTCTACTATTTTTCCTTTCAAATCGTTGATTGATTGATGTGCAGAGTTCAAGACTTTGAAATTATTTGTGTGATTCATTTCAAACTGCAACAAAGATTGGCTATGATTTTCGAACTCCACTTCTGAAATTATTCCTTTTTCATACAACGTTTTATAACGATCATACTTTTTCTTTTGATATCTATAATTTAGCTTACTTGACTTTATTAAGCTACTTGTATACTCAAGATCTTTATTGTTACCTAATTTTAAATTTTCGAGTGTAATCAATTTTTTATCAAATGGACTTTCTTTATTGTAATTACTAATATTATATTTGGAGAGTTTATAACTGTTATAAACAGATTGAACACTACCTAAACTATCTAGCCAAACTTCATTTTCTTGGAGGCTATCAAATGGTTGCACAAGAAGCTCTTTTTTTAATTCCTTAATCTGATTATAGGATGCTGTGTTCTCAAGAAGAAAGATAGGATCTCCTATTTCAATCGTGTCATTTTCAGATTTTCTAAAATCTGTACTGATAGTAGAATTAATTTTTGAAATAACATCTATTGGAGGCTTTGGAGTTACAATACTTACACGTCCTTCAACCAAGTCAGGATATTTTACTACCCATGCAACCGCTAGGATAATAAAGAGAAAAAACAGCATTGAACCAATACCATATCTAATCAACCAATTAGGCTTTTTTTCAATGATTTCATTGATATCTGAACTTACGGAGAAATCAATAGTATTATCTTTCATTAATTATTTAATTTATTAAGAATAAAAGGAAAGTAACTTCGATGAGCTTCTTCTATTAGTAAAGAGCCGAAAATTGAATCTAAACAAGTTTTCATCTTGCACCAAGCTTCTTTTTCAATATACTGAGCTTCGTAATTAAACCCTGTTAAATGAAACGGATGGAATATTTTTTCTTGATGATTTTCGCTGTAAAAAAACTTTAAGGTTTCTTTTAAATCATCATTTAGAAAATAATTTTCTGTTTTATTTAACTCAGCAAAAAAACTGTAAAAATGATTAGATTGTTTTTCAAACAATTCCTCAAATTCCCTATACTTCTTCTTTTTACAGGCTAATAATGCATTAATATTTAAGTGAGTTCCTGTATCATAGCTTGCGGGAAACCAACATTTGAATAAGTAATCATTAAACTCTTTTGTGTTTTTGGTTAGAGAAGCAGTAAAATCCGTAAGTTCCAATGCTATTAACATAGCTTTTGTTTTAGATGCTATTTTTTCATAAAATATTTTTTTACAAAATTTTGAAACAAAACTTCGAAAAGTTTTTAAACGAAAACAAGGATTAAAGACCAATGAAATGTCTATGCTTAATGGAGCGTAATAATCAACTATATTGTTACTTGCTTCTACTAATTTCTTAGAAATTGTAGAGATATTCTTATTTATTATATCCTTATTTTGAAAAATTATAACATATATCTCGTTAGATATATTCTTGCCTTGTATAAGATTATTAGGGATGAAAAAGTAAAAATTTTCAGTATTGTTAAGAAGCTTTAGAACTAATTTTATCTGTTTTTTAAATTTATCCAAGGTATTAATTATATTTTTCTCTTGATCTACGATTTTCATGATAAAGTAATCCTCTCCCGAATAATTCATTGTTGGACCTGAAATGTTTAATGTTGTTTGTATTCCATATTTTATCATCTGACGCTCTATTAAAGTGACTATTTTGTTATGATTTTTGGAATCAAAGAATTCAGATACGGCACTTTCTATGTCAGAATTAAAATTAACTTCTATTTTTTCTAACTGTTCATAATTCATCTTGTCATTACCTCTCCATAAACCGTGATAGTAAAGCACAAAATCCACATACTTTTTTACCAAGTTAATTACTGTTAAATAGGTATTATCTTTTGAATCTGTTATTCCTTTTAGGTTATCCAAATAATTTTGGACTTGAATTTTAAGTTTATGTATGTAATCCATATCCTTAAACTTCATACCAATTTCATATCGCTCACGACTTAAATCAATTAATGACTTTGCTACGTTTTCATGATCTATAATAACGATACCTTTCGAGAGCATTCCTGTGAGCACAGCATGTCCATCTTGATAGTCCATAACTAATCCATCATCTATTTTATTTAATGGTATCCTCTTTACATCAAACAATTTGGATAAATAGATTATTCTTTCGCTTTTAAATTTGTCTATAGAGTACTCTAGAACAATAAGATCAAAGTCTGAATCTCCTTTCTGAGTATTTGTGGCATGACTTCCAGATAAGATTACATAATCTGCTGATGGAAAATATACTTTAATAAAATCAACACATATTTTGCGAGTGCTCTTTGATAACATCTTATAAAAAATATTTTAAATCTTCTACCGTGTAACCTTGGGGTAAAAAAGAATTGTTAACTATAATTTTGGGGGTAACATCTATCCCTTGTTCTTCGCACCAAATCCTGTGCTTTGCCAAAATTTCTTTGGAATTTGCTTGTTTATATTCTTGATGCCAATATTTATGCATCCATTTTTGTGGTCTATCTAAATATTTTTTATAGTACTCAGACAGAGCTTCTATGAAATAAGATTCGGATCTAGATAGATAGATGTCCACCATTTTTAATGCTATTTCATATGATATTTCTTTATCATTTAATGGAACAAAAAATATTTCACTTATTCGAATGCCCTTAAATTGTCGCAGGATTTTTAGGAGAGAGTTATGTGTAGTGATACAGTAATTACATCTTGGATTTATTATTATTGCTATTTCGTTTCTACCATTTTTGTCTCCGTAATTAATAAAGTTTCCCTGTAATGTCTCAAACGTAACTTTTTTTTCATCTTTGAAAAACATAGAAAAAACTCTCGAGTTATATTTAAAACTATTGAGTAATTTGATTTTACTAGTGTTAGTGTGATTTTTTTTAATGAGAGGTAAGATTAAACTAATTATAACAGCAACAGTTACTATTATAGAGACAAAGTAAAAAAATACTCTAAAGTTAATATTTAAAGGTGTACTACTAGTTAAAAAAAAGACACTCACTGCGCATAAATATGTGAGTACTGTTTGTATAAATAGGCATAGCTTACACCATTTTTTAGCTACCACCCATTGATAATATATTGAATAGAATGGATAACAAAAGGCAGCTACAGAAAGTAGAGAAATAAGGGACATACAAGCTATTGAAGCCTTTGAAACGATAAGTAATATTAATAGAGATATAAAGTGAACAAAACCAACGTGACTCCATTTTACGACGCCAAATAAAGAAGCTCCTTTAGTATTTAGTATTCCTGAGCAACTAAATTTTTTGCTTTTTAAAGATGAACATATATTATTCACAAAGTGATTGTTTTGATTTATGTCAAGTATTAATAAGAAAATATTAATAATTAAACCTGCTACGATACCAATCGTAAATAAAATAGTATACAGAGAAATTGAAAATTGAAGAAAATAAGAATATAAACCTCCAAACATCGTTAATAGTAAGAATGGAATCTTAATTTTGTCTAATATTTCTCGCACTAAGTTTTGAGTGTAATTTTCTTCTTTTATATTTTGTGTTGCTTCTACATCGAGCATTAAGATATGTCCACTCCATTTCTTTAAAAACTCTTCTTTAGATTGTGTTTCGTATTTGTTCTCTTTCACAACATATACTACTTTTTCTGAAGTGACGGCTTTGACAACTAAAAACATCCCATCATAGTCTGTGGTATATACAATAAAGGGTTTAGAGATTGTTTTTTCTAATTTATCATATGCAGTTTCAAAAATGATATTATTTATACCAAAACTCTTAAGAGCGCTACTAATCGATTCGATATGAGGAAAAAAAGGGTCATCTTTAAGTTTTTGTATGGTGGTAGTAGTGTATTTAATTTTAAGTTCGTCTAATAATATTCGAAATACTTCAGGAGTATTATCATTAATTAATTTTTTCATAATTATTAAGAAGATGTTTAGCAGATATGAGTAATTTGTATTATTTAGAAAAGATGTATAATAAAAGCTCATATCAATTTTCCATATTTACAGAAAATTGGTAGCATATTGCATAGTGCTAGATTCAATAAATGATACTTATGATTCCCTTCTTTTGGTTAAAGATTTAATCTGATTTAGAGTTAAATAAACTGCTATAATAGAACTGATATAGATTACAAATCCAACAAAATAGAATGAATTTGTTTGTGGATAAGCTTCAATTCTTGTGAAATTTGCTAATAGATTATAAAGAAAATGAACAAAAATATTAAGCCACAAATTTTTTGTTAGGTGATAGAGATAAGTATAAATTATACCTACAAAAAAGTAAGCTATGAAACCCTCTATGCTCAAATGCATAATTGCAAATAAAATAGCAGTTATACAAATGCTGCTTAGTATACTATATTGTTGTGATAATTTCCTAAAAATAATACGCCGATAAAGTATTTCTTCTAGTATGGGCCCTAAAAAGACTAAAACTATAAAATAGACAATTTGATACAAATCATTTCTTAGAGAAATTTGCAAGTTTATCAAACGTAATTGCCCTTTCATTAAAAAATCAAAGAAAGTTTTGTCTAAAGCAATTTGAATAATAAAAGAACAAATTATTAGAGCAATAGCATTCAAAATAATTGAAAAACTACAACTACTTCTCAGCCATTTAAAAGATAAGTTTACATTGAGTAGTTTTTTTGTAAGCAAAATACTCCCTATGTAAGTTATGGGGACGCATAATAATAAGATTAAAGCTTTTTGATTATATGATAAAAAATTAAACAAATTTATTACAGTAAGTCCTATTAAGTAATTTAAGCCCTGCATCATCCCAAGTAAAGCGATAAAATAAATTAAGATTTTATTTTTTTTTAGCATACTAACTGTTTGTAAACAAGACTGTTTACAAACAGTCTTGTCGTTAAGAAATCTAATTTTCATAAACTTTTTTAGGGTTTTGACAACTCTAACTCCTGCCAGCATTTATTTCTCAATTCTGGACGCAGTTTCCCTCCGCAACCTTCATTATGAAGGGGCAGAAGAGCTCGTCCAAGTGGGGTAAATGTGGGTCTAGGTTGATTCAATTCTGCACAACCTAAACATGGCTTGTCAACCCATTGACCAGTTGTTTGACTTACAGTTGGGCCACTATCTGGTCTGTCATCAAAGCCGTTATCACCTCCATAATTTGGAAAGATTGGTATTCCTCCTCCAGTATCATTACCACCTGACCCATTTCCATCGATAATAATGTCTGGTTGGTCATAACAATTACCCCATGCATCAGTACCATAAGGACAGTTTCCAAATCGAGTTTTTTCTTCGTTCAAATTAATTTCTGGTAATTCCAGAATAATTTCATCAAAATTTTTCATTTTTACAAAGTTTAAAAATTATTTCTAATCAATATTAATTAGAAAGGTTATAATCGAAATTAGATGTTAGCTTTTGCTGTTTTTTACGGAAAACCTCAATTGGCTTCGCTTTGTGTTTCAACTAACTTAATTTCAGCGTTTTGAATTATTTTTTTAACTTAAAATTAACATATCAATAATACTGTTATCTTACATTTAAATTTTTACACGAAATTTATAGTATATAAGAAGCTTTGTTTGTTATATAATATTACTAAATGGAGAATATCTCAATCACTAATAAATTCATAAGCTAAATTTTGTAGATAGATAATTTGGGTTCTAATCTGGATTCATTTTTTAATGTTTACGTATAATGTCAAGCGGTTTGTAATCATAACTAATTGAAAGACTGTTTATTGAAACTGAAGACGTATACTTAATTAACACTTTGGTAACATTGGTGGTATATATTGAAATGTCTTTTGATACCATAAAAACTTAATTTAATGGATATTATAATATGCTATGTATTGATGTTTCTTAAAAATTCCCGCATCCATAAAGATGCGGGACTAAAACTAACTACTAACTGGCGACTAACCCAATACCGAAACAACCATTAGTTTTATGAGAGAGCGTCTACATGTCAACAACATTTCGCCGATAAAATAATTTGTATTAATAAAACCCTATAGCTGTTATAGTACATGAACTACGAAAGCTCACAATTTCACCCAAGAAACTGCTTAACTAATCACCCCCGTAGCCATGTACCTTTGGTTATAATCAATTATTAACCAGTTCTTAAGGGATATAGTAATTACTGTTGTCTTTTTTGAATTTTAAAAAGTAGACTAATTATATTAATATGTATCTTTTATAATTCTTTAAACACATAAGCCTTTTAAGCTTTTTTTGCGTCTATATTATTTTGTTATCTTTACTCTCAATGCCCTACAAATATATAGAACTTTTTTAGAACTATAAAACTTTTGTGGAACAAATTTTGTTTTTTTGAAATGATTATAACATCAGAGGTACTAAATAAAATGGTTGAAGACTTAGGGATGAGATTCCCAGTTGCAACTATATCCAGGGATTTAAATATATCTAAAGGTCCAGTTAGTGAGTATTTGAAGGGAAAAAAAGTGCCAAGTTCTAATTTTATAAAACAATTTGAAAACTTTTATAAAGTAAATTCTTTAGATTATTTGAAACCAAAAAATAATTCTGTAGAAAAAACGGAAAGGTTATTATCAAATGAAGGTTTATCAGAAGAACATAAACAAATAATAAATGATGCGTTCTTGCTTAATAAGTCAGAGGTGATAAAAATACCAGCAGTTAGAGATTTTATAGAGACACTTGTTCTTAAAACTGAAAATGATTTGATGAGAGAGATCGACGGACTCAACAAAAAAATAACACAAAATAAACCATAAAACATCAAGAATATTGATTAGTATTTATTTTTTTAGAATAGTTTTAATCAATTGAGAATCCTAATTCTTTTTTAAGATTATTATTTTCTTCTTTTAAAGATTGAATTTCTAAACTATTATTATTTGTTATTTGAATTTTATTTAAAACTTTCAAGAAATCAGATTCGATCGAATAAATTAAAGCATCACTAGAATTACTTTGTTTTTTAAATTGAGAGATAATTAGGTCAAATTTTGTTACAGCCTCCTCTAAACTAATAGATCCAAACCTAAATTCATTTGACATCTTTACTAATTCTATATTAAGATTCTCCATATTAATTTCTAATTAGTGTTTTATTTACTTCTTCCATAAAAAGATTAGCATTTTCAATAAAAGCTTTTGTTTCTAACTCGTTTTTATGAAGCTTTTTAGATATCCATTTTATAAAAAATACTAAAACACAGAAAAGAACACATGCTCCTATGGCATAGGCTTGGAGATAAATATTATCGTAGTAATAATTGTGAAAAACCCAAACTGTTTGAATCGAATAACAATATATTGGGATGAGTATTGATAAAAAGTAAGGTCTTAACAAAAAACCAATAATTAAAAGGATGGGAGCAATACTTTGCATAAAAGCCCAAATAAAATTTGAGAAATTCGAAAATCCAAAAGTATTGCTTCCTTCAATACCTATCACATCTAGTATTTTGTCTAAAAATAATAAAATACCTGATAATGCTATAAGTAATGAGCCTATTACTCTAGCATTAGATTGATTGTTGTTGTGTTTGTCCTTGCGTTCCTGGCCGTTGAATGCCTTTATCAACACCTTGGAAATTTTCTTCAAATTGATTGTCTTCATTTAATTCTTGATTAGTACAAGACGTTAAAAAACCAGTTAATACCATAGCTAGAACTACCATTACTTTTAAATGTTTCATTGTTTAATACTTTAAAGGTTAATAATTGATGTAAGTAAAGTACTAAATGAAAATTTGTAGTTCTATTGGATTAAAAACGTTTTGTACACGAACTTATAAACATAAATTCGTATTGATTATTAAATAAGTGTCTTGGGTGAAATGTGCTAAATTTTATAATCTGGCGATCAATTTACAAATTAAATTTAGACGAAACTATTTACGTTTTAGTGCGAACTTTCTTTTAATTGATGAAAACTTCTATTTTACATAAAAACCATACTTTGTTTACGGGAAAACCGTAAAACATCAACCATTTAAACTACTGATTATTAGTAGATTGAGCACATTAAGAGTTTATAAAAACACATTAACGAATATTAGAGCTTTTGAGCGATTTTTAAGATTTGTAGATTTAATTGAAAAAAAGACTATATAACTAACTATTCCTGTTTTTAAAAGCTATTTTAACACCAACTGGCTTTAAAGTAATTAATGGATTTACTTTTATTTCTGTAGTATCAGTTTTTATATCAAACTTATCTATAATAGCTTTTACAGCCAAAATCATTTCATACATGGCAAAATTATTACCTATACACAGCCTAGGACCAGCCCCAAAAGGCATATAAAAAAGCATGCTGTTTTTTCTATGCTCATCAAAAAATCGTTCTGGTTTAAAATCTTCTGGATTTTTCCAATAGTTTTTATTGCGATGTAGTTCGTAAATCGAGGCACCAATTATGGTGCCTTTTTTTAAATGGTAGTCCTCTATGGTATCGTCTTTGGTATTTACGCGATCTGTTATCCAGGCTGGAGGGTACAACCGTAAACTTTCTTCAATACAACATTTGGTATAGTTGAGCTGAGACAATTCTTCCAGAGGCGATAATTGTTTAGTGGTTATTGTTTTAACTTCATCTTCAACCTTACTTAAAACAGCTTTGTTTTGCGCTAAAAGTTTTAATGTAAAGGTTAGTGCATTTGCTGTTGTTTCATGACCTGCTACAAATAGAATTAATATTTCGTCTATTAATTGCTCATTAGTCATATGGGTGCCATCTTCATATTTAGCGTGTAATAACATGTCTAAAAGGTCATCGTGGGATGTTTTAGACTGTCGCCTATTTTCAATAATGGTATTAATAATAGCCCTACTTTCACTAACTAATTGTTTATGATACCTCATCTCTCCCTTTAGAGTATACCATAGTTTTTTGTAGGGCATTCTCAACTCTTTGACAATAAATAATTGTAGTTTTTCTATTATAAATTGTAAACGTGATAAAGTCTTTTTTTCAGCTGAAAAATTAAATAACGACTTTGCTACAACTTCAAAGGCTAGATTATTCATTAAAGGGTAAACATCTACAAAATCATCATTAGGTTGCATTGCTTCCACCTCATCATCTATCGCGTTATTAATAATTCTTACTAAATTTTGAATTTTCTCCCTATGAAACGCTGGTTGAATTAATCGACGTTGTTTTAACCAATAGTCCCCATTTGAAGTTAGTAAACCATACCCCACATATTTTGATAAATAGGTGGTTTGTATTTTCGATTTATTATATAGTTTATGTTGTTTTTGATGGATATGCTTTATAATGGCAATATCTCTAGTTAAGATAATATGCCCGTAAAACGGAGATTTCATTGCAAAGGTATCTCCTGCCTCATTAAACCATTTGTTGTGATGCGGAAGCGGATTTTTAGCAATAGTAGCCGCCTTAGCTATAAATTTATAAAATGAAACCTTTTTTGGATAGTTGTACTTCATTATCGAATTGATAAGATCTAGAAATACTGAAAATAAATTCAGCACTAGCAAGTTAAGAGTGACAGAAGCATTAAAATAAACCGCCTTGAACACTTCCTTTTATTCTTCCTAAATGCTTATATGCCTGTTCTGTGACTTCTCTACCACGAGGTGTACGCATAATAAAACCTTGTTGAATTAAAAATGGCTCATAAACCTCCTCTATTGTTTCCGGACTTTCACTTACGGCCGTAGCTATGGTTGAAACACCTACTGGCCCTCCTTTAAATTTATCTATAATAGTGGTTAATATTTTATTATCCATTTCATCCAAACCATGCGCATCTACGTTTAGAGCCTCCAAACTAAATTTAGCGATTTCTATATCTATAGATCCATTACCCTTTATTTGAGCAAAGTCTCGTACACGGCGTAATAATGCATTGGCAATACGTGGTGTTCCTCTACTACGTCCAGCTATTTCTATGGCAGCTTCCATAGTTATTGGCACTTTTAAAATAGATGCACTACGTTGCACTATGGTAGTTAACAAATCGGTTTTATAATATTGTAACCTGCTTTGAATTCCAAAACGCGCACGCATGGGTGCTGTTAAAAGTCCTGATCGTGTTGTTGCTCCTACTAATGTAAACGGATTTAAATTGATTTGAACTGTTCTTGCATTTGGCCCAGTCTCGATCATAATATCGATCTTATAATCTTCCATTGCAGAATACAAGTACTCTTCAACTATGGGACTTAGGCGATGAATTTCATCAATAAACAACACATCTCTATCGTCCAAATTAGTAAGTAATCCTGCTAAATCTCCTGGCTTATCTAATACAGGCCCAGAGGTTATTTTTATACCAACACTTAGCTCATTAGCTAAAATATTAGCTAAGGTTGTTTTTCCTAACCCTGGAGGCCCATGAAATAATGTGTGGTCTAATGCTTCATCTCTTAAATTAGCCGCTTTAACAAAAATTTGAAGATTTTCTAAAACTTGATCCTGTCCTGTAAAGTCATTAAAAGCTAAGGGCCTTAGTTTTTTTTCAACGTCGATTTCTTCAGGAGAAAAATTATCATTTGTTGGATCTAGATTTTCGTTCATTTAGTGTAACATATTTCGTAAAGATACTGAAACGGGCTCAGTACACACAAAGATAAAGAAAAAGCCTTTCCAAAACGGAAAGGCTTTTTTTATTTAAAATTATACGTTTCTATAGAGAAACCTTAGAATTTATTTTGTTTCTTTTTTAATGATGTCTAATAATTCTACTTCAAAAATCAACATAGAAAATGGTTTAATTTTTGGTCCACTTTGTCTAGCTCCATAAGCTAAGTCTTGTGGAATAAAGAATTTATATTTAGCGCCTTTGTTCATTAATTGTAAACCTTCTGTCCACCCTTTTATTACTTGAGTAACTCCAAACTCTGTTGGCTCTCCTCTATCTACAGAGCTATCAAATACAGTACCATCTATTAATGTTCCATGATAGTGTACTTTTACTTTATCTGCTGTGGTTGGCTTTTCTCCATTCCCTTCTTTTAAAACAATATACTGTAAACCGCTATCTGTTTTTAAAACACCTTCGTTAGCTACATTCTCTTTTAAGAATTTCTCGCCTTCGGCTTTAACATGACCAAACTCTTTCTCCAATTTTTTAGCAGCTAATTCTTGCTGTCTCTTCATTATTTTTTCACGGTTCTTTTGAAAATAACCTTGAACTAATTTTTGTGCTTTTTCTTCGTCGATTAACAAATCTAAAGAATCTATAGTATTTGTATATCCTGCAATAAATAAGTCATCATTAAAACCTTCGAAATTGTTTAAAACATTTCTACCAACATCCATACCTATCGCATAGCTTACAGAATCTACCTCTGTTTTTAAAGATTCTTTAGTTACTTTTACTGTTTTATTTTGGCATGATGCAAAGCAAACAATACCTACAATGCTTAATAGCTTAATTAGTTTCATAACTCAAGTTTTGATTTTTTAGTTAGCGGCAAAAGTAACGAAATTATCTACAGAAAAAAAACAGCCCTAAAACATTTATAATAAATTTAAAAGATTATGTTAAAGCTATAGAATTATTGAAAACTTTATGATACTTTAACTTCTGCTAACTAAACCACTACGGACTGTAAGTCCATAGGTTTTGTTCGCAGACTGAAAGTCTGCCAGGTGAAATACGTAATCAAATCTGTGTAATTCGTGTCAAAAGTTTTTAGAAGCTAAAGCGAAATGCACTAAAGCACATAGCTTAGACTAAATTTGAGACCAATTAATCTACCTAACCTAGAAAGAAACTATAAAAATTTTGAACGGTTAATTTATTACTTTAATAAACCCATAAATATCTTTTTTACACATCTCATAAATTACATTTGTATACATTTGATTTTGATACAAATTCTCTTTTAAAATGAAACTCTAATAAAACTCTATAATTATTTATGTACTTGAAACATATAAGCTTAATTTTTATTGGCATATTATTATTCAACTGTGAAACGAAGACAGGAAAAAAAAATGAAACTAAAAAAGATTCTATTTTAGTTTCAAAAAGATTTCCTTTTAAGTTACCCGAACAAAAACCCAATATCCCCCTTAGCAAAGCATTAGAACGAAATTATGAAGCCTATTTAGGCCCCACACCTCAAAAGAACGAGTTATATTCCCAATTTAAATACACAAAATTAAAAGGATTTGATTACAATAACCACGATGGTACGATTTCCAGAAGAGATCCTTCTAAAGTAATTTACCACAATGGCAAATATTATGTATGGTATACTTACCGAAATACTAAAACGCCTCCAATAGGCACTAAAAATGCAGACAAAGCCACAGATGAAATACCTTCAAGCGATTGGGATTTAGCTGAAATATGGTATGCTACTTCTAAGGATGGTTTCACATGGAAAGAACAGGGTGTTGCCATTTCAAGACCTCCAAAACCCAATGTTGGATGGCGCTCTGTAACAACTACAGATATTTTAGAATGGAAAGGCAAGTACTATTTATATTATCAAGGATTTATGGAAGTTAGCGGAAAGCGTGGTGATGATTGCCCCGTAGCTGTTTCGTATGCTAATTCTCCAGATGGCCCATGGACACCTTATAACAAAATTGTGATTCCTAACGGCGGAGAGGGGGAATGGGATCAATTTTCAATACACGATCCTTATCCTTTAGTTTACAAAGGAAAAATTTATTTGTATTATAAATCAGATTTTAACGGGCAACCCAACCTTATAAGAATGCAGGGATTAGCTATCGCAGATAACCCTTTAGGTCCTTTTAAAAAGCATCCGTTAAATCCTATAATGAATTCTGGGCATGAAACGACTATGTTCCCTTTTAAAAATGGTATAGCAGCTTTAGTGATTAGAGATGGTAACGAGCATAATACAGTACAATTTTCTGAAGATGGCATTAATTTTGAAATAGCTTCAATAACAAATTTAATGCCTAATGCCGCTGGCCCATTTATTCCAGACGCATTTACAAACACCAATGATGGTAGGGGAATCTCTTGGGGAATTTCTCATTTCACCAATGCAACTAACTGGTCTCAAAACCATGCTGTTTTGGCACGATTTGATTGCGATTTAAGTCAAGATATAAATGATCCTTCGATGAAGAAAAACCATACTTATTATAAACCAGAGCACTATTATAAACACGGTTTAAACAAAATTCAAAAAGAGAGAGTTTTAGCCGAAACTAATGCTTTAAAAACAAAATAAACTTTTAACCTTAAAATGAAATACATTAATTTACAGTTATTACTTCCCCTTGCCATACTATCATTTACATTTGGTTGTAAAAAGGAAATAGAAACAGATCAAGCACAAAATGAGATTCCAATTGAAAAAAAATATAGTGAAAGTTGGGAATCTATAGAAAAAGTAAATCCAGCTCCAGATTGGTTTAAAGATGCCAAATTAGGGATTTACACGCATTGGGGACCCGTTTCTTCTGCATTTGCTGGAAGCGATCCAAATGTATGGTATGCCGGATGGCATGGAATGATAATGTATAAAGACGGAAAAATTGTTAAAACAAAAGACGGTAATCCATCAAACAACTACATTCATCACAAAAAAAAATACGGAGCTCCAAAAGAGTTTGGTTATAGACATATTATTGAACAATTTGAAACTTCTGGTTTTAATGCTAAAAAATGGGCCGATTTATTCGCTCGTTCTGGAGCCAAATTTGCTGGACCTGTAGCTATGCATCATGATAACTTTGCCATGTGGGATAGTAAAACTACGCGTTGGAATTCTATGAACTATGGAGGGATTGATCCTTCTGCTGCCCTAAAAAAAGAAATTGAAGCCAAAGACATGAAATTTATGGCTTCATTCCATCATGCCTTTACTTGGCAATATTTTGCTCCCGCGCATGCTCATGGTGGTATAGACCCAAAAGATTACGATTTATATACAAACCCTCACCCTATAGATTCTGAGACCCCAGATGAAGATTTTTATAATGCATGGTGGGCAAAATTAAAAGAATATATAGACACGTATCAGCCCGATTTAATTTGGTTTGACTGGTGGTTAGAAAACATGACCGACGAATCAAGGCTTAAATTCTTGGCCTATTATTATAATAAAGGAATAGAATGGAATAAACCTGTAGCAATTTGTTATAAAGAGTCTACTTTTAGTGAAGTTACGGCAATAAAAGATTATGAACGCGGACGCCCTAATCAACCCAAAACAAATACATGGTTAACCGACACCTCTCCAGGAGCATGGTTTTATCGTCCAGGAGCAAAATTTAAAACACCTAACGAATTAATTGATGTACTTGTAGATATCGTTTCTAAAAACGGAGTAATGTTACTTAATGTGCCACCAAATCCAGATGGCTCTATCCCTGAAGTTATGGGTGATTTATTGATTGATATGGGTGATTGGTTAAAAATAAATGGCGAAGCTATTTATGGAACAAGACCATGGACTGTTTTTGGAGAAGGCCCTACACGCCTAACTGAAGGAGGTCATAAAATAGAAGAAAAAATAAAAATTGAATACAAACATACAGATATTCGATTTACTAAAAAGACAGATAAAGAGTTTTATGCGATAGTAATGGACAAAACAGATAAAGATATTGTAATTAAGACTCTAAGCACAGATATTGGTGTTTTAAATTCAAAAATTATATCTGTAAAATTATTAGGAAGTGACGAAGCTATTACCTGGGAAAGAAATTCAAAAGGACTAATTATCAAAGCGCCTAAGCATTTCCCTACCGAATATGCACATGCTTTTAAAATTACGCTTGAAGGCTACACCGAAAATGATATTGGAGGAAATGCAGAAGCTCACACAGAATAATTTAATATTTCTTAATTAAATACGTTGTGTCTGTTTAATTAATCCTTATTTTTAAGGTTTAATCCTAGTTTTAATTTTCTCAAAAGCTAGAACTAGTATTTACAAGTAATGGTAACAACTTTTTTTAAAATAAATACTATAAAAACGAGGGTTATAATACTAATAACTCTCGTTTTCTGTTTGTTTCTTTCAAATTGTAAACCCAAAGAAAAAAAAGTATATACGCTAAAAGCAAGTCTTATTGTTAATGAAAACCACACATGGTTTAAAGCTTTTGAGCATTTTGGAGCGCTTATAGAAAAACGCTCTCAAGGACGAATGAAATTACAGGTCTACCCTTCAGAACAATTAGCCAAAGAAATTGAAGCTATAAGACTTATTCAAGCCGAAGTGATTGATATGACAGTCACCAGCTCTCTACTCAACAATTGGTTTGAGCTTGCTGCTTTCTGCGAATTACCTTTTTTCTTTAAAGATACTATAGAAGCAAAAAAATTCATAAAAGGTCCAGTTGGTAAACAATTGGAGGAGCAAATGATATCTATTACAGGGCTTCGCTCCGTAGGCTATTTTCAAAGAGGCCCAAGACAACTTACATCTAATAAACCTATTAAACATCCAGATGATTTACAAGGTCTTATAGTTAGGGTTCCTAATGTCCCCTCATTTGTTACGGCCTGGAGTGCTTTAGGAGCTAAACCAACACCTATGGCTTTTTCGGAGGTATTTACATCTCTACAACAAGGCACTGTAGAAGCACAAGAAAACCCTTTCGATTTAATTAAAAACGCTGGTTTCTACGAAGTACAGAAATACATTAATTTAACCGAACACGTTATTAGCTGGGGATACCCTGTGATAGGGGAAAAGCAATTTCAAAAACTTCCAGAAGATTTAAAAACCATTTTCATAGATGCAGCCAAAGATATGCAAGCTTACGAACACCATCTTTTTACAGAAAATGAAAAAAGTATTAAAGACGAACTTTCAGCAAAAGGTATGACGTTTATTAAAGTAGACAAAGAAGCCTTTATTAAAAAGAGTGAACAAGCAATTTATGAAAGCTTATCCCCAAAAATGCAAGCTGTTTATAAGCAATTGAAAAACAAATAAGATATCATGATTAAACGATTTATAGAAAAGCTATTAAAATTAGGCACTATTTGGAGTCTTTTTTTATTGGTCGCTTCGGTTTTACTACAAATTTTTGCGCGGTTCTTTTTAGCACAAGCCCCTTCTTGGACAGAAGAGGTCTCTCGATTATTATTTATATTTTCAATAGCATTTGCCTCTGCACTAGCTTTGAAGTCTAACTACTATATACACCTTGATGTTTTTTATAATATGTTAAAAAACAAATGGAAAAAAATAATCACTATTACCATATTAGTAACTACGTTCTTTTTATTTCTAATATTGGCAATAACATCAGTTAAATTTGTGATTATGGGCTTTAACGAAAATTCACCTAGTATGGGAATTAAAATGGGTGTTGCATTTTCAAGTATGTTACTCTTAGGACTAAGCATGTGCTACTTTATTGGTTTAAAATTGATGTCTAAATTCAAAACACATTAGTAAATGATAGCCTTACTATTTATTGTTTTTATAATCTGCCTAATATTAAGATTTCCAATTGCATTTTCATTGGGCTTATCTTGTTTAGTTTACCTCATATGTAATGGTATTCCTTTAATTGTAATTCCTATGAAATTATATTCGGGAATTGATGTTTTTGTATTGCTAAGTATTCCTGGATTTATTATTGCAGGAAATTTAATGAACTATGGTGGGCTTACCGATAAAATTATAAATTTCTGTAATCACCTAATGGGTCATATTACTGGAGGTTTATCCTTAGTAAACATTGGTGCATCCATGCTATTTGCTGGTATTTCGGGAACTGCTGTTTCAGATACAGCCAGTATGGGTTCTATTATGATTCCAGCTATGAAAAAAGAAGGTTACGATACTGGTTTTTCCTGTGCTGTTACTGCAGCTTCATCAACCATGGGGCCCATAATACCCCCCAGCATCCCTATGATTATTGCTGCTACATTAAGTGGCCTGTCTGTAGGAAGACTTTTTTTGGCAGGTGCCTTTCCTGGACTATTACTTGGCGCTGGACTCATGTGTGCTGCGTATTTTATTTCTCGTAAAAAGAAATACCCTAAACACCCTAAAAGCAGTTTAAAACAAATACTCTTAAGTTTTAAAGACACCTTTTGGTCTCTTTTAATGACATTTATTATTCTTTTTGGAATAATAGGTGGTGTTTTCACTCCTACTGAAGCATCTATTATTGCTGTAATTTATGCCCTTTTAATAGGCAGTTTTGTATACAAGAAACTAAGTTTTAAGAAAATTCAAGTTCTTGTTTTAGACTCTATGAAGACATCAGCCTCCCTCATGCTATTAGTTGGATTTGCTAATCTTTTTGGATGGATTTTAATTACCGAACAGGTACCTCAGCTTATTTCTTCTAAAATTTTAGGCATTTCTACCAATAAATATATGGTGCTGTTAATGATTAATATCTTACTCATATTTGTTGGTACTTTTATGGAGACCATAGCTGCATTATTAATACTTTTTCCCATACTATTAAAGTTAGCTATCTCGGTAGATATAGACCCTATACATTTTGCTGTAATTGCTGTATTAAACTTAATAATAGGTTTAACCACACCTCCTGTTGGCGTATGTTTATTTATAGCTTCAAGTATTGGTAAAACATCTATTGCTAAAGTGAGTAAAGCTGGATTTCCCTTTTTAATTATTAGCTTTGCCGTATTGGCTCTAGTAACACTTTTCCCAAGTATTTCATTAGCGCTACCTAGTTGGATTTTAGATTAATTAAATGTCAAAACGCATAACATTAAAACACATAGCAAATACTTTTGGAATCTCTATTGCTACTGTATCTAAAGCTCTCAGTGATAGCTACGAAATTAGTACAAGCACCAAAGAAAAAATTATTGCTTATGCTAAAGCTAATAATTATAAATCTAAAAGTATAGACCTTAGTTTACTTCATAAAAAAACTAAAACTATAGGCGTAATTATTCCTAATATTATGAATAGCTTTTTTGCAAAAGTATTTGTTGGTATTGAAGAAATAGCCACACGAAATGGTTATCATATAATTTCTTGTATATCTAATGAATCTTATGAGAAAGAAGTAAAAACCATAGAACTTTTAAAAAGTGACACATTAGATGGTATTATTATTTCCCTAGCTGAAGAAACTCAGGTTAAAGAACAATACTCACACCTAAAAAATGCAATTAATGAAGGGGTTCCTATAGTTATGTTTGATCGTGTATCTGAAGAAATTAAATGTGATAAAGTAATTGTTAATGATCTAATAGGCAGCTTTAATGCTACAAATCATTTAATTGAAACAGGCTGTAAACGTATTGCTTTAATATCTGTTATCGATAATTTAAGTGTTGGAAAATTAAGAGTAGAAGGTTACAAAAAAGCGCTTAAAGCATTTAACATGCCCATTGAAGAAAAACTTATAGTTCGTATTGGGTACAATGAAGATTTTGAAGTCGCCTTAAAAATTATTCTTGCAGATAAAACTATAGATGGATTATTGTGCCTTGAAGAAAGTTCGGCTGTAAATGCATTAGCCATTTTAAAACGCATGCACTATAAAATTCCAGAGGATATATCCATTGCATGTTTCACTAATGGAAAATTGCTACAGCATCTTACGCCTTCTATTTCTGCAATAAGCCAACATGGGAAGCATATAGGAGAAACAGCTGCTAATATGTTAATAGATCGTATTGAAAAAGAAGATGAGAACAAACCCTTTATTACCAAAGTAGTAAAAACAAGTTTAATTAAAAGAGAAAGCACAAAAAGAATTCTCTAATTAAACAACACGTTTTAGTTTTTAGAAATTAATCTTATTATTTTTTTATGAGTGCCATTATATTCAATATGTAATGCTGCAATAGCATAACTTTTATTTCCTAAATAACTTATATTAAAACTTACCTTTTCTTTATACTTCAAAAGCGTAAAAATTAATGATCTATCGATTTTAAATTTATCTTTATCCTTACCTTTAAGCGCTATAGATGTGATAAAACTCCCTGTGTTTCCAGACGTATTACCTAAAGTAATTTCTTTAGTAGAATTAGCAGAAAAATATATGGTTTTAGGCGCTTTTATACTTGAAGCTTTTACAGGTATTCCCTTGGGTTTATCTAAATTATAAACTTCCATGTTTAATTGCCTACCTCCACCTGTTACTGGAGATCCTCCAGCAATATAAATGCCCTCACCAGAAACAATAGCTTGAGTACCATGCCTTGGATAATGCATATCTTTTTTAGGTGACCAAGTATTAGTTTGCAAATTATATGCTTCTACTGTTTTAAATGCAGCACCTTGTTTTTCTCCTTCACCTCCCATAACAAATATTTCTTTGTTAAATAATGCAACTCCAGGAGCAGCGCGCGGTGTAGGCAATGGGTTTTTTAAAGAACTCCATGTATTTGTTTCAAAATCATACACATCAACAAGAGCCACCAAAGGGGTAAAAACACCTCCATCTCCTCCCGAATGTCTCCCCCCTACAGCATAAATCTTATTATTTGCTACTACTGCACTAAAATGATCTCTAGCATTTGGCGCATCTTCAAGTATTGTCCATGTATTTAAAATAGGGTCGTACACATCAAACCAAGGTACATAGCCACCATCGTGCCCAATTGTATTCCCGCCTATTAAATAAAATTTATCATTATGTACTACTAAACCAGCCCCCCCTCTTCTTCTATCTTCTGGTATTTCTGGACCTTTTATCCAAGTTTTTGTTGGTGGAAAATAAAGCCATATGTTATCAGCTGGTATTTCTTTTGGGAATTTATTTGTCTTAAAGCTTCCAATAACCCAGACAAACCCTTCATAAGAAGTTGCTTGAAAATGATTAAACTCCTTTGGTGCTTTACCTCCAATAGACCACGTATTTTTTTTAAAATCATATACATCCAATTGCTGAGCCTTCTCTCTACCTCCAAACATAATAAACTTATCTCCAGCCTGAACAAAAGAACATTCATGTCTTGCTATATAGTTTTCATTTTCATTTTTATCTATCCACTCATCTTTTTGAGAAAAAGCCACATTAATACATAACAGAAAAAAAATGGACAATCTTTTTGAAAACGCGTCTATTGTAAGGTTCATACTACTTTTATATGTTAAAAGTTTAAAATTAACAATTAAAGATTAATTTTTTTTGAATTTTGTATACAAAGTGCAAAATATTATTTTAATTTGCTAACAACTTAAAGTTATTCTTAGGAAAAATTTCATGAAAACTCAATTTAAAATAAAGAAATCCCTAACAGTTATATTTTGTTTTCTATCATTGGGTATACAAAATATGTATGCCCAAAAAGAAAAAGCATTAATTAGTGGTAAACTAAAAAAGTGGCATAAAATAACGCTAAGTTTCGAAGGAGAATTATTAGGAGAAAGTGATGAAAATAATCCTTTTTTAAACTATCGCTTAAATGTAATATTTAAAAACAAAGGTAGAAGCATAACTGTACCTGGTTTTTTTGCAGCAGATGGTAATGCTAAAGATACTGGAGCGAAAAAAGGAAAAATATGGCAAGTAAGATTTACACCAGATCAAGCAGGAGAATGGGAGTATGAAGTGTTTTTTAGAAAAGGAAAAAATATTGCAATAAGCGACAATATATATGAAGGCGAACCTATTGCATTTAATGGGGAAAAAGGTCTGTTTACAGTATCTCAAGCAGATAAAGCAGGGTCTGCTTTTAGAACAAAAGGAAGGTTAAAATATACAGGAGACAGATACTTAAAATATTATGATACTAACCAAGCATTTATAAAAGGTGGGGCAGATAGTCCAGAGAATTTTCTAGGATATTATGAGTTTGACCAAACACCAACCTCTCACAAATACGAGGCTCATGCTAAGGATTGGAAAAAAGGAGATCCAATATGGAAAAACGGCAAGGGAAAAAACATAATAGGAGCTCTTAATTATTTGGCATCAAAAGGCATGAATGTTGTTTATTTTTTAACAATGAATGTTCAAGGTGATGGTAAAGATGTGTGGCCATGGACAGATATTAATGAACGTTATAGATTTGATTGCAGCAAATTAGACCAATGGGAAGTTGTTTTTGAGCATATGGACGATTTAGGGTTAATGCTTCACATAGTAACTCAAGAAACCGAGAACGAACTACTTTTGGATATTGGAGAACTAAAAACCCAACGTAAGCTATATTATAGAGAGTTAATAGCTCGATTTTCACATCATTTAGGAATCACTTGGAATTTGGGTGAAGAAAACGGCCCTTTATTTTGGACCCCTAAGGGGCAAACCGATGCCGATAGAAAAGCAATGGCTAAATATATTAAAACCCATGACCCTTATAAGAACTTTGTCGCATTACACACGCATTCCCTCACTCATGAGCAAGATCTTTATTTAACACCTCTATTGGGTTATCATTATCTAGATGGGCCTTCAATGCAAACATCTCAACCACATAATGTTCACGATATCACAGTAAAATGGATAGAAGCCTCTAAAAACTTTGGAAAACAATGGGTTGTAAATCAAGATGAAATAGGGCCTGCAGATACTGGTGCTAAACCTGATAGCGATGACCCCGAACATAACAAAATAAGAGCTGAAGTATTATGGGGTAACTTAATGGCTGGTGGTGCAGGTGTTGAATGGTATTTTGGTTATAAATATGCCCATAACGACCTAAAATGCGAAGATTGGAGATCAAGAGATATTTTATGGGATCAAACACGATATGCATTACAGTTTTTTAATAATTTCATTCCTTTTGAAAACATGTCTTCTGCAGATTTTTTAACCAGTAATACTCATGATTATGTATTCGCTGAGCAGGGACATATTTATGCCATTTATCTTCCTAAAACTCATAGGACTTTATTGGATTTAACAGGGTATAATAATGAATTTTCAATAAAATGGTATAATCCAAGAACTGGAGGCGATTTACAATATGGTAGTATAAAATCGATACAAGGAGGACAAATTACATCAATAGGTTTACCTCCTGCAAAAGAAGGTGATTGGGTTGCAGTGGTTAGCAATAAAAGCAAAAATAGTACGCAACAAATAGTTATAAATACTATAACATTAAATGCCATATCCGATTTTAAGATAGATAAAACCTCAGGTGCGGCTTATTACAAAGAAGAAAAACGAGGCGCTCTAGCTATAAATACAGCAAAGAAAAATCAACGTGATAGTTACGCCATAGCGAAAACTATTTTTAAAGGTAAATCTGGAAATTATTCTAGCAAATTAAATGCTATAGCAGAACACGATGGAGAATCTAATTATATCCTAAAGGTTAATGGTAAAAAAATAAGAACTGTAAATAGTCCAGAGGTCATAGAGTCCTTTAAAGATGTTACCCTTAAATTAGGATCAATGTATCTTAAAACAAACGATACTATTGAGATAAACTCAAAGGGCAATACAAATGGAAAGATCCCAGAAAACAAAGAAACAGCTTGGTCTAGAGGAAGGTGGACATCATTAATCCTTTCAAAAAACAACTTATACGACAAGAAATTTTTTGAGAAATTTATCCCTTTTCAAGATAAAAATAATCGTATTGAAGTGGAAGCCGAGAACTATCATTTAAACTCTAACAATGGAAGTTTGCGAAAATGGTACATACGCAAAAAAGGTAAAAACTCACATGCCACAGTTAATCATGCGCATACTGCTAGTAATAAAGCCTATATTGAAGCAAGTCCAGACACTAGAGTAAACCATAAAAACGAATTAATTTATGGAGAAAATTTTTTCCCAAATCCAGGAACTGGCGGTATAGTTTCCTATAAGGTAAATATCAAAACACCAGGAAAATATAGAGTTTGGGTTAAAGCTTACTCATCAGGTACAGAAGATAACGGTTTACATGTTGGCTTGGATGGAAAATGGCCAGAAAGCGGACAAAGAATTCAATTATGCAAAGGCAAACATAAATGGACATGGTCTTCTGCTCAACGTGTTCCAGAAAATCATTGTGGCATTCCAAAAAGTATATATCTAGATATTAAAGAAGCTGGTGAACATATTGTTTCATTCTCAATGCGAGAAGACGGTTTTAAGTTAGATAAGTTTATTTTAACTTCTAATTTACAATATTCACCAGAGTTTTAGTAGTAGTTAGTTGAAAGGCGTTATAAATTTTATAACGCTTTTCTTTTTTATACGAAACGAAGTAAAAACTTGAATTTATTCAAACTAGAGTTCTGATATTTGCATAAGAATTTTCCATGGCTTTTTTTGTTTTTTTACGTCCTAGCCATTTTACTTTTGTTATACCTTCTTTTTCTTGAGGGAGTAGTTTACCAGAAAACGAGGTTTTCATTTCAAACCAATACGTGATTTTTATTTTATAACGCCCATTACGCTTAAAAATGTGATATGTTGTATCTAAAGGCTTTATAATTTCTAGCCCTTTAACACCAGTTTCTTCTTCGACCTCTCTTATTGCGGTTTCTTCAATACTTTCTTTTTTTTCAGTTTTACCCTTAGGCAAATCCCACTTACCATTTCTAAATATAAATAATATTTTTCCATCATCATTATAAACTTTACCTCCTCCAGCAACGACATTTGGCAGCTTCCTTAAAAATTTTTTAAGTAATTTTTTTTCATTTTTATGAACTAAATAAGCCCCTTTCAAAGGCGATTTATTTAATTTATTTATAACTCTACGAAGAATTATTGTACTAAGTTTATGATTGCTATACCCGTTTTCCTTAGCTTTTTCTGTAGATAAAAAAATAGGCTTGTCTCCAACAAAAATCGTATACATGTAGGTCTGTATTTATTACTGTGTTGTAAAAATATCATTTTAACTTTAAAGCAAAAATTATTGAAAACATTTTATTCTTTAAAAGAAAGTCTGTAGAACTAATTTATATGTTTAATTTTGCAACTATGATTTTTAATAAAGATACAGCTAAAAAAACCGCCGAAGTTTTATTACAAGTTAATGCTATAAAACTTAGTCCTAAAAAACCCTTTACTTGGGCTTCTGGATGGAAATCTCCCATTTATTGTGATAATCGTATAATTTTATCGTTCCCCACCATACGTAACTATGTAAGAGAGACCATGGCTAAACATATAGAAGAACATTATGGTAGCCCAGATGTTATCGCTGGTGTAGCTACTGGAGCTATTGGTATAGGTATGTTAGTTGCAGAATACTTAGGGTTGCCTTTTATTTATGTAAGACCAGACGCCAAAGGACATGGTAGAAAAAACCAAATAGAAGGTTTTATAGAAAAAGGGCAAAATGTTGTAGTTGTAGAAGATTTAATTAGTACAGGAAAAAGTAGTTTAAATGCCGTAAAAGCTCTAAAAGAAGCTCAAGTTAATGTAAAAGGTATGGTAGCCATTTTTACTTATGGGTTTAATATTTCAAAAGAAAATTTTGAAAAAGAGCATCTAACATTACATACTCTAAGTAATTACGAAAGCCTTCTAGAACAGGCATTACATACCAACTATATTACAGAAGAAGAACTAACTACACTTACAGAGTGGAATTCTAACCCTTCTAAATGGAATGCTATTTGATAGTATTTTTACAATCGTATAATTAAATAATGAAAAATGAATTTAGAGTCTCCAAAAATTAAACTACCTAAAACACAAGAAGAAATATTTAACTTCTTATCAGATATCAAGAATTTTGAAAGTCTAATGCCTGAAAACATTAGCAAATTTGAAGTACTTGATAACGACAAGTTTTTGTTTGCATTAAAAGGAATGCCAGAAATAGTTTTAAAAAAGAAAGAAGTTACACCTTATAATAAAATTGAATTGGGAGCCGCTGGTGGTAAAATAGATTTCTCATTAATAGCCCATATTTCGACTACAGAAGAAACTAATAGTGATGTACATCTTGTATTTAGTGGTGATTTTAACCCAATGATGAGTATGATGATTAAAGGGCCAATAACTAAATTTATTAAAACACTAGTCGATAATTTACCAAAAGCAGTTTAACAGAAGCGCTTAACCTAAGATCCCGATTTTCATCGGGATTAGTTCAACTTACTATTTTGAGTGCATTGCTATACAATTTTTAAAAATAGAGTTTTACTAATAAAACCTGAATTCGATTTAAATATCAGCTAATAAACGATAGCAATAACACTGAAAAACAGCGCTTTGTCAATATCGACAGAGCGAAGTATGCGATGCGCTGAGCATGGTCGAAGTGAGTGACGAGATATCTCATAGGAGTTAGATCCCTCCTCGTTAGCTACGCTAAATACTTTCAATTAAAAAATATTTTAATTTCAGTAGCGTTAGGAATGACACTATCAATTTGATTGTTTTATGTAAAAAAATGATTATCAGGCTCTAATACGTCTAACTCAGGTTAATAAAGTAATGTAATATCCTTTAAAGCATAAGCTTTTGTAATATTATCTTCTAACAATACTTGCAAGTCACCAGTATCTAGAACAGATTTAATGTAACCCGAAAATAAATTACCCTTAGCGTCTCTAAATGTTGAGGGTTTATTTTTTCTAAACAAAAAGCTTTCATACTCTTCTTTTAATTTATCTGTATAGCCTTTTTCTAAAAAAGAGAAATAGTCTTTTAAATTAGATACAATACGCTCCAAAAGCTCATCCAAATTAAAAACGCTGCCCGTTAATAGCTTGAGTGATGATGCATTTGGCAAATCCTTAAAATCGGTTTGGTTTACATTTAAACCTATACCAATAATAGAAGCATTGACACCTCCCTGCTTTATGACATTTTCTATTAAAACACCACAAATCTTCTTGTTTTGTGACAAAATGTCGTTAGGCCATTTTATTTGTAACTTGGGGATTAAAAAACTATACAAACTTTTTCTTATAGCTAAAGCACTAACCATACTTAGATAAAATGGAAACTCTAAATTATATCTTGAAGTATCAACAAATACACTAAAAGTTAGGTTTTTAAATGCCTCAGAAGACCAGACCGTTCCCATTTGCCCTCTTCCACTAGTTTGATGTTTAGCAACAACAACCGTAAAGTCTTCTACAATTTCGCTACTAATCAGGTTCTTGGCATAATTATTAGTAGAGTTAATGGCATTAAGTTTGATTATAGGCATATAATAGTTATTTTCACCCTTAAAATCTTATAAAATTTTAAACTGTAAAGAACTAAAAAAATAATAACTTTGCACAAATTAAATAAATGGCGAAAGAAAAAGTAAGCGCAGACCAATTAATATCAGTTATCATTAGTGGCATCGAAGATGTAAAAGGTAAAAAAATAAGTATTTTAGATTTAAGAGAAATTGATAATACAGTTTGTGACTATTTTATTATTTGTGAAGGTACTTCTAATACACAAGTAAACGCTATAGTTAATTCCATACAAAAAAAAGTTAGTAAAGAACTTAAAGACAATCCATGGCATGTAGAAGGTATCGATAATGCAGAATGGGTTTTAATAGACTATGTTAATATTGCTGTTCATGTATTTCAAAAACACATTAGAGAGTATTATGACATTGAAAGTCTTTGGGGCGATGCAAAAACAACAGTAATAGAAACAAGTTACTAAAAACACAAAATGGCGAAAGACAAAAAAAACATAAAAGAAAAAAAACCTAAGTTTAGCCCTTACTGGATTTACGGTATAGTATTATGCTTATTTCTTGTATTTACACTATTTAATAATAGTGGTTATCAAGATGGGAAACAAACAAATCCAACTCAATTTTTCAAATATGTAGAAGATGGAGATGTAGCTAAAGTTGAAATTATAAATAAGCGATTAGCAAAAGTATACTTAACAAAGGAAGCGTATCAAAAAGATGTACATAAAAGAACAAAATCTTCAAGTTTTTTAGCGTCAACATCACAAACACCAAACTATAAGTTCGAATTTGGTGAACTGGAGATTTTTCAAAATAAGCTTAATCAAACTATTAAGGAAAATAATCTAGACTTAGAACCAGTTTATTTAACCGAGGAAAACCATTTAGCAGATTTTCTTTTAGGTCTCTTACCTTTTATACTATTAATAGGTGTTTGGATTTTTATAATGCGTAGGATGTCTGGAGGTGCTGGAGGCGGTGCCGGAGGGCAGATCTTTAACATAGGAAAGTCCAAAGCGAAATTATTCGATCAAAATACAGAAGTTAAAACAACTTTTAAAGATGTAGCAGGTTTAGAAGGCGCAAAAGAAGAAGTACAAGAAATAGTAGATTTCCTTAAATTTCCAGAGAAGTATACAAGTCTTGGAGGTAAAATACCAAAAGGGGCATTATTAGTAGGCCCTCCGGGAACAGGAAAAACGTTATTAGCTAAAGCCGTAGCTGGAGAAGCTAAAGTACCATTCTTTTCACTATCTGGGTCTGATTTTGTGGAGATGTTTGTTGGTGTTGGAGCATCCAGAGTTAGAGATTTATTTAAGCAAGCTAAAGAAAAATCACCATCCATAATTTTTATAGATGAAATAGATGCCATTGGTCGTGCAAGAGGTAAAAATGCGATGTCTGGAAGTAATGACGAACGCGAAAACACCTTAAACCAATTATTAACAGAAATGGATGGTTTTGGCACTAATACCAATGTTATTGTATTAGCAGCTACAAACAGAGCTGATATATTAGATAAAGCCTTAATGCGTGCAGGTAGGTTTGATCGTCAAATACATGTAGACCTTCCTAACCTATCTGAGAGAAAAGAAATTTTTGAAGTGCATTTAAGACCTCTTAAAAAAGCAAAAGGGTTAGATGTGGATTTCTTAGCAAAACAAACACCTGGATTTTCGGGTGCAGATATTGCCAATATGTGTAATGAAGCTGCGCTTGTAGCCGCGAGAAAGGGTAAAAAAGTTATTGAAAAACAAGACTTTTTAGATGCTGTAGATAGAATTGTTGGTGGTTTAGAAAAACGCTCCAAAGTATTTTCTGAAGAAGAAAAAACATTAGTCGCTTTTCACGAAGCTGGTCATGCCACAGTAAGTTGGTTTTTAAAGTATGCAGATCCTCTAGTAAAAGTAACTATTGTACCTAGAGGAAGTTCTTTAGGAGCAGCATGGTATTTACCTGAAGAATCCAACCTAAAAAGAACAGAAAAGTATTTAGATGAAATTTGTGTAACCATGGGAGGTAGAGCTGCAGAACAGCTTATATTCAATAAAATTTCTAATGGTGCCTATGGTGATTTACAAAGTGTCATGAGAAAGGCCAAAGAAATGGTAATGGTTGCTGGTTTGAGTGATAAAGTGGGTAATGTGACTTATTATGATCCTCAAACAGAAAATGGATTCACTAAGCCTTACAGTGAAAAAACAGCAGAAATAATCGATAAGGAAATAAAAAACATTATCGAAACTCAATATGAACGAGCGATTAATTTACTTGAAGAAAAAAGAGATAAATTAACTATTCTAGCAGAGCGATTAATTGAACGAGAAGTTATTTTTAAAAATGATTTAGAAGAGATTTTTGGAAGTAATCAACTTAATACTAAGATCACTCCCTCTTCTTCAAACGACGAAGAAGAGTAAGATATATTTTACAAAAAAGCATTTTTTTTATGCTTTTAGCAAAAATCTTAAATTAATTCCATGATTAATTTAAGATTTTTTATATTTGATAAACCTCCTAAGTATTTGAATCAATAGCGGTATTTGAATGAATCTTTTTAAGAAAATTTTCGGGTCAAAATCTAATCGACCTGAAAAGGAAATAAAATCGGAAGATAGGGGTAAGTATATGCCCGAATTAAAACTGCCAATAGACGAAAAATTTACAATTAATTTTAAAGCTAATGGTGGTAAGTTTTTGTACTGCGATACTTTGGATGAAATTTATGAAAACTTTACCTATATTATTAAAGAAAATAGTTGGCTGGACGATCCCGCTTTAATTATAGATGATAATCTAGCCAAGAAATTTGAGTCTTGTAATATTAACCCAACTAAAAGTTTAACTGAAGCTAAATATATACTAACCACATGTGAAAGCTTAATAGCTACAGATGGCTCCTTATTAATTTGTTCTAATCAAATTGCAGGAAAAAAATTACCCGAATTGCCTGTAAACTTTATAGTTTATGCTACTACAAGTCAAATAGTTGACACCATTGGTGAAGGGTTACGAGGTATAAAATCTAAGAACAAGCAAAATATACCTACCAATATTACTACAATCAAACATTTTAAATCTGCAGACGAAAAAGATTTTTTGAGCTATGGAAGTAGCGCAAAAAACTTATATTTACTATTGTTAGAGGATTTATAATTAACTACTAGCTAACTAAAGAATGAAAGATATGTTATTGCGCTCACTATCTGGTGTGCTCTATGTTGTTTTATTGATTTTTGTTTTAAGTCTTAATACGCAACACCCGCTTATTATCCTGTTTTTTATTTTTGGTATCATAGCTTTAACAGAGTTTAAAAAACTTATTCAATTAAAGAGTAACATCCCCTACATTATATTTGCACTACTCTATTTTGTTTTTGGCTATTGGCAGCTCATGGTTAATTCCAAAACGGGACTCAATGAAGCAACCCAAATTTTAATGGTATTAACTATTTTTGTTGAGCTATTTTTGATAAAAGACTTGTTTTCTGAAAAGAAAATTCCATTATTTGGCTCTAAGCGTTTTATAATTACCACGTTTTATTTATCAGGCGGCTTCGTATTTCTTGTACTAATAGCTAACTTTTACACGCCTTATAATGCGCAGGTGTTGTTAGGATCATTTATATTAGTATGGATTAATGATTCCTTTGCTTATTTAGTTGGCAAAAACTTTGGAAAACAAAAACTTTTTGAAAAAATTTCGCCTAAAAAAACTGTTGAAGGTTTTTTAGGAGGATTATTTTTCTCATGTGTTTCAAGTTACTTTATAGCTAAATATAGTACTGTTTTAAGTTTTACTAATTGGTTAATACTAGCTATAATTATAAGTGTTATAGGCACTTTAGGAGATTTAATAGAATCTAAATTTAAACGTCAGGCTAATGTAAAAGACAGTGGTACTATTATGCCAGGTCATGGTGGTTTATTAGATCGTTTAGATAGTATTATTTTTGCTTCACCTTTTATTTATTTATTTTTAAGAATTTTAAACTATGTTTCATAAAGAAGGTCATAAAATAATTTTAGTAACATTAGTTATTGTAGTCGCTTGTTTTTTATTAGCCGATCAATTTATTACTATACATTGGCTAAGAACAATGATATTCATCGCATTATTTATTTTCTTAGTACTCATACTACAATTTTTTAGAAATCCTAAGCGTAATACGCATCAAAACGACAATCATGTTTTATCACCTGTAGATGGAAAAGTTGTGGTTATTGAAGAGGTTTTTGAAAAAGAATATTTCAATGAAAAACGTCTACAAGTAAGCGTCTTTATGTCCCCTATAAACGTACATGTTACCAGATACCCTATTAGCGGAAAAGTAGTGTTTAGTAAATACCACCCAGGAAAATATCTCGTTGCATGGCATCCTAAAGCCAGTGAAGAAAACGAAAGAACTACGGTTGTTGTTGAAAACAATACTTATGGCAAAGTACTGTACAGACAAATTGCTGGTGCTCTAGCCAAACGTATTGTAAATTATGCTAAAGCAGATGATACTGCAAAACAAGGTGCCGACTCTGGTTTTATAAAATTTGGGTCTAGGGTTGATTTATTTTTACCTTTAAATACCAAAGTAAACGTTTCTTTAAACGAAAAAGTACGGGGAGGAGAAAGTATTATAGCAGAAGTAAAAAATGAGTAATGCATCCTTAGATAAAGAATTTAATGAAGCTGTTGAGCGTGTTAACGCCCACCATGAACCTTTTCCTGCTGATACGCTTCTAAAACTATATGCTTACTTTAAAAAGGCCACCAATAACTACGGAAAACCCAAGAGTAAAAAACCTATAATAAATGCATTTAAAACTAATGCTTTATTTCAAGTAAAAAACATGAGTCAAGACCAAGCCAAACAAAAATATATAGAGCTGGTTAATAATTATTTTTTGTACAGAGAGTAATACCAATTCTAACATAAAACGCAACATATATAGCTAATAAATGACAGCAATAATACTGAAAAACAGCGCTTTGTTATATCGACAGAGCGAAGTATGCGATGCGCTGAGTGTCACATTGAGCTTGTCGAAATGCATGGTCGAAGTGAGTGACGAGATATCTCATAGGAGTTAGATTCCTCCTCGTTAGCTACGCTAAATACTTTCAATTAAAAAATATTTTAATTTCAGTAGCGTTCGGATGACAATATCAATTTGATTGTTTTATGTAAAAAATATGATTATCAAGCTCTAATACGCCGAACTAACCTTTAAACTAAGATTATATTTGATTTTTAAGCCTTAAGCTTCTGTAAAATAATTCAAATTACTCACATCTCATTTTATGGTAGAATTGGTATAAGTCTATTATTAGCGTTACATGTTACGATCTACATCCATTTCATATTAGACATAAATATACAGCCTCCAATAACTAGTGAAAAAGACACCACCTGTACTAGTTTTTTAGTCTTTAACAAGCCTTTAAAGGAACATAAAAATATAATAAGCCCTACTACAACTGTAAGTGTTTCGGTAATGCTATTTAGGTAGTACCAATGGGTGTGTTTTAATTGTTCATTAAAACTATCATCTACTATTAAATCCTGAAATTCATAATCTAAAACAAACAGCACTAACAATAGTTTTACTGCTTCACTAAAAAAGAAGACATAAATAAAGTTAGCGTAAGCTATTGAAAACTCACCTTTATCGATATTGGTTTTAAACAGGTCTAAAATTATAAAGCCAATATAGCCTACAAGCCCCAACACCATACAAGAAACAAGCAGTGCAACTGTCATGCTGGTATAACTGGAGATACCAATAATTTGCTGTAATTCTTCATCAAACATACTAACGATGTAACTGTTTTTTACAACCCCAACTACAAGTGAAAAAACACCAAAATAGATGATGGTTTTTATAATATAAGATAAGTCTTTTTCCATGATAATTATAAATTAATGTGAATCTCGTTTAAAGTTTATCAGGTCACTTCGAGTAAAATTCTGCAAGAATTTTGTATCGAGAAGTGTATTTTGATTAGAAATTTTCTTGTTTTCGATAGTTCTGCTGAGCTTCTCGAAATACAAATTCCACTCATTTCAAAATCGTGAAATTCACTCTAACTGACGAAAATTTTTTATCCAAGATTCACGTTAAATTAGATTCTATTAGTGCCGCTACAACTAATAGTGCGACAGGGCATAAAACCCCTTTTAGTGTTATATTTTTAAAAGTAATGGTATGTTCTCTTAAAATGCCTTTGTAAAATTGCCAACCGCCCAAACCTATTTTAGCAAATAACAGGAAAGCAAAAATTTCTAGTGGGCCATGCAACATAAGACTATAAGCAATATCCCATCCAGAAATATCCAGCAACATTGCAGATTGTACAATTTCGGTTAACAGAAAGCCATTCCAGAATAATATAATAACAGTGAGTAAACCACCACTTAAATATCCCCCTACAGCCAGAAGTGCCCCTACTATAAGGTTATTACAAAAAATACTATAGAAATTTTCATGTGCGTTCCCTAGCAACTCTAAATTATCTATGCTAAAAGCATGGGTGCTAATAACTTTAAAAGACATAAAAGAGTATAGCGCTCCTATAATTAACACAAGCAAACTAAACACGAGTTGCCCTGTAAAACATTTTGTTAGCATTACGATTTTAAAATATTAGCAATACGTTGTTCTAAAGTAGGATAGGCTAAATTACCTTGAGATACCTTACCACCAGACATCTCGTCTAGCTTATTTAAAGCTGCTATGATATGCTCTTTACCTGCCAATGTTCCTGCATAGGCATCGGCTTCATATTCTAAAACACGTTGTGTTAAAGAAGGGATGATCCAAATGGGTAGACCGTAAAAAATACCGCCTCCCAGAGCATGCTGAAGTGCTTCGGGTATAGGTAACTTTGCGAAGGTTAATGGAAGTATGTAAGTAGAACAAAAATAGCCTATTGCAATAGCAACTACAAATGCTAAATAAAGTTTAAAAATATGCTTTTGCTTTAAATGGCCCACCTCATGTGCTATGATGCCTTTGAGTTCACTATCAGACATGTTTTCAATCAAATCATTACTTATAACAATTGCCTTCGCATGTTTTAACATACCTATTGCGTAAGCATTATTGAAGTTATTTTTATGCTTATAAATTTTGTTTCCTAATAGAATATCCTTGAAGCGATCCTCATAAATTTTTGATCTTTCCATTTTTTTATCCCTTAAAAAAATAAAAGGTTGTAAAGCATAGCTATAAATAGACATTATTGCTATGATAATAAAAACTAGTATTTGTGAAAATGTATTTTCAAAATAAAAACCTAAAATTAGATACATTATAAAGTAAAGAACATAAGCGAATAGCCACCTACAAAAAAAATCTATTAGCATTGTTTTTAGAGAAATAAAATCAAAAAATTTAAATTTCCCGAATGAAATAAGACGTACAATAACATCAATGATTATTTGAGACAATACAATTGCGAAAGAAGAAAACAATAAAATCATAATAATTTATAACGTGTTCAAAAAGTGAATACCTAAAAAAGACTCATAACAAATAAATTACCAGTCACAATCTTAAAGATTTATAACAACGAATATAGTCCCTTTTTAGGTATTCCATTAAATTAAAAAGCTCCAGTCACTCCACCTATCAAAGTACCTACACCAGGAGCAATCGTAGTGCCAAGTGCAGCACCTACTTTACCTGCTGCCCAAGTCCCTGCATAGGCTCCTCCTATTGTAGCTCCTGCTTTGATACCTGCTCCCGTTGCTCCAACAAGAACACTTTCTTCAGGAGTTTTGTCAGGGCTATCTGTTTTCTTATCAGACAACGCAGCTTTTACTTTTCGAGCTAAAATATACCCTACTTGCGCCTCAGAGGTTTCTTTAAGGGTTTGTGTTGCTGCTAATAATCCTACAGCTACTGCAAGATAAATAATTGATTTCTTTTTAATCATAATATAAAGGTTTAAAAATTCTGCTTCCCGCAGTGGGTTGAGGCGTGTCCTCGTTTATAAAATTTTAGGCTATTAATTAATCCTTAGTACGGATTGTAATAATTTTTATATTTTTATATGTTTTTTGTGTTAAAACAAGTGCAGCTTACACCGCACTTGTTTGCAGACTAACTCAAAAATAGTGTTGAGAGTAACCCTACTTTTGGTGGTGTAAAATTGTTGTGATTTAATGTGTTTTGCAAGTGAAGTAAGTCTAGGTTCATGAATCTAGACTCGTAATTCATGAATCATGGGCACAAGTAACCGACTCAAAACACTTATCATCAGTGATATACGTGAAATAATTCGAAAAAACATCTGTAGATTAGATATCTTAGAAATGTTACTGTAGTATATTTTAAAAACATATCGAAATTCATGAATTCCGATATATTATTGGGCATTTAAATTTTGTGATTGAAAAAAGTAACTTTACTTTGGATAAAATTCAAAATGTAAAAATGCATCTACATAGAATAATTTGTTTTGCCTTCTTAATTTTTGGCCATATATCTTTTACTCAAACTAAAAACAAAAAAGTAATAGATTCTTTATCTCAACTAAGTTTTAATGTTTTTGAAAAACATTTTGATAAAGACTACTTTGATTCTTTAACAGATTTCACTTATGCTATAGCCTTATTAAAAAAAGCTAAAAGATCAAATGATACTATTCTTATGGCTGATGCTTATTATTATCTTTCAGATATGTATTCTAATGAAAATAGATTAGAATATGCAGATAGTATTATCAATCTGACTAAAAACTTAAAACATTATTCATACCCTTTTACAGGATATTCGCAAAAAGCTAATTTTTATTATGATCAAGGGAAGTATGACCTAGCTTTAGACTTTTTATTAAAATGTTATGATTCCAGCCTTGAAATTGATGATAAGCTAAATGCTGCAATTTCTCAACAAAACATAGGACTCATTAAAAACAAAATAGGAGAACGAAAAGAAGCTCTTAAAATTTTTAGAAACGTTGTTGATTTTCTAGATAAGAATGATATAAAGGATAAAGATTTTCATTTAGTTGGAAGTATTTATGCCTTAGCTGATGCTTATATCTACAATAAGCATAATGATTCGGCTAAAATAGCCATTAAAAGAGGCTTAGAAAAAGCTATAAAAGCTAACGATTCTCTAATGCATGCTCATTATGTTTACCTTTCTGGGGTAAATTACTTTTTCACAAAACAATATCAAGAAGCAATTGATAGTTTATCAAGAAGCAAACTGATTTCTAAAGATAAAATTGTGCAGGCAACAGCTAATCTATACTTAGGCAAATCTTACGATGCGATAGATAAAAAAAGGATAGCTTTTAGGCATTTTGTCAAGGTTGATTCTTTTTTACAGCAAACTCAAATAATTACACATGAATTACTTGAAATTTACACTCCACTAATTGAATACCAAAAAGAGAAAAAAAATACTAAACATCAACTTGATTTTATAAACAGGTTGTTAAAATATGATAGTATTTTGAAAGAAAAAAACAAATATATCTCAAAAAATTTGGTTAAGAATTATGATATCCCAAATGTAATTGCATCAAAAAACCAAATCATTAATGATATGGAAGGTAAACGAAACATATCAAATAGATATATTACTTATCTCATCATTACAGTAGTTCTTTTACTGGTTATTTGTATCTTTTTTATCAATAAAAACTATTCTAATAAGAAAAGGTTTGAAAAAATTATAAATCGTAAAGATTCTAAAAAAGATAAGAGAGATGATCTTAATGATAAGGATAAAAACATTAACGCAGGCAATTCTAATGGGCTTCCCAATGAAATTATCAATAGCATTTTATCAAAGCTAGAAAATTTTGAAAATGAGTACAGATTTCTTAAAAAACATACACTGATTTCTCTATCAAATGAATTAAACACGAATAGTAATTATCTTTCTAGAATAATTAATGATTATAAAGAAAAAAACTTTTCAAGTTATTTAAATGATTTACGTATAAATTATGCTATTGATAGACTTAAAGAAGATAGAAAATTCAGAAAGTATACCATTAAAGCTATTGCGAACGAAGTAGGATTTAATTCTGCTGAATCCTTTTCTAAAGCTTTTGTTAATGTTACACAATTAAAACCATCTTATTTTTTAAAAGAATTAAATAAAACAGAAGTCTAAATTCATGAATTTAGAGATGTTTTTAAGTAATTAAGTTTTGCAATTAATAAAAGCAACGTTACTTTGGGAAAAATCTGAATGTAATATGTATTTGAATAAAGCAAGAATAGTCTGTTTTATCTTTTTAATTTGTAATTCTACATCTTTTGCTCAAACCTATGATGATAAAATAATTGACTCTTTGTCACAGCTTACTTATGAAGATTTACAGAATGTTCTCTTTAAAGAAAAAGATTCGGTAAAAATACATTTGTATGCAAGAGCTTATACCAAAAAAGGTCAAGTAGAAAATGATACTACTGAAATTGCAGAAGGCTATTTTTTTCAAACCGTATACGGAAAAAATAAAATTAAACTGCTTGATACTGTAATTTATTTATCAAACAAAATAAATGATTATGGCATGCTCACTATTGCACATTATGATAGAGCCATACACTATTTTAGTGAAAAAAATTACAAAATGGCTTTGCACGACTATATTCAAGCAGATAAATTTAATAAGGGACAAGCTAAAGACTATTTTCAGTTTTTAATAGATGATGGTTTAGCAACTTTAAAAAGTGATATTGACCATGATGATGAGGCTTTAATTCTACTTAAAAAAAGTTTGAAGTATGCATTAAAAAATAACATCAAGGATGATGAACCACTTAGATATTTTAATCTTTTAGCTTTATTATCTCACTCCTTTAGAAAAAACAAGTTATTAGATTCTGCTTATTATTATAATATGAAAGGGCTTGTAGAAGCCAAACAAATGAATAGGGATTATGATTATAACCATTTTGTTTTAAATGGTGGGTTAATAAGCTTTTTTCAAGGCAAGTATCTAAAAACAATAGATAGCATAAATAAATCATTAACTATTCTTTTAAGAGAACAGGATCTCCCTAATTTAGCTGTTGCTCATTTTTACCTCGGTAAGGCAAAATTATCAATTAAAAAAAAGGAAGAAGCCATTCCTCACTTTAAAAAAGTAGATTCTATTTTCATAATAAAAAAAGACCTTTTACCAGAATTAAATGAGACTTATCCTATTTTAAGAAATTATTATAAGGAGAAAAACGATGTTGCTAATGAACTTAAATATTTAGAAAATCAAATTTTATTGGATAGTATATTAAACACAAACTACAGATTGTTAACTAAAAAGTTTGCAAATAGCTACGACAACAAAAATTTAATAGAAGAAAGAGCGCAACTTAAACAGACCATAACTCAAAACACTAAAAATTACAGGCTAATTATAGTTGTTGCGTCTAGTGTGCTATTAGGATTACTAATACTGTTTTTATATACCAAACAACAGCATAAAAAAAATAAACACAGGCTTGAACTATTGCTCAAAAAAGACAAGGATTCTAAAACCACAACATCTGAGAAAACGAAAACTTCCATAAGTATTAATCCAGACGTAGTTAGTACTTTGCTTAAGCAATTAGAGGTATTTGAAACTCAAAATAAGTTTATTGATACTTCTATTACTTTAAATACTTTGGCAAAACAATTTAACACGAATCCTAAATATTTATCTAAAACTGTAAATTTCTATAAAGAAAAAAACTTCTCCAGCTATTTAAGTGACTTAAGGATACAATATGCCATTAATAAACTTAAAGAAGATACCCTGTTTAGAAAATACACCATTAAAGCTATTGCGAACGAAGTAGGATTTAATTCTGCTGAGTCCTTTTCGAAAGCTTTTGTTACTATTACAAAACTAAAACCGTCTTATTTTTTAAAGGAGTTGAATAAGGTAAATCCTGAGTAAATAATCACATGAAAATTATAACAACTAATAAATTCTCATTTCTATTATTGGTTACCTTATTAGCTAGTTTTTACAACTGCAAAAGCACTTCAAAAGCGATTCACAAAACTGTATTTAACGATACCGTTCCCAGTAAACCATTAAACGAAACCGATTTAAAAACCTGGTGGTTTAAAGATATTTATACCGATAGTATTCCTGGTATAAGCTTAGATAAAGCATACAATACCCTATTAAAACATAAGAAGGGAAAACAAGTAACTGTTGCCGTAATAGATATGGCTGTAGATATCAATCATGAAGATTTACATGGCCAGATATGGACAAATAGTGACGAAATACCAAATAACGGTATAGACGATGATAATAACGGTTATGTAGATGATGTTAATGGGTGGAATTTTTTAGGTAATAAAAATGGCGATAACGCAAGATTTGTTAACTACGAATACACTAGAATTATTAAGAAATATGAAACTTTATTTTCTAAACTAACTGTTATTAGTTCTAAAGATTCCTTACAATATAACACATACAAGAGGGCCAAAGAAAAATTTACAGATCGTTATAAGACCTCATTTAAAGATACAATTCGTATTAACAAAAAGTATAATAGGAAAAAAGAAGCTGAAAATGCACTATTACATTATTTTAAGGATGGTAAGTATTCCAATAAAGATTTAGACAGTTTAAAAAATAGTTATCCAAAAGACACTTTACTGGGTGATAATATATACTTGGTGAAATTTTATAGAGAACGCCCTTATTTTAATGAAGCTTACGTTAAGAATTATAACTATAAAGTACAAGAACGGTATAAAAAATTACTAAACGTTAACTATAACGATCGAGAGGTTATGGGCGATAACCCAGATGATATTAATGATCCCAATTATGGCAATAATATTGTGAATTACGATGTTGCTTTTTTAAGCCATGGTACTTTTATGGCTGGAAGTATTGCTGCAAATAGAGCTAATGCCATTGGCACACAAGGGATTTCAAACAATATTAAGATCATGCCCTTGAATGTATCAGCTTACGGAGACGAACATGATAAAGACATTGCACTAGCCATCCGTTATGCTGTAAATAACGGCGCTAAGGTGATTAACATGAGCTTTGGCAAATCATTCTCGCTATACAGCCAATGGGTCTTTGACGCCTTTAAATATGCAGAAAAGCATAATGTATTACTTGTAACCTCTGCGGGAAATTCGGGTGAGAAAATAAGTGCTAACAGTAACTACCCAAACGATGTAAATACAGATACTATAGAAGTATGTGATAATTTTTTAAAGGTAGGGGCTTCATCCTTTAAAGCTAATGCAAGTTTACGTAATAGGTCTTCTAATTACAGTAAAACACAAGTAGATGTGTTTTGCCCTGGCTATAAAATTTATACAACAGCGCCTAATAATACGTATAAGGTTGGATCAGGCACATCTTCGGCAGCAGCAATCACCTCTGGTGTGGCGGCTTTAATCTTTTCGTATTACCCCAATTTAACAGCGGCTCAGGTAAAACATATCCTTATGGATTCTGGCATACAATACAATTTCCCTGTAAAAACACCAACAGAAGATGACAAGGACAAAACAACACCGTTTAATGAATTATCAAAATCTGGGAAAATAATTAATGCTTACAATGCTTTGGTGATGGCAGAACGTATTGCTTCTGTTTTCAGGAAAGCTAAAAAGTAAGGCAATACAGTTCTAACGTTAAATTACTCAATTAAAACGTGCCTTTTTGCGCCATACTTCAAAACAAAAAAGAATCGTAGCTTCTGCTATGATTAGTTTTTCTTTTGTGTAATTTAACATCAGAATTGGCATAACTATAAAAAAGGCCGCCTAAATTAGACGGCCTTCAATTTTTTACCCTTTAATCACCTTTTCCTGATGATTAATAGATTCTTGGTGTACAGCTTTAAACATTCTTAAAATAAACTCTTCACTTAAGCCATGTTCTTGACCTTCTAACACCATACGTCCTAAAATTTCGTTCCAACGTTTGCTTTGTAAAACAGATACATTCTTTTGCTTTTTTAATGCGCCAATACTATCAGAAGCTTTCATGCGCTTTCCTATTAGCCCTATAACCTGATTATCTATTACATCAATTTGTGCTCTTAAATTATCTAAAGCGCTATTGTATTCTTCCTCTTCGTTATTCTCCTTTCTAATCTTTAGGTCCTTCATAATTTGTACTAAAGACGCAGGTGTTACCTGTTGTGCAGCATCACTCCAAGCATTATCTGGATCGTAATGCGTCTCGATCATTAACCCATCAAAGTTTAAATCTAATGCTGTTTGACATACATCAAACACCATATCTCTTTTACCTGTAATATGTGATGGGTCGTTAATTAATGGAATATCTGGAAATCTGTTTTGAAATTCTATAGCTAATTGCCACTCTGGAATGTTACGGTACTTTGTTTTTTCGTAAGTAGAAAATCCTCTGTGTATTGCTCCAATATTTTTAACTCCAGAGCTATAAATTCTTTCTATACCGCCTAACCATAATGACAAGTCTGGATTTACTGGATTTTTAATTAACACTGGCTTATCCGTACCTTGTAAAGCATCTGCAATTTCTTGCATAATAAATGGAGATACGGTAGAACGTGCTCCAATCCATAACAAATCAATATCATGTTCTAAAGCTAATTTTACATGGGCAGCATTTGCAACCTCTGTACAAACCTTCATTCCTGTTTCTTCTTTAACTTTTTGTAACCATTTTAAACCTAAAGCTCCAACACCTTCAAAATTCCCTGGTCTTGTTCTTGGTTTCCAAATACCAGCTCTAAAATAGCTAACATCAGTATCTTTTAACTCATGTGCAATTTTTAAAACTTGCTCTTCTGTTTCAGCACTACAAGGTCCTGCAATTACTAGCGGATGATCTAGATTTAAATCATCTAACCAGGTTCTCATTTTTTTTGTGTTTTCCATATCCCTTTTGTCTTTCAGACATTTTCCCTAAGGGAAAAAATCTATTCGTGTTATTTATGTTTAATTTTTTTAGTAAATTCTTATTTTAGTTTATTCCTTTTAATATCTCTTTTATATAATTAGTGTTTTTCATCTCATTAAAAATGGCTTCGAAATCACCTGCTTCCATAAGCGTTTTAAAATGAGTTAAGTTGTTTATATACTCGTCTAATGTTTCTACAATATTACCCTTGTTTTGTTTGAAAATAGGGGCCCACATTTCTGGTGAACTTTTCGCCAGCCTTACTGTAGAGGCAAAACCACTACCCGCCATATCAAAAATATCACGTTCGTTTTTTTCTTTATCAATAACCGTTTTTCCTAACATAAACGAACTTATATGAGACAAATGTGATACATAAGCAATATGCCTATCATGTGCTTCGGGATTCATATAACGAATACGCATCCCAATATCCTTGAATAGTTTTAGGGCTTTTTCCTGAAGCTTAAATGCTGTTTTTTCTACTTCACAAATAATATTGGTTTTACCTTCAAACAAGCCACTAATAGCTGCATCTGGTCCAGAATACTCGGTTCCAGCAATAGGGTGTGCCGCTAAAAAATTCCTACGCTTAGGGTGATGCTCTACGACTTTACAAATAGCCTCTTTTGTAGAGCCTGCATCTATAACCAAAGCTGTATCTGGTATTTTATCTAAAACAATTGGCAATAACTTTACTGTAGCATCAACGGGTATAGAAATAATAACCATATCTGCTTGCTTGACATCATCTAAAGTCGCCTTCTTATCAATTAATTTAAGAGATAAGGCTCTATCTAAAGTAGATTCTTTTCTGCTAATACCATGAATAACAACATCTGGATTGCTAGCCTTTATATCTTTTGCTAAACTCCCTCCTATTAAACCGATGCCTATTGTATATATATTTTTCATTCCTCTCCCCAACCCTCTCCTTTGGAGAGGGAACTATTATGGGTGTAATTTTACTATATGACTTTTTTTATACTTTTAATCATTTTAAACCGCCTACTGCCTACTGCTTACTGCTTACTGCTTACTGCCTACTGCTTACTGCCTACTGCCTACTGCTTACTGCCTACTGCAAACTTCTATTTCATTCTAGCTAATGCCTCTTCTAAAATTTCGGTTGAAGCGCATAACGAAAAACGTATGTACCCTTCTCCTTTACTTCCAAAAATTGTTCCTGGTGTGATAAAAATATGCTTGTTATACAATATTTCATCTATAAATGCTTCAGATGTTAGATGCGATGGTAATTTTGCCCAAACAAACATTCCTATAGCATCCTTATCGTAAGTACAATTAAGTGCTTCGGTTAATTTCCATACCAAATCACGTCGTTTTTTATAAACTTTATTTAATGTTACAAACCATTCTTTTGAACTATTTAAAGCTGCTATAGCGCCTTTTTGAATGCCATAAAACATTCCAGAATCCATATTACTTTTAACCTTAAGCACATTACTTATATGTGTAGGACTTCCCATTACCATACCTACACGCCAACCAGACATATTAAATGTTTTACTTAAAGAATTTAATTCTAAACATACATCTTTAGCCCCATCTATACTTAAAATACTTTTAGGAGCATCGTTTAAAATAAAACTGTATGGATTATCATTAACTATTAAAATATTATTACGCTTCGCAAAAGCTACTAAAGCAGTAAAAGTTGCTTCAACTGGTCGTGCACCTGTTGGCATGTGCGGATAATTTACCCACATTAATTTTACCTTACTTAAATCTTGTTGTTCCAAAACCTCTATGTTTGGTAACCAATTATTTGCAGCGTCTAAATCGTAAAAAACGGCTTTAGCACCTACCAATTTTGTTACCGATTGATACGTAGGGTAACCTGGATTAGGTATCAATACGGCATCGCCTTCATTTAAATAAGCTAAAGAAATGTGCATAATCCCTTCTTTGCTTCCCATTAGAGGCAATATTTCTGTATCCGAGTCTAAACGAACAGAAAAGTGCGCATTATAAAAAGATGCTATTGCTTCTCGTAATTCTGGTATACCTTGATAACTTTGGTATTTATGTTTATTAGCATTTTCGTCTACTAAACTATTAGCTATAGCATCTACAACCTCTTGCGAAGGTTGTAAGTCTGGAGCGCCTATACCTAAATTAATAATAGGGTTTCCTTCTGCCCTAAGTTTATTAACTTCTCTTAATTTTTTAGAGAAATAATATTCTTCTACGGTATGTAATCGCTTAGCTACCTCAATCATAACTTTGCATTTTTGTATTCACCTAAAACTTTAAATCCTTGCCCCATAATTTCTATAACAGACTTTGCTTTTTGAAAATCTGAATACGACTCAAAAGTTACATCCACAAAAAAAGCATACTTCCATGGTGTTTTAATAATGGGCAACGATTGAATTTTTGTTAAATTTAATTTACAATCACTCATTACATTTAAAATAGTCGCTAAACTACCTCGCTTGTGATCTGCTTCAAATTTAAGTGATGCTTTATTTACACTTTTTTGTTCAACTTCAGAATTTGTACGCTTTACAATAGCAAAACGTGTTTCATTTGTTTTTATAGTTTGTATACTACGTGCCAAAATATCTAACTCAAAAATTTGGGCGGCCATAACACTTGCAATCGCCCCAGTATTTTTAAGTTGTTTTTTATGAATTCTATCTGCAACTTCGGCTGTATCTTTATCTTCCACCAATTTTATGTGTGGGTGTTTTTTAAAGAACTCTTTACATTGTAATAACGCCATGGGATGCGAATACACTTCTTTAATATCTGAGATATCTTGATTGGGCAACGCCATTAAATTATGCTGTATATCTAAATAATGTTCTCCTACTATATGCAAATTGTAATCATCAATCAAAGCATAATTAGGAATTATAGATCCCGCAATAGAGTTCTCTAATGCCATAATAGCCGCATCACATTCTTTGGTGATTAATGCCTCAACTACGCTATCAAAAGTCATACACTCAATAACAGCTACAGGATTAGTAAAAAACTCCTGTGATACTATATGGTGATAAGACCCTTTTGCTCCTTGTATTGCTACTGTTTTAATCAAATTGTTTTTTTAATACACCTCTATCTTTTATTGAGGTTTGTTCGACAAAAGTTGAACAAAAAAAAGTCTCGATTTTCATCGAGACTTATATTTTTAATTTATTATTATAAATTATACATACATCGTCTCGTTTTCTCTGCTAAAAAAGAAAAAAAAGAAACTAAAATATGTATAATAAACTGTTGTTCTCATAATTACGGCGCTAAGTTAAATAATATTTTAAGAAATTAAAATACCACACTATCTTTTTTTAAACAATTAAAGATTTTGTAACAAAATTTACAATGCGTTATATAATCATTATTTTTGTTCAACTAAATCCGTAATATGTCTATTGAAGTTACAAACATTTCGAAGCTATATGGCAATCAAAAAGCTTTAAACACTATTACTTTTAAGGTGAATAAGCCAGAGATCGTTGGTTTTTTAGGGCCTAATGGCGCTGGAAAATCTACTATGATGAAAATTTTAACCACCTATATACAGCCCAACTCTGGTGGATGCAAAGTTAATGGACATAGTTTAGATCGTGTAGAAGACATACAAAAGAGTGTTGGTTATTTGCCTGAACACAACCCTTTGTATTTAGACCTATATATAAAAGAGTATTTAAATTTTAACGCCAAGATCTATAATGTAAATAAAGAGCGTATTAATGAGGTTATAGAACTTACGGGTTTAACGCCTGAAATGCACAAAAAAATAGGACAGCTCTCTAAAGGGTATCGCCAACGTGTAGGTTTAGCTACTGCTTTGCTCCATGATCCTGAGGTTTTAATTTTAGACGAACCTACCACTGGCTTAGACCCTAATCAATTAGTTGATGTTAGAAACCTTATTAAAACTATTGGAAAAACTAAAACGGTATTTCTGTCTACACATATTATGCAAGAGGTTGAAGCTATGTGTGACCGTGTTATTATTATTAGTAATGGTGACATTGTAGCCGACAAAAAACTAAGCGATTTAAGAAACAAAAACGAACAAATAGTTATCGTTGAATTCGATTACCGTGTTGAAGATGCCTTTTTACTTAAACTTCCTAAAGTAGAAAACGTGGTTAACACCCATGACTTTATTTATGAAATTACGTTTAATACCACTGAAGACATGCGCTCTCATGTGTTTGATTTTGCCCATGATAACCAGCTAAAGATTCTTCAGCTCAATCAAAAAAATGCGAGTCTAGAAACATTATTTAGAGAACTAACAAAAAACTAATAAAATAAAAAAGCTGCTTGAACAAGCAGCTCTCTTATTAAACCAGATTATGCATTAAAAAATCTATTACGTCAACGATCTACCGCAAATACTACCGTAAACTGCATTTTTTAATTTAACTCCCGCATGTGCGGGACTATGCTAAAATTAAGAAAACACTAGTATTTATTGTATCTCGCTGCCTCATAACGAAGTTCCAATGCATAATATGGGTTAAATTGATTTAATCTCAATTTCTATTCTATAATTAGTTTTAATATCTTATGCCTATTTTTTGATGTAACATCTACAAAATATAAACCTGTAGATAGCTCTTGAGTATTTAATTTACTGGTATTACTTTGAAGAACTACAGACCCGTTTATATTATAAACCTTCACATTAATAGCCTCTAGATTTCTACCTATAAAAACATCCTGACCAGATTTTACTGGGTTAGGAAACAATGAAATTGTTGAAGTAATGTTTTCGTCTTTATCGTTAAAAATATTTTTGGCAGTTCCTATTTCATTATATGAAAACAACTCCCAATCGCCTCTTAGTGCCCCTTTTACGTTTAAAATAGCTGTGTTTTTATTTTGATTTTGTGGAATTTGCACATATTTATTAGTCAAAACACTCTGTAAGCCAAAAGTATTACTTCCAACAGAAACCCATTTAAATTGAGCGGCATTGGCTGTGGCTGATGTTCCTGTTGCAGAAATATTTTCTCCATTTACCAATAAATATCTGTATCCTGCTCCAAAATTCTTAACCTTAACTCTCACATTTCCATTACTACCATTTTCTACAACAAATTTCTCCCATTCTCCAGAACCATTAACATTAGGACGAACAATACCATTTTCGTCAAACCTTGCAGACAAATTATCAAAAGTATTATTTATCCAAGACGCTTTTACTGGTTTAATCGTTATCACTTTGTTTATTGGCGCACCACTAGAATTCCCTCCTGTATTACCTGAAGTAGAAACAATTCGCCAAGTTTGGTTATTATTACCAGCAATATAAGGCCACAGATGCATTGGGTTTCCATTATTCCTATCAACTACCTTATTACAATGTAATGGTTGTAAAAAGAAATTATCCCCAACTTTTGTAATATTCCATCTTTGATGACTACCTATATCTTGTGTCCATGTTCCTAAATTAATGTTAGGATTTTGTTGTTTTTCATTCTTATTACAAGCTGCATATGGCACTTCTAAAAACTCATTATTTCTTAAGTTTTTAATTGTATAATAATTATTTACCTTGGTAAACTGCCATTTAGCACTATTAGCAGAAGTATTTGCTGTATTTACCGTTCTTCCGCTTGGGCTATTAATTCTTATGTTGCCTCCTGGATTTTGAATAAAGTAAGTCCCATTGGCTATATTAGCTACTGGCCTATTATTGGGTTGATTCGCACCATTTATGGTACTCCCAGCGCAATCAATTCTACTCAAATCGCCAGGAGCTCCAGCATTAGTATTTTTATCCCTCCATACTCTTACCCAATCAATTTCAAATGTTGGTAAATTAGTTCCAGGTCTCGCTGCAAAAGCTGGATCGTTATTTGCTTGGAATCCTGTACAGTTTCCACAAATTTGAGCTTGATTGGGAAACCCTTTGTTATTGTTATTTACATCTGCTCTGGTATGTGGTGTAGAGCTTAATATAAGTTGTAAGGGTTTTGAACCTGAATTTGCTATATCAACACCTTGCCTAGGGCTTGAAAAATAAGGAATCCCATCGTAATAAAAAACAACATCTGTTTCTCCCCAATACATTCCCCAACGATGCCATTCTCTATTGTTTCTATTTTTATTACAATCCTTTCTACTAGTTACATCGGTTCTTCCATTTACTTCTATTCTTCTAAAATGATGGGATGTAGTTGCAAACCCATCAGAGAACTTTTCGGCAAATCCGCTATATTCCATAAGATCAAATTCTGTTGAAGATCCACCTTGATTTCCACCCCAAATCCACCAAGTAGGCCATATCATTCCTTTGTTAGTATTATTGATACCCCTTACTCTAATTCTGGCTTCATAATAGCCATGTTTGGCTTTTCCTCCTGGACCAAAATCTGCTTTAGATTGTATCCAGGCACCTCTAGCGTCGCCAACACTTGGATAATTATTCCTAATTTGCATATAGCTAAGACCTCCTTCTTTTTTAACAGAAATTTGGTTTTTCTTGAACGCCTTTTGTTGTCTTACAAACCATATATCTTCATCAGGTGAAGAATTTGCTGCAGTATTAAATTCATCAGCAAAATGAATTTCCCATCTATTAGAATTACCTCCTGGCGGCTGCGCAAAAAGAGTTAAATTTAATGCTAGACAAATAAAAACAGAGAAGCGTATTCTCTTTTTTGTTGAAAAAAAATTAGTTTTCATAATTTATGAATTTAGTTTAGTTTAGTTTAACCTAAAACTAACATATAACTGAATATTAGCCTATTAAATCTTAAAACTAAAATTTTAATTCTACGAAAATTTACGAAAACTTATAAAAATCATCCATTAAAAACACTCTAAAACATGCTAATGATTTTATTTGTATAAATCATAATTAGAAACTAGCAATACCTATCTTTGTTATTCTACAAAAACTTTAATATGAGCAAAGGAATTTATGTAGCAACAATAGAACCCAATAGCGGTAAATCTGTTATTGTTTTAGGTTTAATGCGTATGCTTTTAGGTAAAACTGCTAAAGTAGGCTATTTTCGTCCCATTATTGATGACACCAAAGAAGATGAATTAGACATCCATATTAATACAGTGCTTTCCCGTTTTGAAATCGATATTAATTATAAAAAAACGTTTGCCTATACCAGAAGCCAAGTTTTAGATTTATATAATAAAGGAAAATCTGGCACTGTGCTAGATGAGATTATAAAAAAATATAAATACTTGGAAGATCGCTTCGACTTTATTCTTGTTGAAGGCACCGATTTTTCTGGAGAAAACACCAATCTGGAATTCGATATCAATATTCTTATCTCGAAAAATCTAGGATTACCTGTAATTATCGTTTCCAACGGTGCAAATAAACCCCCAGCTACAGCAGTAGAACATATTCAGCTTGCTTATGATGCTTTTAAAGAAGAAGTTGATGTGCTTTCTATAATGGCTAATAAAATTGAAAATAACGCCGTTGACACTTTAAAATCCTTATTAAAAGAACGTATAAAAAAAGACACCAATATTAGTGTTATCCCTCAAATTAAAAGCTTAGCAAGCCCAACTATAAAAGAGATTGTAAAAAAACTCAATGGTACTGTTCTTTTTGGTGAAGATATGATTAACAACCAATCTGAAAACTTTGGTGTAGGCGCCATGCAACTACGTAATTATCTCACGCACCTAAAAAACAATACGCTGGTAATAACACCTGGCGACAGAGCAGATATTATTTTAGGGGCATTACAAGCAAACATTTCAAAAAACTATCCTAAAATATCAGGCATTATACTTACTGGTGGACTAATTCCAGAAGAACCTATTTTAAAATTAATTGAAGGGCTCTCTAGTGTTGTTCCCATAGTTAGTATTAAAAAAGGGACTTTTTATGTCACTAATGCTATTGGAAAAATTCGTTCGAGAATTTATGCTGAAAACACCGAAAAAATTGAAACCTCTATAGCTACTTTTGAGAAGTATGTAGATACTGACAAATTATCTGAAGATCTTATCACATTCGAATCAGAAATTTTCACACCCCGAATGTTTCAATATAATTTATTACAACAAGCCTTAAAAGACAAAAAACATATTGTACTCCCTGAAGGTTATGATGAGAGAATCCTGCGTGCTTCTGCTAGGTTAATTGATGCACAGGTTGTTGATTTAACCTTAATTGGAGATAAAGAAAAAATTAGAGAGCGTGTTAAAAAACTAGATATTCCTTTAAATATTGAAAAAGTAAATATTGTTTCACCTCAAAAATCACCACATTTTAAAGACTACATTAAAACATTTTACGACCTTAGAAAACATAAAAATGTGAATATGGATATGGCCAGAGACGCCATGTCTGATGTATCCTATTTTGCAACCATGATGATATATAAGGGGCATGCAGATGGCATGGTGTCTGGAGCTGCACACACCACAGCACATACTCTACGTCCTGCCTTACAGTTTATAAAAACCAAACCTGGCGTAAATATTGTGTCGTCTGTATTTTTTATGTGTTTAGAAGATCGCATTTCTATTTTTGGTGATTGCGCTATAAACCCTAACCCCAATGCCGAACAATTAGCCGAAATAGCCATTTCTTCGGCAAAAACTGCTAAAGACTTTGGTATTGAACCTAAAGTAGCCCTATTATCTTATTCATCTGGAGCCTCAGGTAAGGGCGAGGATGTAGATAAAGTTAGAAAAGCGACAGAAATCGCTAAAGAAAAAGCACCCAATCTAAAAATTGAAGGCCCTATTCAATACGATGCTGCTGTAGACATGCGTATAGGGCAAAGTAAATTACCAGACTCTGAAGTTGCTGGACAAGCTAGTGTTTTAATTTTTCCTGATTTAAACACTGGAAACAACACATATAAAGCTGTACAACGTGAAACTGGCGCTTTGGCTATTGGTCCAATGCTTCAAGGACTAAACAAACCTGTAAACGATTTAAGCCGTGGTTGTACCGCCGATGATATTTATAGTACCGTAATTATAACCGCCATTCAAGCTCAAGAATTTTAACCTATGCAAGTATTAGTATTAAACTCTGGAAGTTCTTCATTAAAATTTCAATTATTTTCTATGCCAGAAGAAGTTGTTTTATGTTCAGGGCAAATTGAACGTATTGGTTTTGAAGACGCTATTTTTAAATTCAAGACTCAAAACAATACTATAGAAAAAACAACAGCTGTTCTAAACCATAAAGAAGGCTTAGAATTAGTTTCTAAACAATTACTAGATAAAACTAATGGGGTTATAAAATCTGCAAGTGATATTGCCATTGTTGGGCATCGCGTAGTTCATGGCGGTAGTTATTTTAGTGATACTACAGAAATTAACGATATAGTAAAACAAAAGATAGAAGCATTGTCATCTTTGGCACCGTTGCACAACCCTCCAAATTTAGAAGGTATTGAAGTTGCCGAAACTATTTTTTCTGATGCAAAACAAGTAGCCGTATTCGACACAGCTTTTCATCAATCTATCCCAGAACATGCTTATAAATATGCTATACCAAATAAATTTTTAGAGGAGGATAATATGCGTTTGTATGGTTTTCATGGCACAAGTCATAAATATGTTTCGGAAAAAGCGATTGCATATTTAGGTAAAGAGAATTCAAAAATCATTACCATTCACCTAGGTAATGGCTGTAGCATGACAGCTATTAAAAATGGCAAAAGTATTGATCATTCTTTAGGATTCTCTCCTGTAAGCGGTCTTATTATGGGAACCCGATCTGGAGATATTGATCCTGCCATAATTTTTCATCTCGCTGAAAAATTTGAGTATTCTTTAAAAGAGGTAAATAACATCATACAAAAGCAAAGTGGTATGCTTGGACTTACAGGCTATAGCGATTTACGTGAAATAGAAGCTAAAGCCGAAGCGGGTGATAAAAATTGTAACCTAGCCTTAACCATGAATGCCTACAGAATAAAAAAGTATATTGGTGCCTATGCTGCTATTATGAATGGTTTAGATGCTATTGTATTTACTGCTGGTATTGGTGAAAACTCTTCTAAAATGCGACAACGCGTATGTGAAGATTTAGATCTTTTAGGAATAACAATAGACTCTAAAAAGAATGATGTGCGTAGTGACTACACAAGAGAAATTAATAAAGATAATGCACAAGTAAAAGTTTTGGTGATACCAACTAATGAAGAGTTAGAAATTGTAAAACAAGCTGTTGAATTATTTGATTAAATCATTCTTTGTATCCAACAGTATAAAACCCTTCCATTTTTAGTGTTTTACCATCAAAATCTAAATCAGGTTCTTTCTCTATTTGAGTTGTTATGTTATTGAAACCAGCCTTAGATAATAAGCTTTCAACATTAATAGCTTCGTATTTTGTAAACCCAAACTTAGATAGCTCAATTTGCTCCATAAGTTTTTTAGAGCGATAGCCAACCAATAACTTTCCGTTAGGCTTCAACACTCTTAAAAGTTCTTTAGCATTATCTTCGGGTTGCGGCCAAAAATAAAGCGTGTTTGTGGTAGTAATACAATCAAATGCGTTATCGTTAAACGGTAAATTCTCTATTGAAGCTTCATGAAATTCAACGCTCTTTGAATTAACAAATGCTTTATTTAAAACACTTGCTTCTTCTATCATTTCTTTAGAAAAATCTACACCTGTATAGTTTAACCCATTAGCTATTTCAAATAAATCTTTAATAAAAAACCCATTCCCATACCTATCTCTAAAACAGCATCTCCTTTATTTGGATTTAAGATTTTATAGGAATTTAAACAAATATGTTTATTCCCCTTATTCATTTGTAATCCTACTTCTTTTCCTTTCTCCCCAGTTGGTTTTCTTAATTGCTTAGCTAATTCTTTTGGTCTTAACTTTACATCCCCATCAAATTTTTCTGCCATATCTAAATTTATTGAAAAATAAGTTTTCCTTTATATAATTCTTCAACCTCAACAATTGGAGGCCTATTAACCGAAATTACGTTACCAACACCTGCAATTCTTCCTTTAAGTTCTTGTTGCGGATTTACAATAACATCATTGGACCCACGATTCCAAAAACTAATATTTTGAGCTATTAAATCGCGTCCTTCAAAACGTGATACTCCTGCAGCAATGGTTACTCTTAGAGTGTTTGTTTTACCAGAAATAAAGCAATTAGAACTATTATTAAATACAGATGTAAAGGCCTCTGTATCTATTTGTAAATAAAAATTGGCACTAGTAAAACTTTCTGGCGCTCCAAAATCTTCAGATAATATCGTTAAGCTTGGATATGTTAATACACCATCCGAACGAATATCGTATTGCGTTGAACTACGAATTTCTGTGATATTAGGTGATGTTACATGTACTTTTGTAATACCGTAATCCCTAACAAAATTACAGGTATTGTTATCTGTTAAAATTAGTTTACTTTCTTCTACTAATACTTCAACATCATTTATTAAATTTTCACCTGTAGTAACTGTAACTTTTTGGGTTGCGCCTTCTTTTACAATAAGTTCAATGTCTCGATTTACCAATATTTTATCAAAACTATCAACTACAAACTCTTGCTCAATAGGCTTACCTGACTTTTGAAAACAATCATTTGCATTTTCACTATCGCAAGCAAAAACTAATAGAAATAATAAGATGTATTTTAATTTATTCATGAATAGTATTGCCTTGATCATCTAATTGTAAAAACGGATTGAAAGCTATCTCCCAAAGATTATCATCCATATCTGCAACATAACTACTGTAACCTCCCCAGAAAACGGCTTCTGGTCTTTTTACTATTTTTACGCCTTTAGCTTCTAATTCAATAATTAAATCATCAACTTCTTCTTTACTACGCGTATTATAAGCCAAAGAAAACTTTTTAAATCCATAGCCTTCAGCACTTACAGTAGCATCTTCAGCTAATTTCTCACTAGGATATAATGATAATAAAACGCCATTTAATTGAAAAAATGAAATGCTATCATTACTAGCTTTGGTTTTTTTCCAACCAAATTTTTCTTCGTAAAACTTTGTCGCTACTTCCAGATTATTTACTCCTAAACCTACAATTGTTAATCTTTGTTCCATATTTATAAGTTTATAATCTAATTCCAACTCCTAATTCTACAGCTTCTGCTTTAGCGCCATGGGATTTAAGTGTTAAAGCTGCAAACAATTGTTCTCCAAAATAACGTTTTAATCCTATCCTTAAATAGGTTTGTCCTTCAAAATCGAATGGGTAATAGACATAGTAACCAAACTGAGTCACCAAACTTGTTTTATTCACAAACAACTCATGTCCTGCAAAAATACCCACACGCTTATAGTCTTCATCACCAGATACATTTTCCTCTGGAAAGGCGACGCTTTTATGATGAATTAACTCCTCCAAAAATTTAGAAAAAAAGACATCTGTACCTAATTGTAATGCACTTTTTCTATTAATACGTTTATCGGCATAGCCAGAAAAAATATAAAATGGAAATTGCCCACTACCAACCACATCACTTTCATTAATTCCTGTTCTAAAAACCAAGTTATATTTTATTGGTTGGGTATACTTTCTATCGTTATCCGGTAATGTATATTGGTATTCGGGCTCTTCTTCATCTAAATTATAAGTTATTCCTAAGCTAAGCATCAAGGTATTTGTGCTTGTATTAGGGGCTTTTACATTTGCATTGGAATAATGTATTAAACCTAACCCTGCTTGCAAACCAAACCGATCTATAATACGCTCTTTTTTATAATTAAGGCTTACATATGTCGTACTTAAAAGATGCGAGCCAAATGCCACATTTCTAAAATTTGTTTCTTTATCATAAGGATTTTCTGTGTACGCTATCCCTTGCCCTATACGCAGCATTAAATTGCGCTTAAAAAAATAAAAATTATAATGTGCATATAATGAGGCGACCTCTCCTAAAACATCATTTTTAAGGTTTTGATAAATATAAGACACCCCATAATCTGGATAATTATAACGCTGTTCCCAATTGTTATAACCGTATGTTTTTTTGTTCCAACTTAAAATATAGCCTTCGGGATGCCCTTGAATTAAATGTAGAATATCATTATTATGAAGTGCTATATTCCCTCTAAAATAATTTAAATCGATATAAGACGAATGTGTTTTATCTTGTGAAAACAACAAAGAACAAGTAATACACAATAGGCAGGTATAAAATAACTTCATTAATGAGGTTTATGATACAAATGTAACAGAATATTTAAAACAATGCTTTTGCAATTGCATGTACATTATCACTTTTACCCATGGAGTAATAATGTAATACTGGCACACCTGCTGCTCTTAATTCTTTAGACTGCTGTATTGCGAATTCTATACCAACCTGCCTAACAGCTTTATTGTCTTTACAGTTTTCTACAGCATCTATTAAATCTTGAGGCAAATCTATTTTAAAAACTTGAGGTAACACTTGTAAGTGACGTTTAACAGCTATTGGTTTAATCCCTGGAATGATAGGTACATTAATCCCTATGCCTTTCGCTTGTTTTACAAATTCAAAATATTTATTGTTATCAAAAAACATTTGGGTTACCACATAATCTGCACCAGCATCCACCTTCGCTTTTAGGCGTTTTAAATCACTTAATAATGACGGTGCTTCCATGTGTTTTTCTGGATAACCAGCAACACCAATGCAAAAATTAGAATGTTGTTCAACATCTACATCATCATGCAAATACTGCCCCCTGTTTAACTTAGCTATTTGCTCTACCAAGTCGCTAGCAAATGCATTCCCACCTTTTACGGGTTTAAAATAAGGTTCATCTTTCATAGAATCACCACGCAATGCCATAACATTATCTAAACCTAGATAATGACAATCTACCAAAACATATTCTGTTTCTTCTTTAGTAAAACCTCCACATAATAAATGAGGTATTGCATCTACGCCATATTTATGCATTATGGATGCGCAAATACCTACGGTACCAGGACGCATACGCGTAATACGCTTATCCAAAAGCCCATTACCCTTATCTATATAAACATACTCCTCACGTGATGTTGTAACATCAATAAACGGCGGTTTAAACTCCATTAACGGATCTATATTATTGTATAAATCCTGAATATTCTTTCCCTTCTTTGGCGGAATCACCTCAAACGAAAACAATGTTTTTCCTTTCGCTTGCTTTATGTGATCTGTTACTTTCATAAGCCTCCCCTAACCCCTCCAAAGGAGGGGAATTACAGGCATATTTTTAATTAATATCTTTTTTAAATACTTTTGGGCATCACCTTTACGGGTCGCGCTTTACGTTTCAAGTCCTCATTCCCTCTTTTCTATGGCTTCCCTCTTGAATCGCTAACGCAAACTTAGCACATAGCTTTGTGATTTTATAATATTAAAGGCAATAAGTTTTTATAGACTTAGGCTAGCTCTTTCGAAATTATATGGTTATGTGCATTCATCATCGCTTTAACATCATTTAAAAGCTCGATAGAGGCTTCAATTTCGGCTTTTCTTATAGAAACACTTTCTATATTAAAGCCAATAGGAATGTTTTTATTCTCACAATACTCTAATAGTTCGTGTGCTATGTTTTTACAAATATCTATAGAGTTTGACAGTATATTTTCTGAGTGTTTTAAGTCGTTTTTCAACCATTTAGGAATGTCTATCCCTAACCATTCCATAAATGCCATAGTTTTTACAGAACCGCATGGTGTTAGTGTGAAAATAATAGGTTGTAACTCCAAATTATTTTCTATAGCTCCGTAATAGTAATCGGAAAGGAAGTTTTTAGTATTATTTATATTGTATACACATTGGGAAATAAAAAAACCGCAGCCTTTTTCTTTTTTATTAAAAAGTCTTAGATGTTCATCATTCTTTTTGTAATGTCTCTCAGGAATGGTAACACCACCCAATCTAATTGGTGAATTTGCCTGTTTATTTATTTTGTAAGCATCACTTAATGATAAATTAGTTACTTGTTTATTAGAAGGAGAGCCGACAAAAACAGAAAAATCTATTTGTTTTGAATTTGTGTTTATCCAGTTATTAAGCTCTCCAGCAGAATACTTCCCTACACTTTTATAAATAATCTTAGGGATTTTTAATTCACTAAGATAATTAGCGTTATAAATATCTGGGCTTAATGTTTCTGTAAAAGGAAACGGCCTTGGGGTATTGTTCCTTGAAGACTCGTCTTGGATATCGTACAATACCAATCCATCAATCCCTAAATTTTCAATACGTGCTATTTGTTTATGAGCAATGGTTTTTATTTTATCTTCATCGGTATTCTGTTTAGGGGGTGTTAGCCCATATAGTAAAATTCCAGACTTTTTATTCTTAATTTTATCTTCTAACATATTGTTTCCATTTTACACTAAGCTATTTAAGCTACATTACTTAAACAAGAGCTTTAGTTAAATCTTTAAATGCTTCTTTATATTCCCAGTACACCCACCTTCCATCTAAATAATCTATTAAAATGTATTGTTCACTTAAAGATTTAATTCTAGAAACAGCTACTACTTTTTTAGAAAATGTTTCTACATTAACATGTTCTAAAATTTCTTTATTATTAGAATCATAGCCATGAGAAATTATATGACTTCCTAAAGTTAATTCTATAAATTTCATACCTATAACTTGCTATTTTTTTACTTTATAAAGCATATTACTGATCTGCTATATTAGGATGCAACCATTTTCTGGCGACTTCCTTTTTAATCCCTTTTCGCTCTGCATAATCTGTCACTTGATCGTCTGTAATTTTTCCTAATCCAAAATATTTAGCTTCTGGATTGCCAAAATAATACCCTGAAACCGCTGCCGCTGGCCACATGGCTAAACTTTCGGTAAGACTTACACCTATTAGATTTTCTACATCTAGTAATTCCCAAATGGTTTCCTTTTCTAAATGATCTGGACATGCAGGATACCCTGGTGCTGGGCGAATTCCTTTATAGGTTTCTTTAATTAACTCGTCGTTAGTTAAATCTTCATTTACTGCATACCCCCAATGTTTTATACGTATTTGCTTATGTAAATACTCTGCAAATGCTTCTGCAAAACGATCTGCAATAGCCTGAGCCATAATTGCATTATAATCATCCTCTTTAACTTTGTAACTATCTGCTAATTCTTGTGCGCCAAAGATCCCGACACAAAATGCGCCCATATAATCTGTTTTACCAGAATCCTTAGGGGCTATAAAATCTGCCAAGGCATGGTTAGGCACACCTTCCCTCTTTTTTAATTGTTGTCGTAAGGTTCTAAAAATAGCTATTTCTTCTCCTTTTTTCTGAACAGAAATATCATCCTCATTAATCGTATTAGCTTCAAACAAACCAAAAACTGCTTTTGGCTTCAACAACTGCTTTGCTATAATTTCCTTAATCATTTCCTGCGCTTCTCCATACATTACAGATGCTTGTTCTCCAACAACTTCATCGCTTAAAATATCTGGAAACTTCCCATGTAAATCCCAACTCCTAAAAAACGGACTCCAATCTATAAACGACTCTAGCTCTTTTAAACTTAATTGCTTTAATATCTGAATTCCTAATTCCTTTGGTTTAACTATTTTAGACGTTTCCCAATCTATTTTATATTTTCTTTTACGCGCTTCTTCTATTGAAATATATGATTTCTCTTTACCGCGTTTTAAAAACTTAGTTCTAAACTCATCATAATCCTTCTTTAATTTAGCAACATATTCGTTAGAGGTTTTCTTATTTAATAAATCACCAACAACAGTTACTGCTCTAGAGGCATCATTAACATGCACTACTGCATTTTTATATTGGGTATCTATCTTAACAGCTGTATGCGCTTTAGATGTTGTTGCTCCTCCAATAAGTAAAGGCACTTCAAAATTTTTGTTTTGCATTTCTTTGGCTAAATATACCATCTCATCAAGCGATGGTGTAATTAAACCAGATAAACCAATAGCATCTACACGCTCACTTATAGCCATTTCAATAATTTTTTCTGGCGGCACCATAACCCCCAAATCAACTATCTCATAATTGTTACATGCTAAAACTACGCTCACAATATTTTTACCTATATCATGAACATCGCCTTTAACTGTAGCCATTAATATTTTGCCAACAGGCTCTTGTTTGTCTCCCTTTTCAGCTTCTATAAATGGATTTAAATAGGCTACTGCTTTTTTCATAACACGGGCCGATTTAACAACCTGTGGTAAAAACATTTTTCCTTCTCCAAACAAATCACCTACCACATTCATCCCTATCATTAAATTGCCCTCAATCACTTCTATAGGTTTTGAGGCTTTTTGCCTTGCTTCTTCTACATCTTCAATAATGTAGGCATCCAATCCTTTTACCAAGGCATGTGTAATTCTATCTTGTAAAGGGTTTTCTCGCCAAGACAGGTCTACTACTTTTTCTTTTTTAGATCCTTTTACTGTTTCTGCAAAGTCTAGTAAACGCTCTGTTGCATCATCACGTCTGTCTAAAATAACATCTTCTACATGTTCTAATAAATCTTTAGGAATATCATCATAAACCTCCAACATTGCGGGATTTACAATTCCCATATTCATCCCGTTTTGAATGGCATAATATAAAAATACAGAATGCATCGCTTCACGCACTGTATTATTTCCTCTAAAAGAAAACGATACATTACTTACCCCTCCACTTACACTTGCATTTTCAAGGTTTTCTCTTACCCATTTAGTAGCTTCAATAAAATCTATAGCATTTTTTCTATGCTCTTCCATTCCTGTGGCTACAGGAAATATATTTAAATCGAAAATAATATCTTCGGAAGGAAAGCCTACTTTATCAACCAGTACTCGATAAGAACGCTCTGCAATTTCAATACGTCTTTCGTAGGTATCTGCTTGTCCAACCTCATCGAAAGCCATCACGATTACGGCTGCGCCATAACGTTTTATTTGTTTGGCTTCCCAAATAAATTTTTCTTCTCCTTCTTTTAAAGAAATTGAATTTACCACACACTTCCCTTGTACTACCTGAAGTCCCGCCTCAATGATCTCCCATTTCGAGCTATCTATCATCATGGGGACACGACAAATATCTGGTTCGGCTGCAATTAAATTTAAAAAACGCACCATAGATTCCTTTCCATCAAGAAGTCCATCGTCCATATTAATATCTATAATCTGCGCGCCTCCATCTACTTGATGACGGGCAATATCCAAAGCTTCATCAAATTTCTCTTCTTTTATTAAGCGCAAAAATTTACGAGACCCTGCTACATTGGTACGTTCTCCAACGTTTATAAAGTTGCTGTTTTCGTTCAGAATTAGTGGTTCCAGCCCAGATAATTTCATATATCTGGTTTGGTTTATAGTTATTGGTTTTTTGTTTTTGGTCTTACTCATACCCTATAATTTCTTGTAATAGTTAATAAAACCATTCAATAGTTTTTTATTTGAAATTACCTTTTTTAAAATTTCGTCTAAATCTTTTTTCAAAATATATTCTAAATCATATGATAAATACAATTGTGTTTCAACTTCTTGCAATAAGCCTTTAGCTATAAATAAAAAATGAATTGTTTCTTTGTTTGATTGTCTACCTATGCCTTCTGCTATATTTGAAGGTACTGAAATTACACTTCTCCTTATTTGATTCGTTAAAGCATATAATTCATCTTTTGGAAATGATTTAGTCAATACATATACTAATTTAACAAGTTCTCTTGAACATTTCCATACATCTAGCTCAGTATAATTCATCTTATATTTTTTACTACCAAAACTACTAACTAACAACCATGAACTAAAAACCAACAACTAAACATAATGTTCTACAACTGGAAACGGATCATAAAAATGATGTAATAATGATTTCCATTCTTGATATGCTTCAGATTTCCTAAAGCCAATTTCATGATCTTCTAGTTTTTCCCAGTTTACTAATAATATATATTTATTGTCTTCTTCGATACATTTTTTTAGCTGATGCGAGATATAACCTTTCATTGATGAAATGATAGCTTCTGCGGTTTTGAAATTTGTTTCAAAATCTGCTAACAATCCTTCTTTTATATTTAATATGGCTACTTCTAGTATCATTCTTTGTTACCGAGAAATTTATTCATTCTTTGCGTTATATCATCAATTGATAAAAGAACGGCTTTATTTTTTATCCGATTTGCTGCCTCATTTTCGTTCAATTCATTTTCGTTTCTTTTTGAATGAAACTCCTTTGTTGAAATGGCTGTGAATGGTATTAAACCAGTCCTAACATCCAATATTATAAGTTGTGTAGTTGCAAAAGCTTTAATATCTGATTTTGAAAATAATTTATATTTTGAATACAAATCACTATTAATTGAATATATAACAACAATATCAGACTGAGTTCTTACTGCTGCTTCTCTTATATTAGTAAAAGTAGGGTTATTTGAAATTAATAAATCTGGAATTTTAGAAACTCTCTCTACTCTTTTAGATGCTTTAAACTTTTGCGTAAATAAGTCTAAATATTCCTGCTGTGACTTTAAGTATCGTTCGTTATTCCAATAATAACCCCTCGAGTTTTGACTACTTTCTAACTTTACGATTGAAACCCTTAAACGTTCTGGCAAAGCATAATTACCATCTAAAATTTTTTGAATATTCTCTTCGGAAATTGTTGCATTTTTATCATTGAAAAGTGATTTAGTTATTGGCGGTTCTTCTTTATAACCTATATAACTTTGCTGCCTGTTCTCCCCAATTTTCTTGCTCACTGAGCATGATAAAAAACTAACAATTAAAATTAAACAAACTATATTCTTCATAAATTTCATTTTATTATGCAATTATCTCCTCTTTCAATACATTTTTTTAGCTGATGCGAGATATAACCTTTCATTGACGAAATGATAGCTTCTGCGGTTTTGAAATTTGTTTCAAAAGCTTCAGATAATCCTTCTTCTATGTTTAATATGGCGACTTCTAGAATCATTGTTTAGTTATTAATTTTATTCTGGCTAATCACTTCTTGCTACATCTCTGGGCTTCTAGCAACCAAAAATTAACAATTAACAACCATGTTTCTTGGTTCATACTTAGCCGCTAAATCGGCAATCACTTTAATATGTTCTGGTGATGTACCACAGCATCCGCCTATAATATTAATTAAATCCCGCTTTAAATACTCTTCTATTTGCGCGCCCATTTCTTCTGGTGTTTCATCATACTCACCAAATGCATTTGGTAATCCTGCATTAGGATGTGCCGATACAGCAAAATCTGTTTTACCAGCAATAGCCTCTAAATGCGGTTGTAGCAAATTGGCTCCTAAAGCACAATTAAACCCAACAGACAGTAACGGAATATGTGATACAGAGATTAAAAACGCTTCTGCTGTTTGTCCTGATAATGTTCTACCCGATGCATCTGTAATTGTACCACTAAGCATAATGGGTACATCAATATTTCGTTCGTCCTTTACTTCTTCTATAGCAAACAATGCTGCCTTGGCGTTTAAAGTATCAAAAACTGTTTCTACCAGTAATAAATCTGCTCCTCCATCAAGTAAAGCTTCTACTTGTTGCTTATAAGCAATACGTAATTCATCAAAAGTTACAGCGCGATACCCTGGATCGTTTACATCTGGAGACATACTTGCTGTACGGTTTGTTGGTCCTATTGAACCTGCTACAAAGCGCGGTTTATGTGGTTCTTTTGCTGTAAATTCATTGGCTACTTCCTTGGCTATTTTAGCAGACTCATAATTTAGTTCATATACTAAATCTTCCATTTGGTAGTCTGCCATAGCGATAGTTGTTCCAGAAAAGGTATTGGTTTCAACAATATCTGCTCCAGCTTCAAAATATTTACCGTGTATGGTTTTTATGGCTTCTGGCTGCGTTATGGATAACAAATCGTTATTACCCTGCAAAGGTGTTGGGTAATCCTTAAAACGCTCTCCTCTAAAATCCTCTTCTGTGAATTTATAAGCTTGTAGCATGGTTCCCATCGCTCCATCTAAAACCAAAATACGTTCTTTTAATGCTTTATATATATCTGACATTGCATTATTATTTTATTATCTTAAATTCTAATTTATTTGTCTGAATCTCTTTATCTAGAATGAGAAACTGAAACAAGTTCTGTTTGACAAAATATTAGATATTTAGTCGTTTTTATTATAAAATATTATCAAGAAAAGCAAAAGATATTCCTTTCGTTATCTTTCTAATTGCTCCTGAGGCACTGAAATAAATTCAGTATAACTTAATTCAGGACAAATAGTAGAACGTAGCACCTTTCCCGAATAGGTCGGGAGGTTGCTAAGGCTTTAACGGGTCTATTCCCTCTACCTTTCTTGATAACACCATTAACCAATGCACAAAAATACTAACTATAATTCTTTTATTTAAGCTAAAACCTTAAAAATAACGTATGTTCTTATAGAACAACAAGCAATAATCATGGAATAAATATTTTGTAATTGCACTAGGCTTTACAATATTATTTACCGTTTTATTTTTTCAATAATAAAATACTATTTTGATGATAGATGAACTTTATCACATTTTTAATCAACAAATCCCAATTTCGTTAAAGCAATTTGAACCCTTTAAAAAAATCTTAAAAACAAAATCATTTAAAAAGGGGAACCTTATTTTAAAAATTGGAGAGATAGATTCTCAAATTAATTTTCTAGCATCAGGAATAGTGCATCAATACATGATGGTTAATGATAATCTTGTTACCCTTAATATTAAAATATCCGGCATGTATTTTAATTGTTTAAAAAGCTATGTCGAGCAAACACCATCTTTTGAAGTCCAAGAGGCTATTACAGATGTTGAGATTATTTATTTTGAAAAAAAAGCATTCGAGAATTTACTAAAACAGGAACATTGGCTAACTTATGTTTATGCTAAATCTACCGAACAAGTCCTTTTGGAAAGAGAAAACAGGGCTTTTATACTACAACATCAAAGTGCTTTTGAAAGGTTTAAATTATTTATAGAAACTAATAAAAATGCACAACGTTACATACTAGAGGTTTCTCAAAAATTAATAGCTCAATATTTGGCTATGGCTCCAGAAACTTTTAGTAAAGTAAAAAAAGCATACTTTAAAAAGAATATGTTGTTTTCTTAATTTGAATTAAGTTTTTTTATAAAGCTATTATTTAGTTTTGATATTATAATTTTTTTTTAAATAATTAGAAACGATGTATACAATCTTAAAAAAAACAGTAGCCTTAATAGCTCTTTTGACTATCTCTTTTTTTTCTTGTAAAAATGATGACTCTAGTATTAATGATGAACCAACTCTTATAGATTTAAGCAAACTAGAACAAGATAATGATTACATAGAATATGTGACTAACATATATGTTGTATCAAAACAAATTAAAAACCCTGAAGAAGCAAACACAATTGTAGGGAATGATGAAGCACTAACTAATGAGCAAAAAATAGCATTATCTTCTGCAATGGGATTTAACACTGTAGCTGATCTAGAAAATTTTTATACGACTCAAGCAAAACTTATGCTAGAAATAACTAAACGTTACGATTTAAAAAACACGAACGATGTTAATGTTGAAAGCATTTTTAACCAAATTATGCGCAACAATCGTAATAGCGAACTGAGAACAGGCATTACTAATAAATCGAAAAATGACGAAATACCACCTGGATGCTTAGATATCTGGGATGCTTGCGATACTAATATAGAAAATGCAACTGGCTTGAATAATGCAGATTTTTTGAATGAACATTTTTGTTCTGCTTTTGATGAAGGGTCTGAAAAATGGACTAATTGCACTAATTTAGTTTCAAGAAAATTAGCATTAGAATGGGCTTTAAAGGAATCTGATTGGTGTTTGTGTATGCAAGCAGACTGTAATTGGCCAGATCGAGTACGTGAAAAATGTGCTGGGGGACCGATTACTATCCCTGACCCTAATATATAACATTATAAAAAAACAAGACGTATTAAACCCGGTTAAGAATTTTTAATTCTTTCTCTAAGACTACTTATCTGCTAGGTTAAAAAACCTGACAGGTGTTGAGTTCTCGTTTACTCAAACAAAGAAGACGACAAATACCTATCCCCTCTATCGCAAATAATAGCAACTACAATACCTTTATCTAAGGCTTCTGCTATTTGCAATGCACAAAACACCGAACCTCCACTACTCATACCTGCAAAAACACCTTCCTCTTTTGCTAATCGCTGGGTAGTTTTTCTAGCATCGTCTTCACTTACATCTACTACAACATCTACTCTAGAGCGATCGAAAAACTTAGGCACATACTCAGGAGACCATTTTCTAATCCCTGGTATTCTAGCGCCATCTGCTGGTTGTGCTCCTACTATAGTTACATTTGGATTTTTTTCTTTTAAAAACGTCGATGTTCCCATAATAGTCCCTGTTGTTCCCATAGCGGATACAAAATGAGTAACCTCTCCTTCTGTATCTCTCCAAATTTCTGGGCCTGTAGTTTTATAGTGTGCTTTCCAATTATCTGGATTTTCAAACTGATTTAAAAGCGTATATCCCTTTTCATCTCTTAGTTTAAATGCTAAATCTCTGGAACCTTCTATACCAACATCTGCAGGAGTTAAAATAACCTCCGCGCCATAGGCACGCATGGTTTTTACTCGTTCTTCGGTGGAGTTTTCGGGCATAATGAGTACCATATTCAACCCTAATAATTGCGATATAAACGCCAAAGCTATCCCTGTATTACCACTTGTAGCTTCTACCAAAGTCCCCCCTTTTTTAATATCACCTCGTTTTAAGGCTTCGTTAATCATATTAAAAGCAGCGCGATCTTTCACACTACCTCCTGGATTATTTCCTTCCAGCTTTAAAAACAAACGCACATTTTTATTTTTTAAAATATGGGTTGCTTCTACAAGTGGTGTATTCCCTATTTGATCTAATATTGTTTTACCGTATGCCATTTTTTTTCGGTCTTATTTTAATTTCGGTTTGGTAGGTCACTAATGAGTTTTCTGGAACAGATTGTGTAATCCACACATTAGCCCCTATAATGCTATTTGCTCCAATAACGATATCACCACCTAAAATGGTAGCATTTGCATAAATACATACATTATCATTAATCGTTGGGTGACGCTTTGTTGATGCTAAGTTTTTAGCTACTGAAATCCCGCCTAAGGTGACTCCTTGATAAATCTTTACATGCTTACCAATAATAGACGTTTCGCCAATAACAATTCCTGTACCATGATCTATATAAAACGATTCGTCTATAGTAGCTCCCGGATGAATATCTATTCCTGTAATACCGTGAATATATTCACTCATCATTCGTGGTAAAATAGGCACGCCTAATTTATAAAGTGCATGACTTAACCTGTGGATTGATATAGCATGAAACCCAGGGTATGCCAGATAAATTTCTTCTAGACTATGTGATGCCGGATCGTTATTCTCAAAAGCTGTAGCATCTAAATCTAATTTTGCTCTAATTTCTGGCAGGCTAGACTTATAATTTTTCCAAATATCTTCTGCATTTTCCACGTCTAATCTTGCCAGTATTTTTACAAATGTTTTTTCTAAATACTTGCTATGTGCGACTTCTTCTTCGCAATCAAACAACGAATAAAATAAGCGCTTTGTAAATGTTTTAACTTTATCTTTTAAACAAACGTTATAACTTTTCATTCTTATTGATTCTAAAGTGTTGTAATAATTAAAGAACTCATCTTAACTTTTTCTATTTCCTAAAAAATGGCTGAAATTCACCCATATTTTGTTACTTTTTTTATTCGTAGCGGTGCTATGACTTTCAAAAAGTGCCTCATCTGGTCAAATTTCAACACATTTTAGTTTAAAAATAAAAAGTCAAGATGAGTTCAAAGTTTAAAAATAGAATTTATCTGAATACTAACTTACTTAATTAAAAAAATAAATCCTACTAAGAAATTCTTGGTAGGATTTATTTTTTTACGACTATTAAATTAATATTAATTAATAGCCTGAACTACCGCCTTGGGTGCTTCTTTTCGTGTGCCATCAAATCCGTCAATACCACTTACTGTTGTGTATTTTAATACAAATTTCTTACCTGGATTAATAATTTTATATGCCGCCTGACACATTAATGTGGCTTCATGAAAACCACAAAGTATTAATTTTAATTTTCCTGGGTATGAATTACCATCACCAATAGCAAAAATCCCTGGGATATTAGTCTGATAGTCTAATGCATTATTAACTTTAATAGCATTTTTTTCTATTTCTAAGCCCCAGTTTGCTATAGGTCCTAATTTTGGTGACAAGCCAAATAAAGGTATAAAATGATCTGTCTCTAAAGTAATAGGTTCTTCTCCCTTTTTTGTGATTTCTATAGCTTCAACCTTACCATCTCCTAAAATGTTTGTGACTTCGGCAGGTGTGATTAGATTTATTTTACCTTCATTTTTTAGCTCTTGCACTTTTTCTACAGAATCTAAATGTCCTCTAAACTCATTACGTCTATGTACAAGTGTTACACTTTTAGCGACATCGGCTAAAAATATACTCCAGTCTAACGCAGAATCTCCACCACCAGCAATTACAACATCTTTATCACGATACAGTTCTGGTTCTTTAATCATGTACTCAACACCTTTATCTTCATAGTTCGCAAGGTTCTCAAGTTGTGGTTTTCTAGGCTCAAAACTTCCCAGACCACTAGCTATAGCAACAACAGGTGCTTGATGCTTTGTTCCTTTATTTGTAGTTACTATAAAGGTGCCATCGTCTTGCTTTTCTACCGTTTCTGCACGCTCTCCTAATGTAAACCCAGGCTCAAACTGTTTCCCTTGCTCTAACAGGTTTTTTGTTAAATCGCCTGCTAAAATTTCTGGAAAACCAGGTATATCGTAAATAGGTTTTTTAGGATACAACTCCGAACACTGCCCACCAGGTTGTGGCAATGCATCAATTAAATGACATTTTAATTTTAATAATCCTGCTTCGAATACAGTAAATAATCCAGTAGGCCCCGCGCCAATTATAATTATATCTGTTTTAATCATATTCTTACATTTGCCCTTAAGGCTAGTTTATATATTAATTCTTTTTTTCTATTAATCCTTTAGTAAACGCGTTTAGTGTTTCTACTTTTTCTTCGAAATCACCTTTTATAGTTTTCCTATATTCGTTTAAATTCTTTACCAAATCGTCTACATTGTCTGGGATTACATCCTCAAAAAATTGTCGCAAACGCTTAGCTGTTGTTGGTGATTTTCCATTTGTTGATATAGCTACTTTAACATTGCCTTTGGTCACTATACCTCCCATATAAAAATCGCAATATGGTGGGTTATCTGCTACATTTACTAGTTTTGCCTCTGCTCTACAATCTTTCCAGACTTGCACGTTTACTTTTGGTACATCGGTGGTTGCTACAACCATATGCTTTCCTTTTAAATACTTTTTTTTATACGTATCTTCAACTAAAGTAACACAGCTTTTTTTTGCTAATGTCTTTGTCCCTTCTCTAAACATAGGCGACACCATAGTTACATGAGCATCTGGACTGGACTTCAATAAAAAGGTTAACTTTTCTTCCGCAACATTACCTCCTCCTACAATAAGAACATTTAAACTTTTTGTTTTTAGGAATATAGGATATAAATTATTTCTCTCCCCACCCCCCAAAGGGGGCGCTTGCTCACTCGTATTCTTTATATGTTCTGTTTCTGCTTTCATAAATTACTTTTCAGCAACTTCACTATAAATAGTACTTAAAACCGCGCGTTCTTTAACCACTTCTCCAATAACAATTATAGCTGGATTGGCCAATTGTTTTTCTTCTACAATTTTTCCTATAGTTTGAATGGTACCTATGCCTACATTTTCATTTTCTCTTGTTCCATTTTGAATGATAGCCACAGGCATATCTTGCTTATTTTCTTCTGAAAAAATCTTGACAATTTCTCCTAGTTTACTCATCCCCATTAAAATCACCACTGTTGCGGTCGATTTTGCTGCTAAAGCCACATCTCCTGATAACTGATGCTTTTTTGTTGTTCCTGTAATGACCCAAAAACTTTCTGATGCACCACGCTTTGTTAACGGAATGCCTTGATATGCTGGCACTGCTACCGACGATGATATTCCAGGCACCATATAGGTTTCTAAACCAAATTGCCTTACATAATCTATTTCCTCTGCTCCACGACCAAAAATAAATGGATCACCACCTTTTAAACGTACCACATGCCCTTTCTCTTTGGCTTTAGTAACAATAAGCTCATTTATTTGCTCTTGTTGAAATGCATAACACCCTTTACGTTTCCCTACAAAAATTAGCTCCGCATCTTCTTTAGCATAGTTTAGTAAAGATGCGTTAATAAGTGCATCATAAAGAATCACATCGGCAGACTCAATGGCTTTAATGGCTTTGAGTGTGATTAAGTCCTCATCTCCAGGTCCTGCACCTACAACGGTTAATATTGGGGTTTTAAAACTCATTTTATAATATACCTCTCTTAATTTTGTTTACTTTGCTCAACTTCTCTAAAAGCTCTTACTGCTTCTAAAAATTTATCTGCACTAGATATATAATTTAAGGCAAATTCTTTAGTTGGTGCATTCTTGTTGATTTGGTAAATCAATTCTGAAAAAGATGTCCCTAAATCAATTCTTCCACTTGCAACAAATAGTTCATCAAACTGAGATATTATACCAGCATGCGTATTCGTCTTTTTATTCTCAGCTAATAATAACGCTTTCGCAGAATTAACCAATGATTGGTATGCTAAGTAAATCGCTCCTGAATAGACACCATCTTCAAAAGAAGTCTTAGCATTTTCAATTTTTTCTTCGCTTTCAAAGAATAATGTTGCAATTAAATCTATAACAACACCTGCACACTCTCCTACTCCAATGGCTTTTACATACTTTTCTTCTTCTCCCCAATCAATAAAATCTTCTTGAGTTAAATTAGTTGCATCTTGTAAATCATTTAAGAAATCGTAAAAGTATTTTTCTCCTTTTTCTTGGTAATATTCTACAAACTGTTTTCCGTTAGCATTAGCTTCATAATCGTTTAAAATTCTTCGTAATGCTTCAGGTCCTCTTCTACTTGGTACTTTTACTACTTTGTCTGCAAAAGTGGCATTTCCATCACCTTGATTTCCTCCGCCTAATAACACTTGTAATGCAGGCGCTACTAATTTATCTTTAGTTCTTACAGTCATGCCTTGGAAACCAATATTTGCCATATTGTGTTGCCCACAGGCATTCATACAGCCACTTATTTTAATAACTAAATCGTCCTTTTTTAAATATTGTGGGTATTCTGTTTTAATGACTCTTTCTAGTTCTTCTGAAATCCCTGTACTACTTGCTATACCTAAGTTACACGTATCTGTACCTGGACATGCTGTAATATCTACGGCTTTATTATAACCCGCTTCTACAAAGCCTAATTTTTCTAATTGTACATAGAAAAATGGTATTAGATCCTCTTTAACAAAAGGAATTACTATGTTTTGGCGTAATGTTAAACGTACTTCTCCTGCTGCATAATCGTCTACCAATTTAGCCAGTAAACGGGCTTTATCTGTATAGAAATCTCCAAGTAAAACCTTGATTCCTATAGCGACATAGCCATCTTGCTTTTGAGGAATCAAGTTTGTTGATTTCCATAAATTAAATGCTTCCTGATCTTTTATCTCTACTTGGGGCACTTCTACCGAAACTGGTGTTGAAGCGATATAAGCATCTGCATCTATAGAGACACTTTTAAACTCAATTGCTTCTTGTTCTTGGGCTATTAATGTTTTAAAAGCTTCTAATCCGATATCTTTTAATAAGAATTTCATTCTCGCCTTAGCACGACTCTTACGTTCTCCATGACGATCAAAAACTCTTAAAATACCTTCCATTATTGGGATGATTTTATCTGTCTCAACAAAATCATATAGCACATCTGCATGACGTGGCTGCGATCCTAACCCTCCTGCTACCATTACTTTAAAACCACGAACGCCGTCCTTAATTTTTGCTATATATCCTATATCATGTAAGTAAGATAATCCTGTATCTTCATCTGTAGATGAAAAAGACACTTTAAACTTACGTCCCATTTCTTGACAGATTGGGTTACGTAAGAAAAACTTATATAAGGCATCTGCGTAAGGAGACACATCAAAAGGTTCGTTTACATCGATTCCTGCAGTTTCAGAAGCGGTCACGTTTCTTACCACGTTACCACATGCTTCACGAAGTGTTACATCGTCGCGCTCTAATTCTGCCCAAAGTTCTGGTGTTCTATTTAGATCTACATAGTGAATCTGGATATCCTGGCGTGTTGTAATATGCAAACGTCCTCTTGAATATTCATCAGACACTTCAGAAATTCTTCGTAATTGATTACTCTTTAATTTTCCGTAAGGAATCTTAATACGAATCATTTGCACGCCTTCTTGCCTTTGCCCATATACACCACGTGCTAAACGAAGACTTCTAAATTTTTCTTCATCTATTTTTCCATTGTGAAACATTTCGATTTTATTAGCTAACTCGATAATGTCTTTTTCTACAATTGGATTTTCTATTTCTGTTTCAAAACTTTTCATTTTCCCCTCCCGACCTCCCAAAGGGGAGGAGCTCTTTACTGGGTAATTTTTAGTTTAACTTTTATTCCTAGCTATAAAACTTTTAAATCTTATAGGACTTTTTTATTTATTATTAGCAAACTTGCTAGTTCCCCCTTTGGGGGTTAGGGGGCTTACTGTATAAACCCAGCACCAACTGTACTGTTTGATTGTGGATCGATTAAAATAAAAGAACCATTTGTTCTATGATTTTTAAATTGATCGTAAAAAATAGGCTTGTTTAATTTAAAACTTACCCTAGCTATATCGTTCATTCCTAAGCCAGATACATCTTCCTCAATACCTGAATAATCTGGATTAATTTTGTGATGAATTACATCTACTTTTGCTAATACTTTATTCACACCATGTTGTACTGTATATTTAGCGCCAGGTGTTAATTGCTTAGAGTCCATCCAACATACATTTGCCATAAATTGTTTTTCAATAGTTGGCAAATCGCCTTCTTTTACAATCATATCGCCTCTACTTACATTAACATCATCTTCTAAAGTGATGGTGACTGATGAACGTCTGGATGCTGTTTCAAAAGTTTCATCATAGAAATAAATTTCTTTAATTTTAGATTTTGTTTGCGATGGTAATACGACTACATCGTCACCAACACTTAAGTTACCTCCATATACTTTACCAGCATATCCTCTATAATCGTGATATTCTTCTGTTTTAGGACGAATAACATATTGTACTGGGAAACGTGGTGTACCAACATTAAAAATATCTGCTTTATCTAACTTCTCTAAGTGATCTAAGATAGAATCCCCATTATACCAAGGCATATTTTTAGATTTATTCACCACATTATCTCCTTTTAATGCACTTACTGGTATGAAAGAAATATTTTGATCTTGGTAATCTCTCTTACTCATCAATGCTTCAAAATCTGCTTTAATCTTATTATAAACATCTTCTGAATAGTCTACCAAATCCATTTTATTAATAGCTACTACAACATCTTTAACACGTAGTAAATTATTAATAAAAAAGTGACGATTTGTTTGCTCTATCACACCTTTTCTCGCATCTATTAAAATAATGGACGCTTGTGATGTTGATGCTCCAGTAACCATGTTTCTTGTATACTCAACATGACCAGGCGTATCTGCTATGATATAACTTTTATTTTTTGTTGAAAAATAAATGTGTGCTACATCTATGGTGATCCCTTGCTCTCTTTCGGCCACTAACCCGTCTGTTGCTAATGAAAAATCTAAGTAATCATAACCACGTTTTTTACTTGTTTTTTCTATAGCCTCTAACTTATCTGTAGTTAATGATTTTGTATCGTAAAGTATACGCCCTATTAAGGTACTTTTCCCATCATCTACACTCCCTGCTGTTGCTATTTTTAATACTTCCATTCCTCTCCCCAACCCTCTCCAAAGGAGAGGGCGTTTTAACGGGTATATTTTAAAATTTGTACTTAACTCTTTTATTTTTTAATATTCGCAAACTTGCTAATTCCCTCTAAGGGGGCTAGGGGATTAAAAATACCCTTGTTGTTTACGTTTCTCCATCGCAGCTTCAGAGCGTTTATCGTCTATACGCGCACCACGTTCTGAAATTGTAGAATCTCTAATTTCTTCAACTACTTTTGATATTGTTGATGCTTCAGATAGTACCGCAGCTGTACAACTCATATCGCCTACAGTTCTAAAACGCACCATTTCCTCTATTACTTCTTCTTCATCATCTCTATACACAACATCATCTTCTGCAGACCAGATCATACCATCTCTTAAAAATACTTTACGTTTGTGTGCAAAATAAATTGAAGGAATTTCTATATCTTCTTTTTCTATATAAGACCAAACATCTAATTCTGTCCAGTTAGATATTGGGAATACACGAACGTTTTGCCCTAATTCAATATCTCCATTTAACATATCAAACAATTCTGGACGTTGGTTTTTCTCATCCCATTGCCCAAAATCGTCTCTTACCGAAAAAATACGTTCTTTTGCTCTTGCCTTTTCTTCATCACGACGGGCACCTCCTATACATGCGTCAAACTTAAATTCTTCTATAGCATCTAATAGCGTGGTTGTTTGCAACATATTTCTACTTGCATAACGCCCAGACTCTTCTTTTACTTTACCTTGATCGATAGAGTCTTGTACATTTCTAACTATAAGTTCTAAACCTAATTCTTTCACCAATCGATCTCTAAACTCTATAGTTTCTGGGAAATTATGCCCTGTATCAATATGCATTAAAGGAAAAGGCACTTTTGCTGGATAAAATGCCTTAACAGCTAATCGTACTAAAGTAATAGAATCTTTTCCTCCAGAAAATAACAACACTGGCTTTTCAAATTGTGCTGCCACTTCTCTCATGATATATATAGCTTCGTTTTCTAGCGAATTTATACTTGATGTATCTTTATTCATAATTAAAAGCCCCTCCTAATCCCGCATTAAGCGGGACATTCTTACTCGGGTGTAGCAAGAATATTTGTTATTTATTTTTAATTTCTTAAAACTATTTACTTTATAAATGTTCAATGCCAATTAAATTAGGCATGTAATCCACATTCTCTATTCGCCAATGCCTTTGTTGGATCGAAATACTTAAACTCGTTTGGCAAATTGTGTTCTTCTAAATACGCATCTAATTTTTCATCAGACCAATAATAAAAAGGGCTTACCTTTAAAACACCGTCTTTACTTAAACTAAAAATTCCAATACTATTTCTAAATGCTGTTTGTCCTTGACGTAAGTTAGTAAACCAAACTTTTGGTTGATGCTCTTCCATAGCACGTCTAAACGGTTCTAACTTAACTTGCTCTGTAAACTCAGCATGTTTAGGATCATCTACACTTGGAATCCCCATAACCACATCTCTATGCGATGATGTTTGTTTAGGAACGTACAAAAATACGTTTAAATCTAAATCTTTTATAACCTGCTCTGCATGTTTATACGTTTGCGGCGTATTATATCCTGTATCACACCAAATCACTGGGGTTTTAGATTTTTCAGAACTAACTGCATTTAAAATTGCAGCTTCATAAGGTCTAAAATTTGTTGTAACAACCACGTTTTCACTAAGCTCTAAAGCTTTTTTTATAATTTCTGAAGGTGTAGCCTTTTCAAGACTCTTGTTTAATGCTTCTATTTGAGTTTCTGTAAACATCTTTTTATATATTTATTTTCCCCACTTAATAATGTTCCAAAAGCGCTCATGGAAAAAGTATAAAATCAATTTTGTTATAAAATCTACTGAAGCTATTGAAGCAGCAAGTGAAATTTTATCGGTTAAAAAATACGAAACCAAAAGTGTATCTAATGTTCCTACAACCCTCCAACTAAGCGCCTTAGCAACACTTCTAATTGGTTTCTCACCTGCACTATCCTCTTTATAGGTAGATTTCTCTTTACTTTTTAATAACATTTGCGCTATCATTTGTCGTTTTATTATATTAATCCTATCGATTTAGTAGGGATTACAAAAATAATACTTTTTTAAACACTACAAACTATATTTGCTACTTTTTTGAAATACAGGATTATTTGGACGATAAAATGAAGAAAACTAACAAAAAAGACCTCACAATACTAAATTATTAATCCCTATGTCACTGACAAATCCGCCAAAGTTTTATTTCTAAATACTTTAAGTGTGCTATCACGCACCTCGATCATTAGTTTATGTACGCTACAAGTATGTTCGTCTGGACAGTCATCGCATTTCTCGTAATAGTTTAAACTTACACAAGGCACCATTGCTATAGGGCCTTCAAGCACACGCATAACATCTGTCATTTTTATTTCTGATGCATCTTGCCTGAGGTAATAACCACCATATTTACCTTTTTTAGAACCTAATACCCCAGATTTTCTTAGTGTTAACAATATGCCTTCTAAAAATTTCTGTGGAATCTTTTCATGCTCTGCGATTTCCCCTACCCGTACAGGCTCATCACTTTCACTTCTGGCGATATAAGTAAGTGCTTTTAAACCATATTTAGTTTTTTTAGATAGCATTTTGCTAATATAGCCAATCTGTAATAACTGGGAAAAACAAAAACCGTATCAAGATATGCTTTCTTAATACGGTTTTAAATAATAAATTTCAAGTTCCAATTTAAACACCTACTAAATCCCCTGCAGAATTTTTGGTAGGCAAGTCTGATTTACCCATTAAATATATATCTACTTGTCTTGCTGCTTCACGACCTTCAGAAATTGCCCATACAATTAACGATTGCCCTCTACGCATATCTCCTGCTGTAAATACATTAGGGACATTTGTTTGGTATTTACCGTATTCTGCCTTGTAATTAGAACGTGCATCCTTTTCTATGCCTAACTTATCTGCCAGAGTACTTTCTGGACCTGTAAATCCTAGAGCCAATAACGCTAAATCACATGGCCATGTTTTTTCTGTACCTTCTATTTCTATAAGTTTTGGACGTTGCCCTGGCACCATTTCCCACTCAACATTTACTGTTTTTAAGGCTGTTAGTTTTCCATTATCATCTGTTACAAATTCTTTTGTATTGATTAACCAATTACGCTCAACACCTTCTTTATGTGAAGACGATGTTTTTAACTGTAATGGCCAATAAGGCCAAGGTGTAGTTGGTGACCTATGCCCCGGAGGTTTTGGCATAATCTCAAAATTAATTACAGATTTAGCACCTTGACGGTTTGATGTCCCTATACAGTCTGAACCTGTATCTCCTCCACCAATAACAATCACGTTTTTATCTGTTGCCAATACTTGATCTTTTACTTCTTTTCCAAAAACAACTTTTGTTTGTTGTGTTAGGAAATGCATGGCTTGTACAACACCATCTGCATCTATACCTGGTGTTGGTAAGCTACGTCTTTCGGTTGCTCCTCCACATAATACTACAGCATCAAACGCTTTTAATTGCTCTACATCGTAATTAACACCAACATTTACATTGGTCTTAAATGTAATGCCCTCTGCTTCTAAAATGGCTACACGACGATCTATAATCTCTTTTTCCATTTTAAAGTTTGGAATACCATAACGTAGCAATCCTCCTAATTCATCATCTCTTTCAAAAACAGTAACAGTATGACCTGCTCTATTTAGTTGTTGCGCAGCAGCTAAACCAGCAGGACCAGAACCAACAACAGCTATTTTTCTACCTGTTCTTGTTTTTGGCGGCTGTGGTTTAATCCAGCCTTCTTTAAATGCGCGTTCTACAATATTTTTCTCGATATTTTCTATAGAAATAGGATCTTCTATAATACCTAATACACATGCTTGCTCACATGGCGCAGGACATAAACGCCCTGTAAATTCCGGAAAGTTATTTGTAGAGTGTAATATCCAAGACGCCTTTTTCCATTCGCCTTGATGTACCATATGATTAAAATCTGGAATTAGATTCCCTAACGGGCACCCACTGTGACAAAAAGGAATACCGCAGTCCATACAACGAGAGCCTTGTTTTGTCAACTCCTCTTCACTAAGAGGCACCGTAAATTCTTTATAATGTTTTACACGATCTTCTACAGGCGTGTAAGTTTCATCTTGTCTTTCGAATTCTTTAAAACCTGTTACTTTTCCCATTGTTGTTATACTGTTTCTAATTCTTCAACCATTACTTCTCCTTTTGCTAAACGCGCTAATGCTTTCTTATATTCAGTAGGCATCACACGAACAAAATGCTGTAAATTATTATCCCAATCGGTTAATAATGTTTTAGCAAGATCACTATCTGTATAATGAACATGCTTCTCAATGCATGCTTTTAAATCTGCGGCATCTTCTTCAAGAATATCTTCAAATTCAATAGTTTCTGTATTACATAAACCATTTACAAATTTGTTTTCTGGATCGTAAACATAAGCTATTCCTCCACTCATACCTGCAGCAAAGTTTCTTCCTGTACTACCAAGAACAATTACTTTTCCTCCTGTCATGTATTCACAACAGTGATCTCCAACACCTTCTACTACTGTTGTAGCTCCAGAGTTACGAACTGCGAAACGTTCTCCTGCGATACCATTGATATATGCTTCTCCTTTAACTGCTCCAAACAAACATACATTACCAACTATAATATTATTTTCGGCAATAAAGTCTGCTTCTTCTGGTTTTTTGACTATAAGTTTAGCTCCAGAAAGCCCTTTTCCTAAATAATCGTTTGTATTTCCTTCTAGATTAAATGTAACTCCATGCGCACCAAAAGCTCCAAAACTTTGTCCTGCCGACCCTGTAAAGTTTAACTTTAAAGTGTCTTCTGGCAAGCCAAGATGTCCATGTAACTTAGAAATTTCGTTACTGGTTATGGCACCTACCGAACGGTTTATATTGTTTATAGGGTAATCTAGAGTTGTTTCTATTTTATTCGATATGGCTGCTTCTGCATCTTTTAAGATCGTAAAGTCTAATACCTTATCTAAATTATGATCTTGTTGTTCTGAATTTTTAACTGGCAACTGACCATAAACTGCTGGTCTATGTAAAATAGATGATAAATCTAAACCTTTAGCTTTATAATGCTTTATGGCATTATTCGCATTAATTTTTTGAGTCTGACCAATCATTTCGTCCATTGTACGGAATCCTAGTTGCGCCATGATTGCTCTTAGCTCATTAGCCACATAATAGAAGAAATTAATAACGTGTTCTGGTGTTCCTTTAAAGTTTTTACGTAAAGCTTTATCTTGAGTTGCAATACCTACAGGACATGTATTTAAGTGACACTTACGCATCATGATACAACCAGAAGCTACTAGAGGCGCGGTAGCAAAACCAAATTCCTCAGCGCCTAATAACGCTGCTATAGCTACATCACGTCCCGTTTTTAACTGTCCATCACATTCAACTACAATTCTTGAACGTAAATTATTTAACACTAGTGTTTGTTGTGCTTCGGCTAAACCAAGCTCCCAAGGTAATCCTGCATGTTTTAATGAGGTTAATGGTGATGCTCCTGTACCTCCATCGTAACCAGAAATTAATACAACATCTGCTTTTGCTTTGGATACACCTGCTGCAATGGTACCTACACCTACTTCGGATACTAATTTTACATTAATTCTTGCTGCTCTGTTAGCATTCTTTAAATCGTAGATTAATTGTGCTAAATCTTCAATAGAATAAATATCGTGATGTGGTGGTGGCGAAATCAATCCTACAAATGGTGTAGAATTACGTGCCGATGCAATCCAAGGCAATACTTTTTCACCAGGCAGTTGACCTCCTTCTCCAGGCTTAGCACCTTGAGCCATTTTTATTTGTATCTCCTTAGCATTAGTTAAATAGTGAGACGTTACACCAAAACGCCCTGAAGCCACCTGCTTAATTGCAGAGTTACGGCTATCGCCATTTTCATCTGGAATAAAACGTTTTCTATCTTCTCCTCCTTCTCCTGAATTGGATTTTCCTCCAATACGGTTCATCGCAATGGCTAAATTTTCATGCGCCTCTCTGGAAATAGATCCATAAGACATCGCTCCTGTTTTAAAACGCTTAACAATGTCTGTCCATGGCTCAACTTCATCTAAAGGAATTGGATCGAAATTATCAAATTCAAACAAGCCTCGAATAGTCATTAAATTTTGAGACTGCTCATTAATTGCTTTAGCATAAACATCGTAACTCGCTTGATCTGTTAATCGTACAGCTTGCTGTAGTTTGGCAATAGTGGTAGGATTAAACATATGCCTTTCTCCATTACGTCTCCATCTATAATCGCCACCTATATTTAAACCTAAACGGTTTTTAATTTGCGTATCTGGGTACGCATATTTATAACGTTCGTTAATTTCTTTTTCTACCTCATATAAGCCTATACCTTCAATTCTTGATGCTGTATATGGGAAATACTTATCTACAAATTGAGAATTAAATCCAACAATTTCAAAAATTTGAGAACCTCTGTACGAATGTAATGTTGAGATTCCTATTTTGTTCATTATTTTTAGCAATCCTTTCCCAATCGCTTTATTAAAATTATCAACTGCTTTTTGCTCGTCCATTCCAGTAATAAAACCTTCTTTGACTTGCATTCTAATAATTTCATTTACCATATATGGGTTAATAGCACTAGCACCATAACCAAACAAAGTTGCAAAATGATGTGGTTCACGCGGTTCTGCAGATTCTATAATAATATCGAAATAAGAACGCTTACGCAAACGGTTCATTTGGTGGTGTACATACGAACAAGCTAATAATGCTGGAATAGGTGCAAACTCTTTATTAACACCTCTATCAGACAGGATGATAATATTTGTTTTTCTATCAATAGCTTTTTCTACTTGTACTATTATGTTCTCTAAAGCATCTTCTAACCCATTAAGCCCTTTTTCTTTAGGGTATAATATCTCAATGGTTTCGGCTTTAAAGCTTTCAACTGTAATATTTCTAATTTTTTCTAAATCGGCATTAGAGATAACAGGGTTTTGTATTCTTAGCTTTCTACACTGTCTTTCTGTAATGCTGAATATATTTCTGTCCTTACCTAAAGCTAGGCTTATATCTGTCACAATCTCTTCACGAATACCATCCAAAGGTGGATTGGTAACCTGAGCAAATAACTGTTTAAAGTAGTTTGAAATTAATTGTGGCCTATCTGATAAAACCGCTAAAGGTGTATCTATACCCATAGACCCTAAAGCTTCCTTGCCTACTATAGCCATTGGTGTAATCACCTCTTGAATATCTTCAATAGTATAGTTAAACAAGCGTTGTCTTGTTTTAACATCTATGGTTTCAATAGGACATGTTGCACTTGTGTAAGGGATATCTTTTAAATGCAATCTTGTTTTATCTAACCATTCTTGGTAGGGTCTTTCTGAAACAATTTTGCTTTTTATTTCTTCATCATCAATTATACGGCCTTCGTTCATATCTACCAGAAACATTTTCCCTGGCTCTAAACGCCCATGTAATTCAATGTCTGAAGGCTCAACTTCTACAACACCAACCTCAGACGACATGATTAACTTGCCACTTTTTGTTAATGTGTATCGCGAAGGACGTAATCCATTACGATCTAATAACGCTCCCACATAATCACCATCTGTAAATGGCACAGAAGCTGGACCATCCCATGGCTCCATTAAACATGCATTGTACTCATAAAACGCTTTTTTGTCGTCCGACATGGTTTTATGCTTTTCCCATGCTTCTGGAATCATCATCATCATAACCTCTGGTAATGATCTTCCTGTATGCGTTAACAACTCTACAACCATATCCATAGATGCAGAATCGGATTTCCCTGGTAATATTATTGGGAATAATTTATCTATTTGAGGTCCAAACACCTCACTTTTCATAATCTCTTCTCGTACACGCATGCGGCTTACATTACCACGTAAGGTATTGATCTCTCCATTCTGACACATAAAACGGAATGGCTGTGCTAATTCCCAAGCAGGCATTGTATTGGTAGAGAAACGTTGGTGTACTAAAGCTAAACGCGTTACTAAATCCTCTTGTTGTAAATCTTTATAATAAGGCCCAATATCTTCAGGCATTATAATACCTTTATATATTAAGGTTGTTGTAGACAAACTTGACACATAAAAATAATCGCTTTGCGACATTTTAGAGGCGCTTATTGCATGCTCAGTAATTTTACGAGCGGCATATAATTTTGCTTTAAAAATAGGTTCTTCTAAAGGTTCTGTTTGACCTATAAATAATTGTTCTATTTTAGGCTCCGAAGCTAAAGCGATTTCTCCTAATTGAGACGAATCCACAGGAACTTCTCGCCATCCTAAAATGGAAAGCCCTTGCGCTTCGATTTCTTTTTCAAAAATAGATTTACAATACTTATATTGATTATCTACTTTAGGTAAAAACACCATTCCTACGGCATATTCTCTTTGCTCTGGAATATCAAAATCACATACCCGTTTAAAATAATCGTGAGGAATATCTATTAATAATCCTGCACCATCTCCTGTCTTTCCGTCTGCACTAACACCACCACGGTGTTCTAATTTTACTAGAATTTCTAACGCATCGTGAATGATTTGATTTGTTTTCTCCCCTTTAAGGTTACAAATAAAACCAGCTCCACAATTTTCGTGTTCAAATTCTGGCGAATACATTCCTTGTTTCTTGAGCATAATCTGCATTTTTGGTTTAAAAAAAGCGTCGAAATGCAAAGGTAGTTATTGATTTTAAATATATAATAAGGAGGAAATAATTATTTCGATTTTTTAACCGAATTATCTTTTAAAATAGGTATCTGGCAATTATAACTAATTATTTTATTAAAAATTCAATTGATAATATTTCACCATAAATAAGAATATGCAAATTAAAGTGAATGAAACTTAATTTTTACCTAAAGAACAGCATCAAAAGCACTTAAATTCTGACAATTATTCAAATTCCTCGGTTATTAAAAACTCATAAAATCAAAAAAATAACTTAATACCTTTAAAAAAATAGGGTAATATTTAAAAAATTAACAAAAATTAACACAACACCCCCCTTTTTTTTAGGGGGTAAATGTTTTTTACATAGTTTTGCTCCCGTCTTTTAAGATTAAAAATTTTAAAATTTAATAACCAAAATTTAAACATTATGAAAAAATTACTTACTCTAACAATGCTTTTAGTAGCGACAGTTATGTTTGCTCAGGAAGAAGAAGCTAAAAAAGTTTCTATCAGTGGATCTATTGACACTTATTACCAAACTTATTTAAGTGCATCGGATAATACTGGACAATCTTTTGGATCTTCATTTGCTGATGAAACTGGTTTTGCTTTGGGAATGGCTAATATTATAGCTGCTTACGAAGGTAAAAGTACTGGTGTTGTCGCTGATTTAGTATTTGGTCCTAGAGGAGATGCTGCTATTGGTCAAGACAATGGTCAAGGAAATGAAGGATACTATCTAAATCAATTATATGCTTATTGGAATGTTTCTGATGCAACTACATTAACAATAGGTCGTTTTAACACGTATTTAGGTTATGAAGTTATTTCTCCAACAGGAAATTTTAACTACAGTACGTCTCATTTATTTTCTAACGGGCCTTTTTCTCATGTAGGTTTAAAAGCAGATTTTGCTTTATCTGATGATTTTAGTTTAATGTTAGCTTTAATGAATGCTACAGACACAAACAATAACACTACTGGTGATTATGCTTTGGGTGCTCAGTTAGGTTATAAAGGGCAATACTTAAACTTATACTATGATAATGATGAAGTATTAGGCTTTGAAATCGATTATACTGGTGGATTTGATATCTCAGATGATTTCTATTTAGGTATCAACGGTGCATACCAAACTAGTAACGATGCTGGTTTTTATGGTGTAGCATTATATCCTCAGTTATCTTTGTCTGACGATTTTGGATTAGGATTAAGAGGTGAATATTTTGGAGCACACCAAAAAGATGTTGACGACCTTCCTGCTGTATTAGGTTTAACTTTAACTGGAAGCTACGCTATTGAAAACTTAACTATTAAGCCAGAAATTAGATTAGATTCTTGGAATAATGATGCTGAGCCTTTCTTAGATGCTGACGGAGAAGCTACCAATAGCTTAGCTGCATTTACTTTAGCTGCTATCTACGCGTTCTAATCATAGGATTGCAACAAAAAAACACAAAGAACAAAGCAAGTTCTTTTATCAAGAACTTGCTTTGTATCATTTAAATACTAACCGTTTAAAACAATTATTATTATGTCTATAGGTAAATTGCCCCTATTAATTCAAGATACCGCCGCAATAGAAGGCGACATGGGAATGCTTTGGATGCTTATTTCAGGTATCTTAGTATTCTTAATGCAGGCAGGATTCACGTTAGTGGAGTCTGGTATGACACGTTCTAAAAACGTTGTAAACATTGCAATGAAAAATGTTTTAGATATTGCAGTTGGATCATTAGTATTCTGGTTTATAGGATATTCTCTTATGTATGGATCTACTGGTGGTTGGATTGGATGGAGTGGTTTAATGTACTACGATACTAGTAACCCAGCTGATTTATTTTTCCAAACTGTATTCTGTGCTACTGCAGCAACAATTGTATCTGGAGCTATAGCGGGTAGAACAAAATATGGTACTTATATTATTTTCTCTGTAATTATTACAGCATTAATTTACCCAATAGCAGGTGGATGGCAATGGAACGGTGATGGTTGGTTAGCTCAAAAAGGCTTTATCGATTTTGCAGGTTCTTCAATTGTTCACTCTGTAGGAGGATGGGCTGCTTTAATAGCTGCTATTTTAGTTGGACCAAGATTAGGTAAATACACTGCAGAAGGAAAAGCAGTTTCTATACCAGGTCACAACAAATTATTAGCTGCTTTAGGTGTATTTATCCTTTGGTTTGGATGGTTTGGATTTAATGGTGGTTCTCAACTAGCTTGGGGTGGTGACGATGCTGTAGGTGCTTCTAAAGTAGTACTTGTAACAAATCTTGCTGCTGCTGCTGGTGCATTAGGTGCTTTATTTATTTCTTGGATCAAGTATAAAAAGCCAAATTTAGATATGACATTAAACGGCGCTTTAGCTGGTTTAGTAGCCATTACTGCTGGTTGTGGTAACATGACAGACGGTGGTGCTATATTAGCTGGTCTAGTTGGTGGTATTATTGTAGTATTCTCTATGGAGTTTATAGAACAAAAATTAAAAATTGATGATGCCGTAGGTGCTGTGTCTGTACATGGTGTAGTTGGTGCTTGGGGTACTTTAGTTATTGGTCTTTGGGGTGTTGATGGAGATACTGGCATTGGACTTTTTAATGGTGGTGGAGCAAGTCAATTTATCACTCAGTTAATAGGTGTTTTAGCTTATGCAGTATGGGCACTTGGAACTTCTTTCATATTTCTTTTTATTCTTAAGAAAACTGTAGGACTTAGAGTTTCTGAAAAAGTAGAAATAGAAGGATTAGACTTGTCTGAACACGGCGCTTTAGCTTACCCAGGTAAGAGACAAAGAGAAATTGAAGACTAAAATTTATTCTAATTATATTCATAATTAAAATAAAAGTTTAATTTGATTGAGAAGAGGCTGTCCCAAAAGACAGTCTCTTTTTCATTATAGCATTATTTCTTCTTCTCTACTATAGTTCAAAATCAATTGTTGCGTTTTTAGCATCTAAGAATTCATACTATTTTCAATATAATAGCTCGCAAGTATATCTTGAAATTCTATTCTCTTTCAGTTAAGCATTTCAACATAAAGAAGAACCGTAACTATTCCATACTCATTTTTTCTGTTTCATATAATTCCAAAGCCAATCATTTTATTTTACAATGCATTCATTTAAAAATTGGTGTAGCCAAAAATATTAAGTAATCTTTTTTCCCTATTTTTGAGCACTAACCATCAAAATATTAGAATAATATGAAAAAAATTGAAGCAATTATTAGAAAATCCAAATACCGGGAAGTTAAAGAAGCCCTACACAGTGTTGGTGTAAACTTCTTTTCTTATTGGGATGTTACTGGTTTGGGTAACGAAAAAGAGGGCCATGTATATCGTGGCGTTTCTTATAGCACCAGCGACATACAACGTAGGTATTTGTCTATTGTAGTAAACGATAATTTTGCTGATGTTACTGTTAAAACACTTATAGATTCTGCTGCTACTGGTGAGGTTGGCGATGGTAAAATCTTTGTTTCTAATGTAGAAGAATGCTACCGTATTAGAACAGGAGAAAAAGGAGGAGAAACTTTAAGATAATATAAACAATAACAACATAAAATATGGAACAATTACCAATCAATAATGTATGGATGATGATCTGTACAGCCCTAGTTTTCTTTATGCATTTAGGTTTTGCATTTTTAGAAATAGGTTTAACACGACAAAAAAACACTATAAACATTCTTTTTAAAAACATATTTATTATTACTGTAGGTCTATTATTATACTGCCTAATAGGCTTCAATTTAATGTACCCAGGAGACTTTAATGGCTTTATAGGCTTTTCTGGTTTTGGATTAGATTCACCTAAAACTGCTGAAGGCCTTTTAGATTTAACCTATAATAAAGGTTATACCTATTGGACAGATTTCTTATTTCAAGGCATGTTTGCTGCAACTGCCGCAACCATTGTTTCTGGAGCTGTAGCCGAGCGTATGAAATTAGTCCCTTTTATGATTTTCACAATCATATATGTAGGGGTAATTTACCCTATTGCTGGCTCATGGAAATGGGGTGGTGGTTTTTTAGAAGACATGGGTTTTCATGATTTTGCTGGTTCTACATTAGTACACTCTGTTGGAGGATGGGCTGCTTTAATTGCTGTTTGGTTACTTGGTGCCAGAATTGGGAAATTTAAAGATGGCAAACCACAAGCCATTCCGGGTCACAACATCCCTTTAGCTACTGCTGGTGTACTCATTTTATGGTTAGGCTGGTTTGGATTTAACGGCGGCTCTGTGCTTTCTGCCGAACCAGGAGGAACGTCTTTAGTTCTTGTAACCACTTGTTTGGCCGCAGCAGCTGGCGGTATAGTGTCTATGTTAACATCTACTATAATGTACAAAAACTTGGATTTAACCATGTTCTTAAATGGTATTTTAGGTGGCTTGGTAGGCATTACTGCTAGTGCAGATGTGGTAACACCTACTAGTGCCATAATAATTGGAGCTATTGCTGGCGTTATTATAGTACTTGGAGTTAGTCTTGTAGACAAATTAAAATTAGATGATCCTGTTGGCGCTATTGCAGTACACTTAATTTGTGGTATTTGGGGAACTTTAGCTGTTGGAATATTTTCTACTAACGCTGAGCATAGTTTTGTTACACAACTAATTGGTGTGTTATGTTATGCTGGAATATGTCTAATCTCATCATTCCTTATTATTTATGTACTAAAAGCGACTATGGGCATAAGAGTTTCGGAGAAAGAAGAATTAGAAGGTTTAGATGCTCACGAACATGGAATGGATGCTTATGCAGATTTCCGTATGAATGATCACTAGCTAGACTTAGCCGAACAAGTTAGACTAACTGGACTTGGTTGGACTGTTCGATTACTAGACTATATAAACTTAAAAAGAGCTTTGCTTAAACGTAAAGCTCTTTTTGTTTAACCGTTTTTGTTGCTAAAACCAAAAACCCAAATTAAAAAACCAAAAGCCCGCTTTTGATTCAGGGGAATAACTATATTTTATCTCTATAGGTCCTACAAAGGTTTCTACACCATACCCCAAGCCATAGCCCCGATAATCTGGTAAAGACAACCAGGTTCCTGTTTCGAATATATCGTCACCAACATTGGCCCAATTGGCTTCTAACTGAAGATGGTGTTTTTTAAAAACCTCAAAATCGGCTCTCGCGTAGGCTTTAATAAAGTTATTGCCCGATATAGATAAAAAGTCGTAACCTAAAAAGGGTTCAAAATTATTAATTAAATTATTTCCGTAGCCTCCCAAAGAAAAATCTAATGTTTGAGTAGATTTATCTCCTACTTTTAATCCTCCATTAGCTTCAAAATTAAACGACAACTTATCACTAACACTAAAAGCATATCCTGCATCGGCTTTAAACATTGAAAAATTTTCAAAATCAAAATTAAATCTGGAAGCAAACAAATATGTATGCAAGTTCCCATTAAAGTAAATTCCCTTTTTAGGAAAATAGATATTATCGTATGTGTCCAGCCTCAAATTTCCAAAAAGACTAAAATAATCTGTGTTCTCAAAAATAAAATCATCTGTTCCCTGATTAACTGTAAAGGTCTCAGACTTTACCTTTAAGCGTTTGTGCTCAAAACCAAACTTTAATGCAAAATCTTTTCTAAATAAGGTTTGTAGGTATAGTTGATTTGTTTGATCCTGTAAGTCTACTGCTACTTTATTTAGTCCAGATGCTTCTATCTGCTCTTCACCCAATAGCAAATCTGCACTTACACTTTTATTAAAATTATTAAACCTAGAGCTAAGCCCAATACTCCAATAAAACCCTTTATCTATTAAGTAGTTAAAATTATACCGAACATTGTCCCCTAAAATAAAATCTAATGATGCCTCATCATTATTAAACAAAAGCCGTTTTTTGGTTAAGTTTACCAAAACTGCACTTTTGTACAAATCGTCATAATGAACACCTAATTTGAGAAACGTTGTAATATCAGACTCCTTTACCTTTGCATGTAAATTGTAATTATTAGCTTCTGTAGTGGGTTTTAATTGATAATAAAACGAATCGAAATTATTTGTTGCTATTAACGAGTTAATGCCTCTTACTAAAGCTTTATAGCGCAACGTATCTTTCTTTTTAAGCTTTAGTTTTCCAAGCACATAGGAACGTGTATAACGCTTGTTTCCTTCAATTTTAATATTACTTATTTTGATATTATTATTTTCTACTTTTCTAATTACCTTGTTACCAGAAGTATCCTCTTGTTTTTTAAGCAAATACTTTAAAATATTAACATTCTCAATAGCAATTTCTTCTCCCTTTTTTATTATAGCATTCCCTTCATCAAAAGAAACCACTGTAAAATCTTTAATATCTGGTTTTAAATAAATATCGGTTAGTTTATATTTACGTTTCATTGCATTGATCGTTCTAAAATTATTTATTTGCAACAAAACATCTGGGGCAGAGGTTAGCTCTTCCCTATTCATTAAATCATCTTGAACATCAACCCCTATTATAATATCCATACCCTTGTCTCTTAATTCTGAAATTGGATAGTTATTCACAACACCGCCATCTATTAGCACTTGATTATCTATAACAACTGGCTGAAACAATGAAGGCAAAGCACCACTTGCCATAACGGCCTGCGCTAAATTGCCTTTATCTAAAATTATAGCTTTACCTGTTTCAATATCTGTAGCCACACAAAAAAAGGGAATAGGCAAATGTTTAAACCAATTAACACCATTAACATGAAGCATTAATCTTGACAGTAAGTTATACGTGTTTTGACCTCTTGATAATGCTGAAGGTAATTTAAGCTTATAATTATCAAAAGGCAGCGTAATTGCATAACGCTCGGAGTTATTTCTCTCTGAAAAGGCTTTGGTTTCTCTAGGGAGCTCATCATTTATAATAGCATCAAAATCTACTGCGTTAAAAATAGAATCTAATTCTTTTCCTGTATATCCAGAGGCATATAAAGAACCTATAATAGCGCCCATACTTGTACCTGCGATATAGTCTATCTTTATCCCTAAACTATCTATAACTTTTAGCACACCTATGTGAGCCAAACCTTTTGCACCACCACCACTTAACACTAAACCTACTTTTGGTTTATTTCCTTTCTGTTCTGTGTTTTGCGCCTTAACCAATGCTAAGAATAATAAAAATAGAACTAGTATGATTGTCTGTTTTTTCAAATGTTTTCCTAATCTTCCTTTTTATGATAGTAACTATAAATTTTTTCAGCTCTAGAATTTCCCACAACGTCTTCCAGCTCATCCAGTTTTGCATGAGATACCCGTTTCACAGATTTAAAATGTTTAAGCAAATCTATTATTGTTTTTTCACCTATTCCAGGAATAGTTTCTAACTCTGTATTTAGCGCACTTTTACTTCTTCTATTTCTGTGATGTTCTATCCCAAAACGATGTGCTTCATTACGCAATTGTTGTATAATTTTTAACGTCTCGCTTTTTTTATCTAAATATAAGGGAATTGGGTCGTTTGGATAAAACAATTCTTCTAAACGTTTTGCAATACCTATAATAGCTATTTTACCTCTTAAATTTAAGGCATCTAAACTCTTTAAAGCCGAAGACAATTGCCCCTTGCCTCCGTCTATAATTATAAGCTGCGGCAAAGGTTGCTCTTCATCTAACAAACGCTTATAACGTCTATAGACCACTTCTTCCATTGAGGCAAAATCGTCTGGACCAACAACTGTTTTTATATTAAAATGCCTATAATCTTTCTTGCTTGGTTTCCCATTTTTAAATACGACGCATGCCGCAACAGGGTTTGTTCCTTGGATATTAGAATTATCAAAACACTCAATATGCCTTGGCTCTTCAGATAATCTTAAATCAACTTTCATCTGCGCCATAATTCTATTAACGTGCCTATCTGGATCTACTATTTTTATTTGTTTGAAACGCTCCATTCGATAATACTTAGCATTTCTTAGAGACAGATCTAAAATATGTTTTTTATCTCCTAGCTTAGGCATAGTCACTTTAATCCCTGCTTCTGTATTAACTGTAAAAGGCACGTAGATTTCTTTAGAATTTGAATGAAAACGCTGCCTGATCTCTGTTATGGCTAATTCTAATAATTCTTTATCGGTTTCTTCTAGTTTTTTCTTTATCTCTAGAGTATGCGATCTTATAATAGAACCATACGATAATTGTAAAAAATTAACATAGCCATAGCTCTCATCACTAACTACAGAAAACACATCTACATTACTTATTTTAGGATTTACTATAGTAGATTTAGCCTGATAGTTTTCTAGAACTTCAATCTTTTCTTTAATTTTTTGCGCTTCTTCAAATTGCATATTTTCGGCAAACACTTTCATCTGTCTTCTAAATTGATGAAGCGAATCTTTAAAGTTGCCTTTTAAAATTTCTTTAATAGCCTTAATATCTTCATTGTAAAAACCTTCTGTTTGCAGCTCCTCGCAAGGCCCTTTACAATTCCCTAAATGGTATTCTAAACATACTTTATATTTCCTCTTGGTTATATTCTCCTCTCTTAAATCGTAGTTACATGTTCTCAATGTATACACCCCCCTAATTAACTCCAGCAAAGTGGATACCGTTTTCATACTTGTATAAGGCCCAAAATACTCACCTCCATTTTTAAAAACGCGACGTGTAGAAAACACTCTTGGAAAACGCTCGTTTTTAATGCATATCCAAGGATACGATTTGTCGTCCTTTAGCAAAACATTATAGCGTGGCTGGTATTTTTTTATCAGGTTATTTTCCAAGAGCAGCGCATCTGTTTCTGTTGCTACAACAATATGCTTTACTTGAGCAATTTTTTTTACCAGGACACTTGTCTTTCCGCTATCATGAGTTTTAGTAAAATAAGAGCTTACACGTTTTTTTAGATTTTTTGCTTTTCCAATATAAATAAGGGTTTCATCCTTATCAAAGTACTGATAGACTCCTGGAGAATTAGGCAGTGTTTTTAATTGTATTTCTAGTGGCGGAAAATCCATTTACCCAAAGGTATGCTAAAAACCGAAAAGGTAAAAATTAGCAATCCTTTTTTAGTATCTTGCCATTAAATTACATGTGCACTAAAATGCCTAAAGTATTTAGAATTAAACTTAATCCCTTTTAAAATTGTCTGCTTTAGACACTTTAAGTACTTTATATGAACATAGTTATACTTTCTAGAAACGCCAATTTATACTCTACGGCGCGACTTGTAGAAGAAGGCGAAAATCGCGGGCATCTTATCGAGGTTATAGACCCTTTAAAATGCGATCTTATTATTGAAAAAGAAAAGCCTACTATATTTTATAATGACAGGTATCTAGATTATGTAGATGCTATCATTCCTAGAATTGGAGCTTCTGTAACGTTTTTTGGCTGTGCTGTTGTTAGACAGTTTGAAATGATGAATGTATTTACCACTGTAACTTCCGATGCCATTATTCGTTCTCGAGACAAACTACGTAGCTTTCAAAGGCTTTCTAAAGTAGGTATTGGCATGCCAAAAACTGTTTTCACTAACTATTCCAGAGATATCGAAAGAATGTTAGCTCATGTTGGTAATCCGCCAGTAATTATCAAACTTTTAGAAGGCACACAAGGTTTAGGTGTTGTTTTAGCTGAAAGTAAAAATGCTGCAAAATCTGTATTAGAAGCTTTTAACGGTTTACAAGCTCGAGCATTAGTGCAAGAGTATATAGCTGAAGCTAAAGGTGCAGATTTAAGGGCTTTGGTTGTAGAAGGCCATGTTGTAGGCGCTATGAAAAGACAAGCAGAAGAAGGCGAGTTTAGATCAAATCTACATCGTGGTGGCACAGCTAGAGTGGTTAAATTAAATGATGCCGAGTTAAAAGTTGCCATGAAAGCTTCTCGTGCTTTGAAACTCCCTGTTTGCGGTGTGGATATGCTACAATCTAGCAGAGGCCCTTTACTTTTAGAAGTAAATTCCACACCTGGCTTAGAGGGTATTGAAAGTGCTACTGGTAAAAATATTGCTAAAAGTATTATTACCTATATAGAAAGAAATAGACATTAAGATTGATACATTTTATTAATGAGTACAGAAAAAAAATCACTAAACATATTAAATACAATAATTAGCCCAGGCGAAACTACAGAAGTGAACTTCGATGTTGCTAACCTACATACCTCCACTCCTGTAAACGTACCAGTTATTGTGAGTAGGTCCAAAAAAGCTGGCCCAATTGTACTCTTTACAGCAGGTATCCATGGCGATGAGGTTAATGGCGTTGAAATTGTTAGACAACTTATTGCTAAAGGCATTAACAAACCAAAGCGAGGTACTATAATCTGTATGCCAGTAATAAATATTTTCGGGTTTATAAATTTAAAACGGGAATTCCCAGACGGAAGAGACCTTAATCGTGTTTTCCCTGGTAGTACTAATGGTTCTCTTGCAAGTCGTGTTGCTTATAAACTAATTCATGATGTTGTGCCTCATGCCGATCTAATTATAGATTTTCATACGGGAGGCTCAGGGCGATTTAATGCTCCTCAATTACGCTATACTGAAGATAATAAAGATTTAAATGATTTGGCTAAAATATTTGGCGCCCCTTTTGTTTTATATTCTAAAAACCTAACAAAATCGTTTAGAACAACATGCAACAAACTAGGAAAGCAACTTTTGTTATTCGAGGGCGGCAAATCCTTTCATATAGATGATATTGTCACTAACTCTGGAGTTAATGGCTCAAAGCGAATCTTAAAACATTTAGGAATGCTAAACGCTTCTTTTAAAGTATCGAAACCTAAAAAGGATTGTGTTTTTATAAATGAAAGTAAATGGCAACGCGCCAATTATTCGGGCATGTTTAAAGCTTCAATTGGTATTGGTAGTCATGTAGAAAAAGGCACTGTTTTAGGCAATATTACCGATCCTTATGGTAAATTTAACCATTTTGTAAAGGCTCAAAATTCGGGCTATGTCATTAATGTAAATGAATTACCAATTGTATATCAAGGCGATGCTTTATTCCATATTTCAACCCAATTAAGCCCTAGTTTTAGTAATGCTTAAAAAAGATTTACGAAAAAAATATAAAGCACTTCGAGAAGCGCTATCTACATCTCAAATCGACGAATATAGTATTGCAATTGCCAATCAATTGCTAAAACTTCCTATTTGGGAACATTCCTTTTACCATATTTTTTTAACTATTGAAGAACAAAATGAAGTTAATACAGACTACATTTTAAATATTCTCTCGGGTAAAGACAAGCATATTATTGTCTCTAAAAGTGATTTCGATACAGGAAACATGACTAATTTCTTATTAACCGATGGCACTAAAATAAAGAAAAACAAGTATCACATACCAGAACCTGTTGATGGCATAGAAGTTTCTAACAACAAGATAGAGGTTGTCTTCGTACCTTTATTAGCATATGATACTAAAGGCAATAGAGTAGGCTATGGCAAAGGATTTTACGATAAATTTTTGGCTCAATGTAAACCAGAAACTATTAAAATAGGGCTTTCTTTTTTTGAATCTGAAGACCTCATTTCCAATATATTCGATGGCGACATCAAGATGGATTATATTACGTCTCCAAGTAAAACTTATACTATATCCCAGTTAAATAAGCCATTACATTAAAAAATATTTTGTATTATTTGTTATTTTATTGTTAATTTACGATAGTATTGTCCCTAAATTCACCTAACACTAATAATGGCACTAAAAACAGTCAATAGAGTTCTAGACGATATAGATGTTGGTTACTGGGAGTTAAAAAGTAATGACGACTTGTACTGGTCTAAAGCTTTTTTATCCTCTTTAGGTTATTCTCATAAAAAGGCAAACGTTAGTCTTAATTTCTTTATAGATAATCTTATACATAAAGGTGACTGTAGTTTATTTAAAAATAATTTTTTTGCTTTTCTTAAAAACGGTACAGATTTTAGGCAAAGCATGCTCATAAAATCTAAAAAAGGGAAGTATAAAGAATTTGTTTGCACAACCAACTCCAGAGTTTTTGATAAAAAAAATGAAAAATCAAAGTTTATCTTCTTTTACAAAAGAAAATTTAAAACTAATAAAGAATTAAAAAAAGATAAATTTTACTACAAAGAAACTGCTGAAATGGCGCAAACTGGCAGTTGGTTTATAGACTTTGTAAAACAAAAAAGCTACTGGGATCAACAAACAAGGAGAATACTAGAATATCCCGAAGATTATATACCTTCTTTAAAAGATTCTACAAAATATTATCCCGCTGATCACTCAAAGTTTGCAAGGCATACATTTTTAGAATGTGCTTTTAAAGGAAAGTCATTTAATGTGGAAATAAAAATGCTTACTAAAAATGGGCGTGAATTTTGGGTGAAAGCATTAGGGAAACCTGTTTTTAACGATAAAAAAGAGATTATTGGTGTACGTGGGGTGTTTCAGGATATTGATGCCGCTAAGTCTAAAGAGTTGAGTTTACAAAGAACTTCTAATATTATAGCTTCTCAAAACAAAAGGCTTTTTAATTTTGCACATATTGTATCTCATAATTTAAGATCTCATTCAAGTAACTTAACACTTATTACAGAGTTAATAAATTCTTTTGACAGTGTTGAAGAAAAGCTAGATTTATTAGGTAACATTGGAGATATTGCCAAGAGTTTAAATGAAACTATAGAGCATCTAAACGAAGTTGTTACTATACAAACCAGCACAAGTAAAAGTAAAACTCTTGTAAGTTTTGAAAGTATCTTAAATCAAGTTACAACCTCAATAAGCCAAATTATAGCTAAAGAAAATACCACTATAAATACAGACTTCTCTAATTTAAAAGAGATTGATTACATTCCTGCTTACCTTGAAAGCATCATGTTAAACTTAATTACAAATGCTATAAAATATAAACATCCAGAGAGAAATCCTGTAATTAGTATGCGTTCTTTTAAAGAAAACTCAAAACCTGTATTAGAAATTTCAGATAATGGTATTGGAATAGATTTAGAAAAATTTGGCAGTAAAATTTTTGGAATGTACAAAACATTCCATTATAATAAGGATGCTGTAGGGATTGGTCTTTTTATCACAAAAAATCAAGTTGAATCATTAAATGGTCAAATCTCTGTAGAAAGTGAAGTTAATAAAGGGACTACCTTTAAAATTGTATTTTAAAAAATATGGAGCCTATGTTTGTAAAATTAGCATGTATTATTGATGATGATCGCATATATGTTAATCTTGTAAAAAAGATAATTGAAACTAAAAAACTATGTCACAATTTGCTCATTTTTAATGATGGCAAACAAAGTATTGACTATTTTGAAACTTCTCTTGCTAATTTAAACCATAAGGATATTCCAGAAATCATTTTTTTAGATTTAAATATGCCTGTTATGGATGGGTGGGAATTCTTAGATCGCTTTACAAAAATAAGAGACAAATTTTCTAAGAAAATATCTCTTTATGTGGTTAGCTCATCAATAAATCCAACAGATATAAATAGGGCTAAATCATCTCCAAATGTACACGACTACCTTATTAAACCTGTAAATATCAAAGAATTAGAGGAGATTTTTTCCAGAAAGAATAATAATACAATATCTTAATTGCTATTTTGGTTAGAAAAAGCACGCTTATTGAAAACAATTAGCATTATAAAACCTGTACTTATAGCCATATCTGCCACATTAAATACTGGCTCAAAAAATGTAAAATATTTACCGCCAAACTTTGGTATCCATTCAGGTAAATACCCTTTATATAAAGGGAAATATAGCATATCTACCACTCTACCGTGAAGCAGAGTTTCATAACCTCCTTCAGAAGGCATAAATTTTGCTATTTGCATGGTACTATCTCCAAAAAAAACACCATAAAACATAGAATCTATAATATTCCCTAAAGCTCCTGCAAAAATTAAGGCTATGGCAATCAATAACACCTTAGAACTATTCTTTTTTGTTGAAGCATACAGCCAATACCCAATACCAAAAATAGCGACTACTCTAAATAGAGTTAAAAACGTTTTGGCTGTTCTATCAGACATAAAAGAAACAATATCACTAATTTTTGTTCCCCAAGCCATACCATCATTTTCAATAAAGTAAATCTTAAACCAACTAAATACCTCAACACTATCATGAAGCATAAAGTGTGTTTTAACATAAATCTTACTTATTTGATCTATAAGTAAAACAACTACAATTAAAACGATGGATTTTTTTAAAGACATAGAAACTTTCCACTAAAAACGGAAAACTTTATTATTTAATCATGTACTTGTACAAAAGAATTTAAACACAATTCTCTTAATAGTAATGATACTATTTTTGCATGTTTTTAGCTTCAATACTTAACGTTGCGTGAGGCACTAGCTCTAAACGCTTTTTATTAATTAACTTTCCTGTTACACGACAAACACCGTAAGTTTTATTTTCTATTCTAATTAAAGCATTTTTTAAATCACGAATAAATTTTTCCTGACGAATCGCTAATTGAGAGTTAGATTCTTTACTCATAACTGCACTACCTTCATCAAAAGCCTTAAATGTAGGCGAAGTATCTTCTGTACCATTGTTATGATCGTTCATATAAGCACTCTTAATCAATTCTAAATCGTGCTTTGCTTTTTCGATCTTCTCTAAAATTAACGCTTTAAATTCTGCTAAGTCATTATCTGAATACCTCGCATTTTTCTTTGAATCCATATATTAATGTTTAGTAATAAATAGTTTGGTATTTACATCATCAAAGGTAATTTCAATACCGTTATTTATTTTGTCAATAATCTTAAGTTCTTCTGTTAATGTTTCTGTTTTTATATAATCAATATTAGAGTTTACAGCTTCTTTTAACTGTTCATCCTCTTGCAATTGTACATCAATCCTATCGGTAACCTCAAATCCAGAATCTTTTCTTAAATTTTGAATACGATTTACCAATTCTCTTGCGATACCTTCTTTACGTAAGCTTTCTGTAATCGTAACATCCAGTGCAACTGTTAAAGCACCCTCATTAGCAACCAACCAGCCCTCAATATCCTGAGAAGTGATCTCTACATCATCAAGACCTAATGTAATATTTTTTTCATTAATAACAACCTCAAAACTGCCATTTTGCTCTATTTTTTTAATGTCATTAGCTGTAAAGGTCATTATGGCTCCTGCTATGGCTTTCATATCTTTACCAAAACGAGGTCCTAATGCTTTAAAATTAGGTTTTATTTTTTTCACTAAAATATCTGATGCATCTTCTAAAAGCTCAATTTCTTTTACATTTACTTCATGTTTAATCAAGTTAGAAACTGCTAAAATCTCTTCCTTTTGCTCTTTATTATCAATAGGAATCATAATTTTTTGAAGTGGCTGTCTCACTTTTATTTTTTCTTTAGCTCTTAACGATAATACTAGCGATGATATTGTTTGCGCAGCTTCCATTTTACGTTCCAGACTCTTATCTACCATAGCTTCGTTATAAACAGGAAAGTGAGATAAATGCACACTCTCAAAACGCTCTTTACCTGTAACTTTATTTAAGTCTAAATACAATCTATCCATAAAGAAAGGCGCTATTGGAGCAGCTAACTTAGTTATGGTTTCCATACAAGTATATAGGGTTTGGTATGCCGAAATTTTATCGACTTGATAATCACCTTTCCAGAAACGTCTTCTACTTAAACGCACATACCAATTACTTAAATAATCCTGTGTGAAATTTGAAATTGCTCTTGCTGCTTTTGTTGGCTCATAATCTGCATAATAACCGTCTACCTTTTGAATTAGCGTATGTAATTCTGAAAGTATCCATCTGTCCAGCTCTGGCCTTTCTTCTAAAGAAATATCTGCTTCAGAATAACTAAATTTATCTAGATTGGTATATAAACTAAAGAATGAGTATGTGTTGTAAAGTGTTCCAAAAAACTTGCGTTTTACTTCCTCTACGCCTTCAAGATCAAATTTTAAATTATCCCAAGGGTTCGCATTAGAAATCATATACCAACGTGTTGCATCGGCACCATAAGTTCCTAAAGTTTTAAATGGATCCACAGCATTCCCTAGACGTTTAGACATTTTTTGTCCGTTTTTATCTAAAACCAACCCGTTGGATACTACATTTTTATAGGCTATAGAATCGAACACCATAGTCCCTATAGCATGCAACGTATAAAACCATCCTCGTGTTTGATCTACACCTTCTGCTATAAAATTTGCTGGAAATGTTGTTCCATTATCTATTAAATCGGCATTTTCAAATGGGTAGTGCCACTGCGCATATGGCATAGAACCAGAATCGAACCATACATCTATTAAATCGCTCTCACGATGCATTGGTTTTCCAGAAGGTGATACCAATACAATCTCATCCACTATATTTTTATGTAAATCTAGTTTTGCATAGTTTTCTTCGGAATTATTTCCTACTTCAAAGTCTGCAAAAATATCTTTAGTGAGCACCCCTGCTTCAACAGCTTTGGCCATTTCTGCTTTTAACTCTTCTACAGAACCTATACAAAGTTCTTCCTTACCATCTTCTGTTCTCCAAATAGGTAATGGAATTCCCCAGTAACGCGAACGTGATAAGTTCCAATCGTTAGCATTGAGTAACCAATTTCCAAAACGTCCTTCTCCTGTACTTTTAGGCTTCCAGTTTATGCTTGTATTAAGCTCATGCATTCTTCCCTTAATATCGGTTACTTTAATAAACCAAGAATCTAATGGATAATAAAGTATTGGCTTGTCTGTACGCCAACAATTAGGGTAACTGTGCTTATATTTTTCAACCTTAAAGGCTTTGTTTTCTTCTTTTAATTTAATGGCAATTTCAACATCTACCGAACGTTCTGGTGCTTCTCCTTCACTATAATAGTCGTTCTTCACATATTTCCCAGAAAATTCATTCATTTCTGGTCTAAAACGGCCTTGTAAATCTACAAGTGGTACTAAATTGTCATGCTCATCTTTCACCAACATTGGCGGCACTTCTGGTGTAGCTTGCTTTGCTACCAGTGCATCATCGGCTCCAAAAGTTGGTGCTGTGTGTACGATTCCTGTTCCATCTTCGGTCGTTACAAAATCTCCAGAAATGACTCTAAATGCGTTTTCTGGGTTGTCGTTAGGTAATGCATACGATAATAATTGCTCATAAGTGATCCCTACTAAGTCTTTACCTAAAAATTCCTTAACCACATAATAAGGGATTTTTTTATCTCCCGAATTATATGCTAGTAAATCCGACTTCTCTTCAACTAAATTAAACTTCCCAGAAAATTGATAATTCACTAATTTCTTAGCCAAAATCACATTCATGGGTTTAAATGTATACTGGTTATACGTTTCAACTAAAACATACTCAATCTTAGGCCCTACGGTTAAAGCCGTGTTACTGGGTAAGGTCCAAGGTGTTGTGGTCCAAGCCAGAAAATGGATATCACCTTCATCCTTTAAAAAATCTGGAAGCGACTCTGGCTTTGCTTTAAATTGAGCAACAACAGTTGTATCTGTGACATCTTGATATGTCCCTGGTTGATTTAGCTCGTGCGAACTTAAGCCCGTTCCTGCTTTTGGTGAATAGGGTTGAATCGTATAGCCTTTGTATAATAAATCTTTATTATAAATCTGTTTTAACAACCACCAAACACTTTCCATATATTTTGGTTCGTAGGTAATGTATGGGTCATCCATATCTACCCAATACCCCATTTTTTCGGTGAGGTCGTTCCAAATATCGGTATAACGCATCACTGCTTTTCTACACGCCGCGTTATAATCTTCTACAGATATCGTTTTACCAATATCTTCTTTAGTAATGCCTAATTCTTTTTCTACACCAAGTTCTATAGGTAATCCATGAGTATCCCATCCTGCTTTGCGCTTTACCTGATACCCTTTCATGGTTTTGTAACGTGGAAAAATATCTTTAATAGCACGTGCTAAAACATGGTGCACACCTGGAAGTCCGTTTGCCGATGGCGGCCCTTCATAAAACACAAATGGTTCGTTACCCTCTCTAGTCGTTACACTTTTTTCAAAGATGTTATTTTCTTTCCAATACTGTAGTATTTCGTTAGCTACATTTGGCAAGTCAAGTCCTTTATATTCAGGAAATTTAGCGCTCATTTACTCTTGTATATTGTAAGTTCGCGAATTTAATGATTTTTAATAAAAAAGAAACATGGAAAACTATAAAAAGACAATAGTTTTTATGAGTAAAACGCCATATTTAATCTTCTCATATCTAAAATTTTACTTAATGATCATTTTAAGCATGACATGATCTGATTTAAATGTTTTAATTTTTTCTACGAATTGAGGTGTTATATCTCTGGAAACCCAAATGTGATCTATAGACAACAAAGGCAAATTCCATTGCCATGTTTCTCTAAAACCATGCCCTTTTTCACTAAAAGCATGCGAAAAATTCGTTTTATAGTTTTTAAAATGAACCGACTCATAAGGCGTATTGAAATCTCCCAAAACTATGGTGTTTTTAGTTGTTTTTATATTTCTATAAGCCTCATCAAGCATAGGCTTTCTAAAATACTTAATATTAGCAGTGATATCTACCGCATAAAAATTATAATCTTTCCCTAATATTCGTGTATTGAAGTATACCATAAACGAGTTATGCTTCATTTCTATTGCTCTTACATTTTCAATCTTCTCCTTACTAAAAACACCTATTTTACCTCTAACAATTGAAAAGTAATAGTTTTTGTATTTAGATTTTATAGTATTAATATTTTCTTTATCTGTTTGATCATACTCTACCATAACTAAAACATCTGGCAATGACTCACTAACTACAAAAGCTTCTTTAAAATTTCTCTTTTTTGCAGCATTCCAAAATACAATTTCTGGGGACTCTCCAATAAATTCAAAATCGTTAAAACAATAACTATTTACAATCCAAAAAAAACCTAAAAAGAAAGAAATCATAAAGTACATTATCTTAAAACGGCACTTTCGTTTTAATAGGAATAACAAAACAGATATTCCGAAAATTACAGGAAGCGGAAAGGCATAAAATATAATTGACGACCAATAAAAATAATCTTTTGCGGTAAAATAGATTAATATAGAAATTACTACAATTATCTTAAACAAATTAACTAAGCTCCATACTAATTTTTGCATTTTTTAACGTTTGTAAAGTAAATCTAAAGAATTGTATTGATTAGCAAAATATCTTCAAAAAAACGCATATTTTTTAACTTCAAGTCTAACAAGCTATTCAAAAGCATCTTCACAACAAACAAAACACCATAGCTTTAGTCATTTTTAAGCACTGATAATTAAAGCTATACAATTAAATAAATAATTGCAATTCTATTAAAAAGACTACTTTTTTAACTAACTTTATATTACCAATTTTAATCCATTATGACATTTTCCTCTGCCAAAAAGAAATTAAAAATCACAACCTATACAAAAACAATATCACTGTTTCTCTTCTTTATTATTGGGTTTATAGTATTATTCTCCACTTTATTTTATTTAAATTCCAAACATAAAGAAACTTACTACAAAACATCTTCCGAGTCATTAAAAAGAGAAATCGATGCTTTAGTAGATCTTAATCATGAGGCATATACTGGCATAATTACCGAGATAACTTATTGGGACGAGTTGGTTGACTTCACAAAAAATAAAGATGCAAAATGGCTTGATAATTCTCTAGCTTATTTAGTAGATTCTTATAAAGTAGATTATCTGGATGTCTATAACATAGAAGAGACTTTTATTAACAAGCTATCTACACAACTAATGCGCTCAAAAGATTTTATCCCTAAAAACGTATTTACTAAACTTTATAAAGATAAATTTATACATTTTTATGTAAAAACCTCTGAAGGTATAATGGTTATGTATGGCGCTACTATTCATGCCTCTCAAGATCCTTTTAAAAACAAAACTAAACCTCAGGGCTATTTGTTTTTAGGCAAATTATTAGACGAAAAATATTTTGCCAAAATCGAGAATATAAGCGAAGCCAAAGGAAGCTATTTAAAACCTAATGAAGAAATGGCCCCCTATAGCATTAGTTACATAAAGCCTATTAAAGACATTAACAATAAAGAAATAGGGACCTTAGTATTTAAAAGTGCATCTAAACTAGATTTTAGCACTAGCAGAGCTACCTTATTTACTGCAATAAGTGGCGTTTTATTATCCATACTACTACTCTTTTATTTTGCTCGAAAATGGATTAAGAAACCCATAGAATTAATACAAGATATTTTTGAGAGCAAAAATTCACAAGCAATTAACAAACTAAAAAATATAGGCGGTGAATATAGACATATTGGAAAGCTATTTGAACAAAACCGACAACAAAAATTACTATTAGAAAAAACGAAACTGCAAGCCGAGGAGAGTGATAGATTAAAAACAGCATTTCTTATGAATCTATCGCATGAAATTAGAACACCAATGAATGCTATTTTGGGATTCTCGGATCTATCTCTTGAAAAAAATAGCTCTATAGAGGAAAAAGATGATTATTTGAAAATTATTAGAAAAAGCGGAAAAAACTTAATCGGCATTATTGATGATCTCATTGAGGTATCCAAAATAGATTCCAATAATGTGAAACCTAATTACACCAGTATTAATCTAAACAATATTCTCTTAGCTACTTTCGAATCTATTAAAATAACAATGGGTAAAGAAAAGAATATCGATTTTAAGTTCATTCCCCCAAAAACCCAATTGACAAAAAAAGTTATTACAGATATTATAAAACTAAACCAAATATTAACTCACTTATTAATAAATGCTGTAAAATATACAGAAGAAGGCTTTGTTATTTTCGAATATCATATTAATAATACAACCAATATGATCGATTTTTATGTAAAAGATTCTGGCATAGGCATTCCAGATAAAGATCATGAAAAAATATTCTTAAGGTTTACTAAACTAAATGTCAATGCAGAAGAAGACTCTACAAGACACGGATTGGGTCTTGGATTATCTATAGCCAAAGCCTATACAGAAATTCTTGGAGGCACTATTTCTGTTAAATCTGAAATTGGGGTAGGCTCAACATTTTATTTTTCCATCCCTTTACAACTAGATGAAAGTAAAGATGGCACAAACATGACACCCAAACCAGAAGATGCCATTATAGATCTTGGTAATGAAGAAATTATTCTTGTTGCCGAAGACGATAATTTAAACTATATGCTTATAGATAAACTTTTAAAACTTTTTAACTTTAAAATTTTAAGAGCAAAAAACGGTGAAGAAGCTGTGAAAATCTGTAAAGAGAACGATGAGATTGATCTTATTTTAATGGATATTAAAATGCCATATTTGGATGGCCATGGTGCTTACAAAAAAATTAGAGAGTTCTCAGACATACCCATTATAGCACAAACTGCATATTCATTTCCAGCAGAAATGCGAAAAATAAAAGAAACTGGTTTTGATGGTTTTATACCAAAACCAATAGACAAAAACCTACTCCTAACCATTGTAAAAAAACATATGGGTAAGTAATCTAAAACTGAAGATCTATTTTACGGATCATCATAAAGTATTTCATCATCACAATCATTATAAAAATACAAAAGCTCTACGATTTTATTTTTTCTGAATTTTTCATTTTTTATCTTGTTAACTAAGGAAGGACAATCTTTAAAATATTGTTCAGCCTTTTTATTGTAGAATTTACTATTAAATAGATATAAAAAAATCCTAGCTTCTTGATTTTGAGAAAAAACATGACTAATAATAAATACAAAAACTAAAAGAAAAATCTTTTTTATATTTAAACAATAAATTCCACCAAATCCTCAATCTTAGAAATCAATTGAATTTTTATAGCGGTATTTTTTAAAGATATTTTATTGTACTTAGACACAAAAATGGTTGAAAACCCTAATTTTTCGGCTTCTAAAATGCGTTGTTCTACACGTTGTACTGGACGAATTTCTCCAGACAAACCCACTTCTGCTGCAAAACAAAAATTGTTTTGCAATGCCTCATCTTCATTAGAAGACAAGATTGCTGCCACTACGGCTAAATCTATCGCGGGATCGTCTACCGTTATACCTCCCGTGATATTTAAAAACACATCTTTTGCTCCTAATCTAAATCCTGCGCGTTTTTCCAGAACCGCTAAGAGCATGTTTAAGCGCTTGGCATTAAACCCTGTTGCGCTACGTTGTGGCGTACCATAAACTGCTGTACTTACTAATGCTTGCACTTCTATCATTAAAGGACGCATGCCTTCTAATGTTGCAGCAATAGCATTACCCGAAAGCTCTTCATCTTTTTTAGATATTAAAATTTCACTGGGATTAGAGACTTCTCTAAGTCCAGAACCTTGCATTTCATAAATCCCTAACTCATTAGTAGAGCCAAATCGGTTTTTATTGGCTCGTAAAATTCTAAATATATGATTGCGATCACCTTCAAATTGAAGGACCGTATCCACCATATGTTCTAAAATTTTAGGCCCTGCAATATGACCATCTTTAGTGATATGCCCTATTAGTATTACTGGCGTAGCAGTTTCTTTTGCAAACTTTATAAGTTCTGTAGTACATTCTTTTATTTGCGAGATACTCCCAGAAGATGATTCTATATAATCACTATGTAATGTTTGGATAGAATCTATAATCACAATATCTGGCTCCAGCGCCTCAATCTGCTTAAATATGTTTTGTGTTTTTGTTTCGGTTAAAATGTAACAATTATTATGCTCTGGATTTATGCGTTCTGCACGCATTTTTATTTGTTTCTGACTTTCTTCTCCAGAAACATACAGCGTTTTATAGGGTAGTTTTAAAGATATTTGAAGTAATAATGTACTTTTACCAATCCCTGGCTCTCCTCCTAAAAGTGTTAACGATCCAGGCACGACGCCTCCACCCAAAACACGATTAAATTCAGCATCCAAAGTATTAAGTCTCGCCTCTTCCGAAACATCAATATCATTAACTTTTAAGGGTTTCGAAACACGTTTTACAGAAGTATTCGAAGGCGTTTTCCAATCTGTCTTCTCTGGTTTTTGAATAAGCTCTTCAGCAATGGTATTCCATGCTTTACAAGCATTACATTGCCCTTGCCATTTCGAATATTGTGTGCCGCAATTTTGACAAAAAAACGTTGTTTTTACTTTCGCCATTAATATCCAAAATCTTCTTTTATAGCGTCTGCAAGGTCTAAAACCATATCTTTAGTAATACCTCCTATTTCGCTTAGAGTGTATGCCGTTTGGTAAGTTCTCATGGCCTTTTTAGGCTCACCTGTTTCTTCATAAAAACGCCCTATGTAATAGTTACCTAACAAGGTTTCTGGGTAATGTTTACGTGCTAATTTCCCCAAAGGCTCATAGTATTCATACATTTCTTTTTTCTTGATAGCAGCTTCAATCGCTTTAAAATCGTTGATTAGGATTTTTTTATCTATATCGAATAAATCTTTAATGGTCTGGTATTTTTCTTCTAAATAGAGCACTGGTGAAATTTCAAGCTCTAAGATCTCTTCTTTGTATTCTTTTTTACTTATGGGTTGAAATACTTTAAATATATCTTGTAACGCATTTGGGATAGCATGTGTTGGTACCGAATAGCGTGAGGCACTTTCGAAGCTATTAAAGCTATATGACACATTTTTATTCTCTATAGCCGAAAGATCTGTATTTAAAGCAGCAGTCATTTCTCTAATAGACTTATTATCATTTACCGTATTTGCTAAGTAATAAAATATTTTATCCTGTCTTTCCTTTAAGTTACTTGGGAGATAGTCAAGCATGTTTGGCGCCAACTCTGGACTTATAGATATATAAGCTTGAAATACTGGATTAGGTTTTAATAAATAATAATTAATAAAATTGGCTGTCTCTCCATGCCCTACCGCAGCTCTAAAATTCCCTGCTCTGTATTTAGAAGTAATATGAGGTATAAGCTCCATACCTATAAATTCAAAAAAATCTGCTCCTGTTTCTATTGGCAACGAATTTTGCTCAGAATACAAACAATCGTCGTAACGTTTATCTATTTGATTTACACCAACTACAATAGCTTCTGGCATATCTTCCCAATAAGAAAAATAATCTACATTACCTGCCACGGCCTCAAACATATAATCCCCATCTAAAACAATAAATAAAGGGTATTTTTTTTCGACATCTTTACTAAAGCCTCTTGGCAATTGAATTTTTATTTCTCGTTCTTGCCCTAATTTATTAGACTGAAATATCTCGTATTTAACTTGAGCAAATAATGCATTGGCAAATACAATAAAAAATAATAAAACTGAAAATGCAGTCTTCATAGAATGATTTTTTTTAGAATATAACGTTCACAAGGTAAAAAATAACAAGGAACAATTCAAAAAAGATAAGAACCGAATTTATTTAGAGTTATTTCTATTGTAAATAGGAAGGTAAATCAACGATAATCCTCCAAAAATAATAATCATAAGAGTTTGCGATGCCCACATGATCCAGCCAAAGGCATAGCTTGGATCTTTAGCTATTCCAAATATTGAAAAAGCTGCAAAAACCGCTACTGGGTAAGCACCAATTCCTCCATTTGAGGCCGCTATACTAAAACTTGCAGAAATAAAACCAATTAAAACTGCTCCAAAAGGTATATCGTTTAAATCCTTTATCGCTAATGTTGTAACATAAAACATAAGCATGTACATTACCCAAATAAATAGTGTATGAAAAATAAATGCCCACTTTTTTTTCATTTTAAAAATACTCAATGCGCCTTCAAACACTCCTTTAACAAAGGTTGTGATTCTTATTGCAAATTTGGATTTACTATTCCCAATAAACTTTACAAAAAATAACACTAACGCAAAAAATATTAACCCTGCTAATCCTAATGCAACAGGATTGAATCTCTCTGTTAGAAAATTATAAATAAAATCAAACTCCAGAAAAAGCGTTATTATAATAATTACCATCATAACTACTAAATCTGCAATTCGCTCTGCAACAATGGTTCCTATTCCTTTTTCAAAAGGCACACCTTCATAATTTGTTAAAATAGTAGCTCTAGCCACTTCTCCAGCTCTTGGAATGGTATAGTTTATTAAATAGGTTGCAAATACAGCCATAATACTATTTCCATATTTAATGGTGTAACCCATTGGCTCTAATTGAAAACGCCAACGATATGCTCTAGACAAATGGCTTAATAAACCTAAAATAACACCTAAAAGAATCCACAACTTATTAGATGTTTTCCAATGATCATATATTACTGGAATAGGCACATCTCTTAAAGCATACCAGACCAAAAAAACTCCCAACAATAGTGGGAGTACAACTTTTAATATTTTAGCTATTTTAGGATTCAAATATCTACTTTAATAAATTGGTAACTTCATTGGGAAACACCAAAGAAGGTTTAAACACTTTCGCTTCTTCGACACCCATAAATGCGTAAGTAATTAATATTAAAGTGTCTCCAATAGACACCTTTCTAGCCGCAGCTCCATTTAAGGTTATTTCGCCACTTTTACGCGGCCCTGGTATACAGTATGTTTCTAAACGTTCACCATTATCATTGTTCACTATCTGAACCTTCTCTCCTTGTATAATATTAGCAGCATCCATTAAGTCCTCATCAATGGTTATACTCCCTATATAATTGAGTTCTGCACCTGTACATTTAACTCTATGAATCTTAGATTTTACTACTTGTATTTGCATGCAACAAAGGTAATTAATTTAACGCGATATTATCTATTAATCTAATATCATCTGCGTATACAGCAACAAAGGCCCTATACATTTTTTTACTTGATTTTCTTGTTATTGGCTTTAAGGTTTTTATGTCTGCAATCTTAAAATATTCAAGCTCTAATAAGTCATGATTCTTAAATTGATTTTCAACCCATTCCGTAACCTTATTAGCACTTTTTGTGCCAAATTTTATTTTGGCAGCTTTTAACGTTTTATAAATAAATGGTGCTGCATCTTTATACTCTGGTTTTAACCTGGTATTTCTGGAACTCATAGCTAAACCGTTAGATTCTCTATGTATTTTACACCCTGTTATTTTAACTGGAAGCTTATATTTTTCGACTAATTTTTTAATAATTTGCAACTGTTGAAAATCTTTTTCACCAAAATAAGCATCATCTGGCTTTACTATTTCAAAAAAACGTTTTACAATAGTTCCAACACCATCAAAATGCCCATCTCTAAACGCACCTTCCATTTCAAACTCCAGACCATCAAAATCAAATTTTTCAGCAATTGTATTACTTTCGTATATATCTTCAACAGTTGGCGCATACACTATAATAGCATCTTTATCAACTGTTTTCAATAGCGCCACATCCTTTTCTAGAGTTCTTGGATACTTCACTAAATCTTCTTTATTGTTAAATTGAGTAGGATTTACAAAAATACTCACAACAACTTTATCGTTATTTTCAAGAGCTTTAATAACTAATTGAAGGTGTCCCTCATGCAACGCTCCCATGGTAGGCACCATTCCAATTGAATTTTTTTTCAATTTAAAAACGTTAAGTGCCTTCCTTAATTTGTCTTTTTCTGTATAAACTTCCACTATTTTAATAAAAAATTAACGGTTGCAAACTTAAGATTTTACAGGGAATTAGCATAATTTTTGTACTTTTGCGTGTTTTTTATTTTGAATTTCCAAAAGCAATCTATATATGAAAGATAAGAGGATATTGTACGTATCATCTGAAGTAGTGCCTTATTTACCAGAGACTGAAATTTCTTCAATGTCGTTTGAAGCACCCAGAATGGTTAATCAACAAGGCGGGCAAATAAGAATATTTATGCCACGATACGGCAATATTAATGAGCGAAGACACCAACTGCACGAAGTCATTAGATTGTCAGGTATAAACTTAGTTATTAACGACTTAGACATGCCTTTAATTATAAAAGTTGCTTCAATACCTAAAGAGCGTATTCAAGTTTACTTTATTGATAATGACGAATATTTTAAACGCAAAGCCACGCTCACAAACGAAAACGGTGAGTTATTTAGTGATAATGATGAGCGTGCTATATTTTTTGCGAAAGGCGTTATCGAAACTGTAAAAAAATTAAATTGGTCTCCAGATATTATTCACGTTCACGGGTGGCTGGCATCTTTACTACCTCTTTATTTAAAAGAATATTACAAAGATGAACCCTTATTTAACGAAAGCAAAATAGTAACTTCTGTCTACAATCAAAGTTTTAACAATACGTTAAACAAAGATATGCTCAATAAGATTAAATTTGACAACATAAGAGAAGACGCTATTAAAACATTAGAAGAACCGTCTTACAATAATTTAATGAAAGTTGCTGTGGATTACTCTGATGCATTAATTGTAGGCTCTCAAGAGTTACCCGAAGCTTTAGAAACGTATATCAAAGATTCGAACAAGCCTACAATGGAATATAAAAGTAAAGATGAATTTGGCGAAGCTTATACTGAGTTTTTCAACTCTGAAGTTTTAAGCTAAAACAAAAATCATCTTAAATTATCTATGAAAAATACATTCAAACCACTTACATATTTTTGTTTTTTCACCTTTATAATCTTTACCATAATTGCTTGCGACAAGGATTTTAGCTCTATAGACAGCGATGTTTTGGGTGAAGAAAATTTTAATTTTAATGGCCTTGTTAAAGACGATTATTCAATAATCGCTTACAATAAGGTATTAAACTCGGTTCAAGTAAATGGACACACATCAAACCTATTAGGTGTTTATAATGATCCTGCTTACGGACAAACAACAGCCAGTATTGTTATGCAGGTTAGCCCTTCTCCAACTTCTCCAACTGGAACTAATGATATTAATTTTGGAGACAACCCAGTACTAGACTCTGTTGTTGTAACTATTCCATATTTTAGTACTCAAACAGAAGTTGATAACGACGGGAATCCAGTTTATAAGTTAGACTCTTTATATACAGACGAAACCCCTAAACCTATAAAACTCTCTATCTATCAAAATACTTATTTTTTAAGGAATTTTAATCCAAATAGCTCAATTAATGAAACGCAAAGCTATTATTCTAAACCAGACGATGCATCCACTACAGATAATTTCGCATTAACAGAAACCGATGAAATAAATTTTGATAACAATAAAGATTTCAAAATTTATGAAATCCCTGAATTTACTCCAAGCGCCAACATTATTAAAACCACTATTGGTACTGGTGATGATACGCAAACAGCAATTGCACCACCAGCTTTAAGAATAAACCTTACAAAAGAATGGGATCCTATATCAAAAAAGGAAAGTAGTGTTGACAGTCCAGATAAAATAGCATTTTGGAAAAGTTTAATTTTAGACAAAGGAGGAAGTCCAGAGTTAAGCAATGTCAACAACTTTATAAATTATTTTAGAGGCATTTATTTTAAAGCCGAGTCTATAAATAATGATGGAAGTATGATTCTCCTAAACCTAGCTGCAAGCACTGCTAGTTTGACCATCTATTATTCTGAAGATGAAAAACAATCTAACTTCGTTTTAAATTTCTCAGGAAATATTCTAAATAACTTTACTAACAATTATGATAAAGTTAACTTACAAAATGGTGATACATTATCTGGAGACCCTACACTTTATCTAAAAGGCACCAAAGGTTCTATGGGAGTTATAAAATTATTTGATGAACAAAATATTGTGGAATGTAATTGTGGCGAAAATGCAAATGGAGATCCAATAATTATCTCAACAACCGAATTAGATTGCTTTAAAAAAACATTTAGAAAAACAGATGAAGAAGGCAATGAGTTAGATAAAGTAAATGGCCAATTCCAACTTAAACAATTAATTAACGAAGCACATATTATTGTCTATGAAGATGAAGTAATGTCCACACTCCCTAAAAGACCAAATGGAGAAGACCATAGTCAATATGACAGGTTGTATATGTATAATCTAGAAAACAATACACCAATACCAGATTACTCAAATGATATTTCTAGAATTGATTCTAGCCCATTAAATTCGCATATTTTTAGTCTAGGAAGACGAATTAAAGACGAAGATGGTATTGCTAGATATAAATTAAAAGTCACTGATCACTTAAATAACATACTTATAAACGATGCAGACAATGCTAAGTTAGGACTTGCAATTATAAACAATGTTAACATAAGTACTAGCCACAAAATTTTAAATGAAGACAAAAATGTAACTGGTGTTCCGTCTGTATCAACAATAACGCCCAGAGGTACAATTTTACATGGTAGTGACGCATCTAGTGAAAATAAAAAAATAAAACTTGAAGTCTTTTTTACAGAACCCAAAAAATAAAACTTATGTGTGGAATAGTTGGATACATTGGACATAGAGACGCATATCCTATAGTTATAGAAGGTCTTAAACGACTAGAATATCGTGGCTACGACAGTGCAGGCATTGCGCTTTTTGATGGTACAGATTTAAAAGTATCTAAAACCAAAGGGAAAGTTTCCGATTTAGAAGCCAGAGTAGAGAATCAAATTACCAAAACAGGGAATATTGGCATAGGACATACACGTTGGGCCACCCATGGTGTACCTAATGATGTTAACTCACATCCTCATGTTTCCAATTCTGGTAATCTCGTTATAATTCATAATGGAATTATTGAAAATTACGATTCCTTAAAACAAGAATTGATAAAAAGAGGTTATACTTTTAAATCAGATACAGATACTGAGGTTCTAATAAATCTTATTGAAGAAGTAAAAACCAAAGAAAACGTAAAACTTGGCAAAGCAGTGCAAATAGCGCTTAATCAAGTAGTAGGCGCTTATGCCATAGCAGTATTCGATAAAAACAAGCCAGAGGAAGTTGTTGTAGCGCGTTTAGGTAGTCCATTAGCTGTTGGTATTGGAGATGATGAGTTTTTTATTGCCAGTGACGCTTCGCCATTTATAGAATATACTAAAAATGCCATATACCTTGAAGATGAAGAAATGGCTATTATTAGATTTCACAAAGCAATTAAAATTAGAAAAATAAAAGATGATTCGCTAGTAGCCCCTCATATTCAAGAACTTCAATTAAACCTTGAACAAATTGAAAAAGGCGGTTATGATCATTTTATGCTTAAAGAGATTCATGAGCAACCTAAAGCAATAACTGATACGTATCGTGGTCGTCTTTTAAGAGATGAAGGCATTATAAAAATGGCTGGTATTGAAGATAACATGAAAAAGTTCTTAAATGCTAACCGTGTTATTATTGTTGCATGTGGTACATCTTGGCATGCAGGACTTGTAGCGGAATACATTTTTGAAGATTTAGCTAGAATCCCTGTAGAAGTAGAATATGCCTCAGAATTTAGATATAGAAACCCCGTTATTAAAGAAGATGATGTTTTAATTGCAATTTCTCAGTCTGGAGAAACTGCAGACACATTAGCCGCCATTAAATTGGCCAAATCTAAAGGCGCATTTGTATTTGGTGTATGTAATGTTGTTGGCTCCTCTATAGCTAGAGAAACAGATGCAGGAGCATATACGCATGCAGGACCAGAAATTGGCGTTGCTTCAACAAAAGCGTTCACAACACAAATTACCGTATTATCGTTAATAGCATTACGTTTAGCACGAGCTAAAGGCACAATATCCAGTTCAGATTTTAGACGTCACTTATTAGAATTAGAAATGATTCCTAAAAAAGTAGAAAAAGCTTTAGAGTCAGACGCTCATATAAGACTAGTATCAGACATTTATAAAGATGCTACTAACTTTTTATATCTAGGCAGAGGATACAACTTCCCTGTAGCTCTAGAAGGCGCATTAAAATTAAAAGAAATTTCTTATATCCATGCAGAAGGGTATCCAGCTGCCGAAATGAAGCATGGGCCTATTGCCTTAATAGATGAAAATATGCCCATTGTTGTAATAGCAACTAAAGCAGAGCACTACGACAAAGTTGTAAGCAATATTCAAGAAATAAAGTCCAGAAAAGGAAAAATTATTGGAGTTATTACAGAAGGAGATACTATAGTTAGGGAATTAGCAGATCATGTTATTGAAGTTCCAGAAACACTTGAATCGCTTTCCCCGCTATTAACTACAATTCCGCTTCAATTACTATCGTATCATATAGCAGTAATGCTGGATAAAAATGTGGATCAACCACGAAACTTAGCAAAATCTGTTACTGTAGAATAGATTTTTAAAATAAAACAGCAAAATTTTAAAGGGGTTTAAGTTATTGAATTTAAACCCCTTCAAAATGAAATTATCTTAATTTTTAAGTGTTTTTTTACTAAAACCGTATTTATTTTACACTTTTTTTTAGAATCTATACTATGCATGCATAATTTTTTCATATTTTTAACACGAAGCTCTTACTGCTTTTAATAGTATTCCTACTTAAACTAATTGAAATATGAAAAAAATTATACTATTTATAGCGTCACTACTTTGTAGTTTCGCTTATTCACAAACAACAATTTCAGGTACAGTAAAAGACGATAGTGGGTTACCTATACCTGGAGCAAATATTATTATTGTTAATACAACAGTAGGTGCTGCGACTAACTTTGATGGAGGTTTTAAATTAACCACAAATCAAAACCCTCCATTTTACATCCAAGTTAGTAGTTTAGGTTTCGAAACTGTAAATAAAGAAATAACATCCACCAACTTAAAGCTTGATATCGTTTTAAAAGAAGGAACAGCCTTAGACGAAGTGGTTATTTCGGCGTCAAGAACGCCTGAACGCATCTTTGAGTCCCCTGTTACTGTAGAGCGCTTTAGCTTAAAAGAGATTAAAAATACAGCTGCACCAGAATTTTATGATGGTTTAGAAGCACTTAAAGGTGTGGATATTAACACTAACAGTTTAACTTTTAAATCCATTAATACTAGAGGGTTTGCAACATTTGCCAATACACGTTTTATGCAATTAGTAGATGGAATGGATAATGCTGCACCTGCACTTAACTTCCCCTTAGGAAATTTATTAGGAATGATAGAAACCGATGTGCAAAGTGTAGAACTTTTACCAGGAGCCGCTTCTGCACTATATGGCGCAAATGCCTTTAACGGTATTCTGTTTATGCGCAGTAAAAACCCTTTTGACCACGGCGGCATTAGTGTTTACTACAAAGCAGGGGTGACATCCCAAGAAGTATCTGGAGATAATTTCTATAAAGATTATGGTATACGAGTTGCAAACAAATTTAGTGACAAATTTGCAGCTAAAGTAAACTTCAGTTACTTACAGGGTACGGATTGGGCAGCAAATAATACAGGAGGTAAAGACAGAAATGGATTTGCTATTAAAAACAGCACAAGAGAAAACGATTTAAACTACGATGGTATAAATACTTACGGTGAAATTGTAAGTACTAATTTAAGAACCGTAGCAGAAAGTCCAGCATTTTTGAGTCAACTACCTAATCCAGCATTAGCAAATCTTTTACCTGATGTTGATGTGAGTAGAACTGGTTATGCAGAAACCGATTTAACAAATTATAATGCAGAAAGTATTAAAGCAGATTGGGGCTTATATTACAGACCTTGGGGTAATGATTTTGAGATACAATATGTGGGTAAAATAGGTTCTGGATCTACGATTTATCAAGGATCGAATAGATATTCTATCAATAATTTCTTTTTACAACAACACAAAATCGAACTTAAAAACGACAACTTCTTTATAAGAGGTTATGTAACTGCTGATAATGCTGGAGATTCCTACGATTTGGTCTTTACTGGTGTAAACGTTAACAGGCAGTGGAAATCAGATAATGACTGGTTTGGGCAATATTCTGGTGCTTTTATACAAGGTACTTTGGGTGGTCTTGATGCAAATCAGGCTCATGCAGAAGCTAGAAAATTTGCAGACAGAGATATGCTTCAACCAGGCACACCTGAGTTTGAAGCAGCATTTAATAGAGTAATAAACGATCCTGATGTTTTAAGTGGTAGTAAGTTTAGAGATGAATCTAAAATTTATCATTCAGATGCTAATTATAACTTTGGGCATTTAATTGATTGGGCAGAAATTCAAGTTGGTGGTTCTTACAGAAAATATGTGCTTAACTCCTTTGGTTCGATATACACCGATAGGTTAAGTGAAATTCCTTATTCTGAAGTTGGTTTATACACACAATTACAAAAGAAATTTTTAGAAGATGAGCGTTTAAAATTAACGGCATCAATGCGTTATGACAAATCAGAATTATTTGATGCGTTCTTCTCTCCTAGAATTTCATTAGGATATAATATAGGACAAGATAAGAATCACAACCTAAGAGCCTCTTTCCAAACAGGATTTAGAAATCCTGATACACAAGCATTATATATAGGCTTTAATGTTGGTCCTATTGTTTTATTAGGAAGTGCTCCAGACAACCCGCAAAGAGACATAAGAGTTGCTTCTACAGACAATCCATTAAACGAATTGTCGCAAACAGGAGCTCAAATATTAGGATCAAATAGCTATGAGTATGACGGTCAAGGTGCTTATAATAATTCTTTCACAAGAAGTTCTGTTACTCAATTTTCTACCTCGCAAAATCCTGCAGATTTAAGAACAGCAAATCCAGGAATTGTTAAACCAGAACAGGTAAGTTCTTTCGAATTAGGATATCGAGGTAAGCTAAATAAAATCATCATTGATTTAAGCGCCTATATAAATCAATATAAAGATTTTATAACAACTGTAGATGTTGTTAACCCTTTCTATGGCGATGTACAATTAACTCAAACAACAGATGTAGGAGGTACACCAACACCATTATCTGTTATTGCATTGGCGAATGATGATTTCCAAGCCTATAGAGCCTATACAAATACCACTGCCGATGTAAGTTCATATGGAGGTGCTATTGGAGTAACTACAAAAGTTTTTGGTAATTACGATTTAGGGATGAATTACACCTATACCAAATTAGATTTTGATCGTGATGCAAACCCAGATTTCCAAACAAACTTTAATACACCAGAACATAAAGTTAAAGCATCGTTTGGAAATACCAACTTATTTAAAAACTTTGGATTTAATGTCGCCTGGAGATGGAGTGATAATTATATTTGGGAGGCATCGTTTGTAACAGGAGAAGTACCTGCATTCCACGTTTTAGATGCTCAAATTAGCTATAAACTGCCTAAATTTTTAAAATCTACGTTTAAAGCAGGAGCTACAAATCTACTAGGAGATGAATATTTTACTGCATTAGGAACTGGTTTAATTGGTTCGCAATATTATGTTTCATGGACAATTAATAACTTATAAAAACCCTTTGTTATGAAGAACTATAAATATATCTGGCTTTTAATTTTAACTGTAGGATTTTTGTCTTCTTGTGATGATGATGAGGATGATTTTTTGCCTAAGGAAGTTGTATTACCAGAACTAACAACTGGATCAGCAGATTTTTCAAACTATGTAGCTATAGGTGCATCGTTTACAGCTGGATTTACAGATGGTGGCTTATTTTCTGCATCTCAGGGAAACTCTTTCCCGAACATTCTCTCTAAACAATTTAATAAGATTGGCGGAGGAGATTTTCCACAACCACTAATGAATGATAATAGTGGCGGAATTCTTGTTGGAGGCAATCAAGCTACAGACTATAGATTGGTATTTGATAGTGATGCTGGTGGCCCTGTTAGATTAGATGACTTCTTTTTATCTAGAGGTGTTCCAAAAGAAAGTTTACCTCCAGTAACTACAGAAGCTGGTATGAATATTGGTAGCAATTTTAATAATTTTGGCATTCCAGGCGCAAAAAGTTTTCATTTAGTCACACCTGGTTATGCGGCATTCAATCCTTTTTATGCCAGAATCGCTTCGGCGCCCTCTTCAACGGTTTTAGCAGATGCTTTAGCTCAAAACCCCACCTTCTTTACATTATCCGATGTTGGAGGTAACGACATTTTGGGTTATGCTACTTCAGGTGCGGAAAGTAATACATCCTCAGAAAGTTATAATCCTCTTACTCCTATTGGTAATTTTAATGATGCCTTAAATACTTTAGTAGATAATTTAACTTCAGGTGACGCCAAAGGTGTTATAACAAATGTGCCATATGTTGAAGATTTACCATTTTTCAGAACAGTCCCTTACAACCCTATCCCTTTGGATGAAGACACAGCAAATGCATTAAATCAAGGCTACGCAACATATAACGCTGGACTTCAACAAGCTTTTGCCGCTTTAAATGGTACTGGATTATTCAGTTCAGAGGAATTAGCAAAAAGAACTATTGAATTTGTTCAAGGGCAGAATGCCATGATAATTATTGATGAAAATTTAACAGATCTTGGAGCAATTAATCCTGCTTTTGCTGCAATTCCTAAGTATAGGCAAGCAACAAAAGATGATTTATTTGTTTTACCTTTATCTTCTTTAATACCGCAAGGATATGGAACACAAATTCCACTAGAAGACAAATGGTGTTTAACTCCTGAAGAACAACAAGAAATTAAGGATATGACTGATCTTTACAACGTTTCTGTAGAGTCAATAGCGCAAAACAATGAAAAAATTGCCTTAGTTAATTTAAATTCAATTTTGACCGAATTAGCATCAATGGGTATAAATTTTGATGGTTTTAATTTAAAATCAGATCTAGTCACTGGTGGAGCCATAAGCCTTGACGGTATTCATCTAACAGCCAGAGGTTATGCCTATCTGGCAAATAAATTCTTAGAAGAAATAGATAAGGCTTTTGGATCTAATTTTATAGCATCAGGAAATATTGCTAAAGCAGCAGATTTTCCTACTAACTATTCTCCTGAATTGCCAGACCCAGAAGAACCAACAAATTAAATATATTCTATTCATTTAATAAAACACAAAAGCACCTCTGAAATGCAGAGGTGTTTTTTTATTATTTAAAAAGTTATAGCATAAAAATATGAATCATTAAAATTTTAACTGCAAATTAAACGTATTCACTAAAAAACACCCTTCACATTACAAAACTATTCAAACCTTTATCTTATTATAGCAAAAGTTGTATTTTTGAAGAATATTTTTTTTGACTAAGTTATTTATTAACTAAAGTAATGGATAAATTTTCCTTTTTAAACGCAGCACATACAGCATATTTTGCTGATTTGTACGAACAATACACACAAAACCCTGATAGTCTTGAACCTAGCTGGAGAGCCTTTTTTCAAGGCTATGATTTTGGAACAGAAAATTATGGGCTCGATGGTGAAATCGTAGAAGGCGTTTCTACTCAAATCCCTGAACATATTCAAAAAGAATTTCAGGTTGCTAGACTTATAGATGGTTATAGAAGCAGAGGACATTTGTTTACTAAAACTAACCCAGTAAGAAATAGAAGAACCTATGTACCTACTTTGGATATTGAAAACTTTGGCCTTTCTCAAAGTGATTTAGACACTGTATTTAATGCTGGCGAAACGTTAGGTATAGGAGCACAAACTTTACGTAAAATTTTAAGTCACCTTAATAATATTTATTGTGATTCTGTAGGTGTCGAATATATGTATTTGCGTAATCCAGAGGTTATAAAATGGTGGCAAGACAAATTAAATGTTAATGACAATCACCCCTCATATTCGGCAGAAACTAAAAAATACATTCTTTCAAAATTAAATCAAGCTGTTAATTTTGAGAACTTTTTACAAACCAAATATGTTGGGCAAAAACGATTTTCTTTAGAAGGAGGAGAATCTCTTATTCCAGCTATTAGTAACACACTATATAACGCTGTAGAAAAATACGGTGTTAAAGAATGTGTTTTAGGGATGGCTCATCGTGGGCGCTTAAGCACATTAGTTAATATTTTTAGAAAGCCTTTACATGAGCTTTTTAGTGAATTTGATGGCAAAGATTTTGAAGATGAAAATATTGATGGAGATGTTAAATACCATTTAGGGTTAACATTAGATAAGACCTATCAAAATGGTAAATCCATTAAAATGAATTTAGTACCAAACCCATCTCACCTAGAAACAGTTGGGCCAGTTGCCGAAGGTATTACGCGTGCTAAAATTGATGATGATTATAATGGTGATGATTCTAAAATATTACCTATTCTAGTGCATGGAGACGCAGCGATTGCAGGTCAAGGTATTGTGTATGAAGTAGCACAAATGAGTCAACTTAATGGCTATAAAACTGGAGGCACCATACATATTGTAGTAAACAATCAAATAGGATTTACTACAAATTATCTGGATGCGCGCTCAAGTACGTACTGTACCGATGTTGCAAAAGTCACTTTATCTCCTGTAATGCACGTAAATGCAGATGACGCCGAAGCCGTTGTACATGCCATAGAATTAGCATTAGATTACAGAATGCGCTTTAAGAAAGATGTTTATATCGACCTTTTAGGCTATAGAAAATATGGTCATAATGAAGGAGATGAACCTCGATTTACACAACCTAAACTCTATAAAAACATTTCCAAACACCCTAATCCTTTTAAAATATATTCGGATAAACTAATTGCTGAAGGCACTATAGATTCATCTTATTCCAATGGTATCGTTTCCGAGTTTAAAGAAAGGTTAGAGAGTGAATATATAAAATCTAAAGAGGCAGATTCTTCTAAAGTAAGAGAGTTTATGCAAGAGCGTTGGACAGACTTTACACGTCAAGGCGTTGATGCTATGCTCAAAACTGTAGACACAACTTACTCTGAAGATAACCTAAAACAAATCTCTAAAATAGTTTCAACTGTTCCTGAAGGCGTTAAGTTTTTACGTAAAGCAGAACGTATTTTACAAGGTAGAGAAAAAATGGTTTTCGAAACTAACAAGCTCGACTGGGGCATGGCAGAAACGCTAGCTTATGGCAGTTTACTAGAAGAAGGCTTTAATGTTAGAATTTCGGGTCAAGATGTAGAACGCGGTACATTTAGTCATCGTCATGCTATATTACGTGATGAGATTTCAGAAGACCGTATCAATCTGTTAAATACAAACCCTAATAATAAAGGCGAAATGTATATTTACAATTCGTTTTTATCAGAATATGGCGTATTAGGTTTTGATTATGGGTACGCCATGACAAACCCAAATACGTTAACCATTTGGGAAGCCCAATTTGGAGATTTTAGTAATGGTGCTCAAATTATTTTTGACCAATATTTATCGGCCGCCGAAGATAAGTGGAAAGCCCAAAACGGAGTTGTAGTATTATTACCTCACGGATACGAAGGGCAAGGTTCTGAGCATTCTTCAGCAAGAATGGAGCGTTATTTACAACTTTGTGCTAATGATAATATGATCGTTGCAGATTGTACAACACCCGCAAACTTATTCCATTTGTTACGTCGCCAAATGAAACGTGACTTTAGAAAACCGCTTATTGTTTTTACGCCTAAAAGTTTATTACGTCATCCCAAAGCTATTTCATCTATAAGTGAATTATCTAATGGTGAGTTTAAAGAAGTTATCGACGATAATATAGCCCCTAAAAACGTTAAAAAATTAGTATTCTGTACGGGTAAATTTTATTACGATTTATTAGCTGAAAGGGAAACTTTAGATAGAACCGATGTAGCCTTGGTAAGAATAGAACAATTGTTCCCATTACACACAGAAAAAATTAAAAATATCATTGATCGCTATCCTAACGTTGAAAAATATGTATGGGCTCAAGAAGAACCAAGAAACATGGGAGCATGGAGTCATATAGCACAGCGTTTAGATTTAGTTAAACTTGAAGTAAACTCAAGACCATATAATTCTGTTCCGGCACCTGGATCTAGCACTAGAGACAAAGCCAGACAGCGCTTAGTGATTAATACTGTTTTTGATATTAAAGCATAAAATAAAAAGATAAATTACTCAATACAATTAAAATTATTACCCATGATTTTAGAAATGAAAGTACCATCACCAGGAGAATCTATTACAGAGGTAGAAATAGCTACTTGGTTAGTAGAAGATGGTGATTATGTTGAAAAAGACCAAGCTATTGCTGAAGTAGATAGTGATAAAGCAACTTTAGAATTACCTGCCGAAGTTAGTGGTACTATTACACTAAAAGCAGAAGAAGGCGATGCTGTTGCTGTTGGTGCTGTAGTATGTCTTATTGATACAAGTGCAGAAAAACCAGAAGGCAGTAGCGTTCCAAAAGAAGATAAAAAAGAAGAAGCAACACAACCTACTCCTGCTTCTCAAGCAGTAGAAAACAAAACATACGCTACAGGAACTGCTAGTCCTGCAGCAAAAAAAATACTTTCAGAAAAAGGTATCGATGCTACATTGGTTAAAGGTTCAGGTAAGGATGGCAGAGTAACTAAAGATGATGCGATAAAAGCTGTACCATCTATGGGGACACCAACTGGAGGAAATCGTGGCTCTTCCAGAAGCAAGATGTCTATGTTACGTCGTAAAGTAGCAGAACGTCTTGTAGAGGCTAAAAATACAACGGCTATGTTAACCACTTTTAATGAGGTTGACATGCAAACTATATTCGATCTAAGAAAAGAGTATAAAGAAACTTTTAAAGCAAAACATGGTGTAAGCTTAGGATTTATGAGTTTCTTTACACTAGCAGTAGTAAGAGCATTAAACATGTATCCTGCTGTAAATTCTATGATAGATGGTAAAGAAATGATAAGTTATGATTTTGCCGATATAAGTATCGCTGTTTCTGGACCAAAAGGACTTATGGTACCTGTAATTAGAAATGCAGAAAACCTTTCATTTAGAGGTGTTGAGTCTGAAGTAAAACGCTTAGCGCTAAGAGCTAGAGATGGGCAAATTACTGTAGATGAAATGACTGGAGGAACATTCACTATAACTAATGGAGGTGTGTTTGGATCTATGTTATCCACACCAATTATTAACCCTCCGCAAAGTGCTATCCTTGGTATGCACAATATTATTGAACGCCCTGTTGCTATTGATGGTAAAGTAGAAATAAGACCTATTATGTATGTAGCACTATCTTACGATCACAGAATTATAGATGGAAAAGAAAGCGTAGGATTCTTAGTTGCTGTTAAAGAAGCCATAGAAAACCCTGTAGAGTTATTAATGAATAACGATGTTAAAAAGGCATTAGAACTATAATATTACATCACATTTTTACTAATAAAAAACGCAAAGTGTATAGTAATACTTTGCGTTTTTTTATTGCATCTAATACCAATTCTTAAATGAATATACTGTAAAGGAAAAAGATGGATTTTGGAATTATACGAGACAGAAAAAATAAGCATAGCAGTAATTACGGTTCTTTTTTATGTTGAAGATAGCATTTCAAAAGACACTTTTTAACTCAGTAAATTCATTTGGGAATTGGTATAAATTCAACTACATCACATTTTTTAAAGATAGCTCAAGCATAATAGCATTTCCCAAAGAGAAGGCTATTTTGCTAATACACAATATTAATAGTAAAAAATCCTTATAATCCTATAAACTAATATAATGTTAGGTTATGCGGTAATACATGACTTAAATTGTATATTTGCAGTCCGTTTAGGCACTGTATTAATATAACTATTAATTCAAAACTAAATTTAACAAAGGAAAACTATGATAAAAGTCTCTGATACAGCTAAGAAGAAAGTGATTGAGCTTATGACCGATGATGGCTATAACGCAGCTAAAGACTATGTTCGTGTTGGTGTAAAAAGTGGTGGTTGTTCTGGTTTATCTTACGATTTAAAATTCGATAAGGAACAACAGGAAGATGACAAGGTATTTGAAGACAATGGTGTAAAAATTATTGTAGACAAAAAAAGCTTTTTATATCTAATTGGTACAACATTAGAATATTCTGGAGGATTAAACGGAACAGGATTCGTATTTAATAATCCTAACGCCAACCGTACTTGTGGTTGTGGTGAATCATTCTCATTGTAGTATTTATTAAAGTGGAAATGTTGAAAAGTACAAAATGGCTAAGTTTAATTCTTTTGAAGAGATAATTTCTTAGCAAAAAGCGAGAGAATTAAACAAGGACATTTATGATATAACAATTAAAAGGAAGGCTTTTTCTAAAGATTTTGGATTAAGAGATCAAATAAGAAGGTCTAGCATTTCAATATCTTCAAATATAGCTGAAGATTTTGAAAGAGAAACAACAAAAGAATTTATTCGTTTTTTATACATTGCAAAAGCCTCAGCTGGTGAATTTCGTTCTCAATTGTATCTAGCTTTTGATTTAAAATATATAGATAACGACCAATTTTAAAAATTAAAGTTAAAAGTAAATGATGTTTCAAAATTAATAAGTGGACTAATTAAATACCTAAGTTCGACTTTATAACATTATTACTTTAAAACATTAAAACATAATGAGTAAGTACACCGAAGACGATTTAAGAGAAGAATTAAAAACCAAAGAGTACGAATATGGTTTTTATACCGATATAGAATCTGAAACATTTCCAAATGGTTTAAATGAAGATATTGTACGTGCTATATCCAAGAAGAAAGAAGAACCACAATGGATGACCGATTGGAGATTAGAAGCTTTTAAGGTTTGGAAAGATATGGTGGAACCAGAATGGGCTAATGTACGTTATGAAAAACCAGATTTTCAAGGTATCTCGTATTACTCTGCACCTAATAGCAAACCTAAATACGATAGTTTAGATGAGGTAGATCCTGAGTTATTGGCAACTTTTGAAAAATTAGGAATTTCTCTTGATGAACAAAAGAAATTAACAGGTGTAGCCATGGATGTTGTTGTAGATTCTGTATCTGTAGCAACTACATTTAAAAAGACACTTGCAGAACAAGGCATTATATTTATGAGTATTTCGGAAGCGATAAAAGAGCATCCAGAACTTGTAAAGAAATATATTGGTACTGTTGTACCACAAAAAGACAATTTTTATGCAGCATTAAATAGCGCTGTATTTAGTGATGGGTCTTTCTGTTATATTCCAAAAGGTGTAAAATGCCCAATGGAACTATCTACTTATTTTAGAATTAATCAAGCAGGAACAGGACAATTCGAAAGAACCCTAGTTATTGCAGACGAAGGCAGTTATGTAAGTTATCTAGAAGGTTGCACAGCACCTAGTAGAGATGAAAATCAATTGCACGCTGCGGTAGTAGAATTAATAGCTCTAGAAGATGCAGAAATAAAATATTCTACGGTACAAAATTGGTTCCCAGGTAATGCAGAAGGAAAAGGAGGGGTATACAACTTTGTAACCAAACGTGGCCTATGTGAAAAAAACGCAAAAATCTCATGGACACAGGTTGAAACAGGTAGTGCTGTAACCTGGAAATATCCAAGTTGTGTTTTAAAAGGCGATAATTCGGTTGGTGAATTTTACTCAATAGCAGTCACAAACAATTATCAGCAAGCCGACACAGGTACAAAAATGATTCACTTAGGGAAGAACACGAAATCTACCATTATTTCAAAAGGAATTTCGGCAGGAAAATCACAAAACAGCTATCGTGGACTGGTTCAAATAAACTCACGTGCAGAAAATGCTCGTAATTTTTCGCAATGTGATAGTTTATTAATGGGGAATGAATGTGGCGCACATACCTTTCCCTACATAGAAGCAAAAAATAAATCGGCTAAAATAGAGCATGAGGCAACAACAAGTAAGATTGGTGAAGATCAAATCTTTTATTGCAACCAGAGAGGGATAGATACAGAGAAAGCTATTGCATTAATAGTAAATGGATTTAGTAAAGAAGTACTAAATAAGCTTCCAATGGAATTTGCTGTAGAAGCTCAAAAATTATTAGAAATAAGTTTAGAAGGAAGTGTAGGTTAAAAAATTAGTTAGTAGTAGTATACAAAATTTTATAATTAATTCTAACATTAAACTAAAATGAAACAAACATAAATTTTCTTCATTCTAAATTCACATATTAGAAATGACTAAAATTTGTGTGAGTTCCTGAATGTATTCAAATTTTTTGAACATTCAGAAATCAAAAAATTTTAAACAGATGAAAAAACTCACATGTATTACTGTATTAATGCTAACAGTATTGTTAAGCTGTAAAAAAGAACCAGAAAACCTAACTGTTTTAAAAGGAGATTTTGTCTATCATGATGGCGCTGCTATACTACAAACAGATAGTGAAATTTATGGTGTTTTAATTACAGACAAAACAGAAGAACTAAACACCAAAGCTAAAAAACACAAAAATGAACCTACAGATATGGTTCAGGTAGAAGTTAAAGGAAAGATTGTAAATAAAAAAGATGATAAAATTCTTTGGGAAAACAAGGTAGAAATCGTTGAAATTTTAGATGTAAAACCAGCTCCCAAAGAGGAAAATAACGTTATAAAACTAGGAAACCAATAGTATAGTATGTTAAAGATTGTAGATTTACACGCAGGTGTAGAAGATAAAGCCATTTTAAAAGGGATAAATCTAGAGGTAAAACCAGGTGAAGTACACGCTATAATGGGACCTAATGGTTCTGGAAAAAGTACTTTATCGTCTGTAATTGCAGGAAAAGAAGAATATGAAGTAACCAAGGGTAGCATTATTTTTGATGATGAAGATATTAATGAACTAGATGCCGAAGAACGTGCCCACAAAGGTGTTTTTCTATCATTTCAATACCCTGTTGAAATTCCAGGCGTATCGGTTACCAATTTTATAAAAACTGCAATCAACGAAACGCGTAAAGCCAAAGGACTTGAGGACATGCCAGCAAAAGACATGCTTAAATTAATTCGTGAAAAATCAGAATTATTAGAGATCGATCGTAAGTTCTTATCGCGTTCTTTAAACGAAGGATTTTCAGGAGGCGAAAAAAAGCGTAACGAAATCTTCCAAATGGCAATGCTAGAACCAAAATTGGCCATACTTGACGAAACCGATTCTGGTCTGGATATCGATGCCTTACGCATAGTTGCAAACGGCGTTAATAAACTTAAGAGCGAAGACAATGCTGTTATTGTAATTACGCATTACCAACGCTTGTTAGACCATATAGTTCCAGATTTTGTACATGTATTATATAATGGTAAAATCGTAAAATCTGGTGGAAAAGAACTGGCTCACGAATTAGAAGAGAAAGGCTACGATTGGATTAAAGAAGAAGTAAACGCTTAGTTTAGTAACCAGTCCAAAAGTTGGCAGTAGGCAGTCGTGTAAACTGGGTACTGAAAACTGAGTACTGAAGACTTAAAAGAAATGGATTTAAAAGAAAAGTTATTATCATCATTTTTAGTATTCGAGAATAAAGTCGATATCGATTCGCCTATTCATGATGTTAGAAACGAAGCTATAAAAGTTTTTGAGGAAAAAGGCTTCCCATCAAAAAAAGAAGAAGCTTGGAAATACACATCACTAAATAAAATTCTAAAAGAAGATTATAGTTTATTTCCAAAACAAGAAAATGCAATAGAATACAAGGATGTAAAGAAATATTTTATTCACGATATAGATAGCTATAAAATCGTATTTATCGACGGTAAATATTCATCACATCTTTCCGAAACCACACATGATGGTATCGATGTATGCTTGATGTCTGTAGCCCTGTCCAAACCAAAATATAGTTTAATAATAAAAAACTATTTTAATAAAGCAGCAACAACAGATAGTTTACCTGCGCTAAATACGGCATTTGCTCAAGAAGGTGCTTATATACATATACCAAAAAATAAAGTAGTAGATAAGCCTATTCAAATTATAAATTTCTCAACAGGAAATGAAGCAGCTACCATGTTACAACCACGTAATTTAGTGGTTGCAGAAGAGAATTCGCAGGTTCAAATTATAGAAAGACATCAAAGTTTAACCGAAAACGCTGTACTAACAAATAGCGTTACCGAAATTTTTGCAGACAACCGCGCTATTGTAGATTATTATAAAATACAAAACGATCATAACAATGCATCACTCATAGATAATACGTTTATTAAACAAAAACGCGAAAGTATTGCCTCTGTGCACACCTTCTCATTTGGTGGTAAATTAACCCGAAACAACCTTAATTACTATCAAAACGGCGAGCGTATAGATTCTATCCTAAAAGGCGTTACCATTTTAGGAGATAAGCAACATGTAGATCACAACACATTGGTACACCATATAGAGCCAAACTGTGAAAGCCATCAAGACTATAAAGGTATATTTGGTGATAGTGCAACAGGCGTATTTAATGGTAAAATTATTGTTGAAAAAGAAGCACAAAAAACAAATGCATTCCAATCTAATAATAACATTTTAATAAGTGATAAAGCAGCAATAAACACAAAACCGCAACTAGAGATTTTTGCAGATGATGTTAAATGTTCTCACGGCTGTACCATTGGGCAATTAGACGAAAGCGCCATGTTCTATATGCGTTCTCGTGGTATTCCAGAAAAAGAAGCCAAAGCCTTATTAATGTATGCCTTTAGTAACAATGTATTAAATTCGGTTAAAATTCCCGAAGTAAAACAACGTATCACTAAAATTATCGCTAATAAACTAGGCGTTAATATTGGTTTTGATTTATAAGTTATGAACCTATTTCAGTACCATTAAAATTTTTATTTGAAGCTTATCCCGCTTTCGGCAGTCGCTCTCTGCGAGGAGCTTCAACAAATGCCTCAATCGGGGCTAGAGATATTTGCTATGTTCAATGTAAACGATATAAGAAAAGACTTCCCAATACTTTCACGTAAAGTAAATGGAAAGCCATTAGTATATTTTGATAACGCAGCAACATCGCAAACACCGCAACAGGTAATCGATGCTATTGTAGACTATTACTCAAATTATAATGCCAATATACATAGAGGCGTACATACTTTAAGTCAGGAAGCTACCGATTTATACGAAGCAGCTCGCAAGAAAATTCAAACACATTTCAATGCAAAATTTTCGCATGAAATTATCTTAACCTCAGGGACAACCCATGGTATTAACCTTATTGCTAACGGCTTTTCTTCACTATTAAAAAAGGACGACGAAATTATCGTTTCGGCATTAGAACACCACAGCAATATTGTGCCATGGCAAATGCTTTGTGAACGTACAGGAGCAACGCTTAAAGTTATCCCAATGAACGAACAGGGAGAACTAGTGATGCCCGAATTTGATAAATTACTTACCTCTAATACAAAGTTGGTATTCTTAAATCATATCTCTAACGCTCTAGGTACTATAAACCCTATAGAGTATATCATAGAAAAAGCACATGCAGTGGACGCAGCAGTTTTAATTGATGGCGCCCAAGCCACACCGCACATTAAACCAGATCTCCAAGCGTTAGATGTCGATTTTTATGTCGCTTCAGCGCACAAAATGTGTGGCCCAACTGGAGTTGGCATGCTATATGGTAAAGAAAAGTGGCTTAAAAAGCTTCCCCCATACCAGGGTGGAGGTGAAATGATTGCTGAAGTGACGTTTGAGAAAACCACCTATGCTGATTTACCTCATAAATTTGAAGCAGGGACACCAAACATAGCTGGAGGCATCGTTTTTGGAGCAGCTATAGACTATATGAATAGTATTGGCTTCGATACTATTGCAACTTACGAAAACGAATTACTAGAATACGCCACAGCGCAATTGCTTAGCATAGACGGATTAAAAATCTACGGTACATCAAAAACTAAAACCTCAGTCATTTCTTTTAATCTGGAAGGCATTCACCCTTACGATGTTGGTGCTATTTTAGATAAATTAGGCATTGCCGTAAGAACAGGCCATCACTGTGCACAACCTATTATGGATTTTTATAAAATACCAGGTACTATAAGAGCCTCCTTTGCATTTTACAATACTAAAGAAGAAATTGATGCTTTAGTTGAAGGGGTAAAAAAGGCAAAAATGATGTTGGCTTAATTAAAGTTAGCCTATAAAAAGCTTAAATTGATACTTATATTTTGATATGAATCAACAGTTTAAAGAGACAATAAAAAGCATTAAAAATTCTGACATATACAGTAATGTAATAAATTAGGAAAGCCGAGGTTTAAATCAATCAGATAAAGTAGTAGTTGATATATTAAGAACTTCTACAAACAACTTTATTGACCAACTTGATGAAATTATTGGTAGTAATTCTTCTAAGGAATCTAAACTTAAAGAGATTAACGAAATAGTTGATAATCTACCCTGGATAGAACTTGATACTGAGGAAAAAGAATTTTTAGCCGATGTTATTTCCCCTACTATCAAATCTGCTGGGTTTGACCCAATGAGTATCATATAAAAGGGACACTACAATAATTAAAAATAAATGGCTTCATTTTTGTATAATTACAAACAAACACAATTATAATTAATAGACATGAAACCTATTTTAATGCTACTACTATCGCTTTTATTTATGGATAATAGTTGCGCTCAAAAAATAAATGAAGACGCCATAAGCATAGAATATACAATAGCTTCAAGAGGCGGTAGTTTTAAATCTATAACTATCACCAAAGAAGACATTACAACAAGCAAAAAAAGAGGAAAAAAATCAAAATCTAATACCTATAAGAATACGAATTGGGATAACATAATCGCTGCACTTAAACACATCGATACTACTGGTATTTCAAACTTAAAAGCACCAACCAACAAACGTCTACATGATGGTGCCCCTATCGCCAACCTTAAATTAAGGTATCAAGACAAAACATATAATGTACCTAGTTTCGATCATGGCACACCACATCCAGAAATAGCGAATCTTGTTAAAGAAATCTTATCCATTACCCAAAACATTGAATAGCAACATTTCTTGTTGTATTTTTGCCAAAAACTGTTCGCTGTAAGATTGAGCATGAACGAGAGAAAACATCTTTTTTATGAAGATAATATACATAAGTAATCAGAATGCTTTGTTTGTTAATTCGTTTAAAAAAACATAAATAAACGATTCAACAAATAATACCAATTCTTAAATGAATATACTGTAAAGGAAAATGATGGATTTTGGAATTATACAAGATAGAAAAATAAGCATAGCTGTAGTTACGGTTCTTTTTTATGCTAAAGATAGCATTTCAAAAGACACTTTTTAACTCAGTAAATTCATTTGGGAATTGGTATAAACAGTTAAATTGAGTTGAGTAGTTTAACGTTTAAAAATTTACATTTTTTTAGATTAACACTCTAAACGTCTAAACCTTTAAACTTAAAGACAATAATTATAAGAACCTCTCGACTACACTCGAGATAACAGAACTAAAATTAAATGTATGAGTATTGAAGAAATTCAAAACGAAATTATAGACGAATTCTCAATGTTTGAAGATTGGGAAGAACGTTACCAATATATGATAGATTTAGGGAAAGAATTACCCTTAATTGATGATCAATATAAAACCGAAAGTAATATTATAAAAGGGTGCCAGAGTAAAGTATGGGTACATGCCGAAATGAAAGACGATAAAATTGAGTTTACAGCAGATAGTGATGCTATTATCACAAAAGGCATTATCGCTATTTTAATACGTACATTCTCAAATCAGCATCCAAAAGATATTATAGATGCCGACACCAGTTTTATAGATGAAATTGGTTTAAAAGAACATTTATCACCTACGCGCGCTAATGGATTAGTAAGTATGGTGAAACAATTAAAAATGTATGCAATAGCATACCAAACGCAAATCAACTAGTTGATTTGTTGAATCGTGTAATCGTTGAATCGATTAAACAACCAAACAGATAAACGATTAAACAGTTCAACAATTCAACAAATAAACAGTTAAACATTAAAAAATGAGTGATACAACAATAGATACAGCCGAATTAGGCGAAAAAATAGTAAACGTACTAAAAACGATTTACGACCCAGAAATTCCTGTAGATATATACGAACTAGGTTTAATATACGATGTATTTGTAAACGAGGACAATGATGTTAAAATACTAATGACATTAACTACACCAAACTGTCCCGTAGCAGAAACATTACCCGTGGAAGTTGAAGAAAAGGTAAAATCTTTAAACGATGTAAACGATGCCGAAGTTGAAATTACATTCGACCCGCCTTGGTCACAAGATTTAATGAGTGAAGAAGCAAAGTTGGAATTAGGAATGCTTTAATTTTAGTTCACAGTATTAAACATGCAGTTAATCACTATCATCTAAAGCTAAAAAGGTCTCAAATCTTATGAAAGACGAAATCATAAACCGTGTAGCGAATAGTAAATTAATTACGTTCGACCTTGAGGATTATTATCCAGAAGGTAAACGTGTATTATTCGATATTAAAGATTGGCTATTTGAAGGGTTTGTTCTTAGGGAAAAACAATTTAGAACATATGTTTCTGAATTTGACTGGCCACAATATCAAGACAGTTATGTCGCTTTAACTTGTAGCACAGATGCCATTATACCAGGTTGGGCGTATATGTTGTTGAGTATTCAATTGCAGCCCTATGCTAAAAAAATAGTTATAGGTTCACTTCTGGATTTGGAAACAGCGCTTTATCAAGATATCATAAACAAGTTGGACGTTTCTGAGTTTAAAGACAAGCCTGTTATTATTAAAGGATGCTCAAACAAACCTGTACCTCAAAACGCTTACCTATTTCTCGCAAACAAGCTTAAACCTGTAGTAAAATCCATTATGTATGGGGAAGCTTGTTCTTCAGTTCCTTTATTTAAAAAGAAATAATTTTTCTGGTGACCTAATTACAAAAAGGTGTCTTAAGGTTATATTTGTACTAATAAACAAACTTAATAACATGAAAAAAATACTAATATTTGCGGTATTATTGATTAGTGTGTTATCATTAAACGCACAAACAAAAGAAGAATTAGAAACTAAAAAAGCAGAGAAGCAAGCAGAAGCAAATGCTGCTCAAGCAGAAGCAGATAAGCTACAAGCTCAAATAGATGCCCTTCCGGGATGGAAAATTGGTGCGTTTGGTACTATAGGTGGTAATATCTCTGGATTTAGTAAATGGTATTCTCAAGGAATTCCTAACAATAACTCAGGAAACATTGGTTTCACTTTAAATGGCTTTGCTAATTTAATTGAAGACAAATTCTTTTGGAGAAATTCGCTAAATACAAATTTAGCTTGGGTAAAATTAGATAACAGAGACGATAATAATGATAGTGATGAATTTAGAGAAGCTACAGATGTTTTTAACATCTCATCTCTATATGGTAGAAATATCGCTAAAAACCTTGCAGCTTCGGCTCTTGCTGAATATAGAACTACGATATTAAATAACTTTAATGATCCTGGTTACCTAGATGTTGGTATTGGTGCTACCTGGACTCCTATTGAAAACTTAATTGTTGTAGTACACCCATTAAACTACAATTTTGTATTTGCTGATAACGATGCCGTTTTTGAGTCATCTTTAGGTGCTAAAATTGTTGCAGATTATACAAGACAAATAGGCGCAATAAACTTTAAAACAAATTTATCTGCTTTCCAAAGTTATAAATCTGGAGACTTATCAAACTGGACATGGATTAACTCATTTAGTTACACACTATGGAAATCTATCGGTGTTGGTTTTGATTTTGGCTTAAGAAGTAACAAACAAGAAGCAGCTAACTTCCAAGGGGTAGCTTTAGAAGATGCTGACAACGATTTACAATCTTATTGGACTTTAGGTTTGAGTTACAAGTTCTAAATCAAAAACATACATAAATTTATAAAGCGTTTCTTAATAAGAAACGCTTTTTTATTTGCAGAAACTTAAAAAACGTAAGAATAGCTTTAATGTAAATGAAGTCTATTTACTTCGTAAATCGATAAAATATCATTTTTTGTAATCTAAAACTTTCATTTAGTGCTTTTTGTCGATTTTTTAAGCTTTTTAACTTTGTTTTTATTATATATTTGCTCACGACCTAAATCACTATAATAAAAATCATGAATTTAATTAAAAAGAGAGTAGTACTCTTACTTACCTTAACAATATGTTGTTTAGCATATTCCCAAGAAAAAGACATTAAATTAGCAGGATCTATTTTTGACAAAAATCAAGTTCCTGTTCCATATGCAGCCATAGGTATTCCCTCTAAGTATATTGGGACATCAAGTAATGATGAAGGTGCTTTTTTTTTAGCACTTTCAAAAAGTAATTTATTAGATACTTTAGAAATTTCTAGTATTGGTTTTAAAACCATTAAAACAACTGTTAAAGATTTTTTAAAACGAAACGATAAGAATGTAATCCTTGAGGAAGCTGCAATTTCGTTAGACCAGATTACTATTATGGCTTCAGATGAATATGTTAAATTGGCAAAAAAAGGTCTGAGAAAAAATATGATTAATAAGCCCCATCAATTAAACATGCTTTATAGACGTTTTTCAAGAGAACATTATAAATCTCGCTTTTTAGTTGAACATTATGCACAAGTTTTAGATGGAGGCCCTTCTTTTGATAGTATTCAAGCAATCCAAGTAATAGAAGGAAGAAAATCTATTGACTATAGAATGGTTAAAAAGAAACAACCATTTCATGCCATTAATATTATGGCCATGAATAACCCATTAAGAAAAGGAATAATTTTTAGCAAATACAATTGGGAAAAAATTGGAGATTCTTTTTATGATGGAGAAGATATTGCTGTAATAGAAGGCTCTGAAAAGAAAAATCCAAGTATAAAAATTAAATTACACATTGGTATTGACACCAAAAGCATCTATAAAATTGAAACTACCAAACTAAATGCTATTTACATATACAAAAAAAATAATGATGGAAAACTATACTTAAGCTACCATAGTAGAGAAAGCACATCTAGTGAACGCATAGAAAATGTCCATAAAAATAATTTAAATATTAAATCGAATAATATCGCCGTTTCATTTAGGCACGAAGCTATTGTTCTTGGTATAGAGACCGATAGAAAAAAAATAGACATTCGTTCTGGTAAAAACATTGGTAAAAAAGGGGATATGGGTGATTTGAATGTAACTTATAATCCAAATTTTTGGTCTAATTTAAGTATCCCTCCTGCATCAAAATTCTACAAAGATAGTGTAGAAGAATTGGAGTCTGTTTATGGTATTCAATTGGAGAATCAATTCAAAGCAAAAGCGCGAACACAAATTAGTAAAATTTAAACTATAATTCTTTTCTACAAAATTTAACTTTCTTTATATAGTAATATAAAAGTGCATTCACAAAATGCACTTTTTATTTTTTGTTTATTACAAATACGCCATAACATATGGCTTAATTTTTATAAAATTATCGATAAACCAACATTTTTTGTATTATTTTTCTTTCCTTACTGGTATTTAATCGTAATTTATTTGCTTTTAATCGTTAAAATTCTTTATTTTTATAAGAAATTAAACACTACTATTATGGGCTCAATTAAAACCGGATTGGTTCTCACACTAATTCTCCTCTTATGCTTTTCAGCATACTCTCAAAAAGACATTAAATTAGCAGGCACTATTTTTGATGAAAATAAAGTTCCTGTTCCTTACGCAGCCATTGGTATTCCATCTAAGTATATAGGAACATCAAGTAATGATGACGGTGCTTTTTTCTTGGCACTTTCTAAAAGTAACCTAGCAGACACTTTAGAAATATCAAGTATTGGTTTTAAAACTATTAAAACTACAGTTCAAAAGTTTATAAACCGAAAAAACAAGGATATAACTCTAGAGGAAGCGGCTATTTCATTAGATCAAGTTACTATATTAGCCTCGGATGATTATGTTAAACTGGCTAAAAAAAGCTTAAGAAAAAACATGATTAGCAAGCCTCATCAATTAAATGTTCTATATCGCCGTTTTTCTAGAGAACATCATAAATCAAGATTTTTGGTAGAACACTACGCAAAAGTAATAGATCAAGGCCCTTTATATGACACCATAACGGGTATTCAAGTATTAGAAGGCAGAAAATCTGTGGATTATAGAATGGTGAAAAAGAAACAACCCCTACATGCTATTAACATAATGGCAATGAATAACCCCTTGAGACAAGGAATAATTTTTAATAAATACAACTGGCAAAAAATTGGTGACTCGTCCTATGACGGTGAAGACATTGCCATAATTCAAGGGTCTGATAAGAAAAAACCACGCATAAAAATAAAATTACATATAGGTATAGACACTAAAAGTATTTATAAGATACAGACTACAAACTTAAATGCTATTTACATTTACAAGAAGAATAAAGATGGAAAACTCTATTTAAGTTATCATAGCAGAGAAAGTATGTATAATGAAACTATACAAGGAGTTCATAAAGAAAATTTAAACCTATCAACCGATAAAGTTTTGGTTTCTTTTAGACACGAAGCCATTATTCTCGGTATTGAAACTGATAAAAAGAAAATTAATATTGGTGAAAATTATGGAAAAAAAGGAGATATGGGAGACTTAAAAGTGTCCTATAATCCAGACTTTTGGGCAAATTTAAGTATGCCTCCTGCTTCCAAATTCTATAAGGAAAGTGTAAAAGAATTAGAATCTGTTTATGGAATTGAATTAGAAAATCAATTTAGAAATATTAATCAATAAATTTTATCATTGCTAATCGCTATACAGCTTTTACACATAAAGAAATAAAAAAAAGTGCATTTATTTAAAATGCACTTTTTTTATTCAATGTATTTTCAATAAAATTATATGCATACCTATAAAAATTAAACCCGTTTTATGCAATAGAAGGTTGCCCTGAAGCTTGTAGATACAAGAAACACTTACTTTTTCTAGATTATTAGTCCCGCATGTCCAGGAGTAAAATTAAAAAACGCAGCAAAGCGGTAGTATTTGCAGTAGTTACAAGATGTAATAAATTTTCTATTGCATAAAATGGGTTAAACCTTTTAATCTTTTTTTAGTCTAAAAAAGACACACTATGTTTACCTTTAAATTTTTATTATGAAACCACAACATATACAGCATTTATACAGGCGTATTGGTTTTGGAGTTTTGCCAACTAAACTTGAAAAATTGTCTAAAAAAAGTAGAAAGCAAATTATAAATGAAATTTTAAAGACATCAAAAAAGGTAACGCCATTAAAAATTAATACTTCTGAAATTAATACCATTATAAATGGTATCGATAAAAAATCGAAACTTGATAGTGAAACACGTATAAAAATTCAAAAAATAAGCCGCAAAAAACAAATAGAACTTAATGTGGCTTGGATAAATAGATTATCAAACGCTTCCGAATTACTACGGGAAAAAATGACGTTGTTTTGGGCAAACCATTTTGTTTGTAAAGACAATAACATCTTGCATGTTCAGCAGTTTAACAATACATTAAGATCACATGCTTTAGGGGATTTTAGGAGTTTTGTTAAAGCTATTGCAAAAGAAGCTGCAATGATTAAATATCTTAATACAAAGCAAAACAAAAAATTAAAACCCAATGAAAATTTTGCTCGAGAGCTCATGGAGCTTTTCACTCTAGGTGTAGGTCAATATACAGAAAACGACATTAAAGAAAGTGCCAAGGCTTTTACTGGTTATAATCACAATCTGCAAGGCGAATTTGTATTTAGATCGCAACAGCATTATAGCGGCGAAAAAACATGCTTTGGAAAAACTGGAAATTTTTCGGGTGACGATGTCATAGATATTATCTTAGAACAAAAACAATGTGCTAAATACATATGTGAAAAAATATACCGTCACTTTGTAAACGAAACGATTAACGAAAACCATTTGAACGAAATGACAACTGTTTTTTACAAAGACTATAACATAGAACGCTTAATGCAATTTGTTTTAATGTCTGATTGGTTTTATGATAAAAAAAATATAGGCACTAAAATTAAATCCCCTATAGAGTTTATAGTTGAGCTTAAATCAACAGTCCCTACTAAATTTAAAAAACACAAACAGTTAATACGTATTCAAAAATCATTAGGGCAAATTTTATTAAACCCTCCTAATGTCGCAGGCTGGAAAGGTGGGAAAAATTGGATTGACAGTAACACAATAATGTTTAGAGTAAAACTCCCATCCTTACTTTTAAACGACGCCTATATCTCAAAAACTAAAAAAGGTGAAAACGTATCTGAAATAAGAGCTAAAAAAGAACTATTCAAAAAAAAATACGGCAAATACTATCACACAGAAACCAATTGGAACTATTTCAATAAACATTTTAAAAATATTTCTGTAGACCATTTAGAAAACTATCTACTAGCTTGTACTATTAGTGATAATGCTAAATTGTATTTAAATACTCTGGGAAAAGTATCTAAACAAGAATATTGCGTGCAACTCATGTCATTACCTGAATATCAAATGTGTTAATTATGGATAGAAGAAAATTTTTAAAACAATCGTCTCTTGCAAGTAGCCTATTTTTTGTACCAAGTTTCGTTAAAGCTTTTGAACAAGTAGCCTCTACCAAATTAGGATACAAACGCCTAGTAATTATACAATTATCTGGAGGAAATGATGGTTTAAATACAATTATCCCATATAGAAACGACATTTACTATAAAGAGCGTCCTAAATTAAGCATTCCAAAACAAAATGTTCTAAAGCTTAATGATGATATTGGATTTCACCCCAGTCTATTACCTTTAAAAGACTTATACGATAATGGTTATTTAACAATTATAAACAATGTAGGCTATCCCAACCCAAACAGATCTCATTTTAGATCGATGGATATCTGGCAAACTGGAAGTGATTCTAACAAGTATTCTCAAAGTGGATGGATAGGTCGTTATTTAGATTTTTATGGTAAAGCGCCATACAGCGCCATAGAAGTAGATGAAAGTCTATCGCTAGCTATGAAAGGAGAGACAACTAATGCTCTGGCAACTTTAAATCCAAAAGCTTTACACAATTTATCTAAAGATTCTTATTTTAAAAATATTAGTCCAAACCAAAACAGTATTCATTTAAATGAACACAACTTGGGCTATTTATATAAATCTATGATAGATGCAAAGTCGTCGGCAAAATATGTTTACGAAAGGTCTAAAACGGTTACTTCTAAAAAAGAATATCCTAACAATAAATTTGGAAAACAATTAAAAACAACTGCTAAGTTTATAAATTCGCATATAGAAACTAAAGTGTTTTATACTTCATTAAGCGGTTTTGACACACATGCAAATCAATTAAACACCCAAAAAAGACTATTAGCAATATACGCCAATGGCATTGCAACTTTTATTGAAGATTTAAAAGAAAATAACACCTTTAAAGACACATTAATTCTAACCTTTTCAGAATTTGGGCGCCGCGTAAAACAAAATGCTAGTGCGGGTACAGATCATGGAACCTCTAATAACGTATTTATAATTGGAGAGCAATTAAAGCGTCAAGGATTTTATAACGATATGCCAAACCTTAGTAATTTAGATACTAATGGTGATTTAAAATTTGAAATAGATTTTAGAACTATTTATGCTACTGTTTTAGATAAATGGCTAGAAGCAAACGACAAAAAAATACTGGATAAATCCTTTAAAAAGCTAAATTTCATCTAATACCATTTCTGGTATAATAACAAAAAACCTTGCCTTTACAAAAGTATACTTTAGTGAGAGACAAGGTGATTTAAATGATTAATAGCACCGCAAATCTAGCATTTACACATATCTTATAATTAATCTCAAAATTAAGTTTAAGTAAACTCTTTGTGAACTAACTGTATTTTACCTTTCTCAATATGCGCATAGTTTCTTTATAAGCTATATATACATCTCCACTATAAGCTTTTAAAAAAGGTTTTGATTCTTGTAACTTATCTATTGCTTCATGAAAAAGGTTAAAATAACAAATTAAATAAGTCTCAGGCAGATTATTTAAATCTACAATTTCGTTATTAGTCAAAGCGATACCTTTCTTCAACTTTTCCAAAATGGCATTATTTGTATTGTATATATGGTGCAATGTTTTCTTATTAAAACTTGGTGGCTGAAACAGTAATGTAGTATCAATATTATAATTAGCATTCTCCTGAAAATGGATAATAGTTTCTTCTAAAGGGTAATACTTATATGAATTTTGAAATCCTAAATTAACATATTCTATAATTTTAAAACTACTGTCTGTAATAGTAATAGCTACTTCATCTAATGCAGAAAAAAACAACCTCACTTGCTCATTAATAAGTTCTAAATCTACCCTGGAATAAAAAACTTCATCGTTCACTATTTTTTTCTGTCCAGCCCAACACACCACAAAATATTCTTTAAAGACTTTATATTGCGCATTAAAATCTTTTCGTTTATCCATAAAGTCTACTACGCCGTCAAGTGTATGCTGTATATTATTTTGAGCATTATTTTCTATAGCCTCTACAATTTTAGAATTAACATCCTTAATTTCAATATCAAAAACTTTAGGCATGCTTATGCTTCCATCTCTAAAAAAAACAGAACCTCCATAGTATTTCCATATATTTTTTCTAAGAGAGGTTAATTTTTCCATAGGTCTAATAGTTACTAAACCTACAACTTTATCGTCGGGTAGATGAGGAAAAGGAATATTCTCATATTGTACTATTGGAGGGTGATTTAAGTATGCATTTATTAGGTTTTGTATTTTACTATCATCAAAAAAATCTACACCTATAATACTATTATCTTCATCTTCAACCCCAATAACTATATAAGAGTTATTCTTAGGGTTACTATTAGATAATGCACAAATATGTTTTAAAAACTTGCCTTTACCTTCTTTTTGTCCAATATCTATTTTCCTTTTTTTATCATAAAAACTATTCTCATCATTATGAGCTAAAAGGTGCTTTATAAGTAATCGTTTATTAATCATAATTATACCAACAAATATAAAACCTCATTAATATGTTTCAGTTTCAGCAATTATAACTCCAAATTGTCCATCCAATTGCACCCAGTTTTTTGAGGGCAAATACGTTCTGGAAACAAATCCATCAAGATATAATGCATGTTTACACCCTTTAGATTTAAAATAAGAAGCAAAATCGTAAAAATTTATTTTTTCTTTAGTCATTACAAAAAGTAAATGCCCATTAGGAAGTATACCAACCCCATTTCTAATATTTAAATTTTTAGACCCAAAATTAAACTTAGGGTGTATTTCCCCATTAATTACAAGCATGGGACCAGATTGAGTCGCATAATTAATTGATGAATCAAAACTAAAATTAGCAGTCGTACAAATAACCGAAGTCCCATCTTTAAGCAAATAAAATATACCATTAGGTTGTAAATAAAAGTTTCCTGGAGCTTTTTTTAATGTATCTATTTCTTTTAAAATTTCACCTTTTTCAATATACAAGCCCTGCGGATGATACTTTTTGTTATACATTCCTCCATTTACAGCAAAAATTAATCGTTCTTGTTTGTCTTCTATTTTAGATTTAAGATTCTTAAAGTTAGATAGTATTGTATTATTAGTATCTTTCCAATAAAACTTAATACGCTTTAACTTAGGGTTTACCTTATAAACTATAAATTTTGATTCATCTATCTGTTTACTTTCATTTTGACAGGAAAGAAAAGAAAAGCTAAAACATACGACTATTAAAAAACACAGTGTACAATATCTCATTAAAAGAGTGTTTTAGTCACTAAAAATAGGTAAACACAAGCAATCACAGCTTAATTTTATAAACATTTTAAGTTAAGTAATGCTTAAATCAAAAAAAATAAGCTTAATTTCTAACAAAATCATTAGTAAAAAAAGTACTATATTTTGATTTTAAGAAATACTTATCATAATAAATAGTTAAAGCATATTTATAATAAAATTGATATTATTTTTTAACCAATTTTTAACAAGGAAAAAATATTTTTTTTAACAATTTGCAATGCTCAAATTAGGGCGTTATATTCGAACTTTTAAAACTTAAAAAATGATAGAAGAAACTGGCACAATTGATATTAAGTCGATAAATGAGAAAATAGAAAAAGAAAGTGCTTTTGTTGATTTACTAACTTTAGAAATGAACAAAGTAATCGTGGGGCAAAAACACATGGTAGAACGCTTGCTTATAGGGTTACTTGGCAAGGGGCATATCTTACTAGAAGGTGTTCCTGGGTTGGCAAAAACCCTAGCGATAAATACCTTATCGCAAGCAGTGGATGGCAGTTTTAGCAGAATACAATTTACACCAGATTTATTACCAGCAGATGTTACAGGCACACTTATCTATAACATGAAGGTAAACGACTTTTCTATCAAAAAAGGCCCTATTTTCGCAAACTTTGTTTTAGCAGACGAGATAAACAGGGCGCCTGCAAAAGTTCAAGCCGCATTGCTGGAAGCCATGCAGGAAAAACAAGTTACCATTGGAGATGAGACCTTTACTTTAGACAAACCATTTTTAGTAATGGCTACTCAAAACCCAGTTGAACAAGAAGGAACATACCCATTACCAGAAGCGCAGGTTGACCGTTTTATGCTAAAAACAGTTATCGATTATCCAAAAATTGAAGAAGAACAGTTAATTATTCGAGCCAACTTAAAAGGCGCTTTCGAAAAAGTAAACTCTGTTGTATCCATTAAACAAATATTATCTGCTCAAGAAGCGGTAAAAGAGGTTTATATGGATGAAAAAATAGAAAAATATATTCTGGATATTATTTTCGCAACACGATATCCAGAAAAATACAGACTTCCAAATTTAAAACCACTCATCTCATTTGGAGCATCACCACGTGGAAGTATTAATTTAGCAACAGCAGCTAAGTGTTATGCTTTTATAAAACGTCGTGGTTATGTAATCCCAGAAGATGTTCGTGCAGTAGTTTATGATGTGTTACGTCACAGAATAGGAATTACTTATGAAGCTGAGGCAGAAAATGTAACTTCAGAAGACATCATTAATAAAATAGTAAACGAGATTGAAGTGCCTTAAATCCCATCCTAAATCCTTCCCCAAAGGAAGGACTTTAAAGGGAACACCAAAAATTAAAAATTTTTAAAAGCCCTTTCTCCTTTGGAGAAAGGGTTGGGAGAGAGGAAAAATGGATACCAAAGAATTACTAAAAAAAGTACGTAAAATTGAGATCAAGACACGACGGTTGTCCGATCATATTTTTGGAGGCGAATACCATTCTACCTTCAAAGGCCGAGGTATGACCTTTAGTGAAGTACGCCAATACCAATTTGGTGATGATGTAAGAAGTATCGATTGGAATGTAACAGCCCGCTACAACGAACCTTTTGTAAAAGTATTTGAAGAAGAACGTGAACTTACCATGATGTTAATGGTAGATGTTTCAGGTTCTGAGCTGTTTGGAACACAACAACAATTTAAAAACGAAGTTGTTACAGAAATAGCAGCGACTCTTGCATTTTCTGCAACTCAAAATAATGATAAAATAGGACTTATTCTTTTCTCAGACAAAGTAGAACTGTTTATTCCTCCAAAGAAAGGACGGTCTCATGTGCTACGTATTATAAGAGAACTAATAGAATTTGAACCCGAAAGCAAACAAACTAATATTGCACAAGCCTTAAAGTTTTTAACCAATGTTATGAAAAAGAAAGCTATAGTATTTGTACTTTCAGATTTTATAGCAGATGATTATGAGCATACCATGAAAATTGTTTCAGGTAAACACGATGTAACAGGTATTAGAATTTATGACGAACGCGAAGAAAGTATCCCAAATTTGGGTATGGTTCAAATGCAAGATGAAGAAACAGGGGAGCTAATGCTTGTAAATACATCATCTAAAAAAGTGCGTCAAAATTATGCGAACTACTATAGAGAAAAAGTAGACTATTATAAAAACACATTTTCTCGCTCAGGAGCAGGTTCTATGAACTGTCGTGTGGATGAAAGTTATGTAAAAAAACTATTAGGATATTTTAAAAGAAGAGGCTAAAACTATTTTAGATTTACGAATGACGATTTACGAATTAAAACATATTAATAAAAAGAAAACAGGCATCGGCAATCGGGCATTGGTCATATTTTCTTTTTTCTTTTTTCTTTTTTCTCTTTTCTCTTTTAGTCAAGTCACCTCTACTACAGATGTCACCTCAATTGAGATTGGAGACCAAATCACCTTTAACGTTCACGTTGAAACAGACTCCACGAACTTAGTAGTATTTCCAGAAGGGCAAACATTTACTCCTTTGGAGATGATAGAGTCCTACCCTATTGACACGATTAAAAAACAAGATAAATTCAACCTAATAAAAAAGTATGGTTTAACACAGTTCGATTCTGGAACCTATACCATCCCAAGACAGAAAATAATTATTGGCGATAAAACCTTTTTTACAGACTCGTTAAAAGTTGAAGTAAATAATGTAGTTTTAGACACCACTCAAGGGTTGTATGATATAAAACCAATTATAGAAGTTAATAAATCTGGTAATAATTCGTGGTGGAAATATTTGCTTTTAGCACTGCTAATTATAGGATTAATTGGGTTTGCATTATGGTGGTTTATTTGGCGTAAAAAACCATTAACCGAAGAAGAGAAAATTGCATTACTCCCACCATATGATCGTGCAAAATTAGCTCTAAAAAAGCTGGAAAAAAGTCATTATCTGGAACATGAAGACATAAAAGAGTACTACTCCGAGCTTACCTTTATTATAAGACAATACTTAGATGAAAAAGTTTATGATCATGCCTTAGAAAGCACTACAGACGAACTTGTAAACAAGTTAAACGTACTAAAAGCAGCTAACCAAATAGATCTAAGCAAAGAAACTATTTCTAACATTGAAAGTATTTTTAAACGAGCCGATTTAGTAAAGTTTGCAAAATCTGCTCCCGATATTGCTTTAGCCGAAATAGATAGAGACACCATAGATGTAGAAATAGACCATGTAAGACAAGCACTTCCAGAACCTACAGAAGAAGAAAAACTTTTAGATGAACAGTATCGCTTAGAACAAGAACGTAAAAAGAAACGCAAAAAAATATGGCTCACCGTTGGTATTGGATTATTTCTACTCTTAGCAACAGCCGTAGGCTTTTCCTTTAAATTTGGCTTTGGCTATGTAAAAGATACCATTATAGGACATGAAAGTAAAGAACTTTTAGAAGGAGAATGGGTAACTAGTGAATATGGTGTACCTCCTATAAAAATTTCTACTCCTAAAGTTTTAAAGAGAATAGCTCCTCCTATCTCTGAAGAAGCAAAACAAAAAGTAGACATGAATGTGTTTGCTTACGGAAGCATTATCAATAGATTTAGCATTGTAGTGAGTTCTACAAAGATGAAAAGTTCGGACGAAATTAAAATTGAACTTAAACAAATAGCTGATCAAAGTATTAAAATGATGGGAGCTCAAGGAGTAAAAAATATGATTACTAAAACAGAGGAATTTGCAACTCCAAACGGAGTAGAAGGACTAAAAGTTTATGGAACAGCAGATTTCCCCTCATTGGCAAAAGATAAGTTAGAAAAAGGTAATTATACTATTATAATATTTTACGCAAATAATACTATCCAACAAGTAGTACTCACTTGGAAAGAAAATGACGATTACGCTAATAAAATTGTGAAGCGTATATTAAATTCCGTAGAACTTAAAAATGATGAAGACTAATGTTTGAAGGAATTCAATTTTTAAATAAAAGCATGTTTTGGTTGCTATTGTTAATACCTTTAGCAATACTCTGGTATGTATTTAAACAAAAAAAGCAAACGGCAGAGCTTAAAATATCTAGTTTAAAAGGGTTTAAAGTCACTAATTCATGGTTACCAAAATTAAAGCACCTCCTTTTTGCACTAAGGCTTTTAGCATTAACACTATTAATAACGGCATTAGCGAGACCGCAATCTGTAGATGTATCTACTAAAACCAAAACCACCAGAGGGATTGATATTATCATGGCTATAGACGTTTCTGCTAGTATGCTTGCCAAAGACCTAAAACCAAATCGTTTAGATGCCCTTAAAAAAGTAGCGTCACAATTTATAAAAGGACGCCCTAACGATAGAATTGGACTCGTGGAATACGCTGGAGAAAGCTATACAAAAACACCTATAACAAGTGATAAGGCTATTGTACTAAATTCCTTAAGAAGTATAAAATACAACAATATTATAGAAGGAGGCACCGCCATTGGCATGGGATTAGCGACAGCTGTTAACCGGCTTAAGGATAGTAAAGCAAAAAGCAAAGTGATTATTCTATTAACCGATGGTGTAAACAACACAGGGTTTATAGATCCAAAAATAGCCAGTGAACTTGCTCTAGAATATGGGATAAAAACATATACCATTGGCTTAGGCACAAATGGCATGGCATTATCTCCAGTAGCTATAGATGCCAGAACTGGGCGTTTTCAATACAGACGTATTCAGGTAGAAATAGATGAAAAACTATTAAAAGAAATTGCCGCTGAAACAGGTGGGAAATATTTTAGAGCTACAAACAACAAAAAGTTAGAAGAAATTTATAAAGAAATAAACAAGCTAGAAAAAACCGATGTAGAAGAATTTAAATTCTATAACTATGATGAAAAATACCGTTCTTTAGTGATTCTTGCAGGTTTGTTTTTACTTTTAGAAGTATTACTTCGATTTACTGTGTTTAGAAGCTTTATTTAAAAAATTATTGATTGATGTTTGATTTATTAGAAGAAAAAATATGGTTTTGGACATTACTCATCATTCCAATGATAGTAGTGCTGTTTCTATTACTTCAAATTTGGAAAAGAAATACGCAAAACAAGTTTGCCGATAAGGCAATGATGAATCGCTTAAGCCCAAATAAATCCCTTTTAAAATCAGTCCTAAAAACAGTCTTACTTTGTTTAGCTTTTGCCTGTTTATCTATGGCTCTGGTAAACCCAAAAAATGGCACAAAATTAGAAACTGTAAAAAGAGAAGGTGTAGATATTGTATTTGCTGTAGATGTATCTAAAAGTATGCTTGCAGAAGACATTGCTCCTAGTAGATTAGATAAAGCAAAACAGTTGGTCACACAAATTATCAATAATTTAGCAAGCGACCGTATAGGTATAATCGCTTATGCAGGAAGAGCCATTCCACAACTACCAATAACTACAGATTATGGATCCGCAAAAATGTTCTTAAACAACATGAATACAGATATGTTGTCTTCTCAAGGAACAGCAATTAACGAAGCCATTAAGTTATCTAAAACCTATTTTGATGATGATGGACAAACTAATAAAATTCTCATCATAATATCAGACGGCGAAGACCACAGTGAAGCAGCTGTAGCCTATGCTGAAGAAGCAAATAAAGAAGGAATTCGCATTTTTACTATAGGCGTAGGTGATGTAAAAGGAGGCCCAATTCCCTTAAAGCGAAATGGTGTAGTGACAAGTTATAAAAAAGATAGCCAAGGAGAAACCGTTATCACAAAATTAAATGAAGACACTTTAAAAGATATCGCTGCCGAAGCAGATGGTGCTTATATCAATGGGAAAATAACGAATAATGTTGTAGAAAATATTCGCGATATTTTAAACAAAATGGATAAAACAGAGTTTGAAGCGAAACAATTTGCCGATTTTAAAGATCAGTTTCAATGGTTTTTAGGTTTTGGGATTTTCTTTTTGTTTTTAGATATTTTTCTATTAGAACGTAAAACAGAATGGTTAAAAAAACTCAATTTGTTTAATGAGAATTTATAATTTTTTTAACGACTTAAACAACACTATTTTATATCTTGTATAATTAAGATTAAAAATGAAACGATTATTACTAATTATAGTATCCTGCTTTTCTTTAGCATTGTTTTCTCAAAACAATAAAGAACGCTTGCTAGCTGAAAAAGCGTCTAACAATCATGTATACGAAGCTAATGCTTTGGCAAATAACGATGCGTTTATTTCAGCAGAAATGGAATACCGTAAGGCGATCTCCAAAAAGACTAATAACATTGCTGGCATGTACAATTTAGGAAACTCCTACTACAAAAGTGGTAACTTAGAAGAAGCCTTGTATCGCCACCAACAAACTACTAAATTGTCCTCTTCAAAAGAAGAAAAACACAAAGCATTTCATAATATTGGGAATATCTTAATGCAAACCAAAAAATGTAAAGAAGCTGTAGAAGCTTATAAAAATGCATTACGTAATAATCCAAAAGATAATGAAACGCGTTACAATCTTGGTATCGCTAAGGCTTGTGCAGAGCAAGAGAAACAAGATGAGCAAAACAACGAAAATAAAGACGACAAAAACAAAGACCAGAACGAAAAAAACGAAAACAAAGAAAATAAAGATAAAAAAGAGGACAAGGATAAAGAAGGAGATAAAAAGGATGACAAGAAAGACGGTGAAGACAAAGAAGATAAAAATAAGGATGATGGTGATGAGGATAAGAAAGAAGACGAAAAAGATGATGATAAGAATAAAGAAAAAGATAAAAACAAAGGCGATAAGGGTGATAACAAAGAGCAACCTAAACCTCAACCAAAGCCTGGACAATTATCACCTCAACAAATTAAAAGCCTGTTAGACGCTATGAATAATCAGGAACAGAAAGTTCAGGAGAAAATGAATGCAGAAAAACAAAAAGGCATAAAAATTAAAACAGATAAAGATTGGTAAGAACGCGTTGCAGTTAAGGCATAACTTAAATAAAACCCGTTGCTATTAAAATGAGACTACTACACTATACATTTATACTATTAACATTACTCACTACCAGCATTGGTACATCTCAAGTTAAATTTGAAGCTAAGGTTAGCAAAAAAAAACTAGGTGTTAATGAACGGCTTCGTATAGATTTCGAGATGAACAAAGATGGCGACAATTTTAGTGCGCCAAGTTTCTCTGGGTTTACAGTTGTTGGAGGCCCAAACCAATCGGTAAGTAATTCCTGGATTAACGGTGTTCGTACATATAAAAAAACCTATAGTTATTTTTTAGCGCCTAAAAAACAAGGTAATTTCACTATTAATCAAGCCACCATAACTATAGCAGGTGAAACCTACAAAACCTCACCTATAAAGGTACAAGTCACCAAAGCCATAGATAAACCTAAAGATCCAAACGACCCCAATTATATAGCTTCCGAAAACATTCATGTAATTGCCGAAATTTCCAACACTAGCCCTTATTTAAACCAAGCTATAACTGTTGTGTATAAATTATATGTTGCTGCAAATACGGGTGTACGTAATTGGCAAGAATTAGATGCTCCCAGATATAATGATTTTTGGAGTCAGAATATAGATACTAAAGGACAACGTGTACAAAATGGCACATATAAAGGAGAAGATTATCGCTTTCTTGTTCTTAAAAAAACGGTGCTCTATCCACAAAAAACAGGGAAACTAACTATCGATCCTCTAAGTTTAGATATTGCTGTAGAAGTCCCAACTAACCGCCGTGATATCTTTGGCAGTCGTTTAATGACTGCTGTAAATAGGACCGTTACTGCTGGTAAACGTATTATAAACGTAAAACCATTACCCGAGGAGGGCAAACCAGCCGATTTTAATGGTGCCGTTGGTGATTTTTCGTTTAAAGTCACAACGTCTAAAACACAATTAGATGCTTCTGAATCTTTGCAAGCTAAAGTTCAGGTAAAGGGTAAAGGAAATTTAAAGTTATTTAAGCTTCCAAAAATATCCTTACCAAGTTCACTGGAAGTATACGAACCAGAACATAAAGAAAGGATTTCTACGACAAGTATTGGCATGCAAGGGACTATTACAGACACCTACACTGTTGTACCACAATACAAAGGCAAATATCCTATACCAAGTGTTTCGTTTTCATATTTTGATTTAAAAACTAAAAGCTATAAGCGTTTATCCTCAGAAGAAATTATAATTGATGTACTTAATGGGCCTACCAATAATAATGTTGCAAATACAAATAATACTGGCACATCTCAAAATCCAGCAAAACAAGTTGTAACTGCAGCTAATAATCAATTTTCCTTTATAAAAACTAAAACAAACTTTATCTCAAGTAAACCTTCATATTTTTTTAAATCAAATTTATTTTGGAGCATGCTTTTATTGCCTTTTTTAGCCATCCCTCTAGCCATTTTTGTTAGAAGAAAAAAGGCCGATAGGGATGCCGATGTTGAAGGTAATAAAATTAGAAAAGCCGATAAACTATCCCGCAAATACTTAAGCAATGCTAAAAAAGCATTAGGTAAAAAAGAAGCATTTTACATTGCTTTAGAAAAGGCATTTCATAATTATTTAAAAGCAAAATTGAATATTGAAACCAGTGAATTAAGCAAAGACAGAATTAAACAATTACTTCAAGAAAGAAGTGTTGAAAATAGTGTTGTTCAAGACTTTATAGCTATTTTTGAAAATTGCGAACTGGCACGTTATACACCAATTACGAATGTTACTATGCAAGAGGATTATGAAAAGGCAGCCAAAACTATTTCATTAATTGATAAACAAGCCCGTTAATTATGCAAAAAGTTTTTTACATAGTAATCCTACTACTAAGTTTATCTTTCGCATCTGCTCAAAATAACAACGATTATTTTAATCAAGGAAACGCCTTGTACAACCAAGGTAAATATGCAGAAGCCATCGACAAGTATATGGCGATACTAAAAACAGGAAAGCACTCATCCGATCTTTACTTTAATTTAGCCAATGCGCATTATAAATTAAGCAATGTAGCGCCTAGTGTTTTCTACTACGAAAAAGCATTACAGTTAGCCCCAGGAGATAAGGATATAAAAGACAATCTGGCTTATGCCCAAAATATGACTATCGATGCCATAGGCACGATTCCAGAAGTAGGCTTTTCTAAAGTTTTAAAAAACATCACCAATACTATGAGTTTTGATGGTTGGGCAAAAACGTCGGTCGTGTTAGTATTCTTATTTGTAATATTCTTTTTAATCTATTACTTCTCCTATTCAACCTTAAAAAAGAGAATTGCTTTTATTGGTAGCGCACTAGCTTTAATAGTATTGTGTGTTACACTAGCACTAGCATTTAATAAATATGGATTAGATAAGAAAAATAATCCAGCCATAGTTTTTGCTCAAGAGAGTAAAGTAAAAAGCGAACCTAACTTACGAAGTGAAGAAGTTTTTAGACTACACGAAGGCACAAAAGTGCAAGTATTAGAATCGGTTAATGATTGGAAAAAAATTAAACTTTCTGATGATAAAACAGGTTGGATACGTTCTAATGATATAAAAACGTTAAACAATTAAAGCGGTTTATAAATAACATTTACCTATTTACAACTCTTGTATCTCTAAAAACAAACCAAGAATTGATACATTAAAGCTGGGATGCGGCTTCTTAGATTGATTAGTCCTACAAATAATTAACAGGTTAAACTTACTATTTTGAATACATTGCTCATCAATTTTTCAAAATAGAGTTTCACTACTAATTTACAAATGCTATATTTGTATAAACTGGTTATCAATAAAATATGTTAAAACAACTGTTATCAATACTTTTTGGAGTAATCTTTATGGCGTTTTTATCTGCGCCAACGATTATTTCTGTTATTGATAATTCTATTGATGTTTCGGTATTTTACACCTCTACAGAAGAAGAAGATAAAGGCTTTGAAAAAGACACGATAGATTTTATTTTTTTAGAAAACACCTTACGTGAAACAGATGTCTTATCCAAAGCGTCTGAAGATAATCTAAGATATTACTTCAAAAAATACCCTAAACCACATTTAAACCTTATATCACCTCCACCAGAATTAATATTATAACACGTTTAAAAAACTGCACGTGGTAAGTGCAGTTAAAATTTTATTAAATAACTTTTATAATATTAAAATATGTTTAAAACAATTAAAAACGACTTACCAGCTAGTATAGTCGTATTCTTTGTAGCACTACCCTTGTGTTTGGGTATTGCTTTAGCCAGTGGTGCGCCACTTTTTTCAGGATTAATCGCAGGTATAGTAGGAGGTATAGTAGTAGCTAGTATTAGTGGATCTGCAATCGGTGTAAGTGGTCCTGCCGCAGGTTTAGCCGCTATTGTATTAGCTGCTATTGTTACGCTAGGAGGCTTAGAAGATGGTGGCTTTGAAAAGTTTTTAGTCGCTGTAGTTTTAGCAGGTATCATCCAAATACTCTTAGGAATGGCAAGAGCAGGCATTATCGCTTATTTCTTTCCTTCTTCTGTTATCAAAGGCATGCTTACAGGTATTGGAATCATTATTATACTAAAACAGATTCCTTATTTTTTTGGTATGGATAAAAACCCTACGGGTAATTATGAGTTTCTTCAAGTAGAATGGGATAATTTAATTTCGGGGTTGTTAAACTCTATAAATGCTCTCATAAGTGGCAATATAAATACTGGGGCTACATTAATTGGAATCGTTTCCATAGGCATTTTACTCTTGTGGTCTAACATATTATCCAAAAAAGCTAAAATATTTCAATTAATTCAAGGGCCTTTAGTAGCGGTTGTTATTGGTATTATTTTTTATTTAGTTACCAAAGGAGGTACTTTAGGTTTATTTGAAAATCAACTTGTATCTGTTCCTGTCCCTGATAGTTTTGATAGTTTTAAGGGACAGTTTAGTTTTCCTAATTTCTCAGCAATTACAGATAAGAATGTTTGGATTATTGCCTTTACTATTGCTATTGTAGCAAGTTTAGAAACCTTATTATGTGTGGAAGCTACAGACAAATTAGATCCCGAGAAAAACGTAACACCAACTAACCGAGAATTAATAGCTCAAGGCACAGGAAATATTATTTCTGGACTTATTGGAGGTCTCCCAATAACTCAAGTAATTGTTAGAAGTTCTGCAAACATACAATCTGGTGGAAAAAGTAAAGTATCAGCAATTATTCATGGCTTTTTCCTGTTAATATCTGTAATATTAATTCCGACTTTGCTTAATAAAATTCCTTTAGCTGTACTGGCTGCTATATTATTTATTGTAGGCTTTAAATTAGCGAAACCTTCAACATTTAAAACCATGTTTAAATCAGGCTGGAAACAATGGCTACCATTTATGGCAACAGTGTTACCTATGGCGATTACTGGTGATTTATTACTTGGGATTGGATTAGGTCTAGCCGTTGGGATTTTTGTCATCTTATTAAAAAGCTTCCAAAACTCACACTTTTTACATAAAGAAGGTGAAGATGTTGATGATGGTAACATAAAAATGACTTTAGCTGAAGAGGTGACATTCTTCAACAAAGCATCTATTTTAAAAGAATTAGATAAATTACCTGAAAATTCTTCTTTAGAATTAGATGTAAGGAAAACCAGATACTTAGATAACGATATTATTGAAATTTTAGAAGATTTCGCATTTAAAGCTAAAGAACGTAACATTGATATTAAACTCGTTTCAGAAAGAGGGACGGTTGAAAATCCAGATAGTTACATAGAATTTTTTAAATTAGACAAAATTAAGAAATAGTAACATTAATTATATTAAAACACCTTGAAGAAATTATTTTCGAATATTAAGGGAGATGCCTTTGGAGGTCTCACCGCAGGAATTGTAGCACTACCACTAGCATTAGCTTTTGGAGTATCATCTGGCTTGGGGCCAAGTGCAGGTTTATATGGCGCTATATTAATAGCATTTTTCGCATCACTCTTTGGAGGGACAGACACACAAATATCTGGCCCTACCGCACCCATGACTGCTGTAAGTATGGTAGTAATCGCTACCATAATTGCTGGTAATGATGGTAATGTTGAGAAAGCACTACCAACAATTCTTATTATTTTCTTCTTGGCAGGTCTATTACAAATAGGGTTAGGCTTATTGGGATTTGGTAAATACATTCGCTACATCCCCTACCCTGTAGTGTCTGGTTTTATGACCGCTATTGGGGTGATTATTCTAGTCACTCAAATTTTGCCATCTATAGGTTATTATCCGAAAGATGATACAGACTTTGTTAATAAATTCAAGCCTCAGGCTGAAGAAATAATATTAGAAAATATTTTAAAAGACGAAGCAGGAGAAGGTATTCTGGTACTTGAAAATTTTAAGGAAACAATTAAAAGAGCTAATAAGATTACCCAACCCGAAATATTAAAAGAGGCTAAAACTTTAGCTGGTAAAGAATCTTCGGGAGTTTTAGGAACTTTAAAAGTATTACCAAGAGCTTTAAAGAACATCAACCTCTTGGAACTGGCTTTAGCTATTGGCACCATACTAATTATATATGGTTTTAAAAGAATTACCACAGCTATTCCAAGCACATTAGTGGCATTGGTAGTAATGACAGCCGTAGCATTAATTTTCGATTTAAAATATCTCCCTATTGAAGAAATTCCAAGTGGGTTTCCTGTACCTAATCTGGCCATATTTTCTGAGTTTAGTTTTCTAGAAGTCAAACCCTTTATATTCACTGCATTTACCCTAGCATTATTAGGCGCTATAGATTCCTTATTAACATCGGTAGTTGCAGATAATATGACTAAAACGAGACATAAACCCAATAAGGAACTTGTTGGTCAAGGTATTGGCAACAGTATTGCAGCTATTTTTGGAGGTATTCCAGGAGCAGGCGCCACGATTAGAACTGTGGTTAATATAAAATCGGGAGGAAAAACAAAACTTTCTGGAATGATTGCAGGTATCGTTCTTTTAATTATTTTATTAGGTTTAGGTCCTATAGCCTCAAAAATCCCTGCAGCAGTTTTAGCAGGAGTACTAATTACCGTAGGTATAGGCGTAATGGATTACAAAGGGCTTCGTGCCATTCCAAACCTTCCAAAGGATATCAAACTTGGACCTTTAAAAATGAGTTCAGAAGTTATCATCATGTTAGTAGTTCTCTTATTATCTACATTCTGGGATTTAGTTTATGCTGTGGGTATTGGCTTAGTGATTGCTTCTTTAATTTTTATGAAGAAAATAGGCGATGTAACCGCTAAACGCTCTGATGTTAAACCTTTAAAAGAAGAAGCCTGGGAAGACGAAATTGATTTCCCAGAAAGCCTAACCGAAGAAGTCTTTATAAAACATATTAAAGGACCTCTGTTTTTTGGATCGACAAGTAATTTCCAACAATTAGCTAAACAAATACCAAAAAAGGTTTCGGCAGTGATTGTTAGGCTGGGTAAAATGCCCTATGTAGATCAATCGGGGTTATTTGCTTTGGAAGATGTTTTAATAGATCTAGAAAAAAATGGTATTGATGTTCTTTTTGTAGATGTATTAGAGCAACCAAAATACATGATGGAAAAAATAGGAATTATCCCTGATTTAGTATCTCAAGAACATATATTCAAAACGTTTGATGAATGTATGGTTTGGGTAAAAGCAAATATTAAGGATACAGATAAATAATTATTAAAAATAAATAGAATAAAAAATGAAAAATATAGCAATAACCCAAGACATTCAAACCGCATTAACACCATCTGCTGTATTAAGCGATTTATTAGAAGGCAACCAGCGTTTCGTTAATAATAAAACACAAGCCGTAGATAATTCGGCATTAGTATCACAAACTGTTGGTGGACAATTCCCAAAAGCAGTAGTTTTATCATGTATAGATTCTAGAGTACCTGTTGAAACCGTTTTAGATCAAGCTATTGGTGATATTTTTGTTGCCAGAGTTGCAGGAAACTTTGAAAATACAGATATCTTAGGTAGTCTTGAATACTCCTGTAAAGTAGCTGGAAGCAAGTTAATTTTAGTACTTGGTCATGAAAGCTGTGGTGCTGTTAAAGCAGCGTGTGACGGTGTAGAGTTAGGTAATATTACAGACATGTTATCTAATATTTTACCAGCTGTAAAACAAAGTTCAAACGAGGTAAATGGTGATTTAAATTCATCAAATAAAGCTTTTGTTGCTAAAACAGTTGAGAATAATGTAAAACTTACTATAGAACGCATTAAAGAGCGTAGCCCAATCTTAAAAGAGATGGAAAGCAATGGAGATATTCAAATAGTAGGAGGCGTTTATATGCTGTCTACTGGTAAAGTGGAGATGGTATAATCCCTAACAATATAAACATTAACAAGAAGTCAAACTTTTAGTTTGACTTCTTTTATGCCTCTTCATCGGCAGCCTCCTTATCTCGTTCCGATTTTAAAATCTTAGGAAAAATCATAGGTGCTAAAGACTTCACTGGGTGGTATAATACAGAATCGTTTAAATCTTCTTCTTCAGCAAAAGGTATCGTATTATTTAAACCATCAAATACGATTAAAATAACACTTAAAATTAAACCTATTTTAAGTCCGCCAAAAACAGCACCTAATACTTTATTCAAAACACCTAGAGCAGCAAAATCTGCTAGCTTAGTTAACGCTTTTCCTGCTAAAGCAATAGCTAAAACAATAACCACAAACGTAATGGCAAAGGCAACGATATTGATATACTTTTCACTCCAACTTACTTTATTAGCCAAAAAAGAAGCTGCAAAGCCACTAAAATGAATGGCACCATAAACTCCTGCAACTAGAGCCCCTAGAGACGCCATTTCAACAAACAACCCTTTCATAAGACCTCTTATAATCCCAAATAAAAGTAGTGCACCTAAAATAATATCAATTACTGCCATTTTGTAAGTTTTTGTAAATATATAATAAATTCTTTCTTTTTATTCTGCAAAACAAGTAACTCCAACCAAGGTTCATTAACTTTACACGCTTAAAAATTAAATTTTTATAAATGTCCAGAGACGAAAAATTAAAGGAACGTTGGAGCTTGGTGGTGAGTAAACTTTCCAAGCAATTTGCAGATGGTGATACTTTAGATCTAGATGCCATAATCTATTTAATAGGTGTGCAAGAATTAGGGCAATTAGACAACACATTTAAAAAAGATCAAAAAGTAGACTTAATGCACATTGCCATTTGCAAATTGTTAACACCTTTTGGCTATTACGAACTCGATTTTGTAGATAATGATGGTTGGCCACACTATAAAACATTAGAACAACTCCCCCATTTAAAAGCAGGTGAACAATCTGTTTTAATGAAAGAAGCCATTGTAAATTACTTTTTGGAGACGGAGTATATTCAATAGTTAAATTATGATATAAGCAAAAGAAAGCAGTTAAAACTAGTGGCATTAAAAGCGTAGTAGTCATATATCTACTATCTATAAATTCTGCTTTCCGCATAATAGCTGTTTTTTAGTGAGAACTTTAGTTTAAGCACTTCGTAATGACAATAAATTAACTAAATTTGCCATCTAGTTTTGAACATATATCATGATAGATAAAATCCAGGAACTCATTGCCGAAGCCGAGGCGTTTAAAGCGCAAACCAAAGAAGAGGTAGAAGCATTCAGAATAAAATATTTAGGTAAAAAAGGATTACTTAATGACTTTTTTGCTGAGTTTAAAAATATAGCTAAGGATCAAAAGAAAGAGTTTGGTCAAACTATTAACAAACTTAAAAACACTGCCGAAGAAAAAGTAAAAGCTTTAAAGACAGAGTTAGAGAGCAAAGAAGAGGTAAAAGGTATATACGGTGATTTGTCGCGTCCTGGAGCACCTATTGAAATTGGTGCACGCCACCCTATTTCTATAGTAAAAAACCAGATTATTGATATATTTTCACGCATTGGGTTTAATGTAAGTGAAGGCCCTGAAATAGAAGACGACTGGCACAACTTTACTGCTTTAAACCTACCCGAATACCATCCAGCACGTGATATGCAGGATACGTTTTTTATTCAAACCAATCCAGATATTTTATTACGTACACATACCAGTTCGGTACAGGTGCGCTATATGGAAAGTAACAAACCACCTATTCGTACTATTTCACCAGGTCGTGTATACCGTAATGAAGCGATTTCGGCGCGTTCGCATTGTTTCTTTCATCAGGTAGAAGGCTTATATATTGATAAAGATGTAAGTTTTGCAGACTTAAAACAAACACTTCAACATTTTACAACCGAAATGTTTGGCAAAGCTAAAATACGTCTACGTCCATCGTATTTCCCATTTACAGAACCTAGTGCAGAAGTAGATGTGTATTGGGGTTTAGAAACCGAAACCGATTATAAAATCACTAAAGGTACTGGTTGGTTAGAAATTGGTGGTTGTGGTATGGTAGATCCTAATGTACTTGAAAACTGCAAAATAGACCCTAATGAGTATTCTGGATTTGCTTTTGGTGTGGGTATCGACCGTATAGCTATGCTGTTACATCAAATAAGTGATATTCGTTTACTAAGTGAAAACGATGTGCGCTTCTTAGAACAGTTTAAAAGTGTATTATAAGATGAAGATGTATTAGTACTAAAGCCCATAAGACGCTCTGGCACTTTCTATTTGATCTGCTTCAGTGGTATCTGGATACAGCACATATTTTGGTGCTATTATAGGTTTTGCGCTGGTGACATCTATCTTTGTAATACTTGAAAATGGGAATTTACCTTCGGTAATTTTTAGTAGCTTAGACGATAGGGCCATAAATTCGGCATCTGTTTTTGTGATAATCGTTGCATTTCCTTTAAGCTGATACCCTTTTTGCACCAATACATCTACAAAACTTATACATACATTTTGGTTATCTTTTATATTTTTAACCGTTTGTGGCGAAGCTATATTTGCTACGATGATAATGTCGTTTTTATAGTGCAAAAACACCTCTTTTGGAGACACATTAGGGATGTTATCCTTAGAAGATGTGGCTAACCAACATAGCACACTTTTATCCAAATACGTCTTTATAGATTCTGAAATATACATTCTAATTATAATTTAGCTCTGTAAACAAATTTTCATTAAACGCCTGTTTTACAACCACATTCTTTGGCCCAAATTGACTTCTATTAAAAGACAATAGAATATTTTCCATTTTTTGATAATTATCCCATGGTAAAGTAAACTTTGCCTCTTTGTCTTTAATAGTTGTAAAAAACGCCCATTGTTTTATAAGACGATCTTCTTGGTCTACATATACATAATATTTATTTTGAGGCGTTACACCAACATTATTAAAAGTTAATTGTAAAACATCTGCTAAATGTCCATTCCCTATTTTATTAACCTCAACGTATTTTAAAGAAACACCAGGATCTTGTAATTTCCATGGCATGACCAACCAATACGAATCGTTTATCCACCAATTTTTCCCTTGTTGTAATAAAGATTCAATTTTATTTTTATCTGTAACTAACGTATCGTTTTCATAAACCTTTCCTGTTAACGTATTTATATTTACCAAAATCACCTGGTGTTTTTCTGGTGCTTCTATCCTAACATTACCAGTCCATTTATCCCAATACAGTGTTCTTTTAGCAAAATCCCATTGTATAAAACGCGTGCTATTATAATTTTCGCGACCTCCCATAGCATTCACCACATTTTCTGCAATTTTTAAAGCTTTATTATCTGGGTTTTGTGCTGTTGTTATAAACACATTAAAATATAAGAGGCTTAAAAACACTATAGTTTTTATTAAAGAAAATGATTTCATAGGGTATCTAAATTATAACTCCTGAAAATTACATAAAAGTTTATGAAATAGATTATTTCTGTTTCAGTTTCTTTTTATATAATTTAGTAAACTCAATCACGATTATATTCAATAATGATGACGTTAAGATCTATAAAATTAGTTGCTCTAATAGTATTAAGTTACTTCTCTTGTGGCACACCTAAAGAAAGTAATGCTGTAAAGCAAAAAACACAAACTGTAACAGCAACACCATATACACCGCCAAAAGAGCCACTTCCTCCACCAACTCCAAAAGAAGTTGCCCCCATCGAAGAAACCCCTAAAACCTTAAGTTTATTGTTTATAGGCGATTTTATGGGGCACATGGATCAAATTAATGCGGCTTACAACAAAACCACTAAAACCTACGAGTATGATGCCTGTTTCTCTAAAATAAAACCTATACTTAGCGATGCCGATGTTACTATTGGAAATATAGAGGTTACCTTAGGCGTAAAACCATATTCTGGATACCCTCAATTTAGTTCCCCACCAAGTTACGCTGCTGCTATTAAAAATGCAGGGGTAGATGTACTTACCACTGCCAATAACCATTCGTGCGATAAGCGCAAAAAAGGTGTGGAACGTACTATTAAAATTTTAGACTCTTTAGGCATTGGGCATACAGGAACGTTTATAAATACTGAAGAAAAAACTAAAAACCCGGCATATGTTATTGAAAAAAATGGGTTTAAAATCGCCATGATTAACTACACTTATGGCACAAACGAAATAAAACCAACACCTCCTAATGTTGTAAACTATTTAGATAAAGCTACCATAAAAAAAGATGTGGATTTGGTAAACGCTACTATAAAACCCGATGAAATTATAGCTTTTGTACACTGGGGCTATCAATATAAAGATTTACCAAACAAAGCACAGAAAGAAATGTTCGCTTACTTTAAATCTTTAGGCATAAATATTGTTATTGGGGCACACCCACATGTATTACAACCTATGGAATGGCAAAAACCAACCAGTGAAACCCCTAATGAAACGCTTGTTGTATACTCGCTAGGTAATTTTGTATCACACCAACGTACTTTCCCAAGAGATGGTGGTGCTGTATTTAAATTGACTTTAGAAAAAGATAGTGCAAACTCCAAAAAAATTAAGATTAAAGATGCCGATTACTTTTTAACCTGGGTGCATGAACCCATAGTTAACGGGAAAAAAGAGTATTATGTTTTACCAGCTGATGCCTATACCAAAAAAAGAGAGTACTTTAATCTAGAGAAAGACTACGCTAAAATGATGCGTTTTATTACGCATGCCAGAAACCTAATGGGAACGCATAATAAAAACGTTGAAGAATATACTGAGTAGTAATACCAATTTTGCTATAAAATGAGGTATAAATAATTTGAGTTATTTTACAGGAGTTCAAAGCATAAAAATCAAGCATAGCCGTAGCTACGGTTTATTTTTTTAATGCAGAAATCATGTAAAAGAAACGAATTATATGTCGCATTTTATGGTAGAATTGGTATAATTTTAAAAAGAAAACTGCTCGACTTCGCTTGAGCTAACAAGTTAAGTTCTAATTGATGAAGAAAGACATTGAAATCCCTAAAGTTGAAGGTGTTTATATTGCTATTGTAAATGAGTATAACGATAGCTATAAAACTCAAGACTGGAACGCTTATATTATTAACGATAAACCAGTGGATTTAGATATGGTACTTATTGTAACTAGCGGCTATTCTAAAGATAAAACCACATCGGTATTTAGAAAAAAAATTGATGTTTTACCTAAAAAGAGTTATGCTAAAATTGAGTTGGTACAAGAGGCATTATTCGAACTTAATAACACCTTTAAAGTCACTTTTTTTGAAGACAATACCATGTTTGACAAAACGTATTTATTTAGAAAAAATACGATTAACCTTAAAGCTTTACAACCTGTGCCTCTAATGGATGCTAAAGGCGTTTTGGTGAAGTGATCCCAATTTTACTATAACATGCAGTATAAATCTTGGAAAAAGAAACGAATTATATATTCGCATTTTATGGCGAATTGGTATAAGCGAAATATAACGTTCTCTTTTTATTTTTCAATTAAAACCGAGTAATCTTCAAGGTTAATATCTCTTATTTTTCCGTTGCAATTTTTTACTATTCTTCCCAGTAAAAACTTCATTTTATTCCCATAACCTAATCTTATTTCATTGTGACATTCTCCTCTGTCATCCCTAAAAGATGTTGAAGAATAAACAGTTCCTGTTATATTATTTGTATCATACTGAGGCTTTAAAAAGAAGCTTGGTCTTATTTCTGCTACCCCTTTGGTGTTGAAGCTTGCTTTTCCAAACTCTACCATTTCAATTTTATACTCAATTAAAACCTGATTTTTTCTTTTAATGGATAAAGCAATAGCTAACTCTTCTTTTTTAGCAGTTAAAATGACTCTTTTATTTATTTTAGGTCTGTCTGGAAAATAAACGGTATCCTTTTTATTCACAATCATAAAATTATCACTTAATTCAAATTCTCTAAACCTTGACATTTTTGTTAAACTATCAATAAAATTTTCACTATAGTCCGACTTATTTTTCACTATAACAACTGCTACTTTATTTTGTATTTCACTTGATTTTTTAAGCGCTTTACCTTCAATTATAGTAGTATCAATTTTAACTTTTTCATCCTTACTTTCTTTTTTATTGGTTTTACAAGATAACAATGAAAAAGTAACACTAATTAATATAAGCTTTTTAATCATCTTTAAGTATTTATAAATTCTACAGTTCACCAACTTGATTAAATATTTAATTCCATTTATCAACCTTAGTTATCTCTAAAAATTTTCTCCATAATCACATAATGAATTCCTCCTTTTTCGAAAGTTTTATCAGTAGACTTTAAACCAAACCGTTCGTAGAATTTAGATTTTTCTACTCGGGCATTACACCATATTTTTTTTACGCCTTCTTCCTGCGCTATTATTACTATTCTTTTTAGTAGCATAGTACCAAAACCTTTACCCTGATGTATAACTAAAGTAGCAAACTTTCTAAATTGTGCTTTGTTATTTTCAATAAATAACGAGATTACAGCTATTATTTCTCCATTTATAAATAACCCAAAATGACTTCCTCTATCATCATTTGGTAACATTATGTATTCAAATGGTTTATCTGGCCACATCACTTGGTGTCTAATTGGCAATACTTTACTAAGAGGAATTTGTTTGATTTTTGTAGACGCAGCATTCATTTTTGTTTGTTAACTCATTTTTAATTTATTTAATCTTCTTTTTTGAATTATATAAACTCCAATCAAACCAATTAATATTAGTGGATATAAAAAGCAAAATAGTATAGCATTTATTTCGTAGTAAGACACATCTAAAATATTGGCTAGATTTATAATAAAATCTGTGCAGTATACATAAATCGTTTTTACAAAGTCCTTCATTATTAAACTTTTTCTTTCTTTAACTTATTAATCTGTAATTGTATACCTATCACTTTAACTAATAGCAAATACATAATTAAAGGGAGTAAAAAAACAAAAACAATGAGATTGGCCAATCCATAATGCCCTGTTGACTTTAACGATTTAATAATCCCAAAATATAAAGGGTCTATTATATTAAAATAGGGTTTTGCCAAAGCAACATGGTTTTCTTTACAAAAATTTGTGATGTTGTGACATGCCCATGAACATTTTTTCTTGAATTTTCCCGCCGAATTTATTGCAGTAACGTTATAGTAATTAAATCCTTTTTCGAGAACATTTGATCTTGCAAATTCATTTATAAGTACCATAGATAATAGCGGGAATACAAGTAGTGATACATATAAAATTCGTTTTCTCATTCAGTGTTTATTTTCTCAAAATTGAATTTTTCAACCTTACCATTCCAATATGTTTTGTAGCCAACAATATTGTCTTGCTCTATTTTTAGAACGACATCTTTTAAAAAGTGATATGCTATATCTTTTGGTTTGGTATGTATTTTAAGTTCTAAAGTTTTAGTGAGTTCCCATTTACAGGTTAATTTTGAAGTCACATATACTGTACCGCAACTAGATATCTCTTTTTCTGTGATTAAAACCTTTTTTTTTTGTAAAATCCAAGATTAAGTATACTTGTAACCCCGCACATGGATCTGGTTCTGGAGTTTCTTCACATATGGACCCAATATTAGAACTAAATTTTTGACCAATAAGGATATTACTTTGGGCGTTTAATGAGGAAAACAAAAGGGCAACTAATAAGAATAGGAGTTTTGTTTTCATAACTATCAAATTAATATCTCGAATTTTTAGTTTGCTATAAATCTATTAAATGACTGCCAGTACTTATCTTTATAAATATCAAAACTAAACTCAATTTGATTTTGATATTCTAATTGAAACTTATGTAAAACTTTTGATGGTTTCCTAAAATCAATACATGCAAAATAAACCTCTCTAACCGAATCTGCTGTTTCTCTGCCTATATTTAAGAACCCTTCAGCATCTTTTAATTCTTGCATTATTTTATCTTCTATTTCATTTAAAAGCTCATATGTACTTTCACTGGGCATACCATTATTGTTTTTTCCATCATACTTGATTTCTACAACTGTAATCCAAGGGTGTGACGCTTTACTATCCCATTCCAGTAAATCCGAATTGACCATTGCTATTAGCGGAAGCCCATTTTGTAATGTTGCTTCTAAACCAGAATAACTATCACTTTCTGTATTACGCCTTAGCCCTTTATATTTTTCTATAAATTCTTTTTCTCTCCAAACAAGAAAGCTTTTAAGTTTTTCTAATGGTATCAACTCTTTTTCGGCATCGTTTGGATGTATGATAGTAACATTATCAATAGTAGTTACCGAATTTAGTTCTCCTAAAAAATTATCTATGGCTAAATAAACACCATTGGTTATTACCCCTCTATTTTCATCGTTTAAATCTTTATGTGTAATAACAATATCTATTTCATCTGGCATTGTAGGATGTTCGATGGCGTAAAAACACAATGTTTTTTCATTAAACTCATAGCCTTCCATATTTATACCATATCTCCCTAAGTCGTTTGGTTGCTTTAAAGCTGTTATTTTCCAGTTATCTAGTTTTGGGGCAACTGCTACTAAATCTTCTACAAAAGCAATATTCTTTAGTACGCCATCTGCAGTTAATACTAACTCTGATGTATTCTCATCACACATACCTGCTAGAAACCAAAAACCATCTTTTAACTGATTTAATTTTGGAGATAGTTTATCAAAAAAAACTTTTTTAATATCACCATTTTGTTTGATGACTTCATGGAATTTTTTCTCATTTTCAACAAACCAATCCCAAAATTCCTTATAAGAATTGATTGTCTTATCTTTTTTATTAAATAGTGATTTTAGAAAAGTCATACTAAGCTATTAAAATTGTTTTTTAGGTTAATATAAAAATCTTTACTACAAGTATTGTCTGGTAAACCAGCAACTTGCCCATCTCCTAGCTCCATAATAATCCATTCTCCGTTTTTCTTCTTGGCAACATCCATTGTAAAGAAATTACTTTCAATATTTTGAGCTATCTCTATAAAATCGTCCAGTTCTGGTTTTATAGTTCCATATTCACCTTCATCCCAATACTCAAATACTTTAACAATTCTCTTGTTGGCAAAAAAAATTCTAAATTCTTTTGTTAAGGGCATTCCACTCCTCGAATGTTCTATCAGGTATTCTAGTTCCTCAAATTTTCGAAATACTAATCCTTCGTTTAAAGCCTCTCCTCTTAACTCAATAAATTTATCTACAATAGATTTAACATTACTAAAATTCGAAGCATTTGGAATGAAACAGGCATCTGCCCAATTATGCTTTTCAGATTTCACAAAATCTTTTACAATTATTGAGCTTTTACCAAATAGTCTTGTCAATTTCAATATTGAATCTTTAGTAAGTTCTCTTGTCCAATTAGATTTAGGAGTTTTAGATTCTATTTTGTGATAAGAATTAGGTAAATAATGACAATGTGCATACTCTAAAGGAGAATTTATTAGTTTGATGTTCTTTTTTAAAAGACCATCATAGAAATTCTGATATTGATTTGGAGTAAGCATCCATCCTCGATAAAGGCCAAGTTCATGATCGTTAGCTTGCTTTACATATCTTAAAGCAGATGCGATATTTTCATTAATTAATTCTTCAAAACTAATTAATGAAAAGTTAAATCCGATATCTAATACTGTATTCTTCTCTTCTTCATAATCGGGCTCAATTATTTTATTGTCAAATACACTATCACAATATATTATTCTCATTATTCATATTGACTATAATCTACTTCAAAATAATCTCATAAGGTTCTTCCTTATCTAAAGAATAATTCCCCGAAATATCTTCGATAAGTTTTTCGTTAGCAGTATTAAAATAGGTGATTCTAAATTGTTTTATTTGGTCTTCGGGATAAGAATTAATACTTAACTCTAACACGCCATTAGCATCACTAGTTTTGCTTTCTTTAAACTTATATTCTGTTAATACATCTACCGTAACCTGGGCAGGTGCGCCACTTACACTTACAAATTTTGCTTTAAAATGTTGCAACACCTTTTCGGGTTCGTTAACGTAGTTAAGATGTTGTTGATTGGTATTCTGGTGTTTATTTCTATAAAATGCTAAGTGAATATTGTTACTTACATCGTCCATAAATGTATTGTAGCCTTCTTTTTCGGCATTATCAAAATATTTACACGATTCACTGGTGTGTTGTCTGGAAAACTCTACTTCTTTACTATATTTTTTTCTGTTTTTGTAATTTTTAATGGCTAGAACAGAACGTTTAAATAAGTAAAACACAAACAAGCCTGCTAATACTTCTAGCACATAAAACAGCACAGGTAAAACATCTTGAATACCAAAAGCAGATTCGCGAATACCGGCTGCTATTTCTCTGGCAACACGTTCCTTAGAAAAATAGAAAATTGCAGTACCAATAGCTACAAATAAAATAGAACCAAATATAAATTGACCCCTTGCATGTTTATAGACGCCTTTTCTAATATCAGATTCTGGACTTGCCGCATTTGATGGGATTTGTTTTTCCTCATAAAAACGTTTATTTCTAGTATGGGAACTTAACACCCCCACCATGAGTTCTGCAATTACAATAGATATAAAAATAATCCCTACACCTATAATCCAAGGTGCTTGAGGCAAAATATCTCTGTATATTTCGCGACTAAAATAATATTCCAAAACGCATATCACCACAAATGCAATAGTGAATGGTGTGACGTAAGCATTAGACATTATTTTATCCCACTGGCTTAGTTTTTCTTCACCTGGTGTTAAAAGATTAAAGGTGTCTCTGGCTCGTTTTGATGCCGAATTTGCGCGTGATGCTACTTCATCTGAAATGGAATATAAATTTTCAGATTTATCTGTAGAGGGTTTATTCCAGTTAACTATCATAGGTTGGTATTATTTTATATACATTCAAATTCTTCAAGATGATCAAAAAAGCCTTCTTTACCTTCAAATTCACTAAACTCAATTCCTGAAAACACCGAAGTGTCTTTCCAGCCTACTAAAAACAATTCTGCATTATCGGGTAGTGCTAACATAGTTTCTATTTTTTCAACTCTACCAGAACGTTTAGGCTCGTTTACACCATCTGTAAACAATACCACAATTACTTTATCGTAATTCTCGGTATTGGGCTCTTTTAAAAGCTTATTTATATGTGTAAATGCTAAATCTATATTAGTAATATCTTTACCCTTATAAGGTTTATACCCCAAAATAGATGCTTGTAAGGTTTTGGATAAAAAGGAATTTAAACGGTTGGCGTTTTTCTTTTTAATTTTTTCATTAGATGCCTTAATTTTTTCATCGTGCTTCTTTTGTTTAGCCTGCTCTGTAAGTGTTGGATGTTCTGATGTTAAAATGTTTTTATAAGGCTTTAAAGCGCTTACTTTAACTCTAAATATTTCTTTTGAATTTGGCGCTGGATTACCCAAAATAGTAGATGTAAAATAACCGTGACCATTTTCGTTAATAATAGTTATGATAGACTCATAATCATCTTTATTTAATTTTTGAATGCTTTCTGATGAGCCACTACGGTCGTCGCCTAAAACAATCATAATTTTGCAGTCAGGGATATCTTCGTGTTCTGTTACAGCTGTGTGCCCTTTAGATTTTCCTTCACCACATGAAAAACAAAGACTTAAAAAAAGAAAATAAAATATAGGAGGAATTTTGCGATACATATACTTGGAGGTTTATTTAGTGCTAATATATGTAATAAAATGTTACCTAATGTTACATTTATAGTGCTAGAATTAATTTACGTTAGCCACAAAACAGTATTTACAAAACGCTCTACATCATCTGTAACTTAGAAGTTAGCTGTAAAAAAGCAATGATTTTTAATTTAAAGTAAAAAGTATTATCCTTAATCCAACTTCTCGGTGAGCTTTTTAAATACTTTTTTAGGGTTTTTATTGTTATAAAGAATATCGTAAACCGCATTAATAATGGGTAACTGGGTTTTCTTTTTATTTCTATCATTAAGTAACTTAGCACTTTTGGTTGCATAGTAGCCTTCGGCAATCATACTCATTTCCAATTGCGCAGATTTTACAGTATACCCTTTACCTATCATGTTTCCAAACATTCTATTTCTGGAAAATATAGAGTATCCAGTAACCAATAAATCACCCAGATAAACAGAGTTATTAATATTACGCTTCATTTTATGCATTTTCTTAATAAAGCGTCGCATTTCTCGAATGGCATTACTCATTAATATACTTTGAAAATTATCGCCGTAACCTAAACCATGAGCTATGCCTGCTGCAATTGCGTAAATATTTTTTAGCATAACAGCATATTCAACACCTATAATATCGTCTGTAATTTTTGTTTTTATATAATCGCTGGACAAACTTTCACCTATAGCCTCGGCTTTTTTAGCATCAGCGCATGAAATAGTTAAATACGATAAGCGTTCTAACGCCACCTCTTCTGCATGACATGGCCCAGCAATCACAGCTATATTATTATAAGGGACTTTGTATGTTTCATGAAAATGTTCTCCCACTAAAAGACCAGATTCTGGCATAATTCCTTTTACTGCAGAAACAATTATTTTATTGGAAATATTAACATTTAATTTTTCTAACTCACTATGCATAAATGCCGAAGGAATCACAAAAATTAAAACATCTGCCCATTCGGCTATCTCGTTAATATCATTACTCAACTTTAATTGCTCTAAATGAAACTCGATCGAGCTTAAATAATTTGGATTATGTTGTTCTTTTAAGAGATGCTCTTTGGTATAAACACTGCGCATGTACCAACCAATTTCATCTAAATTTTCACTTAACATTTTTACAATAGCAGTCGCCCAACTGCCTGCACCAAACACTGCGTATTTTAAGGGTTTATCCATTTAAAAAATAAATCTTTATCCAGTTCAAAAGTACATAAAATATTAAATAATCAACTAAATAAAACGTTACATCGTTTTTTTTGGCACGCGTTTTGAAACTAGAAAAACAGAAACCCTAAAATGTTTGATTATGAAGCGTATAAAAATACTTTTAAGTTTAGTTTTAGTAACATCGTTATTCACATCATGTTATACTGAAGTTGTTGTAGATGATTTTGCTAACGATCTTAACAACGCTCCAGGAATTACTGTAGAGCAATTATTAAACTCACACGAATTATGGTATGTAGATATAAATAGTACAAAAGGATTTGGAGAAACGCCATTTTTACAAAAAGCCTTTACTATTTCGTTTATTGATGGTATAGTATACGCTAATAACAACTTAGTTGGTATAGGTAGTAGTGGTAATGGATTTGGTATTGATGTTGCAAACTATAATGCTTATAACATGGTTCTGGATATAGACCATGACTTAGATGGGTTCTCTACATTTGATGTTTTCCAAATAGATAGTAATACTATAGAACTATACAATCCAGATAACGACACATCGTATTTTTTAGATGGTTATAGCCGTAATAATTTTGATTACGATTTTGTATTCTATGATAATATTCATTATTTCTTGCAAGAATACGAAGCTTGGGAAAAAGTATATACTAGTGAAATGGGCGCATTAAATGAATTTGATAACGAAAATTATTTACAATTTTTGGCTGGAGGAAACGATTCTACTTTTAGAAGCTCTCAAGATGAACACGGTATATCTTTTAATAATTTAGTATGGGATTATACAGGGATTTATGGCATTGGAGCTATTACTGGAAACCTAAAATTAAAAACTTTAACATTAGATTATGATTCTTTTGACAATGATTTTTTTGAATTGAGCGTTATAGATGATAGAACAATAGAGTTATTTCACCCATCTTCTGAAACAGTTTATGAATTTAAAGGAAGAGGATATATACAATATTTAAAAACAAGTAGTAGCAAAGATAAATCTGGTGTTATTAAAAAAGATAAAAAGCGTAAGTCTGTAAAAAATAAAATCTCTAATGATAGAACAGGGCGCGAAAGATAAAAGTTTATAACTCTGAACCCGAGAGAAAACGTAAGGGTTTAAAGTTTAGTTTTTGGTTGGTTATTTAGTTTAGAAACCGTTTAAAGAAGTATTAATTCTTTAGACGGTTTCTTTTTAATTATGATCTACCATAGATTAAATCTACAGTTTTACAAAGAATAAAAGGGATTATACCTATTCTTAAATGAATATACTGTAAAGGAAAATGATGGATTTTGGAATTATGCGAGACAGAAAAAATAAGCATAGCCGTAGTTTACGGTTCTTTTTTATGTTGAAGATAGAATTTCAAAAGACACTTTTTAAATCAGTAAATTCATTTGGGAATTGGTCTTATTTAATGGGCAAACTACTGTCCCTAAAACATATCAATGAATACGATTTTAACCCCGCTTTAGGCAATAGAAGGTTGTCATGAAGCTGGTAGATGCAAAAAATACTAGTGTTTTCTTAATTTCACTCCCGCATATGCGGGAGTGAAATTAAAAAACGCAGCAAAGCGGTAGTATTTACAGTAGCTACAAGATGTAATAAATTTTTTATTGCATAAAGCGGGTTAAACCCAAGATCTCGCTAAAAAAGTGGGATTAGTTCAACTTACTATTTTGAATGCATTGCTGTGTAATTTTTAAAAATAGAGTTTTACTAAAAAAAATGTGACGCGATAATCTTTTTAGTGTCTTAATAGCGTATAGTAATTAAAGAGAGATTAATCGTATATTGTACTATACAAATATTAACTTAAAAAATTTATACATATAATGGGATTATTTTCATTTATTAAAAATGCAGGAGCTAAAATATTTGGCATAGGAAAAACTGATACTGAAGAAGCTGCAGAAGCTGCTGCAAAAGAGTTAAAGCTTGAACAATTAGCTGCTCAAAAATTAGAAGAAACAATTAAAGATTTACAATTAGAAGTAGAAAATTTAAATATAGCTATAGATGATGATACTGCTACAATAAACGGAGAAGCTCTTGATCAAGCTACAAGAGAAAAAGTTATTTTAGTAGTAGGTAACTCTAACGGTATTGCAACCGTAGACGACCAAATGACAGTTGAAAACACAGAACCAGAAGCACAATTTCACACTGTAGTAAGTGGTGACACACTTGGAAAAATTGCTAAAACTTACTATGGCAATGCTATGGCATATCCTACAATATTTGAAGCGAATAAGCCAATGCTTACACATCCTGATAAAATTTATCCAGGACAAGTATTGCGCATTCCTGCCTTGGACTAAAGCATACCTACAATACTTATGTTATTAAAAAACCCAACTCATAAAATTGAGTTGGGTTTTATTATTTAGTTTGTTTAGTTTTTTAAAATATCTTTACGAATATAAATATCGTGGGCGCAATAAAATATATATTTCGTAAATATCCAAACCTATTTTAATAAAATCTTAAAAAACACTCTTTTTGTAAATAAAAACTTTCTATGGATTACCTTTTATTTACGTTTAGAATAAAAAAACTTTTAAGTTTTAAGAATTTTTACCACATTTTATTGTATCTCTCCTCTTTCCCTCAAAAACGCAAATATCTTTTTGTCTACTTCAGATATCATATCCAAATCTTTATAACTAAGCCATTTTATTTCTTCTATTTCACTAGACGCTTTTAAATCACCTTTATAATCTGCTTTGTAACATGTCATTTTAATTAAAATACCTGCTCTAGCCCCATCAGATTGCGCCTTAAAAGTCCCCATATAACAAATCGTGCCTGTTTTAATGTTAACACTTAATTCTTCCAATACTTCTCTAACCAATGTTTGCTCATCGGTTTCCCCTAATTCTCGTTTACCTCCTGGAATATAATACTTAGTCTTGCCTTTAGATCTCGTACTAAGCACTTTACCATTTTTTGTTTGAATAAGTGCTATTTTATCGATTTCATTCATTGCAGGAATAGATTTATCTATAAAAATTCATTTCATCTAAATACTGCCAAACATGTTGTGGCAACATAGGTCTTATATTTTTACCAGATTTTATAGCATTTCTAATTAATGTAGAAGATAATTCCATAATAGGTGCATCTACCCTATGGATTTTTTCATGACCAATAAATCGATTATCCACCTCGCTTTTAGAAATTCTTGGGTACACGTAAATGTGATGGTTTTTTAAAATAAGGGCGTAGTTTTTCCACTTGTGGAAACTTTTTAAATTGTCTTCACCCATTATTAGAGAAAACTCATACGTTGGATGTTTTTCTATAAGGTAAGTAAGTGTATTAATAGTATAATTAGGCTGTGGCAACTTAAACTCTATATCACTAGGTTTAAGCTTATCGTATTCTTTAGTAGCCAAATATACCATTTCTAAACGTTGGTAATTATCTAGTAAAGAGCTTTTCTTTTTAAATGGGTTATGAGGTGTTACTACAAACCAAATTTGATCTAAGTCACTATTTTCAGCTAAATGATTAGCAATCACCAAATGCCCTATATGTATAGGGTTAAACGACCCAAAATACAATCCAACCTTCATTGTAGTTCTTTAAGAATTAATAAAATCACTAACTTTTTTGTGAGCCTCATCAAGTGCTTTTTCCAGATTATCATTAAGCACAATGGTATCAAATTGTGGTGCTGTAGCTAATTCTGCCGAAGCCTTAGCAACGCGCATATTTATTTTATCCTTACTTTCAGTTTTACGTTTTTTTAACCTAATTTTAAGCGCGTCTATACTTGGTGGTTTGACAAAAACTGCAAGTGTTTGCTCAGGAAATTTTCGTTTAATACGTAATCCTCCAGAAACATCAATATCAAAAATTACATGTTTCCCTTTTGCCCAGATGCGCTCAACTTCTGTTTTTAGAGTGCCATAAAAATTATCTCTATAAACCTCTTCCCACTCCAAAAACGCTTCATTCTTTATTTTAGTTTTAAATTCCTTGGCCGATAAAAAATAATAATCTTTACCATCTACTTCTGTATCGCGTTTTTCTCTAGAGGTAGCAGAAATCGAAAACTCTAAGTTTAAATCTTTTAGGCTTAATAAGTGTTTTACAATTGTCGTTTTTCCAGAACCTGAAGGCGCCGAAAACACAATAAGTTTTCCTTCTTGTTTGTTATCGTTCATCTTTAAAGAACGTTTAATAATTGTTCCTTTATTTTTTCCAACGCATCTTTCATTTGCACCACCAATTGTTGCATTGGTGCGTAGTTACTTTTAGAACCTATTGTATTGATCTCTCTACCCATTTCCTGACCAATAAATCCTAATTTTTTCCCATTAGAGTCTTTTGAGTTCAAGTTCTCTTTAAAATAACTGAGATGGTTTTGTAAGCGTACTTTTTCTTCTGTGATATCAAATTTTTCGATATAATAAACAAGCTCTTGTTCAAACCTGTTTTCATCGTATTTCTCCCTTAATTCTTCAACACCTTTTTTTAAACGTTCTCTAACACCTTCAACTCTTTCTGGATCCATTGCTATTACTTTTTCCAGTAATTGCTCAATCTCACCTACATGCTTTATAAAATCTTTTTCTAAAACCTCCCCTTCATTAAACCTATGCTTTACCAAATCACCAGTAGCAGCGTCTATGGCGTCCTGTATAACTTTCCATTCGTTTTCATCTATCTCTTCGCGAACGGTATTTAAAGCATCTGGAAAACGCACTGCCATTTTAAGAAACTCCAAATCATCGCCATCTATAATTTGCTTTAACTGGTTTATATATTGCTTTACCACAGGCGCATTAATTTGCGAAGATGTATCTTCGGCGGTAGCCTCTAAATAAATAGAAAAATCTACTTTTCCTCGTACAAGAGCCTTAGCTAGGCCTTTTCTTATAGACAGTTCTTTTTCTCTATACGCCGAAGGCATTCTTGCATTGAGATCTAAATTTTTACTATTTAAGGATTTTATTTCTATGGTAATTTTCTTGGTAGGTAATTGCAAAACAGATTTCCCATAACCTGTCATTGAATATATCATAAATGTACGTATTAAGACAACAAAGGTAACTAATACCAATTACAAGTTAAAATGAACTAGTTATTCTTGTTCATTTCTTTTTTAGCGCATTTTAACTCATAATTGGTATAAAACGATGGGTAAAGAAAATTGTTAAAAAAATACTTTCCGTTAGAGAACCTAGTTTATCATACAATTAACACCTATTTTTGAAGAAATGTACCCTTTTAAAACTATGATGCGCCTTCAAAAAATTGTACTCGCTCTATTAATTTTAATAAGCTATACCTCCTGTAAAAAGAATACTGCTACAAAAAACGAAACAAATAATACTATTTCTACTGTAGTTATTGACAGTAACAAAACTACTAAAACACCTAAGTCTCCAAAAATAGATAAAACACGCTTAGATAGCCTTATTGCAAATCCACCAAATGGTATGGTATGGATTCCTGCTGGTACTTTTTTACAAGGTGCAGTCCCGCAAGACAAAGAGGCTATGGCCCACGAAAAACCGCAACACCCAGTAAGTGTTGATGGTTTTTTTATGGATATTACAGAAGTGACTAACGCAGCGTTTTTAAAATTTGTAAAAGAAACCGGACACAAAACTATTGCAGAACGTGACATAGATTGGGAAGACATGAAAAAACAATTGCCAGAAGGGACACCAAAACCTCATGACTCTGTTTTACAACCAGGCTCTTTACTATTTAAAAAATCTAAATCTTCACTACCTAATTTATATGATTTTTCACAGTGGTGGCGATGGACTATTGGTGTAAATTGGAAACACCCTAGCGGAAAAAACTCTTCTATTAAAGGCAAAGACCATTATCCTGTGGTACATGTTAGTTATCAAGATGCCTTAGCTTATTGCAAATGGGCTGGCAGACGATTACCTACCGAAGCCGAATGGGAATATGCTGCGCGTGGTAAGCAAAAAAACACTATTTATTTTTGGGGAGACGACAAAACAAAACTTTCTAAAATGGTGAATAGTTGGGAAGGTGAATTTCCAGTAAACAATAGTTTAGAAGATGGTTATGAAAGAACCGCTCCTGTAAAAACATACCAACCTAACAGTTTTGGTTTGTATGAAATGGGTGGGAATGTTTGGGAAATAACCAATGATTTATACAATTTAAAATACTATGAAATATTAGCTAAATCTAGGAACGCTGTTATAAATCCAAAAGGAGCATCTAAGGCCTATAATCCTAACAATCCTTATATAGAAGAAATCATTATAAAGGGAGGTTCTTTTTTATGTAGTGATTCTTATTGTGCAAGTTATAGAGTGTCTTCTAGAATGGGTTCTAGCAAAGACTCATCCTCTGAACATGTTGGTTTTAGAACTGTAGCTACGCCTGAAATGTTGCTTAAGGAATAAACTTTAGAATACTATTTAGAGTAGATTCTTCCTCAAAAGCTTCGCTTTGTATCTTCAACCCATTTTATGCAATAGAAAATCTATTTCATCTGTGAACTACCGCAAATATTATCGCTTCGCTACTTTTTTTGATTTCACCGTAGCGGTGCTATGCTAAAATCAAGAAAAAGCCAATATTTATTGTATCTCAAAGCTTCATAACGAAGTTCTATTGCATAAAGCGGGTTCAACAAAATATATTTTGTTTTTGATAATGTCTAAATGACAACGATTTTATTGAGTTAAATCGTAGGATTCTTATTGTCAGTAATTTTAATTTAGAATACGTTATTCAACTAAAACCTTAATAACGTTTTTTTGGTGAAGCTGAAATCTATCGGCGATTATGTGTTTTTTGTTCGTCAAACCGTTTTTCAATTCTCTCAACTGGGTTTTTCTTTGAGCCAAATTTTTTATGGTATGGCAAAGGTCCGTCATATATCTTATCAACATCATCTAACATGATGTTTCTAAACCAAACATTAATCTTTTTTAATAAACCCATGATAATAAAATGTTCTATTTATACTTAAGTTTAATCAGGCTTCTTATGTAGTAATCGTGTTAACTTAATTGATAAATCGGTTAAAATTATTTTAGAATTACCATTACGCTCTATATGGTAAATAGCATCTTGTAGTTCGTTACTAATGGCCATAATATTATTACCATGCACATAAGGGGCAAAGTTTTCTAATTTAAACTTTTCTGTTTTTGGTTCCATATACACCAAATCTGTTGCATTATAGTTGAGTAATAATGCTTGTCTAAAAAAGTCCAAACAAAAGTTAAGAAACTGTTTTTGGGTTTCTCTTCCTGTTTTGGCTATATCTTCACTCCATGAAATTAAATCGTTTATAGCTGCTTTATTGCCCTTAGCTTTAAATGCGCTTCGTATCCAAAAAATAAACCAGGATTCAAACTGAATGTCTTCGGAATCTCTATAAACCAAATCACTGGCTTTATTATAGTTCCCATTAGATTGATGCGCTAGTTTTGTAGCTACTGTAATTTCTAAATTATAACTTTTAATTAATCCTGTTTTAATATCTTCCTCTGCTAAAGGTGGAAAATGTAATATCTGGCAACGTGATCTTATGGTATTTATAATTTGTTCCTCGTCTTGAGCTATCAATAAAAAAACTGTTTTACTTGGTGGTTCTTCAATTAATTTTAAAAGCTTGTTTGCACATGCCGTATTCATTTTTTCTGCCATCCAAATTAGCATGACTTTATAACCTCCTTCATAAGACTTTAAAGACAATGCTTTTACAATATCTTGTGCCTCATCTACACCTATTTGTCCTTGTTTATTATCAACGCCCAGTATCTTATACCAGTCGAAAAGGTTTCCATAAGGCTGTTCTTTAAGCAATTGCCGCCATTCTTCTAAATAAAAACTTGAAACTGGTTTACTCTTAACTTTAGCACTTGTAGTTACAGGAAAGGCAAAATGTAAATCGGGATGCGATATATTTTTAAATTTGAGATTACAGGCTTCATTACCTCCATTATTTTCACCTTCAGAATTTGAACACAAGATATATTGCGCATAAGCAATAGCCATTGGTAGTGTGCCACTCCCTTCTGGGCCAACAAATAACTGCGCATGAGGAATCCTACCGTTATCTACACTTTGCGTTAAATGCGCTTTTATATGGTGTTGCCCTAAAATATCTTGAAAAAGCATAAAACAAACCTACACATTTTTTAGTTTTTATACCAAAGCCCTATAGAATTTATTGAAACAAACGCATCTCAAAGTAGACTAATAAAGGTATTTCGCTTATTTAATTTTATAGATTAAAGTATCTTTTTCCAAAATTTAGCAAGCATTAAACAACAAACTAAAGCCAGTATTGATAAGATTAATGCCAACAATAGTTTACCATAAATAAAATATCCCGTAGCAAATAAAATGCTATAAACACCCATAACACCTAAAAAGAACGCCGCAATTTTATAGCCAAAGTTTTTAAACTTACTTTCATTTCCATAAACCAAAGTTTCAAATTTTTGAAGTGTTTCTTCATCCATTACGTTAGTCATTAATGTTACTACAACCCACCCTAAAGTAGTAATTACTACACCTGTAATTAGCTGCCAATGTCCTGCCATTTCAAACCAGGGCTCATCAAGTTTACCATTAATAAAAAAGATAATAGCTATAATAAATGAAATCACCATGGCTGCAATCTCACTGTAAGGATTTATTTTTCTCCAAAACCAGCGAACAATAAACAATAAACCTGTTCCTGCTCCTATTTGCAACAACAAATCAAACACATCTTTAGCAGATTTTATGTAAAATGAAAATAAAGCTGCGCATAGCATTAATAAGACTGTAGAAATTCTTCCAATACGTACTTTTTGTTTTTCTGAAGCATCTTGATTTATAAAACGTTGATAAAAATCATTTACTATGTATGAGCTTCCCCAATTTAGTTGCGTGGATATGGTACTCATAAAAGCTGCTATTAAGGACGTTAAAACGATACCTATTAATCCTGCTGGCAAATAGGTCATCATAGCCGCATAAGCCACATCATGCCCCTGCATTTCAGCATTTAAATTAGGAAATGCTGCATTAATACTTTCCAGACTAGGAAATATAACTAACGAGGCTAGTCCCACCAAAATCCAAGGCCATGGCCGTAACGCATAATGTGCAAAGTTGAAAAACAGTGTCGCCCAAGTTGCATTTTTTTCGTCTTTTGCAGCCAACATACGCTGTGCAATATACCCACCACCTCCAGGTTCTGCTCCTGGGTACCAAGTACTCCACCATTGTACTGCAAATGGTATAATAAATAATGTAATTAATGCTTTAGAGTTTGAAAAGTCTGGAAGTATATTCAACTTACCTACGACATTAGTATGAGTTAATAAACTTTCCATACCGCCTACTTCAGGCAAGTTTACAATGTATATCGTTGCCCAAATTGAGCCAATCATAGCTATTATAAACTGAATAAAGTCTGTTATAAGCACCCCTTTTAAACCACCTAGAGACGAATAAATAACTACTATAATGGATGAATACAGTAATGCTTCTTGTTGAGACAAGCCTAATAAAATATTCGCGATTTTCGCTCCTGCTAAACACACGCCTGCCATAGTGATGACGTTAAAAATCACGCCTAAATAAATGGCTCTAAAACCTCTTAGAAAGCTAGCAGATTTCCCCGAATAGCGTAATTCATAAAATTCTAAATCGGTTGTTATACCAGATTTTCGCCACAACTTCGCGTAAAAAAAAACGGTAAGCATACCCGTAAGCAACATCGCCCACCATACCCAGTTACCAGAGACACCTTCTTTTCTAACTAATTCGGTAACTAATCCAGGCGTATCTGCGGCAAAAGTGGTTGCTACCATAGACACCCCTAATAACCACCATGGCATATTTCTACCTGACAAGAAAAATTCTGCACTATTTTTACCTGCTTGTTTAGAAACCCAAATACCAATACATAGTGTTATTACAAAAAAGGCAATTATAATTGAGATATCTAATGTTGAAAGGTTTACCATAAACTTTAATTTAATTTTAATATACGCAATGCTTCATTAGCATTTAATAGCACTAAATGAGGTAATCCTCCAATATTAATTTTCTCAATAGCTTTTGTATTCTTATTTGTGATGTTTGTAGTATTAACCGAGAAATAATTATCGGTAGTGTAAGAAACAACAAAGCCTCTTGAAGCATCGTATCTTATGGTTTCCACTTCGGCATCGTAATTTGCACCAACGCCTATAACGTCTTGCTTTTTATCACCATTTACATCTAAAAACTCAACATCTAAAATAGGCCCAAATTGTAATTGTTTTGGTAAGGCTTTAAACATAAGTTCTCCCGATCCTTTATTTTCAACAACATACGATGTGAAACTTTCTGCTTTTAAATGCAATGCCTTATCTATTGTTTCTTTCCCATAAACAGTGTATATATTGGATGATGCAAAGGCTTTATAGCTTTTAAATTTATCGTTTAAGAAAGGGGTTTGTTCCGAAGAACATTCTTTACCTCTTACTGGAAACAAATCTCCATTATCTTCTTTACTTAAAGCGATATCATAACTTGTGTTATCATCAAAATAACCAGCATAGACATGTAATGGTTTATCTTTTGTAGGCTTAAACTTATTATTATTACCATAATTCCCTAAAAGATAATCGTCATCACCATCGCCATCAAAATCTAGTTTCTTTATGCTTTGATACCATCCTGTCGCCCCTGTTGTAATCTGTTTTGAAAAAACACCTTTTTCGTTATTAAAAATTGTTAATGGCATCCATTCACCAACTATGAATAAATCCTTATCACCATCGTTATCATAATCGGAAAAAAGGGCATCATTTACCATTCCTATATTTTCAATACCATTAGCCTTAGTTTTAGTAACATCTACTAAGGTTCCATTTTTATTTTCCAATAGATATGAGGGAGGTGTATTTGGATATTTCCCAGGTATTACCCGACCTCCAATAAATAGATCTAGGTCTCCATCGCCATCATAATCTTCTACAGCTAACGCTTTTGTAACTGTAAGCATTTTAGGTAGAATTCCTCTTTTAAAAACGCCTTTGCCATTATTAATATATAACCGATCTTGAAGTAAAGCACTATTTTTTTTGTCACTATAATTTCCTGAAGCCACATATAAATCTAAATCGTTATCACCATCAACATCAAAAAATACGGCATTATTGTCGTTAAAGGTTTTATCTTTTTCAAATACGTTAGTGTTTGTTAGTGTAAATTTTCCATCGCTATTTTGAATGTATAACGCTGCTGAATATCCTTTGGTATTTCCAATAAAAATATCGTCAAGCCCATCATTATTAACATCTGCAACTGCTAAAGCGCCGTCTATAGTTGATTGTTTTTGAGGTAAAAGTAATTGCAAATTATAATCATTAAAATCCACACTTTTATGTTCATACCCTAAGCCTAAACCTTTAGGATCTATCGCCTTAAATTGTGCTTTAGATTTTTCTTCTATTACTTTGTTTTTATCTGCTTTGGCGTATGCTAATTTTAAATGTTGATTTACCTTAACATCTGTTAGCAATTTTGATTTTTCACCATCCCAAATCACACGAATACTATCTATTGTAGTTTCTTTTCCCAAACCAAAATTTAAATGATAACTTACCGATGATTGATACCCTCTACCTGGATATACTTCTTTTAATTGCTTCGTATTTCTTGTATAAACTATAGCTTTTGCTCCAATGGCATTTACATTGTTTTCTGGTCCTTTGAGCGATAATTTTATATAGCTATGCGCTTTAGTGTTATTTCTGTATAGTGTAGCTATTTCTGATTGATTATTTAAAACTAAATCCAAATCACCATCATTATCAAAATCGGCATATGCAGCCCCATTAGAATTAATTTTAGTATCAAAACCAAAACTATTAGATACATTTTTGAATGTATAATTACTAGTATTCAAAAACATATAATTGTTTAATTTGGTTGAAGGTATTAAACTAATGGCTTCATCTAAAGTAAATTTTTTATTATCAATAATATCTTTTGCTATTTTTTGCTTAAAATCTTGATTGGTAAGATCTTTTTCTATGCCGTTGGTTATAAAAATATCATTATACCCATCATTATTAAAATCTGCAATTAATGGCGCCCAACTCCAGTCTGTTTTTGCAATTCCTGAAAGCTGACCTATTTCACTGTACGCGCCTTCTCCATTATTTAATTGCAACATATTAGACATGTATTGGTAATGATACCCATTATTAACCATGGCATTAAAGTTTTGGGTGCTCATTGTTGCCATATTCTCTTTACCTCGCTTCCTGTCTTCTGCTACCATATCTAAAACCAATAAATCTGGTAAAAGATCATTATTTATATCGGCAAAATCGCTCCCCATACTATTTGTTGGAATATGCTTAAAATAATCTTCACAAGCTTCTGTAAACGTACCATTTTGATTGTTTATATATAGAAAGTCTGGCTCATAAAAATCGTTAGCTACATAAATATCTGGCCAACCATCATTATTAAAATCTCCTATCGATGCACTTAATCCCCATGCATTATTTGCTAAACCTGCTTTTCTGGTAATATTAAAATATCGCCCATTATCATTTCTTAATAAGATATCTGAGTGTTTTAAGCTTAATGGGATCTTTAATTTTAAATCAATTGCAATTTTGGCATTAAAATCGGGACGATGGTTTACTAAATACAGATCTAGGTCTCCATCTTTATCATAATCGAAAAAATACGATTGGGTAGAAAAGGCGTAATCTCCTGTTACCCCGTATCGTTTTGCTTCTTCTTTAAATGTATTATTTTTTTGGTTTATAAAAAGTTTATTTTTTCGTAAAACATTAGCATCTAAACTTCCAGATTTACAAACATAAATATCCAACCAGCCATCATTATTTATATCTACCATAGTAACGCCTGTAGACCAGCCTTTATCATCTTTTACACCTGCTAATTCTGTAATATCTTCAAAAACAAAATTGCCTTTATTTAAATATAATGTATTGCTATTTTGGTTAGAAGTAAAGTAAATATCTTCCAAACCATCATTGTTTATGTCACCCACAGCAACACCACCTCCATTATAAACGTAGGTGTAGTTTAAAAAGTTTAGCTTAACATCTTCCTTAACCGTATTATTAAAACGTATGTTTGAATGTGTTGATGGGATAGCTGTAAACATAACATCCCTTCCATCGTCATAGGCTTTTTCATTTTTTTTACAACTAAAAAAAAATAATATTACGAGAATTAAAAAATAATTTTTATACCCCATTGAGTTATAGCATCTTCAAATAAGATTATACTTTCTTAATGACATTAGTTACTATACCCCAAATCACAAAGTTATTGTCCTCTGTTATTTTTATTATAGGGTAATTGGGGTTTTCTGGTTTTAGCCAAACGCCTTCTTTGTTAACTTTTAACCGTTTTACTGTAAACTCCCCATCTAAAAAACAAACCGCTATTTTATTATTGGTAGGCTCCAGACTTCTATCTATCACTAATAAATCGTTATCATCTAAGCCTGCTCCTATCATAGATTGTCCACTAACACGTGCAAAAAAAGTAGCTTCTTTATTTTTAACCAGCTCGCTATCTAAAGATATACGTTGCTCTTTGAAATCCTCTGCGGGAGAAGGAAAGCCAGCAGAAATACCACTATCTAGAAAAGGGGTTTCGAAACTTACTTTATTATCGGGCTTAAAGAAAGTAAGATTATTAGATGTATGTAATATCATTTATGAGTAGAAAATTATTCAACTTCTAAAGTTACTAAATTATATTTAGTATTTACATTTTGTATTTTTAGAAAATAAAAAAGTCGAGAATTTTTCTCGACTTTTTTAAAATATGTTACATAGTAAAATTTACTATTCTGCCTTATTTGTATCTTCGGACGCTGCTGTTATATAATTAATCTTTAAAGCATTAACTTTTCTTAATTCATGCTTTACATCTCCTACAACACCCATATTAGTCTTTCTATCAACTTTTAATGCAACTGTTAATGAGTTTACTAATTCTTCTCTTAACGCTGCCCTTTCTGCACTAATAAAAGAAGCGATATCTTTTAAGTCTGCATAGTTATCATTTAATTGTATTCTAGCTTCTTTACCATATCTTGGCGCATAGTTATCACTAGGCTTTCCTACATAAATGTAGCTAACAGGGCTTTTTTTGTCTAGCTTTTCTATTTGATTAGCTGCAGGCAAACTATTTGCTACTTTTAATGTATTTTCCCTCATTACAGTGGCAACCATAAAAAAGAACAATAACATAAAAACAATATCTGGTAAAGATGCAGTGTTAATAGGCGCTAACCCTCCATCTTTTTTCTTTTTGAATTTAGACATATTCTCTTGTGTTCTTTAATTCTAAATTATTATTCAACTATTTCGGAAAGCTTTTGAGGAATCTCCTTTTTTATTTGCTCTATAACGGCTTTCAACTTTTCTTTGTTTCCGTTAAATCTAACATCTTTTTTGTTAGCTTGCATCTGCACAAAATTCATATTAGGAAATCCTTTTGAAGCTCCTATTTCTAGTGCTCTTCTATTTCTCAATTGATTATAAGCTGCAACTAATTCATTTTGAATTGTTATATACGTCTCATAATTAGTTTCACGAGCATTTTTTAGAGAAATCACAGCTTTATCTGGATTATCTGATGATTTTTCGTCTTTTTTTCCTTTACAGAAACTACAAGAACGGTCTCCATTATTATCTAAGAAATCTACTGCTGCGGCTCTTAAATCTTTCACCTCCATAGGCTCATCCTCCACCAATAAATCATTGTTTTTATTTACTAAAACAGTAAATATATTTTTCTGTTTTATTATAGGTGGTTCTGTAACATCCTCGATTGGAGGTAATTTACGAGGAATCCCCGAGTCTTTCTCTATAGTTGTAGTAACTAAGAAAAATATTAATAGTAAGAAGGCAATGTCGGCCATCGAGCCTGCATTAACTTCTGGTGCTGCTCTTTTTGCCATATTATTTGATCATTTTTTTAATTCCAGAGAACAACATTGTACCTCCAGCTATAACAATAAGGAAATAGAACAAATACAATCCTGCACCTACCCATTTTGACTCTGAAGCTGACAGTGTCTCTCCATCTTTTAAAGGTGTTTCAACACCTTTTGCCATAGCAAAACATATTATTACTAATAAAACAAAGACACCTAAGTTTATTAAAGTTCTTTTAAGATTTGCAGGATTTGCTATAATATTAACTAATGTAAAAATCACAACGGCTGCAAGAACGATCCCCAACACGATATAACCAACGTACATCAAGCCATTTACTATACTTGCACCTTCTCCAGCTTTAATAGGATCATCTCCTGTATTTATAATACCCATTAGGAGTCCTATAGAAACAACCCCAACAATGGCTAGTATTATACTTAATATTTTAGTATTCATATTTTATATTTTTATATTATTTCTTGTGTCTGATAAGTAAATCCATTAATGAAATAGAAGAATCTTCCATATCATTTACAATACTATCAATTTTAGCAATAATATAATTGTAGAATATTTGAAGTATAATTGCAACAATAAGACCAAATACTGTCGTTAAAAGTGCTACTTTAATACCTCCTGCCACTAATGATGGGTTCATATCTCCTGCAGCTTCAATTTTATCAAAGGCTTGAATCATACCAATTACTGTTCCCATGAAACCAAGCATTGGTGCCAAAGCGATAAACAATGAAATCCAAGATACATTCTTTTCTAACTGTCCCATTTGAACACCTCCGTAAGCAACTACAGCTTTTTCTGCAGCTTCAATACCTTCGTCTGTTCTATCTAGACCTTGGTAGAATATAGAAGCGATAGGCCCTTTGGTATTTCTACAAACTTCTTTAGCTGCTTCAATACCTCCAGATTCTAATGCATCCTCTACACTTTGAGTTAATTTTTTAGAATTTGTAGTCGATAAGTTTAAAAAGATAATTCTTTCTATAGCTATAGCTAAACCAAGAATTAAACACAATAGTACAATCCCCATAAAGCCAGCACCACCTTCAATAAATCGCTTTTTTAATTCTTCATGAAAGCCTAATTTTTCAGTAGTCGCATCGTCGTCTGCTTGAGTGATAACAACAGCTGTAGCTGCATTCACAGTTGTATTAGTCATTGCATTTGCTGTTCCAAATGCCACCATTCCTACTATGGCTAGGATAGAAAATAATCTTTTCATTGTTCTAGATCTTAAATTTTATTAGTTAAAGTGTTAAAGATATAAAAAAATACAATTAAAAAATAAATATTGTGCAGAGAGGAAGGGATTCGAACCCTCGATACGCTTTTGACGTATACACACTTTCCAGGCGTGCGCCTTCGACCACTCGGCCACCTCTCTTTATCTAAAAATTGTATTTTAGTGGCGGCAAATAACAAAAAAAATACCGAATGCTAAAACTTTAACAGTTAATTTTAAGTCATTTCCCCGTTAATGGGCGTTTCAAATGCTATTTTCATCGATTTTTTAGGAGTATTCTTCCCTAATAAGCACATTAATTTTGTTAATGCCGCCTCGGTGGTTATATCACTTCCTGAGATAACACCCATGTTTTTTAATGCACTACTCGTTTCATAATGCCCCATATTTACGCCTCCTCCTACACACTGGGTTATATTAATTACAAAAATGCCTTTTTGAATCGTACCCTTTAATAAATCTACGAACCATTGCGCCGTAGTACAATTACCAGAACCATAAGTTTCTATAATTACTGCTTTTATATTTGGCGAACAAAAAACACTTTTTAAAAAAGATGCTGTAACCCCTGGAAATAGTTTAACTAATGCGATGGCATTGTCTAATGTTTTATTTACTATAAGTTGCTTACCTGTTGTTGGCGGTAATAAATACCGTTTATTCACCTTTAAATTAACCCCAGATTCGGCTAAGCAAGGATAATTAAATGACTTAAATGCTTGAAAATGTTCTGCATTAACTTTAGTTGTTCTGTTACCTCGATATAATTTATACTCAAAATACAAACATACCTCGCGTATTACTGGCATGTTATTATCTTGCAAAGAAGCGATTTGAATAGAAGTTATTAAATTTTCTTTAGCATCTGTACGTAAATCGCCTATTGGCAATTGAGCCCCTGTAAAAATTATTGGTTTTGTTAAATTCTCCAACATAAAACTTAATGCAGACGCTGTGTAGCTCATAGTATCACTACCATGTAAAATCACAAAACCATTATAATTTTGATAATTCACCTCTATTATTTCTGCTATTTTCACCCAGCAATCTGGATTCATGTTGCTGGAGTCTATAGGCGTTTCAAAAGATACAGTATCAACTTCACAATCTAACAGTTTTAATTCTGGTATTTTCTTTACCAGATTATTAAAGTTAAACGCTTTTAAAGCTCCTATTTCGGCGTCTTTAACCATACCTATGGTACCTCCTGTATATATGAGCAATATTTTTGAAATCTCTTTAATCACCTTATTATATTTTAAAAATATCTCGAGAGTTTTTAGTCGTAATTTCTGCAATAGTCTCTTTAGAAATGTTGTATACTTTTGAAAGCTTTTCTAGTACATTAACTATATATCCACTTTCATTACGTTTACCTCTATATGGCACAGGAGATAAGTATGGTGCATCTGTTTCTAAAACAATATGATTTAAATCTATTTGATTTAAAAACCGATCTATCTTACCATTTTTAAAAGTTACTACACCACCTATACCAAGTTTCATATTATAAGACAGTGCCTTTTGTGCTTGCTCAAGTGTTCCTGTAAAACAGTGAAAAATACCAAATAAATCATCGCCCTTTTCTTCTTCTAAAACTTCAAAAACAGCATCAAAAGCTTCTCTACAATGAATTACTATGGGTAATTTATGCCTTTTCGCCAATTTTATTTGATGCTTAAAGGCTTTTTTCTGAATATCTAAAGTTGTTGTATCCCAATATAAATCTACTCCTATTTCCCCAACGGCATAAAACTTACGAGAATTTAGCATCTCCTCTACATGCGCTAGCTCTTCTTTATAATTTTCTTTTACATGCGTTGGATGTAACCCCATCATTAAAAAAACATGCTTAGGATAATCTTTTTCCAATTGAAACATTGCCTTTGTATAGCCTGAATCTATCGCTGGAATAAAAAATCGAGACACGCCTTGGTCTATAGCACGATTTATCATTTCGTTTCTATCGTCATCAAAAGCTTCGCTGTAAAGGTGGGTGTGCGTATCGGTAATTATCATTTGGTAAAAATAATGAAGTATTTTATTCCTAATGCCTATTATTAAATGAATTTACCGTAAAGAAAAGATGCATTTCATAGTTTTTTCTCTATCAAATAAAGACCTGTTAGACTTTAAAGCCTAACAGGTCTAATAACTATTTTTAGATTAAATTATTTAAAACAATTTAATCTAACTTACTCATAAGCTCTTGAGCTTGCTCATAAAACCTAGCGTCTTTTGGAATACGTTTCAAAATTTCTAAACAGTTATTATATTCTTTTTGTTTTAATTTACTCAATGCTAAGTACCATATTGCGTCGTTTTTAAATGCTGAATTTCCATGTTGTAAATTTTCCAGAATGTTATCTGATAACTTATAATTACCCAACTCTATATTAGTAATTGCTCTATAAAACTTTAATTCAGAGTTGTTAACATCTAACTTTAATAAGTCTTTAAACGTCGCTTCTGCTTTTATATAATCCCCCGAGTTAAAAGCACTTTCTGCAGTTTTCAAAAGGTCACTTTGCCCTCCCCTAACAGTTAAACTAATAGTTTCATAATTCGCATAATTACTATAAACAGGGTTTGAAAATTGATTAAATGTAAACAAACCAATCAATACAACTATACTTGCAGCTATAGCATATTTATACAAAGCAAACATTTTATTTTTTTTCTTTTCCTTTAAAGTATATTTAGACTCAAAATGTCCTTTCGATATTTGTTCTAAATTTTCCTGAAATGCTTTTGTCTCCTCCTCTTTTTCATATTTATGTTCTAAAAAGGATGATAGTTCTTTATACGTATTAAATGCTGTTTTAAATTCTAAACTAGATGCTAACCTATCTTCAAATTCCTTAACATTATCTTCACTTAATGCATTAGAAAGATACGCTTCAAATACTACATAATCTTGTTCTTCCATAACGATTAATTATTTAAGTTGGTTAAATTTAGACGACGCTTGCACCAACTTAGTTAGTTTACCTATACATAACGATTTTTTCTTTCTGGCATATGCATAAGACACACCTATATGCTTTGCTACTTCTTCCATAGATTTTATTTTAAAAGTAGCTTTTAGTAAATCTCTACAAGCTGTTCCTAATTTTTGAAACATCTCCTTAAACAACGCTTCTTTTTCTTCAAAAACAGAAGTCTCTAAAGCCAGTTCCTGAGCCTCATCATCTTTAGATAAAACAGTTTCGTTTATTGTTACCTGTTTATTAGTCCTTTTTTTTAATTCGTTTAACCACTTTCGTTTACATAACAAAAAAAAATAAGCATCAAAAGGGCAGGTTAACTGCAATTTTTTTTGACTTGCCTGGTTGTAAATAGTTACTAGTGTGTCCTGAACAACATCTTTTGCCTTATCTAAATCACCATTGTTTTGCTTTATATAATTTACAACCTTAGGCACAAACTTATCATAAATGGCTTTTATAATAAACGAGTTATTTTGCAATAACCCGTCTATATACTTTTGGTCTTCATGTATTTTTTTTTCTGCCATTATGCACTCTGTATTTGCAACTAATTTAAAAAAATAAAAAGTATTAACTCCAAAACAAGCTCAGGACTCAAAAAAGTACTATGAGGATTGAGATATTAAACCTGTAGAGACTGTCTAAAAAGTGTTATTCTAAATAAAACGAAGCATCTTATTAAACCACAAAAACCTGATTTGAAACAAAATTAAGATTCATCACTATGTTCTGAATAACATTACGAATAACTTTTTAGACAGCTTGTAATTCAACTTACTACCTTACTATACAATTTTTCAAAATAGAGTTTCATTAACAAAAAAGAGGGTAACAATTTCTAAATGGATTTGATGTAAGGGTGTGAAAGCAAAATAGCCTCACATTTTTAAAGCTAAAATTTAATAACAATAAACATTTAGAAATCATGAAAAAACTCATTTTAATTATTACCACTGTAATATGCTCACTATTACATGTAAATGCTACAAACAAAAACCATATCGCGCAGGTTTTTGATTGGGAAGTAACAACTAATAAAGGCTACTATTCTGGCACATCGCTTAGTTTAAAAAAGGCAGAATACATGTTATCGCTTTCTTCTAAAAACGAAATTATTAGAAGTAAAAAAATAACAAGCTACCTAATCTTAAAAAGTGACTTGAATAAAAAAAGAAATTATTTCTGGGAAGTAAAAACCAATACCGGTTATGCAAAAGGATATACTTCTAAAGAAGCCTATGCGCATAAAATGATAGCATTAGTTGCCTCAGGAGACGCTATAGTTTCAAAAATAATTATAAGTCAACCTCAAGAATAAAAAGTACTAATCTTAGTCTAACACTAGAGTTTAAAATACCCAAGAGCAAAGGGGTTAAACCTGATATCCCGCTAAAAAAGCGGGATTAGTTCAACTTACTATTTTGAATGCATTGGCATACAATTTTTTAAAAATAGAGTTTCACTAATAAAAAAAATTACCAAAACAGGGTAACAAATTATTACCCTGTTTTATATCAATATGTAAAACAATTTAAAACCTTAATACTCATGAAAACCACACAAGAATCAAATAATTTTAGAGCTACATGTAAAACATTAAAACATATTATTGGCACTTTTTTAACGGTTACTTTATTATTAACTAGCTGCTCAAAAAACAATGACGATGGCGATAATAACGATATTATAATTCGTCCAACTGCAGAAGATTTTAACGCCCTTCAAGACGCTGCGTTAGAAAATGCTACACAAAACTTTCAATTTAATACAAGTGATCCTTCTGTTACGCTAACCTCTGAAAAGGGCGTGGTGATTAATATAAATACAAGCTGTTTAACTTTAAACGGTAGTGCTATTACTGGGAATGTAGATCTTGAATTTATTGAACTATTTGATAAAGGAAGCATGCTTACAACTAACAAACCTACTATGGGCACAATGCCAAACGGTGATAAAGCTTTGCTAATTTCTGGTGGGGAATTTTTTGTAAACGCTACCCAAAATGGTGAGGCTTTAGAAACTACTTGCGGCTTTCAAATGACAATTCCAACTAACCTTACCGGTGACCCCGATAATGAGATGATTTTATGGAATGGTCGTATAGACGATAACGGAGACTTAGTTTGGGATGAAGAAGAAAGAGATGATACTGGTGCCCAAGGTGGAAATGTGTTTGCCGAAGGTAATAATTATTACGGTTTTTTTCAATCGTTTGGATGGTCTAATGTAGATCGCTTTTATAACGATCCCAGACCAAAAACAACATTACAAGCAACCATACCAGAAGGATACAACAATACAAATAGTGCTATATACTTATCTTATGATGGCGAAAATACTGGTCTGGCTCAGTTAGATACTTATAATCCTGATACTGGAATTTTTAGTGAACATTATGGACAAATCCCTGTAGGATTAGAATGTCATGCCATTTTTGCTACAGAAGATGGTGATAATTGGAAATATGCTATAAAACCTGTAACAATTATAGAAAATGGCATTATAACATTTACAGAAGACGACATGGCTATAGTAACAGAAGCTCAATTAACCATAATAATAAACGATTTGCCCTAAATAGTTAGTTTACTTAGTTATGTTTTTGCTTTTTATGGTTAACCTACTTTTTATCCCAGAAACAAAGTTTCTGGGATTTTTAGAAAAAAAAGGGGTAACAAATTAAGGTGATTTTGTATCTAAAATAAAAAGATGAAATCTTCAAAAAACGACATTAATATAATCTTTCTCATTTCAATTGTTATCATTGTATTATGCGCTAACATGCTTTTTTTATGCTCTACATAAACAACTACAGTGCATTAAAATGCTGTTTTGTATATTTATAAACACACCCTTAATTATGGAAAAATGTATTATCACACTTTTAATTATACTTTATCCTTTATTTGGAAAAACACAAGAACTTATAAACGATACAATTACCAGAACTGCTACAATTAAACATAGTATAAAAGATAATAGCGTTATTTTTTCTCCAGAAACGCCAACACTTAATCAAATAGCAGGAGCTCCTAAAGCCTTCTACTCATATTTTTGGGAATTTGGAGATGGTAAGTACAGCAAAGAGAAAAGCCCTAAACACACTTACAAGAAAAAAGGGGGCTATAAAGTTAGTATGTGGGCAACAAACAACTACGATACAGGGAAACCACCAACCACTAGACCTAAAAAAATTGCCGTCAATTCTATTTCAGAGACTTCTAAAGACATCGCTACAATGACTACAGATTTTGACATTATAAGAAACAGAGAACCTATCCCAGATCAGGAAATTGTAGCGGTAATGCGCTATAAGAACACTAAAGACTATGTAACTAATGGGAAACTATACCTATTCTATAATGAACAAAAATATAACGCAGACAATTTTGTTGTAACAGAAACCAGAACTTATCATAACGAAAAAACAATACCTGCACCTGCCTTTGCCTATACACAACAACCACCTCAATTAGATAATACACTATTAGCCTCTACCGAAAACTCTATTTTGGCCCTTAAAACTATGGCTCAGGATTCTACAGACAGAATAAACTTGCCTTTAACTATTTCGGCTTCAAAAGCATTATATAAAAACTGGGACATATTGGAATTTGATAACATGAAACCACAAGAAGAAAGAAATGTTTTTTTTAGCCTTAAAACCACTCCAGAAATGGTAAAAGACACAAGTGCTATTATTTCTGTTCGTGGTATTTATGTACCCGATGCTAATTACGATAATCATAAAGTTAAGGACATGGAAATGGAAATTGTCACGTCTCACGATCCTAATAAAATGTCCTCTAATGGTACTTTTATGAATTACAGGCTTGTACGTTTTAAAACGTTAAAGTATAAAATTAAATTCCAAAATAATGGTGAAGGTCCAGCCAGAACCATAAAATTAGAAACAGATATTCCTGAAATGCTGGATAAATCCACACTTGAAGTAACCAATATGTACCCCAAATGTAAAATTTGTCCAAAATACAAGGTAAATTACAGTTGCTTAGACACTACATTTACCCAAAATCAAGCCATTTTTACGTTTAAAAATATATACTTACCCGGTAGCGAACAAAAAAATGTAAAAGAATACGATTCTACTAAGGGCTTTGTAAAATATAATATCAAGTTTGCCAAAGATTTTCATAAAAAAAAGACAAAAAGCAGAACCGCCATAATCTTTGATAAAAACGACCCCATAATTACCAATTATTCAACCACACGTTTTTTACCAGGGATATCAATAGGAGCTAAGGCTGGTTATAACTTTTTTAGTGATTTAAAAAACTCCGAAAGCTATTTTATTGGCGCAACAGTATCTCCATATAAATCCTATCGCTGGTATTGGCAGGTAGAGCTTTTAAATAACCTACATAAATACGATTCGAATACCCAAATACTAGATGAAATAATTCAAAATGCAAGTGGTTTTAGGTTTAGACAACGTACATCAACAAGTACAACATTTAATAACTTTGATTGGGATGTCCCCATTTTGTTAAGATATAATATTAATAACTATATTGGATTGGGTGCGGGTTTACAAAATACCATTTCTGTTAGCGAAAAAAGGGGTAATACTATTTTAATTGAGCAATTTGAAGGTATTCAACAACAAGCACCTTTAACTTCCAGAGAACTAACAAATACAGAAGAAACAGCTTCTTTTACAAATTTAAGAACTGGGGCTTTATTGGATATTACAGCTGGTTTTTCTAGAATAGGACCAAGTTTAGGAGCGCGTTATATTTTTAATTTTGACGATAACTTTAACTATTGGCAATTTTATGCCATCTGGAAATTTTAATAACGTATGTTAGTACATGACAAAAATTAATTTTATATCAGAATACCGGTTTGAGCGCAGTCAAAGACTCTCAAGATTCGATTTTTTAAAGTATTTCGACTGCGCTCAATGTGACATGTCATTTTTTATCATCCACTAAATAAAAACATGAAATGTTGTGAAAAAGCTATTCTTTATCTTACTATCGCTTCAAAGTTTTTATCTATTTGGACAACATTTAGAAGAAGCTATTTACGTTGCTGCCGAAACGTTTATAGCAGCCCCAAATAACGCATCTCTTAAACTATTACAACAAAAAGAATTAGACTTTAAACATCAGGTTAACACCAAAGATGAGCAATTAGCTTTGGTATTTCTACAATGTCATAAAGGTTATTTTTTAGATCAACAATCACAACTAAAACAAGCCATAATAACCTATGAAGATGCATTAAAACGTTTTGAATATAATGGGCTTTCTAAAATTTCAGATTTTGATATCGTTGAAAGCTGCCTAATTCCTTTAGGAAATCTATATACCAAAACGAACAACTTTACCAGTGCCGAAACTATTATAACTCAATACATAGTTATAGCAGAGAACCATCAAAATCATAAACAGAAAATTAGTGGTATTATAAATCTTGCGCAACTTTACTATACCATACACGAATTTGAAACGGCTATTAATTTAACTTCTAAATATTTAGATAATCCCAACAACCATCCAGATCAAAAAACAAAACTTATTGCCATTAATTCTGAAAGTAAAATAGCTTTAGGGTATTCTATAAACTCTAATCTTATAAGCAATGAAAACACCTATAAAATCTCACTACAAAATGGCGATTATAATAAGGCATTGAAAGCGTTTCAAAAGGTAAAACTTAAACAATTTTCAAATAAAAACGCCCCTAAACGCTATTTAGCTAAACTTTTGGTTGAAGAAGCAGAACTTTACATGCTTTTAAATACCCCTACCAAAGTATCGCAATGTTTAAATGAAGCCTTACTTCTATTAATTGAGCATTTAAAACCCAATACCATCCCCAACACAGAAGCGCTGTATGCCGAAAACACTTTTATTGATATTTTTGATTTATATGCCGAAATACAAACCGATGTTTATAACGCTTTAAAATTTTATAATTTGAGCTTTTATGTTGCAGATCTACTCCGTAACACATGGACATCGCAAGAGGCCAAAATCCTTAATCAAACTAAGCATAAAACACGGAGTGAAAAATGTATCGATCTCCTATATCATGCTTATCAAAACACCAAAGACAAGCAGTATATTTTAAAAGCGTTTCAATATTCCGAACAAAGTAAGGCTTCGACCTTAAAAGAGATTTTTCAAAAAAAACTACGTTTAGAAAAACACCCAAATGATAGTTTACTACTAAAAGAATACAGCCTTTTAAAACAACAGGAACATTTTACAGGCCTACTTATTAGGGAACGATTAGGTAAAAATAACGTTTCATCTATTACAAATTTCAATAAAAAACTTACAGAGATAAGTCTACAATTAAAAACTATAAAACATAAAATTTCACAAACATTTTTAGAAGAAAGGCATGGTATTTCTTTAGAGGTAATACAGCGTAAATTGCATAAAGACAAAGGCGCTTTGGTTGAGTATTTTTATGGAAAACATACCATATACCAATTTATTATTACTTCTAAAAATATTTTAATGCATCACATAGATTTAACGTCCAAAGCGGAAGCTAAAGTTATAGCGTTTATTCACTTGTTTGATAATGCTGCACTAATAAATGATAACATTCCAAAGTTTTCTAAAAATGCATTTAGTGTATTTAAACTGTTAAAATTTAATGCTGTTTCTAATTATAAAAACATAATTATTGTGCCAGATGGTCCATTAAGCTTTATTCCTTTTGAAGCACTTTTAACACAGCATACGCAAACCCTATCATTTTCTAATATGCCCTTTGTAATTAAGGATCAAACTATTGTTTACAATTCCAGTGCTTTCTTATACACATTGAATACAACCGCTATAAAAGATAAAAATGTAATAGGTTTTTTTCCAGTATTTAGTAATTCTAACAGAGCACTTAACTACTCCATAGAAGAAGCTAACGCAATTAAAGGCAAAATGAATTCAAAAATACTAATGCATCATGAAGCCTCTAAACAAAACTTTAAAAAGCTGGCTAAAAATTATGGGATACTCCATCTATCGTCTCATGCCAGTGGCGGAAATTCTATAGTTCCAGCTTCGATAGATTTTTATGATAGTACATTATTATTAAATGAACTGTATAGTATGAATCTAAATTCACGCTTAGTCGTTTTAAGTGCTTGCGAAACAGGTATTGGAAAAATGCGTAAAGGGGAAGGTGCCATGAGTATAGCCAGAGGTTTTCAATATGCTGGTGTACAAAACATATTATTTTCTCTGTGGAAAATAAATGATAAGTCTACCTCACAAATTATAGCATCGTTTTATAAAAGTTTTAGTAAAAATAAATCCTTTTATAGAGCTAATCATAAATCTAAAATAGACTATTTAAAAAACAAGACTATAAGCAACTACCGTAAATCGCCTTATTACTGGAGCGCTTTTGTTTACTATGGTAGCCTGGAAGCTAAAAAAACTAATAACAATAGCTTTTTTATAGTTTTTAGCATAATATTTCTTATTATATTGCTAGTTATTGTTGTAAAAACAAAAACTCATGTCTATAGAAAACCTACAAACATATCTTCTTAACAAAGGTTACACCAAGGTTAAACTACATTTTACAAAGACTAATCATTTCGAAATAAAAGCATCTATAAATGGGCAAAAAGGACTTTTTATACTTGATACAGGTGCTTCAAATTCCTGTGTGGATTTTGAAGGCATAGAGACTTTTAAACTAAATGCTGAAAGCTCTCAAATAAAAGCCGCTGGTGCTGGTGCTATAGATATGGAAACTAAAATGTCTAAAAAGAATAAATTAAAAATTGGGAAGTGGAAAAAAGACAAAGTTGTATTGGTTCTTTTTAATCTTACCCATGTAAATACAGCACTTACAAATCATAATTCCAAGCCCGTAGATGGTATTATTGGAGCAGATATTCTTAAAAAGGGCAAAGCTATAATAGATTATGAAAAAAAATATCTATATTTAAAATTGTAAATAGTATATTACAAGCTACTAAAAAAACAACCCTAAGTTCAATAATGCATACATCTATAGTGATAGCTGATGACCATCCGCTAATGCTCAGAGGTTTAACAGATTTTTTAACCTCTAAAGGTCATAATATAGTCGGAAGTGCCGAAGATGGAAAATCCGCCTATAACTTAATAGTAAAACTCAAACCCAAAATAGCTATTCTAGATATTAGAATGCCTTATAAAACAGGCTTAGAAATTGCAGAGGCTTGTAAAAAAAATAATATTCCCACTAAAGTAATTTTAATCACATTTGATAAAGAGGAAGAGCTTTACGATAAGGCGTTAGAATATGGTGTTTATGGGTATATACTAAAAGAATTTGCCATAGAAGAAATTGAAACCTGCATTAAACATGTAGAAAACAATCAACCCTATTTTAGTGAAGAAATTGCAGATTATCTTAATGTTGGTCACAGCAAAAAGCCTAAAGAGCTAGAACTATTAACTAAATCTGAGTTAAAAATTGTAAAATTAATTTCTGATAATAAAACGTCTCTAGAAATTGCTAATGAACTTTCTATTTCAAACCGCACTGTAGACAAGCATAGAAGCAATATAGTTGCTAAATTAAACTTAGATAATAAACCTACAGCATTATCCATTTGGGCTAATTTAAACAAAGCATTTTTGTAAAATACGTACAAGTACTTATTTTATTTCGTTAACATAGGTATTACATTTACACTGCTATTAATTAGTTCTTAGGGAGAATTATTTAAAAAAAGCTTCAGGTTTTGTTTCCTGAAGCTTTTGCTTTTTAAATACTTTCTATCTTCTTATACCAGTTATATTTTGAATTTATTGTAAAAGAAAATAATGATTTTTTTCTTTGTATGAATTAGAAAATTAAAGCATAGTCTAAGTTACGGTTTCATTTAATAATGAAATAGAAAGGAAAAAGGGTGTTTTATTACAGTAAATTCAAAGTGTAAATGGTATTATCATCTAATGCAAATTGCAACATTAGAATTGGTATAATACCAATTCCCAAATGAATTCACTGAGTTAAAAAGTGTCTTTTAAATTCTATCTTCAACATAAAACAGAACCGTAACTACGGCTCAATGTCATTAAGTTAAGACGTTTTCATCATTAAACTAAATGCGTTTATTTCTATAAAAACTTGTAATTCAATTACATTTCGACTGCGCTCAATGTGACAAATTATACAAATAGAGCTTAACTTAATGACATTGAACTACGGCTATGCTTATTTTTTCTGCCTCGTATAATTCCAAAATCCATCATTTTACTTTACAGTATATTCATTTAAGAATTGGTATAAAACAAAAATACGTACAAGTGCGTATTTTTTATTTTAGTCTTCTACATTATCTTTACAATGCTATTAATCAACCCTTCTAGGGAGAGAATTACACAAAACTCTGTGTTATAATTAAGGCACAGAGTTTTTATTTTTTACTTAGTTAATAATCCATTAAATCATGAAATCTAAATCAACAAATACCACACCATATGTATTGTTTGCTATAGGTTTGGTATTATCAATCGTACTAGTTATTGCTATGAATATATTACTAATAATGTATTAGTTAGTTAGTTTTTTAATTTATTTGTTTTAAAAGCAAAAACCCAAAACAAATATTTGTTTTGGGTTTTTGCTTTATATATTTTTTAAGAATACTTAATCGGCAAGTACAATTACCTTGTTGTCTTTCATTTCAATAGTGCCAGAATTTATCTTTACTGTTAAAATTTTATTATCCTCTTCAAAAGGGACAACTAATTCATGTAAATCGGCTACCACTAAGCCTGTTTGATTATGTGTATGAATTTTAACAATTCCATCCTTTAAAATTGAAACTACCGGCGCGTGATCTTTCAACATTTGGAATTCTCCATTTACTCCTGGCACAGCCACAGAGTCTACTTCTCCCGCAAATAGTGTTGCTTCTGGTGATACTACTTCTAAATACATATCTCTCTCAATTGATAATTAATAATTGACAATTGTCAATTGAATTATGCTTCTGCAAGCATTTTCTCTCCAGCTTCAATAGCTTCTTGTATAGATCCTTTAAGGTTAAATGCTGCTTCTGGTAAGTGATCTAATTCTCCATCCATAATCATGTTAAATCCTTTAATAGTATCTTTAATATCAACCAAACACCCTGGAATACCAGTAAACTGCTCTGCTACATGGAATGGCTGAGATAAGAAACGTTGTACACGACGAGCGCGTCCTACTGCTAACTTATCTTCTTCAGATAATTCTTCCATACCAAGGATAGCAATAATGTCTTGTAATTCCTTATAACGTTGTAACAACTCTTTTACGCGTTGTGCACAGTTATAATGGTCTGCTCCTAATATATCTGCTGTTAAAATTCTTGAAGTAGAATCTAATGGGTCTACCGCTGGGTATATCCCTAACTCGGCAATTTTACGAGATAATACAGTTGTTGCATCTAAGTGAGCAAATGTTGTTGCTGGTGCTGGATCTGTTAAATCATCTGCAGGTACATATACTGCTTGTACCGATGTAATAGATCCTTTTTTGGTAGATGTAATACGCTCCTGCATTGCCCCCATTTCTGTTGCTAATGTTGGCTGGTATCCCACCGCTGATGGCATACGTCCTAATAATGCTGAAACTTCAGATCCTGCTTGTGTAAATCTAAAGATATTATCTACGAAGAATAATACATCTTTACCTTGTCCATCTCCTGCTCCATCACGGAAATATTCAGCTATTGTAAGTCCTGATAATGCTACACGAGCACGTGCTCCAGGAGGCTCATTCATTTGTCCAAATACAAAAGTTGCTTTAGAACCTTTCATAGCAGATTTATCAACCTTAGTTAAATCCCATCCACCATCTTCCATAGAATGCATAAAATCTTCACCATACTTGATAATTCCAGACTCTAACATTTCACGTAATAAATCGTTTCCTTCACGCGTACGTTCTCCTACTCCAGCGAAAACCGATAAACCACCGTGACCTTTTGCTATATTGTTAATTAATTCTTGAATTAATACTGTTTTACCTACGCCTGCACCACCAAATAATCCAATCTTACCACCTTTGGCATAAGGCTCAATTAAATCGATTACTTTAATACCTGTAAATAACACCTCTGTAGATGTAGATAAATCTTCAAACTTAGGTGCTTGTCTGTGTATTGGTAATCCCTTATCTCCAGATTTAGGCAAATCTCCTAAACCATCAATTGCATCTCCAATTACGTTAAATAAACGACCATATACATCGTCTCCTATTGGCATTTGTATTGGAGCTCCTGTAGCATTAACTTCAGTACCTCTACTTAAACCATCCGAAGAGTCCATTGCTATAGTACGCACTGTATCTTCTCCAATGTGAGATTGTACCTCTAATACTAATGTTGAACCATCAGGTCTTTTTATTTCTAATGAATCGTAAATTTTTGGAAGTTCTGAACCTGCTGCAAACTCAACGTCAATAACCGGTCCTACTATTTGTGCAACTTTACCTGTAACTTTAGACATTACTTATGTATTTAATATTATGCTATTTAATTGACAAAAACCTCTTTTAGTTTTCGCGTGCAAAGATATATTTTTTAATTTAATTCTAGAGGTGTTTTTTTAGGTTTTTAATGCATAAAAAAACACCTTCTGTTTGAAGGTGTTTTAGATGTATTTTCGATTTAAAAAATCTTACTCTTGAGCTGTTTCTGCTGCTGGTGCTTCTGCTGCTCCTTCTGATGTTGCTTCTTCTTCATCTTCTTCATCTGCTATCGCAGTTCTAGATGTTCTTACTTGACATACTACCGTATTATCTGGATGTAAAAACTTATAATCGTCACTTGGTAAATCTCCAACATATACTTTACCTCCAATTTTAAGAGGTGTAATATCTACCTCTATAAAATCTGGTAAGTTTGCAGGAAGTGCTTTAACACGTAATTTCCTGTTGTTTCTTCTTAAAACACCACCATTTTTAACACCTTTAGAGCTACCTACTAAATTTACAGGAATAGTTAAAGCTATTTCTTTATCATCAAATAACTGATAGAAATCTACATGTAAGATTCTGTCTGTTACTGGGTGAAATTGGATATCTTGTAAAACAGCGTTAAGCGTTTCACCATTATCTAAAGTAATTACAACTGTATGCGCATTTGGTGTATATACCAATTTAGAAAAGGCTAATTCAGCTGCTGAAAAATGCACTGGTTTGTCTCCTCCGTATAATACGCAAGGAACCTGACCAGCATTACGTAAGGCTTTTGTTGATTTTTTGCCCACGCTTTCTCTTTGAGATCCGTTGATTGTAATTGATTTCATAATAGATTATTTATTATTATTTAATTGTATTATGCAAACGCACTGAATATAGATTTTTTAATTATTTAAAATCTATAGTTCATCTCGTTTTCATTTTATTTATATTAATTTACATCACAAAAGAAGAACTGATAGACTTATTTTTATGGACTTTTTTCATAACATCCGCAAACAAGTCTGCACAACTCAGTACTCTTATTTTTTTACTTTCTTGTTTTAAAGGAATAGAATCTGTAACTATTAACTCTTCTAGTTTAGACCCTTCTAATCTTTGATATGCATTACCAGATAAAATAGGGTGTGTACATATGGCTCTTACACTCAAAGCACCTCGTTCCATCATTAAATCGGCTGCTTTAGTTAATGTACCCGCAGTATCCACCATATCATCTACTAGCACAACATTTTTTCCTGTTACATCTCCTATTAATTCCATATGAGAGATCACATTAGCCTTAGCACGTTGCTTATAACATATTACAACATCACTTTCTAAAGATTTAGAATACGCATACGCCCTTTTAGACCCTCCCATATCTGGAGAAGCAATTGTTAGGTTAGGCAAATTCAAATGCTTTAAATAAGGCAAAAATATAGTAGACGCAAACAAATGATCTACAGGTCTTTCGAAAAAGCCTTGAATTTGATCTGCATGCAAATCCATTGTTATAATCCTAGTTGCTCCTGCTGTTTCTAACATTTTTGCTACCAACTTTGCTGCTATAGGAACTCTAGGCTTGTCTTTTCTGTCTTGCCTAGCCCAACCAAAGTATGGCATTACTGCTGTTATATGTCTTGCCGATGCACGTTTTGCGGCATCTATCATTAACAACATTTCCATTAAATTTCTTGGTCCTGGATGTGTAGATCCAATTATAAAAACCCTGGTGCCACGAATAGATTCCTCATAAGATGGCTGAAATTCGCCATCACTATAAGTGGAGGTAATTACATTACCAACATGAGTGCCATAGGCATTAGCTATCTTCTCTGCTAGTTCTGTACTTTGTGTACAGGAAAAAAATTTAGCTTCGGTAGTTATGTTAGGCATGGTTAACTTATTGTTTTTTAAGACTTAAGATCTTTTCGCTAAAAACGAGGTGCAAATTTAGACATTTATTTCTACCTGTAAAGTATATTGACCACTATTTTTGTGTCTAATATAGAAAAAAAAGTTATTTTTGCTGTCCTAAAAATGCTCAAGTGCCTGATTTTAATTTGGTGGAGCAGAATTGGTAATCCTGTCTCTTGACAGGTAATAACACTAGAATGCTCAAGTGGCGGAATTGGTAGACGCGCTGGATTCAAAATCCAGTTCTTTCGAGAGTGTGGGTTCGATTCCCACCTTGAGTACTTAAAACCTCTGAAATCTTTTGATTTTAGAGGTTTTGTTGTTTTTAAAGGCAACATTACAACAAAACACCGCTTTAAAGAATAAAATATTATTTCAACACTGAAATTTTAAAACTTAGAGGTATTAAATAGAAATAGTTTAGGTTTTACTTAAAAATTTATCAAATTCAATTTTATAATTTAAGTTGTCACCTTCTATTGATAATTGCTTGGTTTTAGAAGACTAATTCAAACCCATAGGTTTAGTTTACTTTAATATGGAGCTCCTCCACCTCCATAATTATCATCACCACCACCCTCATAACTCATAATAGTTTCGTTTGTGCTTGAATCTTCTTCTAAAGATTGTTCTGTACAAGAAAAAGTTAAAAAACTTAGTATTGCTATAAGTAAGCACGCAACTGAATAATTGGTTTTTGTTTTCATAATCTTATCTTTTTTTGAACTTTTGGTTTTTCAGCAGTTATGATGTCAAAAAAAATTGACAGACATAACCATAATTTTCAGTACATAATAGATTCCTTGCTTTTAGTGGGAACTAATTGTAATTGTTTCCTTATTATTAGAATGCTTTTTTCTTGATTTTTTATTTGGCAATCCAATATTCCATGAGTCCTCAATTTGACTTAGTTCTTCTAATATTTTATTAATATATGGATCTCTTACAGATCCAGATCCCCTTTCTATAATAATAGTAGAGGAATCCTCTAATTCATTTACCAATTTTTTTGATAAATATGGTCTTAATCTTGAGTATGCTGAAAAGTTTAAAAATTCATCATCTTTTGGGTTAACAGTCTCTAACAAACTTCTTAAACTGGTTATTAATTCAATTCTTTCTTTTCTATTTTCTCTTTTATTTTCAAGATGCCATTTAATCCAAGGAGAACCAATAGCTCCAATAGCTCCACCTATTAAAGCAGTAACTCCTGTTATTATTATTTGCCAATTCATCGGTTTAGTTTAATTTAATATGGAGCTCCTCCTCCTCCTTGATCGCCATCACCACCACTTTGATAGCTCATAATAGTTTCGCTCATTCTTGAATCTTCTTCTAAAGATTGTTCTGTACAGGAAAAGCTTATTAAACTAAATACTGCTATAAGCACATACGTAACTGAGTAATTCGTTTTTGTTTTCATAATCTTATCGGTTTAGTTTGCTTTAATGTATAATTATACGTGATATTATCATGTAGGTATAATTCATCGGTTTCGGAAGAACCGCCACCATAAATCCTAATTCTGATTTCTGTATCTGGAGATAAATATCTTTTCATTAACCTAGATAACTTTTTTCAAATTCTGCAAGTGTCATAACTTATCGGTTAGTTTAACTTTAGTTTATTCAATTCTTCTACGGTTTCCCATTCACTTTCCATTACTATATATCCACAATCACAAAAATGAATGTATGAGTCCCAAGGGAATTTATGTTCGATAGTTGCAATTTGAACTTCTTCGCATCTTGGACAAATTATTTCTTCAGTATGAGATCCAGAGAAAGGTTTTGTGTTGCGTTTCCCATCGGTTTATTTTAATTTATTTTATCTCTTGAATGTATAGAACCTTCTCCCTCAATAGTAAAATGAAAATATTTACTATCCTCTATAATTTTTTCATTAGCAAGCTCAATTATTCTTTCATTTGATATATTAACATCATCATAATGAACAATACTTAAAAACCCCCTTTTACTACCATTTCTCTTAATCGAATATGTTACTACTGCATTATATTTTCCCATCGGTTTGATCTACTTATTGTGTGATTTAAGAATTTCAAGGGCTTTGTTAATTTCTTTTAAAGCATGTTTATCAGCAGCCCTAACTTCTGGATAAATATTAGGTCCTTTTATTTCATTTTTAAGCCATTTCACTTGTATTCCAAATAATCAATAGCTGCCTACATAATCCAATCGGTTTGTTATACTTTTATTTTATAGCTTATTTAATTATATCAATTTGTACTATCTGATTAATTAGGATATGTCTCAAATGAGATTGACCAACACCAGAAATTGGGTTTATTTCAACAACAATGTAGTTGTCTTTAACTTCTTTTATAAAATTTCTATATACACTTCTGCGATTAGATATAAGAGCTACAGCGTCTTTTCTGTTTTTCAATATTATTGTTACTTCTTTATTTAATAATTTATTTAAAAAAATTTTAGAGAAATTATTGCTTGTTTGACTGTATATAACATTGGTTAAAGTCATAAACAAAATAATATAAAATAGTTTTTTCATTGTTTTTAATTTAATAGTTACTCATCAGTTTATTGAACGTTATATTAATTAGGTGCTCCTCCACCTCCATGACCATCATCACCACCACCCTCATAACTTATAATAGTTTCGTTTGTGCTTGAATCTTCTTCTAAAGATTGTTCTGTACAAGAAAAAGTTAAAAAACTTAGTATTGCTATAAGTAAGCACACAACTGAATAATTGGTTTTTGTTTTCATAATCTTATCGGTTTAGTTTACTAATTATACGCCTTATTACTCTTCAGAAAAAAATAACCTATAATTAACATCCAATATATTGAGCATCTAGGATAAAAAAAATAAGTACCTATACTTATAATTCCAAATTTTCACTCTTTTATAAACTACACTCTAAGAAAACTACTCATACCATTTCCGACTTAAATTTAGCGAGAACCTTTAAGTAATTGAACGAAATAAACTTACTCTATCGCATCCTAGTGACACAAATAAAGCGTTATGATACATTTAGTGCTTTTTTTGGCACATTTGAGGTATTTATTGGTCTATTTTATGAAGAAAAAAGAGATATCTTCGTTTTATATTTATTGCGTTTTACATCGGGTATTTATATAAAATTAAAATCGATGATTTTAGATATCTCAAAACAAAAATCTTATTATTAAAATTGATCAGCAAAATTTAATCCTAACAAATGATAAAACACTTTTTAACAACAATTAATATCGCAATATTGTTATTGGGAATAACACTTAAAGCTCAAAATACTATTCCACAAGATAAAAAAGGCACCTTTTGGGATCATACTATTGCTATTGAAAAGCGATTAGACATGGTTATCAACGAGTTAACTTTAGAAGAAAAGTGTGCTCAATTATTGCACAATGCTCCAGGAATAAAACGTTTAGGAATAAAACCATACAATTGGTGGAATGAAGCTTTGCACGGTGTAGCACGTATGGGGCGCGCTACAGTTTTCCCTCAACCTATTGCAATGGCGGCTACTTTCGATCCTCAATTAATAGAACAGGTGGCCACGGCAATTTCAGATGAAGGACGTGCCAAATTTAACATTGCTCAAAAAAATGAAAATTACACTCAATATGCTGGTTTAACTTATTGGTCGCCTAACGTAAATATTTTTAGAGATCCCAGATGGGGAAGAGGTATGGAAACATGGGGAGAAGATCCTCTCTTAACAGGAAAAATGGGTAGTGCTTTTGTAAGAGGCTTACAGGGGGATGATCCAAAATATCTAAAGGCAGCAGCTTGTGCAAAACATTATGCTGTCCATAATGGTCCTGAGGGAGACAGGCATCATTTTAATGCCAAACCTTCTCGAAAAGATTTCATGGAAACCTACCTTCCTGCATTCGAAACTTTAGTAACAGAAGCTAATGTTGAAGCAGTCATGTGTGCTTATAGCAGAACTTACGATGAGCCTTGTTGTGGCAGCACAGAATTATTGGTAGATATTCTTAGAGAACAATGGGGCTTTAAAGGTCATGTAATGAGTGACTGCGGTGCCATTGAAAACTTTCATAAACACCACAAAGTAACAAAAACACCCGAAGAATCTATTGCTTTAGCCCTAAAAAACGGAGTGAATTTAAATTGTGGCTCCACCTACAAAAAGTTAAAGGAATCGCTTAAAGCCGGTTATATTACAGAAAAAGATATAGATAGTAACCTAAAAGCACTTTGGAGAACACTATTTAAGTTAGGCATTTTTGACCCCTATGGAAATAATCCTTTTAATCAACTTGGTGAAGATGTTGTAAATAGCTCTGAGAAAATAGATCTGGCAAGAAAATCGGCTCAAAAGTCTGTAGTACTTCTCAAGAATGATAATGTTTTACCGCTAAGTCCCAATGTAAAACATCTATTTGCTATTGGCCCCTTAGCTGCAGATGTAGATGTGATGCTAGGAAATTATAATGGGCAATCCGGCAATGTAGTTACTGTTGTTGAAGGCTTAACAAATGCCATTAGTATAGGAACACGGTTTGAATACCGTCATGGTTTTCAAATAGATGTACCTAATAAGAATACCATAGGTTGGGCTATCGGGGAAGCCATGGGAGCAGAAGTCACTATTGCTGTAGTGGGTATTAATACCTTATTAGAAGGCGAAGAAGGCGAAGCCATAGCTTCAGAACATAAAAGCGATCGCCCTAATATGAAATTACCAGGGGAACAGCTAGAGTATTTAAAAAAAATAAAAAAAGGTAGAGGAGATAAACCTTTTATTGTTATAGTCATGGGAGGTAGCCCCATTGCTTTAGAGGAAGTTCACGAGCTAGCCGATGCTGTTTTAATGGCGTGGTATCCTGGAGAGCAAGGCGGTAATGCTATTGCCGATGTTATTTTTGGAAAAGTATCACCTTCTGGTAAATTACCTGTAACCTTTCCAAAAACTATAGCACAGCTACCTGCTTACGACGACTATACTATGAAAGAAAGAACATATAAATATATGAAGCAAGAGCCTCAGTACCCTTTCGGGTTTGGGCTAAGCTATAGTAATTTAACCTATAGTAACCTTAAGCTTAATCGGTCAAAATACAAACTACATGAAACCATTCAAGTTACTGCTACTATTAAGAATGATAGCAATTTAGATATTGAAGAGACTGTACAACTATATGTTTCTACAAAAGATGCCAATTTCGATGTCCCTCAATACGATCTAAAAAGCTTTAAACAGGTAAAAATTAAAGCGAATAGCAGCACAAAAGTAGTATTTGACATTCCTGTAAAACAAATAAAAAACTATAAAGAAGATGGAACACTCACCTATGTAAAAGGGAACTATGATGTATTTATAGGAAGTAGTTTACCTTCTAAACGCTCTTATAGTTTAGGAGCACCTACATGTGTAAAAGGTAGTTTTATATTAAAGTAACCCGTTGTGCATATGGTTGTTATTGAGGTATTAAAAATGTCTTAAAAAAGACCGTGGATTATTAAGAAATGTTTTGGTTAAAGTGTAATGATCGGTATCCTCTAGTGCTGTTTTATTCATTTCGGTTTCTGTAATTTCATAAATGCAGGCATCTGGATAAGCCATTAACATCGGCGAATGTGTTGCAATTATAAACTGTGACATATGCTGCTCTAAATGGTTTTGCAAAAAATAGATAAAAGCCAGTTGTTTTGCTGGGGACAAAGAAGCTTCTGGCTCATCAAGTAAATAAACACCTGGAGTAGTTACCATTTCTTGCATAATGTGCATGTATGCTTCCCCATGAGAAAAGGCATCCAATTCCTGCCCGTAATCCTTCCTAACACGACGTAATTGAAAATTAGCATTATCCTTCATTTCTTGAATAATGTTTTGCGGAACATCATCCCGAAGTTCTAACATTTGATTGTGCAAATTCACATCTTGTCTATGTACACTATTAAGGTAATCCCCAAAATCTTCAGCTCTAAAGAAAAAACCATTGGCGCGTTGTATACCCCAGTTCACTTCTAAAAATGGCGTTAATCGTCTTGCAGCATCAAAACACTTTTTTTCATAGGTGTTTCCATCCATATGCGGCAGTTGTAACCTGTATGCGATAGTTTCAAGCAAAGTAGATTTTCCAGAGCCATTCTCTCCAATTAAAAATGTAACAGAATTAGATAAATCAATGTCCTTGGCATGCTTTACTGCAGGAATATCAAAAGGATAAGGATGTGTCCTTACGGTATTAAGTTGTATTGATGATAAGTATGGCAACAGATTACATATTTACATGTTAAAGTTAATATTTAAAACGACATTAATACTTTTTACTTCTATTTTAAAACCAAAAAACACCTGAAATTACTTTTTAAAAAACCCTATTTTTTTAAAACTTTACACTCTTAATAAAAAATTACTAACCCTTCAACCCTCGCTTCAAAACATTTTGAATCCCTTCTAAATGTTCACTAAATTGCATCATTTGCGCCAATACTTGTGCCATTTCGTTTTGATCTCCAAAACCTTTGAGTTTGTTATTTTTTACAAAAGTATCTTTAATGGTTTGCCAACGTTTAGTTTCGATATCATCAATAGTATCTGTAAGTTCTTTATATTTTAATAAATTGGCTTCGGCAGCACTGGTTAGCGTTTGCGACTCGTTTTCGTAATGAGATAACAGTAGTGTTTGCAATTCTTTGTTATTCATTATAGGAACCACTTTCGCTACCAGTTTATTCATATCACGATAAGAGCCTTGTAGTTTAAACGAAGGTTCTATGCGGTAATTGTCGTCCATAGCAGCCGATTTAATATAGGTTTCATTTACCTTTAACACGGTGTTACGAATGGTTACTACCTTATCTAACACGGCTAAATAATCTTGAATTTCCTGTTTTGTATGGTTGCCCTTAAGTGCTAAACTATCACGGTTCCCAGATTCTACCACATCTATTAATTGATAAATATCTTCAAAATACTTACTACTTAATTGGTGTAAAACAGGATTAGATGTTAAGGCATTTTCAATTAAACTTAGCTTAAATAAGTCTGCAGTGTCTCCAATAATATCGCCTAAATTATAAATATCGGCACGGTTAGCTAACATATCTGGGATTTGAAACTTCTCCCCACTTTCTGTATAAGGGTTACCCGCCATAATGACACAGAATTTTTTACTACGTAAATCGTAGGTTTTTGGTTTCCCGTTATAAACACCTTCTATTTTACGAGTACCATCGGCCAGTGATATAAATTTTTGTAAAAATTCGGGATTGCAATGCTGTATATCGTCTAGGTATAACATCACATTATTACCCATTTCGAAAGCTAGATTAAGCTTATTGAGTTCTTCTCGTGCTGCCGAATTGTTTGCTGTTAATGGATCTACAGAAGTCACTTCATGGCCTATGGCCGGCCCATTAATTTTCATAAAAATAAGCCCTAGTCGGTTTGCCATGTACTCCATTAATGTTGTTTTACCATAACCTGGAGGCGATATAAGTAACAGCATCCCCATACGATCGGTACGCTTGTTATCCCCTACACTTCCTAATTGTTTAGAGAGATTGTCTCCAAATAAAGGCAAATACACCTGGTCTATTAGTTTATTTCTAACAAAAGACGATAGTACCCTTGGTTTAAACTCTTCAAGTTTTAGTTGTTCTTTTAGGGCTTCGGTAACCAAATGTTTTGCTTCTCGATAGGCATTAAATGCGGGAACTTCTATAGTGGTAAAGTCTTGTAACTGACTTATAAAATTATGATAGCTAAATTTAAAATCACCTTCATTAATTGTGCTGTGACTTCCTTTTAAATCTTTAATTATTGCATCTGGACTTACCTGAATAGTATCTGAGTTTGCTTCACTTTTAAACAGTATAAGAGCAACAATCTCATAAGCATAATTTGTATATTCTTGAGCTTGAGATTTTATAAAAGAACTTACCCACTGTACCGCTAATTGTAGCGCATCTGTGGTAATACTTTTATCGCCTAAAGCAGATTTAAGAGAACTCTTAAACGTGTTTAATGCATTTTTACTTTCAACTGTTTTTATAAAATTATCGTATAAATCTTGAGCTGTTTTACTTGTGCAAAATGTATTATTACTTTGTAGTTCGTCAAATAAATACGAGGCTGTTTCGTGTTGAAGTGTATTTTTTTTAGCTGAATAATGCTGAGAAACTAGACTATAAAGTCCTGATGTTTTTAATTGATCACTTAGTGCGTTTATCACAACATGGTGCTCTTTACTTTCTGGGAAAGCTGAGATCACTTCTCCTGATGCTTTAATTTTTTGATTCCAAAGGGCTCTGGAATCATTGTCTAACGCGTTCCAAAAAAATTGCCCTAAGGCTCTTGCTACGGGCTGGTATTTCAACAAACCTAAATCGTGATGCTTACTCACTAAGGTTTTTAAAATTTTTGCTGCATCTTCGTCATGAACCCCTTTTATATAGCCTTCGGAATAGTTTTTACTGCTTTCGGTTTTTATGAGCTGAAGCAATGCTTCATCACTTAACTTTTCCAGATCTTGAGATGTATTTGTAAATAGTTTATACGCTAAATAGGAAGCCCGATAAATCAATTCGTTTTCGGATACCAATTCCTGACTCCAATATTTCTGGGATTTAATTAGAGTATCATTTTCAATAGCCTGATAAAAATCAGTACCTGTTAAATGGTATTTTAACGTATCGTCTTTATAAACAATGGTAAGGTCGAGAGGTTGTTTGTTAACGCCAAATTTGTGCTTACCTAGTTTAATAATGTTTTCGCCATCTTCATATAAATCTTGCGTGTCTTTAAGTTTTCTAACGGCATCTTCTTTGGCTACTTTTAATCCTGTTTCTATAGCTTCGGCCTTTCCCGCATCGTCTAAATCTTTAAGATTGGTGATAATATCACGAAGCTTATTAATCATTAAATCTGAAGCAAAATAACCGTTTATTTCAACCGTAGTTTTAAAGCTTAATGCTTTTTTTGAAATACCTTTTAAAATACGATTGGCAGCTGCTTCCAGCGTAATAGCTTTTTTATTTCTAGCTTCAACAAGACTGTTTTTTCTAGCTTCGAACGCATTATAAACTTCTTCTCGTTTTTCGATGATTTGCGCTATAAAATCCTCGAAATCTGCAAACCTACCTTCTATATCTTCTAACTGTACCGATACTTTATTTAAGAGCTCGTCTGTTTTCTCTGGTGTGGTGGCTATATCTAAATAGTTAATAATACTTTGGTCTACTAACTTTAATTGTGCTGCAAACTCTGCCGATGCTTCCTTTTCTCCTAATGATTTTAATTTATTTTTTAAACCTGCTTTAAGCTGATTAATAGTGGCAAAAATCAAGGAGATGTTATCTATAATTTGCGTAGAATGCGAAGCGTCTTCTATGTCTAGATTAGAAACTATATCGATAAGCATTTCTAAATCGGTCGCAATTTGATTAACTTGCTCTTCTAATTTTTTAGCTTCAATTACTTTTTTTATGCCTTCTAAGTCGGTTTTCTTCTCTGCTACTCGATTATGGTAGGGTACAAGTGCTTTGTCGTCCAACAAAAACTGAACGCATCGCTCAGATATTTTGTCGTTTTGAACGACAATTTCTTCTTCAAGTGTGCTTATAAATGCAGTATCTACATAGCGAATATCATTTAAGCCAATAACCTCACCTCTAAGCGTTCTAAGTTGAGATAGTACGGCTACAAAATCTTCAATAGATTTAAAGGAACTGCTTTTAATTTTGCCAAAAATAGCATCTGCTTTTACCTGAGTGTCCTTAGTAATATTGGCTGCATTTTTGCGAAGCTGCACCACTTTTTCAAACTCATCTATGGCTGCATTAGCTGCCGCATTTAATTCGGTTAAGGGCGCGTTTAAAAGGAATGTTTCCGGCTCTGTTATCCAATAATAACTGTTTAAAATATCGCTGGAAGACTTTGCAATATCATCGTATAAACCGTCGTAACTATCTTCTTTATTTAAAAGCGTAATTAGAGCTTGGCATTCTGCCATAGCTTTTACAATGTCTTTATTTCCTATTTTATAAAGTAAGGTATCTGTGTGTTCCGAAGGGATAACATCACCTTTAATAAATGGGGTTTGCCATATTTGAATAACATGATGTTTGGTTTGCTCATCTTCGGTTTTAAAGTAACATAACTCTCCATCGTTTAAAATGGTATAGCCATTACAAACAATAGGCGTTTTTACTTGCTGCTCTATAATATTGTATGACATGAGCACATACAGGCCTTTTTTACTTTCGTAAAACACATATAGAAAATCTTCACCGTTTGGTGAGCTTACTTTCTTTTTAAATTTTACGTTAGAAATGCCATTATCGAACAATTTAAAATCACCAGATTGTAAATAGTAACCGTCTGCAAAAATAATCCCTTGATCGTCTGGTAATAGCACACAGGCATCTGCAATACTCCCAATTTTTTTCACTTCCTGTATTTTGTGGTTGTATACAAAATATCTTGGTGGTTCTTGAAAGGGTTTTATTTCTAACGCAATTAAATTGCCTAAATCTGCATACTTATATTGACCATCGTCCAGGGTTTGATCTATGAGTTCTACAGGTTCGCTATAAATGCCTTTACCATCATTGGTATTGTCTTCTATTTTAATGGTTAAATCGCCGCCAATAGTTTCTACAAATACCTTGTCTAAAATAGAGATATGTGGATGCTCACCATAAACGTGATGGTCTCTGTTGGGTTCTACCCAATTAAATTCATGCTGATTTGGAAATTTAAATTCATGCTCACTTCTGTTATCTACATATTCAAGTTTACCATTGTTAATGAGCCATTTAAATGTTTTTATATCTGTAATACTATCGCTTAACTGAAATACCATATGTAGATAATTCCCTACTATGGCAAATTTTGAAAAAATAGTATTTCTATAATACTTATAAAGATTTGTAAAATCGTTTATAAATATGTTATCGTTTAATAGGTCTAATGGCTGAATGGTAAAATGGTCATCCTCATAAATATAAATACTAAAAACATCATCTAATTTTATAGCTGTTCTTAAACCAAAATGGACATTATAACCAAACAAACAAATACCGCCTATAGTAACAATATCTCTGGCTATACAATTGTTTTCTGTATTAATACGGTTGTTAGCAATGAGTTTGGTCTCTACACTACCAAAAACGTTTTTACGTGCTTCATTTAACTGAGATAGTCTTGTAAGCAGCTCACTTTTTTGTTTTTGTAAGCGCCCTTGAATAATCTCATAAGTACCACCGTCTAGTTGTGTATTGTTTTGGTTTTCCATATGTTTTTTAACCTGTCACTTCGAGTGAAATTATTTGTAATGCAATGGAGAATAATTTAGTATCGAGAAGTTATCGTTATTCGAATTGTTCTCGATACAATTTTTATTACGTTTTAACTCCATAAAAATCACTCGAACTGACATGTGATATTTTAATCAAACTTCTTTTTTGCTAGATTTGGCAAAAGCTCATATTGATTACTTATTAAAGCTTCCTTTTTTGCTTTTGACCATTTTTTGATTTGTTTTTCTTTTTCAATAGCCATATTTATGTTGGTAAATTCGCAATAAAAAACCAATTCTATAGGTCTTCTAAAATAAGTATAACTTCCTTTAACCAATCCGTTTGAATGTTCAGTAATTCGTTTCTCTAAATTTGAAGTTACCCCAGTATAGTATGTTTTATCAGAACATTTCAAGATGTATACATAATACACTTTCATAACTTTTGAACTTTATGTCTCTTCGAGTGAAATTATTTGTAATGCAATGGAAAATAATTTAGTATCGAGAAGTTATTGTTATTCGAATTGTTCTCGATACAATTTTTATTGCGTTTTAACTCCATAAAAATCACTCGAACTGACATTTTCGTTTTTAATTTTTTATCGAGAAGTTATCGCTTTTCAAACTGTTCTCGATACAATTTTTACTCCGTTACCACTTCATAAAAATTACTCGAACTGACATTTTTTAAATAATTGATCTATTAAAAATTAAGATAACTTCTTATTAGACAACCCTAATCCTTTCGCCAAATTTGATAGATTATCAAACAAGGTTGCTTCACTAGTATCTGATGTTTTAGATTTTAAATCTAGCAGCAAATTAGCTACGGTTAGGTTTTTTATATCTTCGGAAGAGATCCCGTATTTGTTAGCAAACTCTTTGACTTTATCTAAAAGATTACCTTTAACATCATCGCTTCCTAAAATAGCATCTTTGACTTGAGTAATGTTATCGGAATGATTGACTAAACGGTCTATACCTTTAGACTTCGTAATTTGCCCAATTATTTGATCGAAGAACATGGTTTCGCCTCCAACAATATCAATATTAGCTGCTTTAAGTGCTTCGCCTATTACGTTTGCTTGCGCATCTGCAATTTCTTTTTGGATATTAATTCCGGCTAAGTCTACTTGTAATTCTTTATCTAATCGTAGTTTAAATTCTTCATGCTCCTTGCCTACGCCATCTAATTTTTTCATAGCATTGGCTTTCTCTTCTATACCTACGGCTTCAGCTAAAGCAATTTCTTTGTCTCCAGCAGCTTTGGCTAGAGCTTGCTCTTTAATAACCTCGGCTTCGGCAATACCTTGTTCTTTTATGGCTTCTGCTTTTGCTAAAATTCCTGCAGCTTCTGCTTTTGCTTTTTCTTGTATAATAGTGGCTTCTACCATACCTTGACGCTCATTAGCATCTGCTTTTGCATGTAGTACTTGTGCTTCAGACAAGCCTATTGTGGCCTCTTCTTTGGCTGTAGCTTCTGCTAATGTTTTTCTCGCTTCGGCTTCTTTTTCACTGGCTTGTTTCTTCGCTTCGGCTTCAATATTTATTTCTTCTGCTTTTTGCTTAGCGGCTTCTTTTTCGGCTTCAGCTGCTTTTATTGTTTTTATTAAATCTTCCTGTGCATTAGCTTCTGCAGTGGTAATTTTAACCTGCTTTTCTCTATCTGCCGTTTTAAAAGCTTCAATATCTTTGATGTTTTCCTGCTCTTCAACAACGCCTTTTTCTAGCATCACGCGATCACGAATAACATCTTGAATGTTTTTCTTTTCTACCTCAACCACTTTTTCTTTTTCAATTTGTGCTAAGGTCACTATACGTTCTCTTTCGGTAGCTTCTAACATTCTGTCTTTTTCTACGCGCTCTGTCTCCACGGCATCTGTACGTTGTTTGTTTTTGGCAGCGACTATAATTTGGCGTGCCATATTTTCTTCTGCCACTTTTACTTTTTCTTCAGTAGAAATTCTGGCACTTTCAGATTTTAAACGTTCTTCTTCTGCTACTTTTAAGGTTTCGGCTTCTTCACGAGCTTTTATATTGGCAATTTCTCGTTTTTGTTGTTCTTCTTTTTCTGCCAGTTGTTTATCTAATTCTAAAATAGCTTCACGCGCTTCTACGTCTTGTTTTCTAATAACCTTTTGCTCATCGCGCTTAATAAGGTTTGCTTTCATATTTTGCGCCGCAGTGAGTTCTGTGATTTTTTTGATTCCTTCAGCATCAAGAATATTATCCGATTTTAAGAACTCAACAGATGTTTGTTCTAAATAATCGATAGCACAATCTTCTAGCGTATACCCATTAAGGTCTGTACCTATAATATCTACAATTTCATCACGAAATTCTCTACGCGCTTCGTATAACTCTACAAAGTTGAATTTTTTACCCACAGTTTTTAGGGCTTCAGAGAATTTAGCCTCGAAAAGCTCTTCTAAAGTTGAAATATCTGAGGCGCGTTCACACCCTACTGTTTGCGCCACTTTTTCGATAAAATTTGCTTCGTTATTTACTCTTACGAAAAAAGCAACCTTAATATCTGCGCGCATATTATCTTTACACAACAAACCATTATCTCCAATACGTTCTATTTGGATTTTCTTTACCGAAATATCCATAATTTCTACTTTGTGCAATACAGGCACTACATACAATCCCTTATCTGTAGCTACCGTGGTACCTTTAAACCCTGTTCTAACAAGAGCTTCTCCCTGAGGGACTTTTTTGTAGAATAGTGCTACAATTGCAAAAAAGATTATGATTAAGAAGAGAATAAGCCCTATACCTATTCCAACAAATTGCATGGCGTTTTCCATAATTGATATTTAATTTTTAGTGTTTATTTATTATTTGTTTGTTTCATTAAGATTAGTAAGGCTTTCTTCTTCCTCTTTATAAGGAAATACCCAGTAAAAGTTTTTATCGTCCGATTGTTTAACAACCACAATATCTTGTTTGTAACTAATAGTTTCCCCATCAAATGATTTCGCATAAATAGATAAAGGCGTACCTCCTATCACCACTTCTGCCGACCCCATTTTTTTTCCTGAAATTTTGGATAACATCACCCCCTTTTTACCTGTTAGATTTTTAGGCGCATCACCATCGGGGTTTAAATTTTTAAAAAAACCTTTGAATGGCGTTGTAAATAGTTTCGTTAAAAACAATGAAGGTATTATTCCTGCCACAAGTAATGTGTAGCCAAAACTGTTATTGTAAGATGCTGTAATGCTTGTGGAAATTACGGTACATAACCACCAAATAAAAATCCAACAGGTAAATGTGAACATAAACGGCAAACCTACAAAGTTGAAATAGAGTAATATTACTTGCCACCACTCTAGTTTTTTTCTGGGATCTCTAATGATATCTTCTTCGTTAATTTCTACATTGGCTAGGTCTTTAATAGACGTCACAGTATCCAAATCCACATCTGCATCCACATCAACATCGATATCTACATCGATATCCAGATCGAAATCAATGCCAGAAACCATGGTAAATAGCCAGTATAGTATTAGTAAAATAACTAACAGACTTAAAATAATATTTACAGAAGAGAAAGCAATGTCAAAAATAGATCCCAAGAGTTTTGTTTTTAATAGCAATTATTTACAAACAATATTAGCTAAAGTTTTTTAAAGTTTAATTAGCAAAACGTTTTTGTTTTAGTGCCAATCTAAAGATATGTAGCTTAGTAAATGGAAATGTTACAGTATGGCAAAAAAAACAAGGCGAATTACGAAATGTTTTTAAAAATGATGAGCTTTCAATTGATGATACTTTGAGAACAATTAGAAAACGTAAAGCGTCTTTTTAAATTAACAATTTTGAAAGCATAAAATGGAATAATACTATTATTAGTAAAACCATTCGTCGACACTTAATTGCCATTCACCTACAGTTCATTTTAAATAACCGAATTACAGCCATAACCGCTCTACAATAGCTTTAACTTAGTGTAGCGAAAACCACAAACACATTATGAACACTTTAAATATTCTGCTCATTGAAGACGACATGATTGAGGTCATGAAATTAAACAGAACCATTGCTAAACTAGAGTTACCTCACAAAATTACCGAAGCTAATAATGGCGAAGAAGCTCTAAATATTTTAACCAAAAAAGAAGAATTACCTGACATTATTTTATTAGATTTGAATATGCCCAAACTAAATGGCATAGAGTTTTTAAACATTTTAAAGAATGATGAGGTATTAAAATACATTCCCACCATTATACTAACCACTTCGAATAATCAAAAAGATCTATTAGAATGTTATAAAATTGGCATCGCGGGCTATGTTCTAAAACCTTTAAAATATGAAGACTACGTGTCTAAAATTGAAAAAATTATGGCATACTGGAGTATTAACCAACTAAAACAAATGTAATATGAAAGGTATTGTATTTACTGAATTTTTGGACTTAGTAGAAGATAAATTCGGACTCGAAATGGTGGATAAAATCATTACTAGTTCTAATTTAGAGTCTGGTGGTATTTACACTTCGGTAGGGACCTATAAATTCTCCGAAATGTTACAATTATTGCAGCATTTAAGTGAAAACACCAATATTTCTATAGACGATTTACTTTTGGTTTATGCAGAACACTTTTTTAGTGTATTACAACAAAGTTATCCTGGCTTGTTAGCTACTTACAAAGACCCTATAGAGATGCTATCATCCATAGAAAACCATATTCATATTGAAGTTCGTAAAATTTATCCAGATGCCGAGTTACCTACATTTGATGTTATTGAAAAAACAGATAAATCACTTACCATGATCTATAAATCCAGCAGAGCTATGCACCACTTTGGTTTGGGATTAATGAACAAAACCTTCGAGCACTTTAACTCAACAGCCTCTATTGTTTTAGAAAAACTTAAAGATGACGGCACTGAGGTTAAGTTTATAATTAACAAAAATTAATGAGTCAAGAAAAAATTGACATGTTAAACCGTGCACTTGCACGTGAAAAAGCTGCTAGAAAACAGGCAGAAAAAATTCTTGAGAGTAAGTCTGCCGAGTTATATGACGCTAAACAAAAGCTGGAAAAATCATATCAAGAACTAGAAGCTTTACTAACCAGGAAAGACTCCGAACTCCAAGGTGTATTCGAAAATATAGTTGATGCCTACGTGATTATCGATTTATGGGGAAACATTCTTAAAATGAATGATGCCGCAGTAAACCTATTAGGTTTTGAAAAATCCAATGAAGACTTTAACTTAATGAATATGGTCAAGCCAAATGATATTGAGTTAGCCTCACAATCCTTTAAAACCTTATTAAAACAAGGCGCAATAACAGACTTCTTCATCACTATTTTAACAAATAAAAAAGTAGAAAAATTAGTGCATATTAATGCCAGTATTATATACGATAAAGGACAGCCAGTAGCTGCACAAGGTATTGTTAGGGACGTTACAGAAGAGCGACGTACTGCAGAATTAATCCAAGAGCAGAAAAAAGAATTAGATGTTATTGTACAAAACTCTTCCTTAGGTATTGTACTCACACAATCGGGACACATTGTAAGAACAAATGAAGCCTTTCAAAAATTATTAGGCCATAATGCATTAGAACTCTCTAAACTAAGCATTAAAGATATCTCACTTCAGGAAGACTTTCCTGCGTCGAAAGATTTTCTTAAAAAAATGGACTCTGGACAGATTGATAATTTTGTGATCAATAAAAGATATAAAAAAAAGGATGGCTCTGTATTATGGGCAAAAACTAATGTTAATGCCGTAAGAAATAGCGATAGTTCAATTAAATACCAAGTAGCATTAGTAGAAGACATTACTTCAGAAAGGGAAAAATCGTTAATTATTGATATGATTAATGATGTTGCCAAAGCTATTCTGGGTAAAATAGACATCTATGAAATTGCTAGGGAAATTACCAATAATATTGCAGAATACTTAAACACTCAAGATTGTGTAATTTACTTAGTAAATAAAGATAACAACACACTAGAGCAAATTGCTGCTTTTGGCGAAAAGCTTAATGCTAACAACGAAAAAACAAATAAGATAAAACGTCCTCTAAGCGAAGGTATTATTGGCGCAGTAGCCACAACGGGGAAAGCCGAACTTATTAAAAACATTAAAAAGGACAAAAGATACATCGCAAATGGCAAACTATGCTATTCTGTAATTACTGTACCCATAATTAGCGATGGAGAGGTTATAGGCATTATAAATTCCCAGCATTTAGATAAAAACTATTTTACAAAAGAACATTTACAAACCCTAGAAAGTATTGCCAATTTAGTAGCCATGCAACTAAAGAGTGCCATTAACTTAAGAGAGCGTCTAAAAGTTGAGTCTAAAAACAAAGACCTATTACAGGAACTAGAAAAAAGTAATGACGAACTTCAGGAATACGCACATATCGTGTCTCATGATTTAAAATCGCCATTGCGCAGCATAGATGCCTTGGTAAATTGGATAAAAGATGACAATAAAGATAAACTCGACGAAACTAGTTTACAAAACTTTGATTTAATTGAAAATACTCTAGAGAAGATGGAGCTGTTAATTTCCGATATTTTAATGTATTCCAGCATGGGAGTTCAAGCTTTAGAAGAAGAAAATGTAGATTTAAATAGCTTAGTAAAAGACCTTAAAACAATACTATTTATACCCGATCATATTTCTATAAACGTTCTAAACACACTTCCCACAATACAAGGCGATAAAACAAAATTGCAGCAGCTATTTCAAAATTTAATTAGTAACGCTATAAAGTTTAATGATAAAGAAAAAGGGGTTGTAAATATAGAAGTCGTAGAGTTAGAAACATTTTATCAATTTTCTATTAGCGATAATGGCATCGGCATAGAAAAAAAATACCACGATAAGGTTTTTAAGATATTTAATGCACTAAATAAGAGTAAAGACTCAACAGGTATAGGGTTATCTATTGTTAAAAAAATAGTAGAATTACATGAAGGCCATATTTGGATTAAATCTGAAATTGGTAAAGGCACAACCTTTTATTTTACATTAAAAAAATAGCACATGGAGCAACCCAATCTATCCTACATTAATGAACTCTCAGGAGGCAATAACGATTTTAAAAGCAAATTAATTGCCATAATTAAAAAAGAATTTCCAGAGGAAAAGGAGATCTACTTTAAAAATTTTAAAGCAAAAAATTTTAAAGCTTCGGCAGAAAATGTACACAAACTTAAACATAAAATTAGTATTTTAGGACTTGAAAAAAGCTATAAGATAGCCGAAGAATTTGAAGATAACTTAAAAGAAAATAGCGTTACGGGATTTGAAACGTTCAACAAAATTCTTCAAACGATTACAGACTATCTCAAAATGTTGTAAAGCCACCTTATGAATTGTATTATTATTGACGACGAAGCCACTGCCAGAGCTATTATTTCTCAACTATGCAGCAATAATTCTAGCTTAACTATTCTTGAAGAATTTCCCAATGCTATTGAGGCCATAAAATATTTAAATCAAAACAAAGTCGATTTAATATTTTTAGACATCCATATGCCAGACTTTACGGGTTTTGACTTTATTCAAACCTTAAAAAACCCACCAAAAATCATACTAACTACCTCCGATCCTAAATTTGCTATTGAAGCCTTTGAATACGATTGCATTGTAGATTATTTAGTAAAACCAATAACACTACCACGCTTTGAAAAGGCCATTAAAAAGGCAGAATCTATCCCATCAATTCCTAAAAACATAATGGATGGCAAGGTAGAAACCTCTTCTGGTAACGACCTTTATGTTAATATCGACAGACGTTTAATTAAAATCGATATCCCTAGCATTTACCTAGTAGAGGCTAAGGGCGATTACATACAGGTAAAAACCGAGGAAAAAAATTATACCGTACATTCTACTTTAAAAAAAATAGAAGAAAAACTACCCAATAACTTGTTTCTAAAAATACACCGTTCGTACATTATCAATGTTCAAAAAATAATTGATATCGAAGACAATAGTGTTTTAATCAAAAAAGATGTTATTCCTGTAAGCCGCTCTAACAGACCCGAATTAATGAAACGTTTAAATTTGCTTTAAGCATTTGTTATTCAAAGTTCTCAATTGTAATGCGATATCTCTCCCGAAACTTCGGGATCGACATGACTAACACAATTCAATTTAGACTTTTAGAATCATTTCGACGTTAGGATAAATCACATTAAGAGTAATTATTAATACTATAGTCGTGCAGCATAAATATTTCGTTTACATAACCACAAACAAATATAGAACTACCTTATATATTGGTTTTACTAACAATATCCAGAACAGATTGTCTCAACACTATTTTGATTCTCAAAACGCTAAAAAATCATTTGCTGGAAAATATGGTTGTATTTATTTGGTGTATTATGAAACTTTTGAGTTTCCAAGATTAGGTATCGTAAGAGAAAAAGAACTAAAAAAGTGGAGGAGAGAAAAGAAAAATAAATTGATTTCTAAATTTAATCCAAAATGGGAAACACTCAATAATGAAGTGTTTTAATTAATAGACATAGTCATTTCGAACGCATGTGAGAAATCACATTGTTTTGTCGTCCACGGCCCCAATTGTAATGCGATATCTCTCCCGAAACTTCGGGATCGACATGACTAACACAATTCAATTTAGACTTTTAGAATCATTTCGACGTTAGGATAAATCACATGCTATAAAAAAGTTAAACGCCTTAAAACAACCATTCATCTACACTAAATTTTCACCTACCGAAAAACAAAATATTAGCGTCTTTTAACATATAGTTTTGTGGTATAAACCCATAAGACCATGAAAAAATCATTACTAGTATTAGCCTTATTTATATCAAGTTTACACGCTCAAGACACACCATTTAACTGCGACTATAATGCCTACTTATTTCAGTATAACGATGTATATGCTATAGATTTAGCCTCTGGAAATTCGTATATCGTAGCAAACAATGTCACCGAAGGCTCAATTAATGCAACCGCTTACAATCCTGCCGATGGTTACATCTGGGGCTCATTAAGCTACCCATCAAAATCTATTGTTAGAATAGGCAAAGACTTTTCAACCTTAACCTTTTATGTAGACGAGTTACCAACAAATAACAGATACATAGGCGATATAAATGCCAATGGTGTATACTATCTTAAAGGCGGCAGTACAACGTACTATGCCATAGATGTTAATCCAGAATCTAATAACTACGGGCAACACATAGCTACCCAAGATTTACCTATAAGTATAAACATCCATGATTGGGCATTTAATGCTGTAGATGGGTTATTATACGCCGTAGAAAAAGGAACTAACAATTTATATAGAATAAATATTGAAACTGGCACAATGACAAACCTTGGTGAGGTCCCTATTTTATCTGGATTAAATTATACTTATGGCGCCGTATATTTTGATGCCGATGGGCGTTTTTATGTATCCGCTAACCAAACAGGAACCATTTACGTAATCCAGAATGTACAAGATTTAGATAGTGTAAATACCATGGAATCAAACCTATTTGCATTTGGGCCTTCAAGTTCTCAAAACGATGGTGCGCGTTGCCCAACAGCACCTGTACCTCAAGAAAATTGCACCAATGGCATTGACGATGATGGTGATGGTTTAACAGACTGTGAAGATCCATCGTGTTCGGGCGTAGCAGCTTGCCCTGTTATTGAAGCTTCTACTTCTAGCGGTAACGATGGTGGTTTGGAAAGTAATAACCGGCTCTCTCAACTTATCAATAAACGCAATTTTAATCGTACAAAAAACAGCTATAAATTTAGCAAAGCAAAAGCAAAACGTTTTACAAAACCATCAAAATACGGTAAGAAAATAACGGGTAAAAACAGTGGGTTTCAGTTAACGAATTTCATTCCATTAAATGTAATTAACGAAGACCAGGTTATCGAATCATCACCCAGAGATTTAATAGGCATTACCAATGCAAAAAATTTATATGCTGTAGATTATCTAAAACACAATGAAACTATAGGATCTATTATGGTTTTAGAAACAGATAAAGGCGTTTACGAACACACTAAATACATCTGCGACAGATTATTAGGCGCGCAATTAATAGCAGTATCTACAATAGAAATTAGAGAACAGCAATTTATTAAAGCGCAGATAAGACATAAAGACGGCTCTCAGGAATTTGTATTGAGTTTATCGGCAAAAACTACAAATACGAACAGTAATTTCAGCATAGAAAGCCACTGGAATTTAGATAAATATGAAAAAAACGTGCCTTTTTACAACTTCCAGATATGGTCCAATTCATTAGATAATTTGGTGAAATTAGGCGAAGAAGTGCTACACCTATTAGACTTACAAAAACCAATTACAAATTATAATAACTCTAAACCACCAACAGTATTTGTACGTAAAGGAAAATACCATAACGGTAAGTTAGATTTACAAATTGTAAATACCAATAGAAGTAACGCAGTACAGTTTGATGGCGGTGTGCGTTCTACCGAAACAGAACCCGTAGAATTTGTATCCACAAACATAGATTTAAATGGGAATTATATCTCTAATATAGAAGTTGATGCTGGTAATTTGTTTGATGTTGGCTTTAGAATTGGTGATGGTATTAATACGCCAGACGACCTGTTTTTATCAGACGGCCCTTGGGGGTATGATAACGCCCAAGCTAACATAACCCGTTTTGATGTATGGCCCAATAATGAAAGTTATACCGATAATGAATATCCCATAGAACGTAATATCACTCTAGAAGCTACAACCAATACCTATGTAGCAGCATATAGAGCGTTAACACCAAAATTTAACCCCATTGATGTATCGCAATACAACAGTTTAAAACTTAAAGCAAAAGGCACAGGAACACTTATTGTACGCTTGGTTAAAGAAAGTGTGAGCCACTGGGAAGAACAGTATAAAACAACCATAAATCTAACAGAAAATATGATGGATTACACCTTGTTTTTCTCCGATTTTATTACAATAAACAACACTAAAATGCAGGCAAACGATATCACTTCTATAGTCTACACCATGCTAGCTGAAAACGGAGAAACACAAACCAAAACCTTTAGTTTAGAACAGGTACGTTTTACAACAAGTAAGGCTTTAACTGTAGAAGATGTAAATGAAGAAAATAGTTTAAAAACAGAAGCCTCACCTAACCCAATGCGATTACATACAAACATAACCTTTACCGCACCAGTTAACGAAACTTTAGATTTAGAACTATATAACCAATTAGGACGCCTAGTAAGAATTATACCTGTAAACGTTGTAAAAGGGAATAATACACTGCTTGTAAAACGCAGTAATTTAAGTTCCGGACTCTATTTCTGTAAGCTACAAAGCAAACAAACCAGGTATAAAACCATTAAATTAATGGTACACTAATAAAAAAATAATAGATTGGGGTTAGTAATTAGTTGTAGTGATTAATTCAAATAAAGAGCATTAAATGTAAGTTTTTTGCTCTTTATTTAGTTTTGAATTATGGTATTTGAAAAATATTTATTTTTTGTACGATAAATTATCATCATGATTATTCTGAAAATCAAACAACTTGTTCTAATGTAATAACATGACTAAAATTATTTTAGATTTATCTGATATTTTAAACCAAACACAAATTAATAAATGCCAACATAAAAACTGTATTGGTGAATTTATAATGCAAATTTAATTTAATGAAAAAAGGACAAAGGCTTTGGACAAGAAACGAACTTTTATTAGCTATAAATCTTTATTGTAAATTACCTTTTGGTAAAATGCACAAATCGAATCCTGAAATTATAGAATTATCAGGGTTTATTGAAAGAACACCAAGTTCACTAGCATTAAAACTTGCTAACTTTGCGAGTCTAGACCCTAGTTTAAAGGCTAGAGGCATTAAAGGAGCTTCAAATTCCAGTAAATTAGATAGATTGATATGGGAAGAGTTTTATAGTAATTGGAAGCAACTTACTTTTGAGAGTGAAAAATTGTTCTTAGAATTAAGTGATAAAAATCTTGAAACACTCAACGTTTCAGGTATAGATCATCAAATAAGAGAGGGATTGGAAAAGAAAGTTTTCGTTAAAAAAAGAATTAATCAATCTTTTTTTAGGAAAATGATTCTAGCTTCTTATAACAATACTTGTTGTATCACAGGAATAAGCAAACCAGAATTATTGATCGCTGGCCATATTAAACCATGGCGTTTGGATAAAAAGAATAGACTTAACCCAAGAAATGGAATTGCAATGAATCCATTACATGATAAAGCATTTGAAAATGGCTTAATTACTGTAACTCCCAATTACCGAATAAAAGTTTCACCAATTTTATTGAAAGACAAAAAATCTAACTCAATTGAACAGTATTTTTTGCAATATGAAAATAAAGAAATTATTCTACCAACTAAATTTCTACCAGATACAGAATTTTTGAAATATCATAATAAAGAAAGATTTTTAAATTAATTATCTTCCAAATACCACCTAAATCTCACCCCCACCTCTGTAAACGTAAATCCCGCAGCTGTAGCCGAGGCAATATTACTTCTGGTGCCATACACGTTTAAAAGAGAACGTTCAGAAAATTTATAACCCAACTTGCCTTGCATGCGGTAGGTACTTTGCTTCTCGTTGTTTTCTATAAACTGATAGCCTGTAGCAGCAGTTAACTCGTAAAACCAGGCTTTGGGTTTAGTGATCACTTCATCTTTAATCAAATTAATAAAAACTTCACCTGCATTAAAACGTTCTGGGCTAAAATAAATAGTGGGCACTTGGTTTTTAAATGCAATGTATTGGTAGTTTAAACCTGTTTTTAAAGTGGGTTGAGTTAAAATATTGTAATACAACGAAGTAAATAATAAATTTCTTGTATTGTTATCACTTTGTGTGGTGTAATAGTATTGTGTAAACCAACCTAAATTAAAATTAGTATTTAGGTTATAATTCACATAAAAATTATCCATCACAATGTCGCGATCTAACAATTCTGCATTAAAGTTTTGAACATCTCGTTTATAGCCTATATCTAAAGTCTGTAATTTAAAAGGTTTGATCTTTAAAGAAAGATCTGTTAAAAACCGGGTGTAATTATTCGTATCGGTTTTTGCAGATATAACACCTGCTGTTCCTTTAAAAGTGATGTTTGGCAATAATCGATACCCCAAACCTAAAGAAAAATTATGAGACGTGGCTTTAATATCGGTAACCGAATTACTTGTAGTTCTATACCCATAATCTGCTATCCATTTAAATGTTGTTGACGTTGGGTATTCCAAATACGCTTTAAATAGGTAAGCAGAGTTATTACCATTATCAAAACTATACGATGCTTTGGTTTCTACAAATGGTGTAAATAGGGTGTTCAATGTTTTAACAAATTGCACAACATCTTTTTGATGGTTATAAAACGTTAAGGTACGCTTCGCCGAAGCATAAGTTTCATTATACCTCCCAAGTGCTTTAAGCGCATTAGATTTTCCCAAGTTGCCATCAAAAGAGGTGCTATCCTGTTCTAATATGCGATTATAATCGGCTAAACTTTTATTAAAGTCGCTTTTATAACTATAAAGGGTTGCTCGTAAGGCTAAAATCCAATTTGCATTAGGTTCTTGAGACATTAAACGCTCTATTAGGGATTGGGCATTGCCATACTTTTTATTCCAAATTAAGGCTTGGATATAACGTTCGGTGGTTTGTTTTACCAAGGTACTATCTTTTATAGTAGATAACGATTTATAGGCTGTTTCACTTAATTTTAAAGCGTCTTTTTCCTTGCCTTTTAAATGCTCTACCAGAGATAAGCCATTTAAAGCTTCAATGGCGTTTTCTGGGCTTTCACTTATAACTGTATAAGTGGCTTTAGCTTTATCAAGTTTTTCTGTAATTAAATACAGGTTAGCCAAGTTTAACAACGTGTCCTTATCACCTTTAAAACACTTTAAATTTTCTTTTAAAAGTGTTTCAGCTTCATCAAATAATTGTGCTTGTTGTTTTTGGTAAGCATACCCTAAATAGATATACTTTTTAGAATTGAGTGCATTTGGGTTTTCTGGCAAAACCTCCAAAGCATTATTCACATAAACTAAAGCTGCTTCATACTGCTTAAGGTTAGATAAGGTATTGGCATACCCCAAAAGCGCAGAAAAATTTTGGTTGTCTTCTTTTATTAAACCCTCATAATAAGGTTTTGCTAAATCGAAGTCTTTATGCCATAGTAAGCTTTCTGCATAATTCAATTTAATTTCAAAATCGTTAGGATATTGATTAAGCATGTTTGTAAATAAATTAACTGCAATTTTAGCATCACCAGATAAACCAATTGCTCTAGCATAGCATAGTTGTGCAGTTTTATTATTAGGATGCGCTTTTAAAATAGTCTTAAAAAAGGAAACGGCTTCCTTATATTTTCCAGTTTCAAGAAACGTAAATCCTGTTTGCATGTTTTGGCCATATCCAAAAGTAATTGTAAAAAACAGGACAAGACAGATGTTATTTTTAATGCTCATGATTGGGGTTTTTTGTGATACTGCAAGTTAAGACCAAAACCTGTTTCATTCATCTACAGCAAACCGCTACTCACCGAAATTTGAGCGTCTTCCGTTGCGTGTTGTCCCATCTTTGTATCAGAAATCATTGAAAACAACATTTAAAACCTAGAAATTATGGCACTTAAAATCAAAGACAACAACGGCACTTTTTTTATTAACGGATCTATTAATGCTTCTACAGTAAAGCAATTTAAAAATCATATAGAATTTCTTATTCTTTACACCAAAGAACTTACCCTTAACATTGATGGTGTAAAAAACATTGACAGCAATGGGATGAGAGTCTTTAGAGAGTTATATACCACAGCACTTATTAGCAATAAAGATTTTTATGTAGTTGGCAACGGTTGCAAAGACATTTTTAATGACTTTAAAAGCAATCTTGCTGCGTAAGTTACAGGAACTCAATTTTAGTTTAAAAACTAAAAAAACCTTAAAAAAGAAACACAGTTCATTTTTAGTCTCTGGAAAAAAGTACAAAGAAAAGTTAATGACGTTTATGAAATAAGTGTAATACTATTTAAAATAAACCTTTTCTAATAGCCCAAATAACTCCTTCCCTTAAAAGGGAAGGTGGATGTAATGCTTCACAAAAAGTATTACATTCGGAAGGGTTGAAATAAACAATATTACTAAAACCTATGACCATAAATATCAATAAATAGGGTTTAAAAACGAATTCATTTTTTTAAGATTTATCCTTTATTCTTCAAGAGAAATCGAAAGTATTATGATAGTTATAAGTAACCACCTCGATTTTATCCCTTAGGGGATAAAACCACTCCTCCTTTTAAAGGAGGAGAATATTAGGAATGTTAAATTATTAACTAGAAACCCAAAAAATTATACAACCCCAAATCTATCCGTCATGCAATTAGCAGCTCTATTAAAATCTAAAAAAATTATGCCAGAACAGTTATTTATGGTAAGTGTTCTGGCAGTAAACGGAGGTAATTATTTATACAATCTCCTACTAGGTAGATTACTTGGCCCTGCAGCTTTTGCAGATGCTGCTGTATTAATTACCTTTTTGTTAGTATTGAGTTTTGCTGCCATGACCTTTCAATTAGTAACAGCCAAGTTTTCTGTGCTTTTTGAGCATGAATTGTTTAAAAAATTTATATCCAAAGTATATCAACATGCAGCCATTGTAGGGCTTATTTTTGGCATACTAATTATTGCATTTTCAGCACATTTAAAAAATATATTTAACACCTCATCTTCAACTATGTTTGTAATATTTGGATGTGGCGTGCCCATTTATTTTTTAATGAGTGTGAACAGAGGTGTTTTTCAAGGCAAAAAAGCCTTTAAATCCTTAGCCATCAGTTACCAAACAGAAATGTTAAGTAGGCTACTTATCACGCTTGCATTATTATTTTTATGTAACATCACATCACCTGTACTTATTTCCATTGGTATTGTAATGTCGTTTGTATTTGGTTTAATACCATTTAAGTTTTCTTTAGTAAGCCTAAAACAACACATCATACCACAAACACATAAAAAAGCCATACGCAACTTTTTTGTGATTACAGCATTTTACGAACTCACTCAAATTGTGATAAACAACAGTGATATTCTTTTGGTAAAACACTATTTTGAATCGTACGACGCGGGATTATATGCATCTTTAGCATTAATTGGTCGTATCGTCTATTTTATAGCGTGGATGTTTGTAATGCTATTATTACCAACCGTTGTACAATTAAAAAAGGAAGGTAAAGAAACTGCGCCAATTCTATTTAAATACATAAGCTATATAGCTGCTATTTCTTTAACTATTGTAATAGCCTGTTTTAGCATTCCAGAATTTATAATTCAATTTTTATTTGGTAAACACTATATCGCTATGGCACCATTATTATGGCAATACGCTATTGCCACATCGTTGTTTGCCATATCTAACATTTTTGCCTACTACTACTTGTCTTTAGACAACTATATCCCTGTGATTATTTCAGGCGTATTTGGAATACTACAAGTCGCTCTAGTCATGTTCTTTCACGATAGTTTAGCGCAAGTGGTTCACATGCAAATTATAGCCATGGCATTGCTTTTAGCGATTCAAATGGTATGTTTTAAACTAAACCACTATGGACTGTAAGTCCATAGGTTTGGTTCGCAGACTGAAAGTCTGCTAGGTGAAATACGTAATCAAATCTGTGTAAATTCGTGTAATTCGTCTCAAAAGTTTTTAGAAGCTAAAGCGAAATGTACTAAAGTACATAGTTTCGACTAAATTTGAGACCAATGAATCACAAAAAGCTTCATCTAAAGTAATTTACCATTGGTCTTTAGTAAAACGTCATCAACCTAATAATACCAATTTGTAAAAGGATAAACCGCAAATTTGTAATAAGATTAATAAAGACAAAACCCTAAAATACTATTAACAATAAAACCTAAACTTATGAAATTAGCCATTGTAACGGCATATCCGCCAAGTAAAGTCACCTTAAATGAATATGCATACCACTTAGTAAAGCACTTTAGACAAAAAGAGCATATCACAGAACTGGTATTACTTACCGATACTACTCAAGGTGAAAAAGAGATTAATTTTACTGAAAACGGTTGTAAAATCACCATTAAAGCATGTTGGTCGTTTAATAGCTATTTAAACATTATAACTGTTACGAAAGCCATTAATAAGGTGAAACCAAATGCTGTATTATTCAATTTACAGTTTATGAAATTTGGTGATAAAAAAATCGCTGCAGCTTTAGGATTAATGCTGCCTCTGGTTTGCAAACTAAAAAAAATTCCAAACATTGTTTTGCTTCATAATATTTTGGAAGAAGTAGATTTAGAAAGTGCTGGATTTGCAAGCAGCAAAATCATGCAACGTATCTATGGCTTTATTGGAAGCACGCTAACCAAGTTAATTTTACAGGCAGACACTGTAGCTGTAACCATGCAAAAGTATGTGGATATTTTAAGCAAAAAATATAATGTTAACAATGTAAAGCTAATACCTCACGGCACCTTTGAAATCTTAGAAGAACCAAGTTATAACAATACATTGAAATCGTTTAAAGTCATGACTTTTGGAAAATTTGGCACTTATAAAAAAGTTGAAAAGATGATTGAAGCTATTGAGCGAATTAGAACAGTTTCAAACTTAAACATAGAAGTTGTTATAGCAGGTACCGATAATCCTAACACGCCTGGATATTTAGATGCTGTTAAAGAGACATACAGTCATGTTGATGGTATAACGTTTACTGGTTATGTCGCTGAAGAAGACGTCCCAAAACTATTTAAAGAAAGTGCGGTAGTTGTATTTCCATATACCTCAACTACAGGAAGTTCTGGGGTATTGCATCAAGCAGGAAGTTATGGTAAAGCTGTTGTAATGCCAGATATAGGAGATTTAGCATTATTAGTACAAGATGAAGGTTATAGAGGTGAATTTTTTACCCCTACAAGTGTTGAAAGTTTAGCAAATGCTATCTATAAAATACTTACCAATAACGCCTATCGTGTAGCACTTGAAAAAGCAAATTATAAAGCCGCAACGGCATATCCAATGTCAAGAATTACAGACATGTACCTAAATACATTCCAAACTTTAATAGATAAAACATCTCAACCAGCTGTAATTCAACCTAAAAAAATTATTTCAAATCAACTCTAATAATGCAATTTTTCAATTAATCTCTCTAGACATGTATTTAAAAGCGGGCTTAGTCTCTCCGTTTTGGTTAATAAAACCAAAACATCCTTGAGTCTGTTTTCTCCAAGGAAGTCGTCCAACGACTTCCTTTGGTATTTTAGAAAAGTCGTAAAGTGTCCAAGATAGACTTTGAATATTATTTTTCGCAAACAATGCCTGTGCTTCTTTGTGGTAATTGGCTTGGTCTTCTTCAGAATTTCCTAACAAATTCCAAACCCCTTTATTAGAGGAAAGCCCATATTCTGTTAATACAATAGTTTTATCTGGGTTGTTTTCTTTTAGTGTTGAATACGCATGTTCTAAACCTTTTAAATGCTCGTAATAATGAAAACTCACAACATCTACAGCCTCATTTAGCAGCCCCGCACTTTCTGCATTAGACCACCCAATGGTTACAGGGTGTTTACTATCACTAGATTTTACAACAGCAATCATGTGCTCTAACCAAGCCATAACTTTTATTTTTCCTCTAGACTCGAAATCTAAATTTGGTTCATTTTTAATGTCCCAGGCTAAAAGTGCTTTGTGGTTTTTTAACGAGGTAACTATTTTTATAGCATGATGCTGGTTTAAAGTCCAGTTTAAAACCTCGTAATCTCCATAAAAATCAAAGAGTGTCACAACAACTTTAAGCTGGTTATTTTGAGCCATATCTAAAACCGTTTTTAGCTTTTCGAGTTTTTCTGTTTTTATATTAGCTTTACCAAAATCCTTATACGGTACAAAAATGCGAATGCTATTTAAACCAGCATCTTTTATAATTTTAAAATCTTTTGAAATCACTTGAGCATCAAAATAATCACCGTACATATCCCAAGGTGTTGCCTGCGGGTAATAGTTAATCCCTTTTACATTAGAAATTGAATTTGAAACACTTGAAAACTCCGATTTATAAGGTGTATTATTTTCCTTAATTAAATGTCTAATACGCCAAAAACCATCTTCAAGTAATACAATTGCTTTATATGTAGAAATTTCTTTGGTTTCAAAAAGCATGTCTTCATTTTGATAAACACGCTTATATTCTAATACATCTCTATCTCTTATTACGGCTAGTTTACCATCTTCACTAAAAAACTCTAAAGTTATATGATGCTCTAGAGTTGTACCGTCAATCCATATCCCTTCAGCTTTGTTTTTATCTAAAATATCGTAAATACTTTTTCTTGCACTTTCTGTATAATAATCATCAACACCTTGTGTTGTATTTGTTTTATAGGCTACATGTTTTACATACCAAGCGTCAAGATAATCGGCTTCAATAGATTTTAACGTTTCTACGTCCATTAATCGCCCTTCATTTTTAAGTGGTGCCCACTCTAGTTTTGGCAAATATTGATCTATCTTTTTAATTTCAGTATGTAACATAGTACTTCGGTCTGCTCCCGTATTTAAATATGAGAATATACGCCCTACACCTAATACAACTACCGCTATTATTATAATATAGGACAACACCAAAACCCCACGTAATATGTTTCTGTTTATCCTTGTCATAACACTACATGTTCTAAAGATTTAGTAATCCCAGCTGTTTTTACTATAATTGTATAGTTCCCTTTTGGAAATTGATCGGGATTTAATTTAAAACGTGCATAACCTTCAATACTATTTTTACGTTGCGTAGCTATTAACTTGGCTTTGGAATACACAAAAAACGTAACCTCTAATCCATCTGGGATTATTTGCCCCATAAAACTCTTTAAAGGGCCAATGGCAATTTCTCGATTGTTATTAGAAAGCCGAATGTTAAAATTTGAAATCACCGATTTGTATTCGAGTTCAACACGATTACTTTCTGCCATCCCTTCAATAAATGCTTGCACAGACCAACTATTGGCATGATCTGGATGCTTCATTTTAGCCACAGCTATTCCATTTATGGTAGTACCTGATGTTTTTATAATGTTCTGCTTTGACGTTTTAATGAAAAACTCAACATAAGTGCCATCACTAACAGTATTACCATATACATCTTTTACAATTGATGTTGAAAATGTTGTAATTTGGTTTCCATCGGCATAATCATGATGCCTTTTGTAAGCTATATTAAAGTTGACAGGAGGCCCCGGCATTACATTAATAGTATATTCTTTTGAATTAAATCCTAAGCAAGATGAACTTGATAAAATTCGTCCTGTTTTTAAAGGTGAATATATAGTCTTGTGGCTAATTCCATTATTTACAATTATGGTATCTACGGTTTGCTGATCACGAAATTGATAGGTAACCGCAACTTTAGTATTATCTGCTAGTGGGTTATCATAAACATCGGTAGGGATCGCTACCAACATACTATAATCTGTACCTCCAGCTGCAATACTTGGTGGTCCTAAATAGGTCTGTATGTTTTCAACAGATTGCTTGGGTAAAACTTTAATTTTTCCTTGGAGCTGCTCTGTTTTGGTTAATAATGTCCAATTAATAATACCTGCTCTAGAAGCAATATCTAATGGCATTTTATAACTTAAAACAGTATTGTTTTTATCGGCTATAATTAATGTTGATCCAAAACTATTACTTACATATAAAAGTGGTGTTGTATTTGTTTTTGTTGAAAATTGTAGCACTATTGGGTGACCAGCAGTAAATTCGGTTTTAGACGTAATAAACTCAAAATCGTTATTTAAACTAAACGAAAATAATACAGTGAAAAAGGAGACGATATATAGTGATAGTTTAACCATTAATTTGGACTTCCTAAATAGGCATTTGTTTCTATTTTAATATACCTATAAATAAGGTGATTTATAGCTTGCAGTTGTGAATGGGTATGGTTTTTAATTCTGTTTGATACTACCTTATTAGCAATAGCTGCATTTGGTAAACCATTTACAAAACAATGTTCCATACTAGTATTTATAACTTTTGTACTATTTAAATGTAAAGGATACTCAAAATACTGTTCACGTTGCTGCCGTATCCCTTCTTTTATAAACATGTGATCTACCCAAAGAAGCGTTTTAGAGGCATCATAATAAGACACCAAAAGTTGAGGAACTGTAATTTCTTTAATCCCAGAGTTAAATAACTTCCCAGATACGGTATTTTTAAGTAATTGTACATCACTCAAAACTGTTTTCTTATATAAGTCTGATCCCGATACATTGCCTGCAACTTGTAAATTAAATTTAGTAGGTTGCTCTTCAAACGCTACTGGTGTAAACTCATCTGGATTAAACGTTTTTGGTATTGAATCCTGAGTTTTAGACCAAGCGATACCTTCAAAATCAATTCTAAAGGAACTCACTTCTTTTGGCATTAATTTATGCTTAACGTGGTATTTTGCATTATAAGTAGCGAGTTCTTTATTGTTATCATTATATAATGTGCCTTTTAGAACAACATCACAAGGTACATTATCTATATTCTGAACCTCACCAATCAACGCATAACTTTGTTTATGTTTTACTAGTTTAGCTGAAAGTATTTCTAATACAGGTTGTTTTAAAACATCTTCATGATGTGTTTGCTCTGTAGTAATGCGACGTCTACCTTGGTTAAAATAGCTTGTCTCACTATTAGGATAAAACTGATCTGGAGGTAAATCTGAATTAACGGTATCTGGATTTATAAACCATTTGCCTTTTACTTTTACTAAGGTTTTGTAAAAGGTCTTGTCTATTTTTTCCAAAGGCGTGATCCATTTGGTTTTAATAACTGCAGAAGCGAGTGTATCGGTTTTGGCTTTTATTTCTGTACTAATCGCATCTAGCTTTGCGTAGGAACTCAGCAAGCCATCGGTAACCGAAACTTCAAGCATATACTGCGCTATAGACAGATTACTTTTTGGATTTATTAAACGATGTGCTTTTTCAAATTGTTTAAAATCAAGCGCATCATAATAACTTAAAATGGCATTCTCGGGACTATGATGGCTATCATTTTTAATGTAAAATTGATACACTCCAAAACCAACTATAATTGCTAAAATTATAGACCAAATATGGGTTATTTTTAATAATCTACTGGAAAAACCAGCATAATTATTTTTAAAATTCAAGTAATCTGGAGTCTGTTTCCGTTTTGTTTTTAACGCTCTTATAACTAATAAATGGATGTTTAAGATAAAAGCGATAAGTACTGTTAAAAAAGGGACGAAGCCCCAAAGTATTTTTTGCCATTTAGCAATAGCATCCTTGGGTAAAATAGATGATAATGGCGGTACATTAAGTTTCTCCCAAACTTGAATGCCATTTTCTAATTGTCTTAGCCGTTGCCAACCACAGAAATACAAAATAGGATCGTAAAATTTATCATTCGAAAAAATGTACTTCAAATTATATTTTTCTGGAATGGTTAGAAATTGTTGTAGCGACCCTATACCTTCTACACCCTTAAATTTAGAATTTTCTAAACGCTCTATAGGCCTCGTAGTAAGTTCTGGTAAGCGCCTTGCAGAATGGTAATTGCCATCGACACTCATCGCATTTGTTTGCGCCGACAACCAAGCCATTTGATCTCCAAAACCCAAAGTCATGTAACGCCATTGATCATGCTGGTCTTGATTTAAAAAATTAACAATGGGTAACATTTTTATTTTCTGAGGCTGTGATGGTCTAAAATAGCCCAAACTCACAGTGAAAATGCTTGTGAAAATAAACAGACTCACAAATATACCTACAATAATTCTATGGTAAACAGCATTGATTTTTTTTTGAATTAAGGTCTTTAAATCACCTTCAACCAATCTGTAAACAAATTCACCAAATATGGGTAGCGCCATGATAGATCCCCAAAGTGTAAAACGATCTAGTGTTAAAATATTAAAGGCTGTATCACCTAATAACAACTTTGGTATTGGTGTAGTACCTCCAGTGCCTAAAACAACAAGAAGGGTGATAGAAAGTCCAAAAAAAAGATACCGTTTGCTATAATACCTATAAAAAATATAGGGCAGCATAATTAATAAAACACCCCATGGTATTAAAAAAAACATTAACCCAGATGATGTTATCTCAAGAAAATTATCGCGGGAACCGTGCGGAATAGGCACTTGCGTGATTGGGTTGTTTTTGGAATTTATCCAATAAGGTAAAATACACCCAATTATAATAGCTAAAGCAAGTGCCCCAAAGCTTACTATACGCTTAAATATTTTAAAAAAGCTGCTCAAAAACACTTTAAAGGTTACTGCTTTTATAGATCCTTGTTGCTCTTTGGAAATATCCATTAAAACCAATCCTATTAGTGGAAAAATAAAAAATATCATCCCAAAAATAGGTGTAACATGGTGTGACGTTACTGTAACTGCAATTAATGACAAACATGTAAATAAATAACGTAATCTTCCAGTTTTAAGCCATAAATAAATTTCTGGTAAAGCGTGCATCAATACAGAAATGCCAATAATACTTGGTAATTGTCCAAAAACATGCAAAGTTTCTACAAAAGAAGATGATATTGCTGCGAGTATCGAAGCATACCCAGCCACTTTTCTATCGGCAGTAATTAAAAGTGAAAATCTATAAACTCCGGTAATAAAGAGAAGGACACTAATTAAGGTTATTATAAACAACCCAAACTTTAAACCTCCTATAAATGATAAAGCAGCAATAGATTGATGCACTAAAGGCGGATAACTCATCACTGTAAATCCCGTATACCATTTATAGTTCCAGGGCTCAAACCAACTGTTTGAGTAATGCTCTGCAAAAAATAAATGAATTAATGCATCATAAGTACTTTCTAAAGTAAAAAACATAGTAGTACCATGAAACGCGATACCAATTAGTAATGCTATAATTAAATATTTATTAGAAGTTGTAGGTTTCAATATGTACTAATTTTTAGACAACATAAAGATATATAACAAAGGCCTTGCCTCCAGTTTTACTCATCTACAGTAAAATGCCATTCGTCTATACAAAATACCGTCTTAGGCTAAAATAGAGTTTTTCCTACGTTAATCATAATACTTTTGACACAGAGAATAACCCCAAAAATACTGAGTTATGAAAATTTTAGCTATAGACGACCAACAACTTGTGTTATTACCATTACAAAAAAGATTAACCGAATTAGGTTATAATGTTATCATAGAAACCGATGCTAAAAAAGGAATTTCTTTATATAATACCTTTATTCCGGATTTGGTTATAGTAGATATTAATATGCCTGAAATATCTGGTCTAGACATTGTAAAACACATTCGTAACTCAAAATATAATGAAACACCAATTATGGTATTATCTGGTAATACCGAAGATAACGTCATTACTGCAGGATTCGATTTGGGTATTAATGATTATATGAAAAAACCGTTGAGTTTAAATGAAATTTGCGCACGTGTAAAGCGATTAATAGGACAACCCGAAACGGTTATCAATAAAACGACTAGCAATGTTGTAATTCAACAACGATGTGTTGGTGTTGTAATACCTTGTTATAACGAAGAAGATAGGTTGTTAAGCAAAGCATTTATCAATTTTATAGATAAAAATTCTGGATACCACTTGTGTTTTGTTAACGACGGAAGTAAGGATAATACTTTAGAAGTATTAAACAATTTACGCAAAGGGCGTGAAGATTACATTTCTATCTACAATTGCGAAAAAAACGGTGGTAAAGCTGAAGCTGTAAGACTAGGGATGCTATATATGGCTAAAAAAACAGATTTGGATTTTATTGGGTTTTTAGATGCCGATTTGTCCACAGATTTAAGAGATTTTGATGATTTAGTATCTACTATTGAGAATTCTAACTTTAAAGTGGTAAGTGGTTCTAGAATACCTAGAATGGGCGCTAATATCACCAAAGAATCTGCAAGAAAAATTATAAGCATGACTATTAATTATATCATCAGAAAAATTCTAGGCATGAACTTTAAAGACACGCAATGTGGTGCTAAAATATTCCGTAAGGATGTCATTCATTTAGCATTTGATAAAAAGTTTATTACCAAATGGATTTTTGATGTTGAAATATTTAAAAGAATGTCTATACATTTTGGAATAGATAAAGCCAAAAGCTATATCTGTGAACAACCTTTAAAACGATGGATTCATGCCGATGGGTCAAAGCTTTCAATGAAGGATTCTATTAAAATCATTTCTCAACTAGGGCAAATCGCCTGGGTATATAGAAATAAAAATAAAATGATTTATGGTAAAGACATTAAACTATCTGTGGTTCACAAAAAAGTTGATATTGTATAAAAGATTTTTAATAGTGATAACAGAATATTATTCTTCTGCGCCACTCAACTTAATCACCTCATCAATCATGATATCGCGTTGGTTTATAACTTCTTCAAAAGCACCATTACCAAAAAGCTGATCGGCAATTGTAGCTTTGATATATTGTTTTACCTCATCATGATACGCAACAAACGTAACTTTAGAGCCAGCTCTTATATTTAAGTAATCTTGAAACTCTAACACCAAATCATCACTTATCGTATAATTTTCGATAAAATCTTGTCTGGATAAACCCGTAAATTTAGCTCTATCTTTTTCAAGTGTTTCAAATACAAAATAACCTATAAAACCTCTACGCTTTAAAAACGTAAGTGTTTCGTTTTGCATGGCTTTATCTATAGGCACAAATACATCAGGAATAATACCGCCTCCTCCATAAACTATTTTTCCTTTTGGCGTTGTGAATTTTAACGAGTCTGCCACTTCTATTTTATCAGAATCTAACAATTCTCCGTTTTCAAGTCGTTTTAAATAATCATCATAGTAAGCCTTATTACCATTACCATATGGACGTTGAATAGAGCGTCCGGTAGGCGTAAAATAGCGCGACACTGTTAAACGTACTGCACTACCATCACCCAAGTCCATTTCACGTTGCACTAACCCTTTTCCATAAGAACGACGTCCTACAATGGTTCCTTTATCATTATCTTGAAGTGCTCCTGCTACAATTTCACTTGCTGAAGCAGAATTTTCATCAATAAGTACAAATACGTTACCTTTTTCAAAATCACCTTTACTGGTAGCAAAACTTTTTTCGATATTACCGCGTTTATTTTTAGTGAATAAAATAAGTTTGTCGTCTTCTAAAAACTCATCTACTATTTGTTCGGCTATTCCTAAAAACCCACCTGGATTTTCTCTTAAATCTAAAGCAATTTGTGTTGCGCCTAAACCTTTAAGCTTATCCAATCCTTTTTTAAATTCTTTATAAGTAGATTCTGCAAACCTATTTAGTTTTATATAACCTAAATCATTGGTTAACATATAGGCAGCATCCATACTTTTAATTGGAATATTACCACGTTTAACTGTGAAGCTTAAAAGCTCTGGCTCTCCCTTTCTATATACTTTTAAGTTTACTTTTGTATTTATCGGCCCTTTAAGCTTTTTTACTATTTCACCATCACTTAAACGATCGCCATATAGCGTATCGTTATCTGCCATAATAATGCGATCACCACCCTTAATACCCACTTTTGCACTTGGGCCATTTTCTATAGAACGAATTACTGCTATAGTATCTTTATACGTATAAAAACTTACGCCTATACCTACAAAATCGCCTTTCATATTTTCGGTAACACGGTCCATATCTTCTTTAGAAATATAAACCGAATGTGGATCTAGATTATCCAAAATACCGTTAACAGTAACATCAACAATACTATCTGTATTTACATCATCCACATAATCGTAATCAATATAATCTATAAGTCTGTTTAGCTTATCTTTTTTACTATTACTTGAGGAAAACAATCTATCTGGAGCATCGGTAAAATTTAATTTTCCGCCAACAAAAATGCCAACAGCTATAGCTATTCCTAGTAAAAGTGGTAAGTATTTCTTTTGAAACTGCATTATACCTCTATATCTTCCAATAATTTTAATTCTATTCCTGCTCTCTCTAAAAATTTTAATCCTGAATCATCTTTATATGATTGATGATATACAACTCTTACAATTCCTGATTGATGTATAAGTTTACTACATTCCTTACATGGGGACAATGTAATGTAAAGTGTTGCTCCTTTACAAGATTGTGTAGAAGCTGCTACTTTTAAAATTGCATTAGCTTCGGCATGTAATACATACCATTTGGTATAGCCTTCTTCATCTTCACAAAAATTTTCAAAACCGGTGGGTGTACCATTATAACCATCAGAGATAATCATTCTATCTTTAACAATAATTGCGCCAACTTGCTTTCTTTTACAATAAGACAACTTCCCCCATTCTTTAGCAATTCGTAAATATGCTTTATCGTATTTAAGTTGTTTGTCTTCCTGCATATATTTTTTATGAAATTCGAGAACGAAAATAATACGTTGTTACTCTACTTACAATAGTAACTTATTAAAATTTTACTAAAGTTTTTTTGTTGAAAGCTAAACTATAACAAATTACTACCAAGTATCATGGGAATCACTAAGCCTATTACTATAGACGATATTACCATTACCCAATCACGTTTAGAAAATCTAAAAATAGTTTGTATCAAAAACGCCAAAAATAACACTATAAAAACTATAATAACTTGGGCTATTTCAATACCAAGCGCAAACTCTATAAGTGATAGTAACTTATTATGGGAATCTCCAAAAAACATTTTAAATTCCCTTGCAAAACCTAATCCATGTATTAAACCAAAAAATAACGCTGTAAAAAACAATACACCTATGCGCTCCTTCTTTGGTCCCTTACCTGCTGTAAACACATTAAAAATAGCCATAATCAATATTGTAACAGGTATTAAAAACTCTACCAAAGCACTACTTACAGTAACTATTTTATAAACAGCTAAAACAAGTGAAAGAGTATGACCTAATGTGAATAAAGAAACTAATAATAGAACGCGTTTCCAATCCTTAAAAATATAAGGAACTGTAAGTACTATTAAAAATAAAACATGATCGTAGGCGTTTATATCTAGTACATGGTCTACGCCATATTTAACATTTGAAAGAAAGTCTTCTAACATTTTAAAAATTAGATTTTAGGGACATCCAAATATACAATTAATTAAAATGTTATAAAAAGTAAAGTATTACTATATATTTGTGCCATATTAATAGAAATTAATTCCCAAATGAAACTACTATTTTTCGGAATTTTAAGTACACTCTTTTTAATGAGTTCTTGCAAGAACGCTACCAAAAGCAATCCTCAAATTGATATCAAAGAAGAAAAAAGTAGTAGTACAACGCTTACCGAGGCAGACATCTCTAAAATTAAATATATTGATTTTATATTAGATGAAAAGGGAGAAAAGCTAGCCAAGGATTGGGCAAGTTATTCTAAGCTAGTAGAAATTATTGAACAAACTAAAAGAGCAGATTTTTCTTTCTTCTTAATTGATAAAGAAGACTTTTTCGAGTTTATCAAGAATTTAAAAAAAGAAATTCCACAAGGGCTAAAATCACCTGCAACTGAATCTAGAGTAAAAGTAATTGAAACTATGTTATACCAAATGCAAGAAGCTGTAAATCTTTCTACAACTAAAAAGCTTGAACTTAAACATGCTATTGAAGACCTTTTAATAGCTTTTTCTAGTCTTAACTTTCAATTAAATAAAAAGCTTGAAAAAGAAAACCAAAAGATTGTAAGACCAATTTAACAATTACTCTTTTGTTTGTTGTGCTTGCTTTTGTCTTAACAACTCTGTCTTGGTAAGTTGAATAATGTTAAAGCTAGGTTCTTCCTTAAGTGTTGCATCTAAAATATCTACAGCAGCATCAATATTTTTTTTAGGATCTTTTTGATACAACTGCAATGCTTTTAAATAATTAAAGGCACTTTTTAAACCTACTTGATAAGGCGTTTGGCGCTCATAAAACGCACGTTTCATATCTGGCTTAGAATTTTCCAAACCATAATTAATATGTACTAAAGCATCTTCTAACTTACTTAATTGTAAATTTAATTCGGCTAATTCGTAAGCCACAGTAGGGTTGGGATTGCGTTTAAACATTTCATCAAAATGCACTAAAGCACGTTCTGGTTGTTTTAATGCCTTTAAAGACATTGCTTTTACTTGAATGGCTATATCTGTATCGTCTATCTTTTTATCAATACCTATGGTATTTAATGCTTCCATATGTCTTCCTTCAGACATATATACATAGGCTAAAGTATCTTTTCTTGCCTCAGAAGGTTGCAATATATTTAAATGTGTCATTGCATTAATAGTACCTTGTACATCACCTTGTAAACGCATTTGTTTACTATAAGCCTCAAAATGTTTTATTAAATCTGTATTACTTTGGGCTCCTATTTGGTAAGTAATTACAAAAACCAAGGTTGTTATTAACTGTCTCATCATCTATACTTTTTTAATAATTAAAATAATCTATGGATAAAATTATTAGCGTCCAAAACTATAAAAATTTAACAGTTTAATTCTTAAAAATTTATTAATTATTAAGTTTCTTTAAAAATATCACGTCTTAAGCATGATAACAGACCAGGAAATATTCAATACAACTAATATTTAGATATTACTATTATCATATTAGTAATCTATTGGTTAATTTCATGAAAATACAGTAATTCACAACCCTTTATGTAAGTACTTTTTTAGTTGGCTTAGGAAAAGTAATATTTTTTTACTAAATTGATTTTCAATTAAATAATAAATATTATGGGGATAAAAAGTTTTCAAGGGGCGAGAAGACAACAAACAAATACGATAGAGGCGACGCCTTTAAAGGTAAGCGATTACATGTCTAAAAACTTAATCACGTTTAAACCAGACCAAAGCATAGATACTGTTATGCAAACCTTAATAAAAAATCGTATTTCTGGAGGCCCTGTAGTTAATGAAAAAAATGAAATTATTGGTATTATTTCTGAAGGAGACTGTATAAAGCAAATTAGTGAAAGTAGATATTATAACATGCCTATGCAGGACCAAACCATTGAAAAGCATATGGCAACCAATGTTGAAACTATTGACGGCAATATGAATATTTTCGATGCAGCTAATAAGTTTTTAAATGCAAAACGCAGGCGTTTTCCTATTGTTGAAAATGGCAAACTTATAGGGCAGATAAGTCAAAAAGATGTTTTAAAAGCTGCAATGACACTTAAAGGGCAAACTTGGAAATAAAAGACAATCAAACATTATGTTTTTTTTTAGGAGCTGCCTTGGGTAAATCTGTAATAATAAGTTTTTGATCTTTATTACCACTTAAAGCTGCAATTTTAGAATAATTGTAGCCAGGGATTGGTTTGTCTAAAGCTTTCCATGTGGCTATTCCCGCTACGGTTACTGTCTCCCCTACTTCTAGTATACGTTCAGAATATCTTAATTTTTTATTTACTCCAAAAAAATGCTCTGCATTAATGCTATGTTGGTTGAGTAATTCTTGAAATCTAGGAGAGGGATCATTTAAGAACCCCGAACGCGTACTTTTGTCTTCTACCAGATAACTATAGTAGTTTTTAGGTGATTTTGTTGGTTTAATTATCACCTTTTCGCCTCGACTTTCAATAAAAAAATCCTGAATATCTACTTCTTCAACTAAAGTATCCCAATGCGAATTTTTACCAGTACTCTTTTTTTGTTCAATCTTAAATTCGTAGGCCACACATTTGCGTTGACTATAGGGCGCTAAAAACGGTTCGTGTACATGCGATACCCTACCGTAAATTTTTATAGGCATATTAGTTCTAAACTTAGACACCTCTTTAAATTCGAATTTAGAAAGCATTCTTAAAATACGTTGTTTCTTTTCAAAACGATATATTAAAACACCAATAACTATAAAAACGATAAGAGCAAAATAGGGTATTACATGTTCTATGGATTGAAAGGTCATAATTTATTCTCGTTTTACAAGTGCATAATAATCTCCCTCCAAAGGTAAGTAACCTTGATTGTAAACAAAATAATATATAGTTCCCGCTTTTGTTGTGTAAATACTGGTAAAATAGTTGAAATCAAATCCAGCTTCAACTAATTTAGCTCTGGATGTTTTGGTTTTTTGCTCTGGATTTAGTCCTTCTAAAATCCTATAATTTTTACGAAGCCTATTGTTGGTGTTTCTTATTAAATTCTTATTATCCTTATTAATCCTGTTATTATATGTGTTTCTACAAGAATCGTTACAGAATTTTTTATCTATTCTCCCAATAATTTTCTCATTGCATTCTAAACACCTTTTTTGTTCCATGGCTATTTAATTTTAATATTATTTAATAGTGTATAACCTATGCAGTTCTTTACAATCTATAGCATCTTTTAATTCTACAAAATAATCATTCTGCCATTCTTGAGTTTTTGCAGCTTGCCTACTGTTAACTTTATCCCAAATAGAATAGACCCGAAATCCTCTCTTCCCGTCTTTAATATTTGTTGATAGTATTCCATACTTAATTAAGATGTTTTTTGGAAAAACAAAATGTCCTAAACGATCTGTTTGATGAACACTCACTACAAAAAAATCAAATACATCATTTTCATGAAATGGTACAGTAATCCCTTTTTCATTTCTTTTCCAAAATGTAACAAACTGTCCCGCTTTTTTGGGAGTCACTTTTCCTTTTCTATAAATAATATTAAAATTATTTAACTGAAATATTGCTGCATTATAGCTTTTACCTTCTAGTTCTACTTTAAGCTTATGTAAATTAAAACCACACCGCTCATAAACTTCTTTTTCTTTCTCGTTTAACATATACTAATCTACATCTTTATACAAACACAAAGATATTAAACACTTATTTATCCATTTACAAACGTTTACATATATTTTAGAGCTATATTTTATAGCTTCTATTTAATGCAGAATTATGTATTAAATGAAAGTTATAATAATTAAAAGCAAAGTGCTTTCGTAATTTAAGTATAGCATCACTATGGTTGAATTACACCAATTCCAACGTTAAGTTTTACAAAAGAAAACGATAGATTTTACAGAGCATTAAATACGTAATGTCTACCACCAGGCAGGCTACGGTTTTCTAATGCAGAATTTGGATTTAACCATAATAAAACAGTATAAAATTAGATTATAGATAGGTTTTTTCTACCTTTGCCCCTCTTTATAATGAGGCATGTTAAAACTTTTCACTAAGGACTTTTGGGACGTTGTCGCCAGAATAATTCTGCGCAATAAGATTGCCATTCTTATTGGGGTAATTATTGTTACAATTCTCTTTAGCTTAAAGTGGGAGAACATGCGTTTTACTTATACAGAAGCTAACCTCCTACCAGACGATCATGAGGTCAATATTACCTATAATAATTTTCTGGAAACTTTTGGAGAAGAGGGTAATTTAATTGTAATAGGCGTAAAAGACTCTAGTTTATTTACCGTAGACAAGTTAAATGCATGGAATAAACTTTCTAATAGTTTTAAAAAATCTGATGCTGTTGCTTCGGTAATTTCCATAAAAGACCTTCAAAAACTTGTTAAAAACACCAAAGAAGAACGGTTTAACCTTCATCCATTTATTAAGGATTCGGTTTCAAGCACAAAAGAAATCAACACCCTTAAAAATGAGCTGTTTAAAAAATACCCTTTCTATGACAATTTTCTTTTTAACAGTACATCAGAAACCATAAGAACCGCTATTTACCTTAAAAAAGATATTGTAAATACATCTGCCAGAAAAGACTTTGTGGTAAACACTCTTATTCCCAAGATAAATACGTTTCAGGACGCCACAAATTTAAAAGTTAGAATTTCTGGAATGCCTTACATACGCACACTAAATTCTCAAATTATTGTTAGTGAAATTGGTTGGTTTGTAGGTGCCGCTTTGATTGTTACCTCGTTTATCTTCTTTTTATTTTTTAGATCGTTTAGAGCTACATTTATATCGCTTATTGTGGTTTGTATAGGCGTTATGTGGACACTGGGAATTATAGGTTTTTTAAATTACGAAATCACAGTTTTAACAGCCTTAATACCGCCTTTAATTATCGTTATTGGTATACCTAATTGTATTTTCTTAATAAATAAATATCAAAACGAAGTTAAACTGCATGGCAATAAAGTAAAATCACTGCAACGTGTTATCACAAAAATAGGTAATGCTACGTTAATGACTAATGTTACTACAGCTTCTGGTTTTGCTACCTTTATTCTCACGCAAAGTAAACTTTTAAAAGAGTTTGGCATTGTAGCTTCTCTAAGTATTCTTGCCATTTTTATACTATGTTTACTCATCATCCCCATTATATACACTTTTTTACCTTATCCTAAAGAACGCCACCTAGAACACTTAAACAAAAAATGGATAGGTGGTTTTGTAAATTGGATGGAGTGGATGGTAAAACAACGCAAAATTGCGATTTACTCTTTTTCGATAATATTGCTTATTGTAAGTATGATAGGTATGTATAAAATAAAAATATCGGGGAGTTTGATTGAAGACATGCCTAAAGAAGCCCAATTCTTTAAAGACATACGGTTTTTCGAAAAAGAATTTAATGGAATTATGCCATTAGAAATAATGATAGATACAAAACGTAAAAAAGGTGTTATGAAACTTTCTACCTTAAAGCGTATGAATAAGGTTGAAGAGTACATTGCAGAAACACCTGAATTATCTAAACCAATATCGGTAGTAAGCTTAGTAAAATATTCTAAACAAGCTTACTATAATGGCAACCCTAAACACTACCAATTACCAACATCACAAGAAAATAGTTTTATTCTATCCTATGCTAAAAACTCTTCATCAAATGTAGATTTATTAAGCAATTTTGTCGATAGTACTGGGCAATATGCAAGAATAACTACGTTTATGAAAGATGTAGGCACCGATAAAATGGAACGTATCCAGGAAAACCTTCAGAACGAAATTGATAAAGCATTTCCTAAAGAGCGTTACAATGTAACCATGACAGGTAAAGCATTGGTTTTTCAAAAAGGCACCACCTATTTAGTAAAAAACCTTGCCATTTCTCTATCATTGGCTATCCTTTTAATAGCGCTTTTTATGGCATACATGTTTAGATCGGGAAGGATGATTATTGTTTCTTTAATACCCAATTTATTACCATTACTAATTACTGCTGGTTTGATGGGCTATTTAGGTGTCCCAATAAAACCATCAACCATATTGGTGTTTAGTATTGCTTTTGGTATTTCTGTGGACGATACAATCCATTTTCTTGCTAAATACAGGCAAGAGTTACAAGCCAATAAGTGGAAAATTAAAGTTTCTGTATATGGTGCATTACGTGAAACCGGTGTAAGTATGTTTTATACATCTATTGTTCTGTTTTTTGGATTTTCGGTATTTACTATTTCAAGCTTTGGAGGCACAGTGGCTTTAGGAGCTCTAGTATCAGCAACTTTACTATTTGCTATGTTATCTAATCTATTATTATTACCTTCACTTTTATTATCTTTAGAACGTAGTATTGCTAACAAGGAAGTACTAAAAAAACCTTCAATAAATATTATTCCTGAAGGTGAAGACGATGATGAAAAAACAAATGTTTAACATGTTCAAAAAATAGACAAAACATAAGTTATATATGCAATTATTGAGTGTTTCAGATTTACTAACTAAAGACATTAAATTTCCCGAAGTTGAAATTAAAGGCTGGGTTAGGACATTTAGAGCAAACCGATTTATTGCTTTAAACGATGGTTCAACTATAAATAATATTCAATGTGTAGTTGATTTTGAAAATACAGATGAAGCTTTATTAAAACGCATTACCACAGGAGCTTCAGTACACATAAAAGGAGAGTTGGTTGAAAGCCAAGGTAAAGGACAAAATGTTGAAATATTGGTAAAATATATTAACATTTTAGGAGATTCAGATCCAGATCAATACCCTATTCAACCCAAAAAGCACTCTTTTGAGTTTCTAAGAGAACATGCGCATTTAAGAACACGTACCAATACGTTTAGTGCGGTAATGCGCTTACGTTCCTCATTATCATTTGCCATTCATAAATATTTTAATGATCATGGGTTTTATTACATGCATACGCCAATAATAACAGGGAGTGATGCCGAAGGTGCTGGAGAAATGTTCAAAGTCACCAAAATAGATGCTAAAAACCCGCCTTTAAAAGATAATGGTGCTGTAGATTATTCGCAAGATTTCTTTGGAAAAGAGACAAATCTCACTGTATCGGGTCAATTAGAAGCAGAAACCTACGCCATGGCCTTAGGAAAAGTATATACTTTTGGCCCTACATTTAGAGCCGAAAATTCAAATACATCCAGACACCTCTCTGAATTCTGGATGATTGAGCCCGAAGTGGCATTTATGGATCTGCCTAGTAATATGGATTTGGCTGAAGATTTCATGAAATATGTACTTAGCTATATCCTTGAAAACAACAGGGACGATCTAAGTTATCTAGAACAGCGTTTGCTCAAGGAAGAAAAAAGCAAACCACAGGCAGAACGCAGTGACATGAGTTTAATAGAAAAATTAAACTTTGTTATTGAGAATAACTTTAAACGTGTTAGTTATACCGAAGCTATTGAGATTTTACGTAACAGCAAGCCTAATAAAAAGAAAAAATTTAAATTTCCAATAAACGAATGGGGTATCGATTTACAAAGTGAGCACGAACGCTTTCTTGTAGAAAAACACTTTAAATGCCCTGTAATTTTATTTGATTACCCTGCCAATATTAAAGCATTTTATATGCGTTTAAATGATGACGGTAAAACAGTACGCGCCATGGATATTTTGTTTCCTGGCATTGGTGAAATTGTTGGTGGATCACAACGCGAAGAACGTCTTGATGTTTTAAAAGAAAAAATGGCTGCCTTAGATATTCCAGAAGAGGAATTGTGGTGGTATTTAGATTTACGCAAATACGGTACTGCTGTCCACTCTGGGTTTGGTCTTGGTTTTGAGCGACTGGTTATGTTTGTTACAGGTATGTCTAATATTAGAGACGTAATACCATACCCTAGAACACCACAAAATGCAGAGTTTTAATGGTTAATGGTTAATGGTTAATGGTTAATGGTTAATGGTTAATGGTTAATGGTTAAAATAAGTGTTATTTTATTGAACGCTTACCATATATCACATTACTTTCAACAATTTTATTAATATTACCTACTACCTACTGCCTACTGCCTACTGCCTACTGCCTACTGCCTACTGCCTATTGCCTACTGCCTATTGCCTACTGCCTATTGCCTATTGCCTACTGCCTATTGCCTACTGCCTATTGCCTACTGCCTATTGCCTACTGCCTAAAATAAAGCAAATAACTTTTAAACTAATCAAGATGCTTAATCTCTGCTAAAACATCTCTAATGTGCCTGTTTTTAAGCAAACCCTCATCTGTAATATTACATGCTTGTAAATGAGGGCAATCATTAGCTTCAATAATTACAGGGCCATTAGGCGTAATAGCGACATCCCAACCAATAAATCTATCAGGAATTAATTCAACGCCTTTTTTTACCATAGCGCAAGCTTCCTTAAAATATGGAATTTGAAACCCTTCAAATTTAAAACCGCTATCTGGATGTTTATCAATTTCTTGTCCTCCAAATTGAGGCAAACGATGCCCTTTAGATTTTAGAGTTCCTGTGTCTAAATCTACACCTACAAAAAAACCTCCATGCGAGGCATTATCAACAACACTATTTCCAACACCAAATCTCATAGAAGAATTTACAACTTCTACAATTCCTTGCGACGTAATTAATGTAATAAACCTCAAAGTATTAATTGATTGGCCATGTATTTCATTAATTAATTCATGTTGTTTTTGAGTTTCAGTAAATACAAAATTTCCATTAATGAGAGTTTCATAGTCTTTCTTTACGCCTTCTTCTAAATTATTAATATTAATCTTAAAACACCCCTTACCTCCTTGGTCGGATGGTGGTCTAAAAAAAAGACTATCAAAACCTGTTTTGTCAAATATATTTTTAAACACATCTATCAAGTCTTGATAACTCGTAACTTTCTTCATTTTATTATCATAGAAAAAATTAACTCCAAAATTATGCCCAACATATAATGGTGTTTCTATTAAATTTCTTTTATTCAATACAGAGAAAAAAAGTTTATTATTTATCACTCTTAAATAGTCTGGATTGTGTAAAGATCTATGATATTGTAACAACTTCTGTTCGTTTAAACTCAAATGATCTAGGTAATCAACAGCGTTTTTTCTGTATAAATATTTAAAATAATAAAATGGAATTTCTCTTTTTTTAAGCGTGAGAATAAAAAGCTCTTTGATTATTTTAAATAGAGACTTTTTGCTTGGATAGTTTAAAAAAACTTTAATCCTATTCATATTAAAATACCTTTATCAATTATTTATGTTTCGATTGAGTAAACTACCTCGAGGCAGACCCACAAGGCATTAATAACCTGAGTTCGACTTAAGAACACTATTTTCAAAAACACAAGCGACTATATACCAACAACTTAACTTATAAAAGTGTGTTATATCGCTCTTGAGGCTATGAAAATATATTAAATTCTAGCTAAAAACCACTAAACACGCCATCTTCTTCCTTAAATTACGATAAACTAGCTCGCTAGTCTATCGTAATTATAAGTTGAATCTAGCATGTTTATTGACTTTTATCTATGATTCTTAAATCGAAATCAGGTTAATAGTAAACGAACTTTTAGTTATGAGGCAAGCCTTGGGTATTATACCCTTTGGCGGTGCCAAAAAAATTTCATTCTTAAAATCTAAAAACAAATTGCATTATTCGATCATGCAATCAATAATGGTATAAATATACATTTATCACTTAAAAAGGTAATACAATAACTCATTAATTTAGTATTTTTGACCCTATACTTTTTTAGATACGATTTATGAGCGTGACCAAACACAACTGGACCAAAGAAGAAATATTAGATATTTACAATAAACCATTAATGGAATTGCTATACGAAGCAGCGACTGTGCATCGTTTACACCATGACCCCAATACGGTACAAGTATCTACATTATTATCTATAAAAACAGGAGGTTGCCCTGAAGATTGTGGCTATTGCCCACAAGCAGCACGTTATCATACGAATATTGAAGGTAATGATTTAATGAGTGTACAACAGGTAAAGGCTCAAGCACTTCGTGCGAAATCTAGCGGTAGTTCTAGAGTATGTATGGGAGCTGCCTGGAGAAATGTTAAAGATGGTGAAGAGTTTGATCAAGTTTTAGAAATGGTTCGTACTATAAACAAACTGGATATGGAGGTATGTTGTACGTTAGGTATGCTAACCGAGAACCAAGCACAACGTCTGGCAGAAGCTGGTTTGTATGCTTACAATCATAATTTAGACTCTTCGGAAGAGTATTATAAAGAAGTGATTTCCACACGTGGTTTTGAAGACCGATTAGAAACTATAGACAATGTTCGTAAAACAAATGTAACTGTTTGCAGTGGAGGCATAATAGGTATGGGCGAAAAAATCGAAGATAGAGCTGGCATGCTTGTGGCGCTATCTACATTGAACCCTCAACCAGAATCAGTACCAATTAATGCTTTAGTAGCTGTAGATGGCACACCTTTAGAAGATCAAGAACCTGTATCTATATGGGATATGGTTCGTATGGTGGCAACAACCAGAATTGTTATGCCAGAAACTCAAGTACGTTTAAGCGCAGGAAGAACCCAAATGACAAGAGAAGGTCAAGCTATGTGCTTTTTTGCTGGAGCCAACTCAATTTTTGCTGGAGATAAGTTGCTAACAACACCAAACCCTGATGTTAATGAGGATATGGAAATGTTTAAGCTTTTAGGATTAAATCCTCAAAAACCATTTATTAAAAAAATGCAGCCTAAAACGGTGGAAGCTAAAGACTCAGAATACGACGCTTTAGGTGAAAAACCAAAGTGGACAAGACCAACACATAAAATTGAGCGCAATGAAGCTGCTAAAGAAAAAGCTAAAACTATTAACTAGCACACTTCTTTAAATACCTTTTAAAAATTAGGAAGCATAACAAATACTATTTTTGTATTCGTAACGTTTTCTTAACTTTGGCGATTTAACTTACAGTTATTGAAACTAGACTTACAAAACATACCTCGAGTAAAAACTATCTCCAAGGAGGATTTCTTAAAATGTTATTTTAAACCACAAAAACCAGTGGTTATTGAGCGTTTTATTGATCACTGGCCTGCCTATAAAAAATGGAACCTAGACTACATGAAAGGCTTAGGAGGTGATTTAACTGTACCGCTTTACGATGATAGACCAGTAAGCTATAAAGATGGCTTTAATGAGCCTCATGCTAAAATGAAACTAGGAGAATACATCGATTTACTAAAACGTGAACCTACAAAATTTCGTATTTTTTTATGGAATGCATTAAAAGAAATCCCTCAATTACAAAAAGATTTTTCGTTTCCCGATTTTGGATTACGTTTAATGAAAGGGATTCCCATGTTATTTTTTGGTGGGCAAAATTCGCATACGTTTATGCATTACGATATAGATTTGGCGAATATTTTTCATTTTCATTTTGAAGGAAAAAAACAATGTATTTTGTTTGATCAAAACCAAAATGACTATTTATATAAAATTCCATATTCTTTAATCACCAGAGAGGACATAGATTTTAATAATCCTGATTTTGAGAAATGGCCCATGTTAAAAAAAACCAAGGGTTATATCACTGAGCTTAATCACGGTGAAGTTTTATATATGCCCGAAGGCTATTGGCACTACATGCGCTATATTACACCAGGTTTTTCCATGAGTTTACGTGCTTTAGCCAGAAATCCTAAAAACTTTTCGAAAGCAGTTTACAATGTATTTTTTATGCGTAATTACGATAATTTAATGAGACGCATAAAAGGACAAAATTGGATAGACTGGAAAAATGAACAAGCTATTATTAGAACCAATAAATCATCTTAAAAAATTTAAATTAGAAACTCGCTACCAAAAAACTACTACTAATGAAACGAACCTTAATTAATAATTTAAAAAATACAGAGCAAAATAATTATTTAGGGAGTTACATGTGCCCACTAAAAAAATATAATAAGCGCATGAAAAAAATAATTGTATTACTAACCATTTTAAGCTATTCTTTAATTAATGCCCAAGCTTACGAAGGTAAGAATGACAGAAAATTTCAAGTTGGTGCCAATTTTCAAGATAGTGCTGCAGGAATTAATGCAAGCTATGATCTAGGTATTGGTGAAAACATATCTATTGGAATATCTTCCAGTTATCTTCTCGATTATAACAAAGGGATTAATGCAGATGTTGCAGATCGCTTTGATTTAAGAGCACGTTTTAATGCCAATTTAGGCAGTGTATTTAATGTAGATGATAATTTTGATGTCTATCCAGGCTTAAGCTTTGGACTAAAAAACTTTGGAGCTCATCTAGGAGCACGTTATTTTTTTAGTTCTGGATTTGGTATTTATACCGAACTAAATGCGCCACTTGCTAGGTATGACACAGGCATATTAACAGAAGCCGAAAAATTACACAACCGCTTTTCTGTTAATTTGGGAGCCGTATTTAATCTTTAAGAATATTGTAAAAAATAAGATTCAACAGTCTTCGGTCTTCGGTCTTCGGTCTTCGGTCTTCGGTCTTCGGTCTTAAAACATATCATTTTCCCCCAAAACCAGTATTCAATGTGAAAAATTTTATTTAACCAACGCATTTACCTTATCATAAACTAAATACGATTCCCAACCGCGATACAATAAATAATCGGCGAGTTTTTTTCGTTTTTTATAAGGATTAGATTCCTTTATTGTAGCTGCCTTTTTCTCAGCCAAACAATCCAGAGCATGCAAATAATCTTCCTCTTCTATAGTTCTAAGAGCATGATCTATATTATATTTAGAGACCTCTTTTCTTTTTAACTCTAAAGTTAAACGTTGTTTACCCCAATGTTTAATTCTAAACTTACCACTAACAAAAGCCTTGGCATAGCGCTCTTCATTTAAAAAGTTATGCTCTAAAAGATGAACGATAATAACGTCTATAGCCTCAGGAATCATATGCATGCTCTGCAACTTCCGTTGCACTTCTTGATGGCAGCGCTCTTGATAGGCACAATAATGCTCTAGCTTTCTTTTTGCTTGTTCAATGGTATAGGTTTTTTTTACTTTCATCTAAAAAGTAAAGGTATAAAATATCATCTTGAATAAAAATGATACATTTGTGGTTTAAACCGCTATGGTTTATCAAGTTAAATTGCTATGAGAAAAACTGTTAGTTATCTTGTTACTTTACTAAGTAGCATTACTCTTTGTTATGCACAAACTATCTTATCTCCTGGAGATATTGCTATAACAGGTTATAATTCGTCTGGTCCCGATACATTCTCTTTTGTTTTATTGATTGATGTAGAAAGTGGTACTACTATAAATTTTACAGATAATGGTTGGTCAACCACAACAGGAAGTTTTAGAAATAATGAAGGAACTATAACATGGACTGCCACAACAAACTTACTTTGCGGTACAGAGGTTATCGTTTTTGATGATCAACCTTTTGCAACAACCGTAGGAAGTATTACTGATAGTGGATCATTTGCACCATCGCCTCAAGGAGATCAAATCTTAGCATATCAAGGTTTAGATTCTTCTCCAACTTTTATATATGCAATTCATTTTGCCATTAATATCGGATGGAATAATGCAACTTCTGCTAGAAGTAGTGCCGTACCTCCTGGTTTAACTGATGGTACGAATGCCGTTTATGCTGGCAACATAGATAATGCTATTTATAACTGTTCTGTAACTTCTAATCCATCTCTCATTCTTGCCGCAGTATCAACACCTGGAAATTGGAGTGGAGGTAACGGGGTTGGTGGCATACAAACAATGCCTAGCTGTGGATTTACTTGTACCCCTTGCTCTGGCGCAACAGTCACTTGGGCAAGTGGAGCTTGGTCTCCTGTTACAGGACCAAATATAAACACGCCAGTTATTATTGATGATAATTATAACACTGGAGCTCATGGTAATTTTAGTAGCTGTACCTTAACTATTAATAGTGGTTCTGCCCTTACCGTAGACAATAATACATATATTGAAGTAGAAAACGATGTGACTGTAGATGGTTCTATTTCTGTACAATCTCAAGGTAATTTTGTTCAAAACGACAGTGGAGGTACTTTTACTCTAAATGGGACAGCTACTGTAAGCAAAACAACGCCTGTAAAGACTGATTGGTTTTACTATACCTATTGGAGCTCTCCTGTCTCTGGCGAAACTATTGGTAATGTGTTCTCTGATGTGGATGGTGATAGACGTTTTTGGTTTAACGCTGCTAATTTTTTAGACACAGATGGCGATGATGTAGATGATAATGCAGATGATTGGCAATTTGCGCTTGCAGGGGATGTTATGACTCCCGGAGTTGGTTATGCTGCTACATCAGGGAGAAGTGGCCCTTACCCTTCTACCAGAACAGCTATTTTCTCTGGCCCTTTTAATACTGGAGATATAACTACAGGCATTTCTTTTAACGCTGCTAATGTTAACGGAAGTTGGAACTTAATTGGTAATCCTTATCCTTCTGCCATAGATTTTGATGCTTTTCATACTGCTAATAATACTGTAGTAGAAGGCACTGCTTATTTTTGGTCTCAAGCGACGCCTCGTAACGACACCAATCCTGGTAATGAAGAAGAAAATTTTAGCCAAAACGATTATGCGACCTATACCGCTGGGTCTGGTGGCGCTGCTGGGGCTAGTGGTGTGACACCTAATCAATATATCCCATCTGGACAAAGTTTCTTTATTTCTGGTTCAGCAAATGGCTCTGTTACTTTTACCAATGCTATGCGAATGCCAGCTAATGGTACTAGCAATTCACAGTTTTTTAAAACCACTTCTAAGACAAAAGCAAATTCTAGTAACAATAAACTTTGGGTCAACTTAACTTCAGATAATGGCGTTTTTAGTCAAGTCCTTATTGCTTATGTTAATAACGCTACTAATGGGGATGATGGTATGTATTTTGATGCACCTAGAATTGTGAATACCGATTTTAATGCCATATTATTTTCGCAAATAGATAATAGTGATAAAAAATATGTTATTCAAGGTAAAAATATAAATGCTATTAATGAAAATGAAGTGATTAAACTTGGGGTAAGCACCAATATTAATGTTGCTACTTTGTATACATTATCTATAGCTCAATTGCAAGGTGATTTTTTAACAAATAATACCGTTTACTTAAAAGATAACCTAACCAATACAATACACAACTTAAGTAATAGTGATTATTCCTTTACATCACAAACGGGTGAGTTTAAAGAACGCTTTGAAATTGTATTTAAAGCTAATAACCTTTCTAATAACGATATAATTGATGATAAAAACACTATATCTATTATACAATTAGATAATAATCGCATACAGTTTAATACCCAAACCTCAAAAATTAAATCGATTAGTATATACAGTTTGTTAGGACAGCAAGTATACAGCTTAAAAGGAAATTCTAAATCCCAAACTTACACGCTTTCTAACTTGAAAAACACAGTATATATCGCTAAAATAACCTTGAACAACGGAAGTATTGACTCTAAAAAGATAATCGTTAAATAATTACCCCTTAATGATCATAAGTGGTTAGTCTTTTTATAATTGTTTTCGCTAGAAGTAAAGTGATTTTTAAGTTATGAGAACTACAAGATATTTGTAATCAATTGATCAATATTATATTTAGAAACACCTTTCCTTTTAGCTCTAAAGCTAAACGTTGTTTTTCCTATGTTTAATCCTAAACTTACTACTAACAAAAGCCTTAGCATACCATGCTTCATTCAAAAAATTATGTTCTAATTTTTTTAGCTTCTTTTAAGATGTGTGTAGATTGCATATAAATTTAAAAAATATTAAATTTTATTTATATGAAATTTCGTATATTTATAAGCTTATGTTTTTTATACCCCTAATATTATGAAAAAAATTACTTCTTTACTTCTATTATTCTTTTTTACTGGTTTTTGTTTTGGTCAAACTAAAATAACTGAAATAACATTTGAAACCCCTGGAGGTTATAGCACTAGTATACCTGAATTTACAGATAATGCTAGAGATTACTTTATAAGAACAGACGGCTCTAATATAACTGGAGAAGTCTTTAGTAATATTCAAGGATCGTATTATTTTACAGCTCAAGATATTGATGGAGGGAGTGCCTCATCTCAACAAACACTTTTAATAAACGACATAGATATTAACGGATATTCTAACCTTGAATTCAGAATTCATTTAGCTGAAGATGATTCAAGCGATGGTGATGAGGATTTTGACAATTCTTCTAGTAATGATTTTGTACATATTAATTACGATTTAGACAATTCTGGAAGTTTTAGTAATTTATTATGGATTGAAGGAACAACTCCTTCGGTTTTTAATAGTGCACCCTCAATCGATACTAATTTTGATGGTATTGGAGATGGCACTGTGATTACAAATACGTTTACGCAGTTCACGCAAGCAATTACAGGTACTGGAGCTTTACTAGATATAGAAATTATTTTTGATTTTAATGCTGGTGATGAAGACATAGCCATTGACAATATAGAAATATGGGGATCATTATGTGCATCTACAGTAACCTGGAATGGTTCCCTGCCATGGGTAGGAGGAACACCAGGTTTAACAACAGAAGTTATTATTAATGGCGACTATAATACTGGTAGTGATGGTAACTTTAGCGCTTGTACTTTAACTATTAATAGTGGAGCTACGTTAACAGTAGCTGATAATACTTTTGTTCAAGTAGAAAACGATGTAACTGTTGATGGCGCTATCACTGTACAATCTCAAGGTAATTTTGTTCAAAACGACAGTGGAGGTACTTTTACTCTTAACGGGACAGCTACTGTAAGCAAAACTACACCCATAAAAGCCGATTGGTTTTACTACACCTATTGGAGTTCACCTGTCTCTGGCGAAACTATTGGGAATGTGTTCTCTGATGTGGATGGTGATAGACGTTTTTGGTTTAACGCTGCTAATTTTTTAGATACAGATGGCGATGA